>JBAXJX010000001.1:0-568920 GCA_037137655.1 Candidatus Falkowiibacteriota bacterium
CACTATTCACTTCCACGCTAATGCACCGCAACTAGCGATGCAATGTAACAAGCAAGCGGCGATTTTTAATACTTATAACTGCCAAGTTATAAATAATAATTTGAGCAACAAGGCGGTTGTTTATACTACTAGTACACCGACTGGAAAAAATTTCACAATCAACCAAAATACCGGTTTATTGTCTGGCATCTTAACGACTTCCAGTACAATTCCATTTACCATTACAGCTGCCAACGAATATGGTGCTAAAAATACGCTTAGCTCTGATGTTACTGGATTTAAATATGGTTGTGGGATGATTGAGTTGGATGGTGGTCCTTGGGATGAAACTGGATCATTGCGTAATCAAGATGGTTATTATCGTACTATTAAACTTGGTGATCGTTGTTGGTTAGCTGATAATTTAAGACAAGATAAAAACCCAGCCCATACCAATGGTGCTTGCCGAGACAATTCTAATATTAATTGCGATGCGGAAGGCAGTGTTTATCCGACCACCGATGCTAGTAATGCTTCCTTATGTCCAAGTGGGTGGCATGTGGCTAATGATTATAATTATCAACAGCTGCTCGATAGTGTGGGTGGTGATATTACAGTTTTGGAACTTAATGGTTTAGCCGGAATAAATTTATTATTGAATGGACAAAAATATTTAACTGATTCTAATTGTATACCCGCTGGCGGATATACTTATGGTAAAAATTATTGGACAACAGGTGGTGGTGTTAATTCACCTAAGAATTTTTCAAATTTTTGTATTGCTGCTACTACTGGCTATTTGCGTTGTGTCCAAGATATTCCATGTGCGCAAACTTGTGGCGCAGCACAAACTTGTGATTTGGGTTCTGGTTTGTGTGTCTGTAAACCAACATTGTCCGCCGCAAATTATCCAGCTTATTCCCAATCTTGTTCTGGGTATTTAAGTGATGGTTGTAATAATACCGTGCCTAATCCAGGTAAATTAGATTGTACTAAATTTGGCTCGACGAACAATTGTGATGTTAATACTGGTAAGTGTGGTGCATGTACAAATGTTGGTGAAATTTATTCGACGGTAACTAAATCTTGCGTTTGCCCAAATAATATGACTGCGGTTAATGGTCAATGTGCTTGCGGCTTAGGTGTTTGTAATAATGCGCAAACTTGTTCTGGTGGCACCTGCATTGCTGTCACTAATACACCAACTAATTGTGCTAGTGGAACTGTATGGGATTCAATCCAAAATGGTTGTTGTAAAGATCCTGCTTGGCCAGCACCAGCCGTTTATGCTAACAAGTGTACAGGTATAACGACTGCAGCTAGTGCAGCTTGTCATGGGGCTAAACTTACAATTAATCCCGGTAAATTCGCTAGTTGTTCTGGTAAGTGTGCCGATGAAGATGATGGTTGCGGTAACCAATGCCCAGACCCATGTGCTAGTGGTGAGAGTTGTAGTGGCGGTGTTTGTACGGCGACAGCAGATGGCCCTTGTAAAAAAGATGCTGATTGTTCTGGTGGGCAAGTTTGTGGTGCTGGTGGTAATTGTTGTAAAGTTCATTACGCTTATGATAGTGATCCAGGTATTAGATCTCGTTATTGCGGACCAAATCCAGGTAAAGAATATGGTAGTTGTTACTACAGCAACGATATTGATTGGGGCGACTGGGGGGCGGACACACCCCATATGGTTAGCTTTGATTTACTTGCTGATCAAACCCATCAGTTCTATAAAAATTTAACCCCAGTGGCTTGTCCGGCTGGCTCAGTTTGTATTGCTAATTTTTGCCGAAACACTGGTATTGCTTGTGCAGAAAGTGCAAGTAATCCAGCTACCGATTCAGATCTTGCTGGTTATCTAAGTATGGGTATGGCTGGCTCGTGTGAAGTATGCCTCAGGAGTTTTATTAGACTTTTTGATGCCGTCTCATATGATGATGCTCATTGTATTAAAGATTCAAAAACAGCAGAAGTTACTTGTGCCTCAGATACGAGTAATTGTGTTTCGAAAGGAGTTTATTTTAAAAATCAAAAAACATCCGATAATAGTAGTTGTAATAACAATCCTAGTTCTGGTTGTCACACGGAAAATATTTGTTGCGGATCTGCCGGCGTTATAACAAGTGGCCAGACTGGTTGTATTTGGGATGATGCTGGTTGTGCGGGTAATTCCGTGTTTAATACTTCGATTAAAAACACCCAAATATTTTGGGGCGCCGGGAATTAATCATTGCCCCTTTAACTTATTCGCGGTATAATATTTATATAATAACAAATTTAATTTTTATTAAAATCTAACATAAAATTATGTTCAATAATTTGACTCCTAAAAATTCTCCTGAAGTTGACGACATCTTTGCTGGTGTTGAAAATGATGCTCCGGCTGTCTCTACTTCTCAACCAATGGCTCCGCGTGTCGCTCCAGCTCCAATCGCCTCTAGCGGTATGCCAACTCGTCCAGCGGCGCCAGTAATGCCAATGGCTAATCTTGGTCAAATGCCAAATTCTGGTATGAGCGAAGAAACTAAGGGTAAAATGGCTAAGCTTATTAAAACTCTAATTGTGACTGTCATAATTATGGGCCTAGTGCTTATCGGCTCTTATGTTATTTATAAACAATTTTTAGTGCCGATGCTTGGTAGTAAACAAGCAACTCCAGTCGTTCCAACAAATAATCAGGTAAATACTCCAGTAGTTAACACTCCGGTTGTTAATGCTCCAGTGGTAACAACTAGTGCGCCAACTCAAATTCCTGGTTTTGTAACTTCAAGTCCTGAAGTAGTTCCAACAACTACTATTCCTGGTGCAATTAGTACATCAACTGGCACTTCAACTAGTGCTCGTGTTGATTGTAGTTTAGCGGCTACAGCTTCACCAGCTAACATCGCTTTACATCAACTTGATAGCGATCATGATGGTTTATCAAATTATGATGAAATTTGTATTTATAACACTAATCCAAATAATGCTGATACTGATGGTGACGGTTATGATGATGGCGCTGAGGTAAAGGGTGGTTATAATCCAAATGGTGCAGGTAAACTTATTAAATAGTAAAATATAAAAAATATGTTCGGAAAAAAAGCTCCAGTTAGTAATTTAACTAATAACGATTTGCCTGACAATTTAAGCGCGGTTTCTCGACCGGAAGATAAAATCATTCAAGAAATTAGCGTCCACAAAATGCCGAAGGATTATAAATCGGGCTCATTTAGTTATGATGAATATTTTGGTGCACCGAAAGCTGGAGCCTCAGTTGTTAAGGTTAATGAGTCTCATGTCCCAAGCGCTGCTGAGCAAAAAACAGCTCCAAGTTCTATTTTTGCCGCACCTAGTGCTCCAAAAACTGAGATAGCTAATGGTAGTTCTAAAAAATTAGCTATCATTATTGGGTCTGGTGCTGGCGTTTTGGTTTTAGTGGCGGCTTATTTCTTGGTGGTTTATTTAATGCCAAAAAAAACTGCTACTCCAATTGTAAATAATGCAGTTAATATTCCAACAACTCCACATGTTGTTAAAAATGAGGTGCCAACAACTAGCGTTCCAGTTATTTTATCAAGTTCAACTATCGCCACTAGCACTAATCCGGCCAGCTCTACTCCGGTAGTCGTTCCAACTAGCTCAGCTCCAGTTATTTCTAGTCAACCATTATTTGACACTGATCTTGATGGTTTAAATGATTTAGAGGAAGTAGCTTTAGGGACTAACCCAGGTAAAGCTGATAGCGATGGTGATGGTTATAATGATTTAGCCGAGTTATCCAAGCTTTATAATCCAAGTGGTACTGGTACAATTGATCAAGATGTAAATATTTCTAAATATACCAACCCAACATATAAATATAAGATTGACTATCCAAAACTTTGGACTATGGCTTCAGTCAACAAAGATGCTTCAATCATTTTTACTGCGGCGGATAATTCTTTTATTCAAGTTGTGTCCCAACCTAATGACAAAAAACAAAATATTAAAGATTGGTATTCGTCAGAGTTTTCTCAATTAGCTAGTGATAGTCAAATGATTAAAGTGGCTGGGGTGGATGCAGTTTCTAGTTTGGATGGTTTAAACATTTATTTTACAGATGCGGCTAAGAAAACAGTTTATGTTATTTCTTATACTCCAATTGATAATACTAAACCAGCTTACCGTGAAATTATGCAAATGATGATGGCGACTTTCGCTTTCTAATTTATAAATTAAAAAAATAAAACTATGGGATTATTTGGATTTGGCAAAAAAGAAGAGGCTCCAGTTATAGATGTTGAGGCTTTGGTAAAAAGAGCCGAAAAAGAGGTTGATATTTTAGCTGGCGATTTAGCTAAAAAAGTTTGGAATGAAGTTCACAATAGTTTGCTTTACTCTGAATTGAACAGCCCAGATTTAATCGAAAAGATGTCAATTGAAGCTAAAGCAAAACTTAAACAAGTAATCGCTGAAGCTCAAGCAGCTTATGAGGCTGACAAGGCAACTATCGAAGAAGATCTAGTTGAGCCAATCGCTGAAGCTTTGAAAAAAATTGCGGAAAAACTTTAAAATAGCGACAAAAAAACACCCAGAAATGGGTGTTTTTTATATGGTGCAAATTAATTTCCTTTTTTGATAATCTTATCAATAATGCCATATTTTTTTGCTTCTTCGGCACTCATGAAGAAATCGCGGTCGGAATCTTTTTCGATTTCCGTTACTTTTTTACCAGTGTGAGTGGCTAAAATATGATTCAAGCGATCTTTAGTTTTTAGAATGTGTTCAGCGCTGATTTTAATATCACTAGCTTGTCCTTCGGCGCCGCCCATCACTTGGTGAATCATAACTTCGCTGTTTGGTAAGGCTAGACGTTTGCCCGGTGCACCGGCAGCTAAGATGACGGAAGCCATGGAAGCGGCCATGCCTAAGCAAATCGTGGAGACATCAGATTTGATGTATTGCATGGTGTCATAAATTGCTAAACCGGCTGTCACTGAACCACCTGGAGAATTAATGTAGAATTTAATGTCCTTAGTTTTGTCTTCAGCGTCTAAAAATAATAATTGGGCAATAACGATATTGGCGGTATGATCATCAATCGCTTCGCCCAAAAAGATAATACGGTCTTTTAAAAGGCGAGAATAAATATCATAGGCCCGCTCAGAATGGCCGTCTTTTTCAATAACTGTTGGTATTAATGGCATACATGTTTGTTTAGTTTATTAATAGGTTTAAGGCTATTATAAAAGATTTTTCGGCTTATGTCAATTTGTTTTTTGGGAGTTTTCCACCGCTTTTACCCTTGATTTTTGTTGAACTTTGATTTATATTAGTTAAATAGATTAAAAGAAAATTATTAATAAACAAAATTATGAGTCAGAATCTCTTTCAAGCGGTTTTTGCAAAAACCCCAAAACGTCGTGCGTGGTGGATTTTTGTTGTTATTATGATTATTGCGGTTGTAGCCGGATTAATCACTTGTGGTAATTATTACAATAAGCTCAGCTCTGGTATAGCTGGAAAAACTAACAATTTGGTTCTTTTGCCAAAAGTTAAGGATGTACCGTTTCGTTTAGGCCTTGATTTACAAGGTGGCACTCAATTGGTTTATGAAGCTAATGTTAAAGATGTAGCTGAAGCTGATCGCGCTGCAGCCGTTGAAGGTGTGCGTGATGTTATTGAACGTCGTGTGAACGCTTTTGGTGTAAGTGAACCAGTTATTCAAGTTAATAAAACAGTTGACGGTAATTATCGTATTATTGCAGAATTGGCCGGTGTTAAAGATGTTTCCGAGGCAATTAAAATGATCGGTGAGACTCCACTTTTAGAATTTAAAGAACAAGTGGCTAAATCAACTGTGGTTGCCAGCACTACTCCAGATCAAACTAAAACAATCAATGCTTTTAATGCTGGACTAAAAGACAAAGCAACTAAAGTTTTGGCGACAGCTGTTAAAGGTGGTGATTTTATTCAATTAGCTAAAGATAATAATCAAGGAAAAGCTGTTGGCGCTAATGTTTCAAACATTGATGTTCAAACTGCGGGCAACACTCCAGTAACAGCTAATGTTGTGCCAACTGCTGAAGATGATGGTTCTTTAGGTTGGATCAATGATAAAACTCAGCCAGAAATCGTAGCTGCAATTAAAGGCATTGCTAAAAATCAAGTTTTCTGGAACGTAATTGAAACTAAAACTGATTATAAAATTGTTAAATTAAATGATAGACGTTTAGGCGCTGATAAGAAAACTCAAGAATATAATGTTAATCAAATTTCTTTCCCAAAGATGACTGTGGCTGATTTAGCTCCTAAGACTGTTGCGGCTACAACTGCTGATAACTTTGATTGGAAAAATACTAATTTGACTGGTAAAGATTTAAAGAGAACAACAGTAGAATTCAATCAAAACGATGGTACACCTCAAGTTTCTTTAGAGTTCAATGACGCTGGGGCAAAACTTTTTGGTGATATTACTGAGCGTAACATTGGCAAACAAGTAGCGATCTTCTTGGATGGCTACCCAATCAGCGTTCCAACTGTTAATGAAAAAATTGATGGTGGTAAAGCAGTTATTTCCGGTAAATTTACCGCTGAAGAAGCTAAATTATTAGCCCAACGCTTAAACACTGGTGCTTTGCCAGTGCCAATTAGCATGGTTAGTCAACAAACTGTTGGCGCGACTTTGGGTCAACAATCAATTAATAACAGTATTATGGCTGGTTTGGTTGGTTTGCTTATCGTGGCCTTATTCATGATTCTTTTTTACCGCTTCCCAGGTTTATTGTCCGTTTTTGCTTTAATCATTTACGGTTTAGTATCACTTGCGATATTTAAATTATGGCCAGTGACTTTATCATTGTCTGGTATTGCTGGTTTCATTCTGTCGATAGGTATGGCGGTTGATGCTAATATCTTAATCTTTGAAAGAATGAAAGAGGAGCTACGTGCTGGTAAGATTTTAAGCTTAGCGATTTCCGATGGGTTTAATCGTGCTTGGCCTTCAATCCGTGATAGTAACTTCACCAGTCTTATCGTTTGTTTCGTTCTAGTATTATTCTCTAATAGCGTAATTAAAGGGTTTGCCATCACTTTACTTTTAGGTGTGTTGATCTCGATGTTTACTGCGATTTTTGTGACTAGAAATTTCTTAAAATTAATTAACAATAATTGGTTAGAGAAATATAAATGGTTAGTGACAAGCGTTAAAAATAATAAAGATATTAATAAATAAATTTTACTTTATATGTTTAAGATTATACAAAAAAGAAAAATTTGGATCAGTATTTCCTTAGCTTTAATGACCTTGTCGGTTGTAGCGATTGCAGCTTGGGGTTTGAAATTTGGAATCGATTTTACTGGCGGTAGTTTGTTGGAGGTTAGTTTTGCGTCTGGTCAGCCAAGTGTAGTTGAGGTACAAGACGCTGTTAAAAACTTAGGGTTAAACAGTTTATCAGTTCAACCAACTACTAATTCTTTCATTCTTCGTTTTCAAGAAACAAGTGAAGATGCTCACCAAAAAGTGGTTACTGGTTTAAAAACTTTAGCAACTAGCAAAAGTTCAACTCTAGAAGAGTTAACATTCACATCGATTGGTCCGTCCATCGGGCAAGAGATGCAACGCAAGGCTTTAACTTCAATCATCTTGGTGTTACTAGCTATTAGTTTGTACATTTCTTATGCTTTTAGAAAAGTATCACGCCCAGTCTCATCTTGGGATTATGGTTTCGTTACTTTATTCGCCTTGTTTCATGACGCTTTAATCACAGTTGGTTTTATGGCTGTTTTAGGAAAATTCTTTGGTGTTGATGTTAATATTTCCTCAATCACAGCGGTGTTAACAGTTATTGGCTTCAGTGTGCATGATACTATTGTGGTATTCGATCGTATTCGTGAAAACTTACCAAAGAGCACACAAGATTTTGAAGGCACTGTTAACGTTAGTGTTAATCAAACTTTAACTCGATCAATTAATACTTCCATGACTGTTATGTTGGTGCTGGCTTGTATCGTTATTTTCGGTGGCCCATCAATTAAATATTTCGCTCTAACATTGCTTGTTGGTATTTTCTTCGGTACTTATAGTTCAATCTTCTTAGCTTCACCATTAATGGTTGTTTGGGAGAAATTCAATAACCGCCGAAACAAATAAAAAAAACTCTTAAAGCCCCGAACTGCAAAGTTTGGGGCTTTTTTGTTTAGAAAAATACTGCTATAATTGTCAGTATAATAGTTTAAATAAAAACAAATGTTTAAAGGTTTAAAGTTAAATAAAATTTTAGATTTGCTTATCGAGGTTGATTATTTGATAGCGATTTTTTTTGTACCGCTAACTTTTGCGATATTTTTACCAAACGCTAATATTTTTGAGTTGAACAAAATGATTTTGTTTCGCTTTCTTTTAATTTTTTTGATTATCTTTTCATATGCTCGTTTTTTGCTATTGAAAAAAAATGAGTCTAAAGTTGTTAGCGCAAAATTTTTCCGTCGTTATTTGTGGGTGCCGGTCGGATTTTTATTCTTGTTGGCCTTACCATTGTTTTCTTCAGTAGATTTGGCGACAAGTTTTTGGGGATTATATGATCGCCAGGAGGGTTATTTTAGTTGTTTAGGCTACTTCTTGTGGTTCAGTTTAATTTTTTGGAATCTGTTAGTATCATTCCAGGCTGATTTTGAAGTTTTTAAAACAAAAATATTTAAAATTATTGCCGCCATATCTATCGCCGGCGCTATTTCCAGTCTTTATGGTGTTTTGCAAATTCTAGGTATCGATTTTTTGAATTGGAGTGAGCCACCAGCGTTAACTGGCCGAACAACTTCAACTTTGGGTCAACCAAATTTTCTAGGTTCATATTTACTTTTTGTTTTGCCATTATCTTTCTATTTAATTACAACGGCTAAAAATAAAATTTGGCGTTGGTTATGTATCTTTTTTACTTTTTTAAATTTGGCTTGTTTATTATTTACTTCTAGTCGCGGTGCTTGGGTGGCACTATTTCTAGGTTTGGTAGTTTTGGGAATTAGCTATTTGGCAAAAAATCGAACGGCAATTTTTAATAAAATAAATTGGCGCTATTTAGTGGCCGTATTGCTTGGTATTTTTTTATTATTTGGAACCTTAATGTCTTACGATAATTTTCTTCGTCAGCGAGTATTTGGAATTTTTGACTTTGAAAATGGTAGCGTGGCCGCTCGGGTTTATTTTTGGCGAGCTAGTGTTGATGCTATTTCCAAGGAACCAGTTTTTGGGTATGGTTTAGAAAATCAGGAAGAAATTTTAATAAAATATTATGATAAAGATTGGGGTGTTTTTGGTAATGTTAACGCCCGCACTAATCGGGCCCACAATTTAATTTTGGATATTTTATTAACTTCGGGCATTATTGGTCTATTGGCCTGGGTCTTATTGCTAACTTGGGCGACCAAATTATTTTGGCGAACTTGGAAATACTCGGAGCATAAAAATTTAGCCTTGGCGCTTTATTTTGGATTAGCGACTTATATTTTATCTCTATTTTTTGGCTTTAGTTTTGTGGTTGGCAACGTGTACTTATATTTATTTTTGGCATTACTGGCAGCACTTGATTTTGCTAGTCGCTCAGAAGGTGAGTTTAATAAAAATCGCTTACCATGGCCACGGTTTATTTACGCCTTACTGTTTTTGCCGCTTGTTTTTTTTGGCGGTCGATTGGTAGTCTCTGATTTTAATGCTTTAATCCAAGATCATTATTTTAGTAGTATGCAAAAAGCTTTGCTCGATGGCCAATATTTTGAGGCCTATACTTTATATGATTATATTAAAGAGTCACAACCAGGTTATTTTTATTATGATGTTAATTTTTTAAAGGTGGCCTATAGTAAAATTTTTGATGTTAATGATTTATCTGTTAAGGACGGTGCTAAAAAAATTGCGACTAAAATTTTAGCTGATAATAATAGTAATAATTATGCCAGTGTTCAGGCGCGGGCTTTGGCGCATACCATTTTAGGTGATTATTCGGCTGCCAAAATTGATTTCGCGGCGCTTATTAATCGCGCACCACTATTGCCGGAAAATTATGTTTTTGAGGCGAAGATGTTGGCGGTGTCCGGTGAGAGCGAAGCGTCTTTAACGGCTTATGATACGGCTTTAGGCTTGGTGCCGGATGATGCTGACGCAAGACTAAACTGGGATCACTTGTTAAATGTTAAAAGATATAAGGCGGGCATTTATTTGGGGAAGGGAAATGTTTATATGACAATTAAAAAGTATGAGGCCGCTCGAGCTAATTATAAAATGGCATTGGGCTATGGTTTTTCTTTGGATTTATATAAAAAAATTGCCAACACCTACTATTTGGAGAAAAATTTGGATAAGGCAATTTGGTATAATGAACGTGCCAGCTTAATTAATCCTAGTGATTATCTTTGGCAATATTCTTTAGCAGTTTTGTACAAAGAGAAGGGCGATAAAGCTAAGGCTTTGCGCTATGCAACCAGAGCGGCTGAGCTTAATTCAACTGACACTGGCGTGACTGATTTATTAAATAGTTTAAAATAATTTTTATGAATATTTTGATAGTAGTTTTTGTATTTATTTACGGTTTACTTTTAGGCAGTTTTTTAAATTGCATGGTTTGGCGTCTGTATAAAGAGGAGAGTTTAATGAATCGCTCTTATTGTCCAAAGTGTCATAAAAAAATTTCTTGGTACGACAATATTCCATTACTTAGCTTTGCTTTACTTGGCGGTCGTTGTCGCCATTGTCACAAAAAAATCTCCTGGCAATATCCAGCCGTAGAATTGATTAGTGGTTTATTATTTGTGGCCGTTTTTTTTCATTATTTCCGTTGGGTATTGCCGACTGACGCGATGTTGTTAAATGCTTGGACTCTAAAAACTTTTTGGTTAATATTTTTACGCGATCTATTGATAGTGTTTATGATGTTGGCAATTTTTATTTATGATTTTCGCTGGTTGCTTATTTCGGTCAATTTAATTATTGTGGCGGCAGTTTTATTTTTGGGATTGGATATTTTTTTAGGTTATGATTATATTTCTATTGCTACTGCTCTAGTGATTGGCATTGCTTTTTTTGGCACGCAATTTTTGGTGACGCGCGGTCGTGGTATTGGTGAAGGCGATATTTGGTTGGGCGGTTTAATGGCCCTAATGTTTCCGAGAACCGACATGTTACTTTTAGCAATTTTTTCTTCTTATATTGTTGGCGCTACAATTGGCATTGCTTTAATTATCTTTAAAGGTAAAAAGATGGAAAGTAAATTGCCGCTCGGTGTTTTCTTGGCTTTTGGTAGTATAATTGCCTTATTTTTCGGAGAAAAATTGTTGGCTCTGTTCTTTGGCGGTTTTTAGGGCGTAATATTTGGCAAGAGTGGTATTTTTTGTTATAATACGAATTATAAGACTATATAAAAAATTCAAAACAATTATCCTTTATGAAAGAAGAAATAATTGCCGGTTTAGATATTGGCTCAACCAGTATTCGCTTAGTAATCGGGCAAAAAATTAATGATGTTAATGGAGAAGATGTGCAAATTATTGGCGCCGTTTCTTCACCGACCTCTGGTATGAGCAAGGGGTCAATTAATAGTATTGAAGATGCAACATCTTCAATTTCGGCTTGTATTGAAAAAGCAGAAAGATTAATTGGTGTGCCACTTACTAGCGCTTGGATTGGCATTAACAATCCAAAAATAAAATGTGAGAAAAGTCGTGGCGTTGTTGTGGTCAGCAAGAGTGATGGAGAGATTGATGATATTGATGTTAATCGTGCCATTGATGCCGCTCGTTCCTTGGTGGTACCAAATAACTATGAAATTTTACATGTGATTCCGATTAAGTTTTCTATTGATAATCAAGAAGATATTAAAGATCCGATTGGTATGAGTGGTTTACGTTTAGAGGTGGAAACTTTAATTATTTTAGGACTATCTAATCAAATTAAAAATTTAACTAAAGCTGTTTTCCGCACTGGATTACAAATTGATGACGTGGCTTTATTATCACTTGCTTCGGCGGAAGCTGTTTTGGATATCAGACAAAGAGAGCTTGGTGTTGCCTTGATAAATATTGGCGCAGCAACAACTAGCTTATCAGTTTTTGAAGAAGGTAATTTATTGCACACCGCTGTTTTGCCGATTGGTTCAGAACATATTACTTCTGACATCGCTATTTGTTTACGTTGCCCAATTAATTTAGCTGAGAGAATTAAGGTTGAATATGGTTCATCGGAACCAACAAATTTTTCCGAAGATGACGTTGATATTTCTGATTTAGTTAAAGAGGAAAATGTTGATGACAGCATTACAACTATTTCACAAAAATATGTGGCTGAAATAATTGAGGCTCGTGTGGAAGAAATTTTTGAGAAGATTGACGAAGAACTAAAAATGATTGATCGTTCTGGTATGTTGCCGGCCGGCATAATTTTGATTGGTGGCGGTGCTAAATTAAATGGCATTGTGGAAACGGCTAAGCGAAAATTATGTTTACCAGCCTCACTGGGAGAAGCTAAAAATATTAGAATTGCGATTGATAAGGCTCGAGGCTTGGAATTTTTAGGCGCTCTCGGTTTAGTAGTTTGGGGTCGTCGCGGTTCTATCGGTAATAGTGATAATGGCGCTTTATCAAAAAATATTGCGTCTGCCGTCAAGAAGATTAAAGGAATATTTGGAAAAATTATTCCGCAGTAAATTTTTAAAAAAGATAATTAATTTAAAATATTATGCCAGAAGTAAAACCAGAAGCTGAAACTTTTGCCAAAATTAAAGTTATTGGAGTTGGCGGCGCCGGCGGAAATGCTATAAATCGCATGATTGATGAGGGCATCAGAGGTGTAGAGTTTATTGCTATTAATACTGATGTTCAAGCTTTAAATAATAGTAAAGCTGACGTTAAATTACATATTGGAAAGACTGTAACTCGTGGATTGGGTGCCGGTATGAATCCAGAATTAGGCCGTCAGGCCGCAGAAGAATCTCAAGTAGAAATCAAAGATGTTTTAAAAGGAGCTGATATGGTTTTTATTACTTGTGGTTTGGGTGGTGGTACTGGTAGCGGTGCTTCACCGGTTATTGCGGAAATCTCTAAGGATTGCGGCGCTCTAACAATCGCCGTGGTGGCTAAGCCATTTGCTTTTGAAGGTGGTCAACGCAAGAAGATTGCGGAAAAAGCTTTTGAAGAATTGTCAGTTCGCGTGGATACCATTATTGTGGTTTCGAATGAAAAATTATTACAAGTTATTGATAAAAAAACTTCTTTTCTTGATGCGTTTAAAATTGCTGATAATATTTTACAACAAGGCGTGGCTGGTATTGCCGAAATCATTACTGTGCCAGGAATTGTTAACGCCGATTTCGCTGATGTGAAAGCAATTATGGCGAACACTGGATCGGCCTTGATGGGTATTGGTCGGGCTAGTGGTGACGATCGCGCACAAGAAGCTGTTCGTTTGGCGGTTAACTCTAATTTATTAGACGTAGATATTAAAGGGGCAAAAGGTATTGTCTTTACGGTCACTGGTGGTGCAGATTTAACTATGATGGATGTAAATGAAGCGGCTAATATTATTAATTCTTTAGCTGATGAAGATGCGCGTATAATTTTTGGCGCGATTATTGATCCAAACTTGAAAGATGAAATAAAGGTGACGATTGTGGCGACCGGTTTTGATCGTGGTCGTGAAAACATAGAACCATTTACTCGAATCACTGAGCCAATTGCCTCACCATTTCAAAGTATTTTTGGCCGCAAAGCTGATTCATCCAGTATTATGGGTGTGCGGGAAGAAGTTAGGGTTGAGCCAGTTATTGAAGTAGCTAATCCAGTTATTAATCAATCTCCAATTCAAACCCCAAATCCTTCAATCGGTTTATCATGGTTAGAAAAAGATGTGAAAAAAACTGAGGAAGTAAAAACTACTCCAGCGATCAATCGTTTTGGTGAAGCAAAAAAAGCACCAAAGAATGAAGATGATTCCAGTGATGATGGTAGTGATGTGCCAGCCTTTATCAGAAAGAAGATGATGTAATTTTTTAAACTCTTTATAGAAACCCACTTTAAAAAAGTGGGTTTTTTGTTTTTATTAAATTCTGATATAATTTAAAGATAGAAAATAAATTATATTATGAAAAATAAACGCGGATTTACGTTAATAGAATTGCTAGTCGTCATTGCCATTATTGGTATCTTGGCGACGATTGCAGTTGTCGCTTTACAAAATGCCCGAGCCAAAGCGCGGGACGCGCGGCGCGTGGCTGATGTGAAACAAACTCAAACCGCTTTGGAATTATTTTTTAATGATCAACAAAGATATCCAACTACCGCTGAATTTAATGCTGGATCAATTTTTTCCACTACCACTAATGGTACCACCACTTATATGGCTAAAATTCCGGTTGCTCCAAATCCAAATGATAATGCTTGTGCCACTACGGATAATAACTATACTTATATTTCTAACGGCGACGCAACTTATTCTTTGTCTTTTTGCCTTGGCGGTCCAAGCGGTAGTGTTAAGTCTGGTGTAAATGCTGCGTCACCAATCGGTATTTCTTATATTGGTGCCGGTAATTCCAATCTGCTTGCGGCTGGTGGTTGTTCTTGTACTAATGCGACCTTGCCGTGTTGTGATCAGTGTAATCCGGCAACAGCAACCTGTATCGGTGGAACTTATTGTGCTAATAATGCTAATTGTGGCAGTGGAAAATATTGTGTTAGCGGTGCTTGTACTAGTAATATAACTAATGTTTTATCAAATATTGGTGGTATGATTTTATGGTTAAAAGCTGACACCGGAGTTTCTACGACTACTGGAAATTATATCACGCAATGGAATGATCAAAGTGGTAGTGGCAATAATATGATGCAGGTAACTTCCGGGGCTCAGCCCTTGCTCGCTCCAAATAGTGTGAATGGTAATTTTTCAGTTGTTAAATTTGATGGTATAAATGATTTTTTGCGAACTAATTCTTTTATATATAATCAACCGTTAGCCATGTTTTTGGTTTATAAGTTAAACGGTAGTACTAATCAAATAGTTTTAAAATCAACTGATAATTACGCTATATATTTGGATCATTATAGTAATCTTTTTCAAATGTATGCTCAGGCCGGAAATAATAGTTTAATTGAAGGTCCGTTATCTATGCCGTTTACTTATTTTAAAACCATAAACGCTAATGCTAATGGGGTTAATAGTTCTATTTATGCTAATGGTTCTTTGGTGGTGGCGGGTAATGCTGGTACCGATGGCATTAGAAACTCTCTAACTATTGGTTATGGTCCAATGTATGAAGCTAGTGGTGGGTATTATGCTAATATCGAACTGGCCGAAGTTATTATTTACAATAAAGTATTATCGACCGAAGAACGTCAACTCGTTGAAAATTACATTAGAAATAAATATAATAATTACTAAATTTATTTTAAATTTTATGTTTCATAAAAAGAGAAGTGGCTTTACCCTTATCGAACTTCTAGTTGTCATCGCCATCATCGGCATACTCGCAACTATCGCAGTTGTGGCGTTGCAAAATGCCCGAGCCAAAGCCCGTGACGCACGGCGTATTGCTGACGTGAAACAAGTGCAAACAGCGCTGGAATTATTTTTTAATGATCAACAAAGATATCCAACTACCGCCGAATTTAATGCTGGATCAATTTTTTCCACTACCACTAATGGTACCACCACTTATATGGCTAAAATCCCAGTTGCCCCAACTCCTAATGATAATACTTGTGCCACCGCAGATAATAATTACACTTATACTTCTAATGATGGCGCAACATATTCCTTATCTTTTTGTTTGGGTGGCCCGACTGGCACAACTCGTGCTGGCGTAAATGCCGCTTCGCCAATTGGAATATCCTACATTGGTTCTGGTAATTCTATGTTGTTAGCTGCTGGTGGTTGCTCTTGTACGAATGCCGCTTTGCCGTGTTGCGATGCTTGTGATCCAAGTAAGGCAACTTGTGTTGGTGGGACATATTGTGCGCGCAACACTAATTGTTCTGGCGGGCAGTATTGTATTAATGGAACTTGTGCTAATGCGACCGGACCGCAAACCGTTAATGGCTTAATGTTGTGGTACAGGGCTGATAGCGGAGTGGTCACCACGACCGGTAATTATGTTGCACAATGGAATGATCAAAGTGGTAGTGGAGATAATGCGGCGCAAAGCGTTCAAGCGCAACAACCTACACTTGTTAATAATTCTTTAAATGGGTATCCAGTTGTTCATTTTAATGGGTCAAATGGACTTAATTTAAGTAACCTAATTTCTTTAACTGGAGATTTTACGTATTTTCAACTTTTTAAACAAGATGTTTCAAATTCTGTGACTATCGGTTTAACAAATAATTCGGCCTATGTTTATTTGTTTGGTAATTATAGTGATGGTAGTACTTATATAAGATCTGATGCTGGTTATTTTCAATATAATAAAAGTGCTTACCCGGCATATGTAGTTATTTGTGTAAAGAGATCTAGTGGTGTAATTACAATTTATGAAAATGGCACACCTGTTTATTTTAATAACTTGGGCGGCAATTTTTATTTGAATGATTTTGGCCAAGCAGTTTATGGTTATTCGCAGGCCGCTTCTTTTGCTGAAATTTTGTTATACAATTCAGCTGTCAGTGATTCCAATAGGCAGGTAGTGGAAACTTATTTAAATTCTAAATATAACGTTCATCAGTAATTATAGTTTTGTAATTTTAAAAAGAACCCGCTTTTTGCGGGTTCTTTTTTTGCGTTTTTATTGTCTTGACGCTTTTGGCGGTGGTGCTATACTATACCTATACCCTAGGTGGGGGTGTTAATAACTAAAATAGATTCCGGATCAAGTTCGGAACGACAAAAATATGGATCATAGTCACAAACAAGAATTGATTAATTTTAAAAAAGCCGCTTCACTTTTAGCGAAGATTACTAAAATGACCGAAGAAAAAGAATACTGCATTGATATTATGCAACAAAATTTAGCGGTCATTGGTTTACTTAAAAGCGCCCACCAAATGTTAATGGCTGGTCATTTAAATACTTGTTTTAAAAATGCGATGGCGTCCAAGAATGAAAAAATAAAACAAAATATGATTGATGAGATTTTGAAAGTATCAAGAATTTCTAATAAATAATTATTTAAAAATATGGATAAGCAAAAAATGGTTTTACCGGTCAAAGGTATGCATTGCAAATCTTGTGAGATGTTAATTGAGGAGGAGCTAAAAGAAGTGAAACATGTCGACAGGGTTAATGCTAATGTTAACAAGGCCCAAGTCGAAATTTATTATCATGATGTGTTAGATAAAGAACTTGTTAATGAAGCAGTTCGCCGGGCTGGTTATAGTGTTGGGAAAACTTCGGATGACGAGAAATATATTATTAGTCATGATAAAGAATCTTATAAAGATTTGGGCGTGGCGGCCCTAGCTTTAGGATTAGTTTATTTGGTGGCCCGCAGTTTGGGTTTGCTTGATTTGAATTTTTCTAATTCTTCGGGTGACTTAACAATAACTATGGTTTTGTTGGTTGGTTTAACTGCCGGTGTCTCAACTTGTATGGCGCTCGTTGGTGGTTTGGTTTTGGGTATGGCCGCCAAGCATAATAAAAAACATCCGGAGGCGACAGCACTACAAAAATTTCGGCCGCATTTATTTTTTAATCTTGGTCGAGTTTTAGGTTTTGCTTTTTTAGGTGGCATCCTTGGTGGTATTGGTTCGGCTTTTCAATTGTCCGGATTGGCGATTGGTGTGCTAACTATAGTAATTGCGCTGTTGATGCTACTAATGGGTTTACAATTAGTGGGAATTTTTCCATGGCTTAATAATATTAAAATAGTTTTACCGAAAGCTTTGAGTCGAGCTTTAGGCTTCGGTGGTCATGAGCAAGAATATAGTCATCGCGCGGCGATAATCATGGGCGCTCTAACTTTTTTCTTGCCTTGTGGCTTTACCCAAACCATGCAACTTTACGCAGTGGCTTCTGGTAGTTTTGTGAGTGGCGCCTTAATCATGGGATTATTTGCGCTAGGCACAGCTCCGGGGTTGTTGGGTGTTGGTGGTCTTAGTTCTATGGCGAAAGGAATTTTTGCGAAGAGATTTTTTAAGTTTGCTGGTTTGGCGGTGATTATTTTTTCACTTTACAATATGAATAACGGCCTTAACCTGACTGGTTGGAAATTAGCAAGTCAACCGGGCGAACAAAAACAAACTATTGTTAATGATCCAAATGTGACTATGGAAAATGGCGTGCAAGTAGTGCACATGACAGAAACTGCTAGTGGTTATTCACCGAACAAATTTTCGATTAAAAAAGGTGTGCCGGTTAAATGGGTGGTTGATGCGCAAGCCCCATATTCTTGTGCAAGTGTTTTGCTACTCAAGAAATTTAAAATTCAGAAATTCTTAGTGGCCGGGGAAAATACTATCGAGTTTACACCAACGGAAGTTGGCCAATTGGATTTCTCCTGTTCCATGGGAATGTATACTGGTGTGTTTAATGTTGTTGAATAAAAACTATGAATAATTTAAATATAAAAGTTGCCGGAATGACTTGTGAGGCTTGCGCTAAAATAGTTAGTCGTCGTTTTTCTAAAGTGCCGGGTGTGACGGATATTAAAATCGATTTAGCTAGTGGCGACGCGCTTGTTTCTGGTGATGCTAATCTTAGTGTTGCCGCTTTGAGTGAGAGTTTGCTTGGAACAGAATTTTCTATTAGTAAATAAAAATATGAAAAATAAAATCGTCTTAAAAGTCACGGGCATGCATTGTCCTTCATGTGAAATAATTAGTCGGGAAGAACTTTTGGATCTACCAGGCGTTTCCGATGTGGTGGCTAGTTTTAAAACTGGCACGATTGAATTAGTATTGGACGAAACTAAAAATACTGTGGCGGATCTTATTGCGGCCGTGAAAACTGCTGGTTATGAAGCTGTGCTTGAATCAAGTGTTGTTTTTGCCGGAACTACAAGTGGCGTTAATGCGGCCCCAGTGGTCGCCCCCGCTCAAAGTTTAAATCATAATAATACTGATAGAGTTAATTTGTCTCTTTTTGGAATGCACTGCTCATCGTGCGCTAATTTAATTGAACGCTCTCTTAAAAAAGTCCCGGGTGTGGCTAGTGCTAATGTTAATTTCGCCGCAGAAAAAGCTTCAATTTTATATGATGCCAACAAGGTTCAGGTTAAAGATTTAATTGCTTCAGTCTCAGGCGCTGGCTATAAAGCAGAATTAGTGGATGCTAAGGATGGTGATTATGAGCGCCGGAAACGCGAACAAGAAACTAAAGATTACGCTAAAAAGTTTTGGTTCAGTTTTGCTTTTTCTTTGCCGTTAGTTGTTTTTATGATTTTTGATTTTGTTAATATTCCAGGTAAAGAAATTATTATGCCGTATGCCGGCATCATTTCTTTGTTGTTAACAATCCCCGTGCAGTTTATTGTTGGTGCCGGATTCTATCGCGGCATGTGGTCATCACTTAAGATGAAAACTTTTAATATGGATAGTTTGATTGCCATTGGCACTTCCACGGCTTTCTTTTATAGCTTATTTAACTTTATTAGTTTTGCTATTAAAAATAAAACTATCATTGGTTTAAAAGGTCAAATGATTCCGGAGCTATATTTTGAAACTGCCGCCTTTCTAATTACTTTTGTGATTTTAGGTAAGTGGTTAGAAATCCGCACCAAAAGCAAAACGGGTGATGCGATTAAAAAATTAATGGGCCTCCAAGCTAAAACGGCGCGCGTCATTCGTGGCGGCCAAACTTTGGATATTGCCATTGAGGATGTTGTGCGCGGTGATATTATTATTGTGCGTCCGGGTGAAAAAATTCCAGTTGATGGAAAAATCACCAAAGGCTCATCGGCGATTGATGAATCAATGATTACCGGTGAAAGTTTGCCGGTGGAAAAAACGGTCGGTGATAATGTAATCGGTAGTACAGTTAATAAAATTGGGAGCTTTGAATTTGAGGCGACCAAGATTGGTAGCGAAACTGCTTTAGCCCAAATTATTCGTTTAATTGAAGATGCTCAAGGATCTAAAGCGCCAATTCAAGGTTTTGCTGATCGCATTTCCGCGGTCTTCGTGCCGGCGGTGATCGGCATTGCTTTTCTTACTTTTGTAATTTGGTATTTCTTTTTGGGAGCTACTTTGTCATTTGCTTTAATGGCTTTTACGGCCGTGATTGTAATCGCTTGCCCTTGTGCACTTGGTTTGGCCACACCGACCTCACTCATGGTGGGAACGGGTAAGGGGGCCGAATACGGTGTTCTAGTAAAAGGTGGTGAACCACTGGAGGCGGCTTGTCATATTGATGTTGTGGTTTTTGATAAAACCGGAACGCTGACTAATGGTAAACCGGAAGTGACTGATGTTATTACTTTTGCGCATACCAAGCACGAAGAAATATTAGCGGTGGCGGCGAGTTTGGAAAAATTATCCGAACATCCGCTGGCGGAAGCAATTTATTCTCATGCCAATAAAACTGGTGTTAGTTTAGAGGAGGTTAATGACTTTTCCGCTCTGCCTGGTCGTGGTATTAAAGGCACAATTGCGGGCGAGGAATACTATTTTGGTAATCGTCGTTTGGTGACGGAAATGTTTAATCATTCGATTGAAAAAATAAATAATGAAATTGTTAAATTGGAATTGCAGGGTAAAACAGTGATGATTTTAACGACCAAGGATGAAGTCTTGGGTGCTGTGGCCGTGGCTGATACCGTTAAGTCAACATCAGCTGCCGCGGTCGCTAAACTCAAAAAAATGGGTATTACCGTTTATATGATTACGGGCGATAATGAACGAACAGCGCGTGCGATTGCCGCGCAGGTGGGCATTGATAATGTCTTGGCCGAAGTTTTACCGGAGGACAAAGCTAATGAAGTAAAGAAATTACAAGCCGGCGGTAAGAAGGTAGCGATGGTGGGTGATGGTATTAATGATGCCCCAGCTCTGGCACAAGCCGAACTTGGTATTGCAATGGGCTCTGGCACTGATGTGGCCATGGAAACTGGTGGGATTGTGATTATGCGTAATGATTTAAATGACGTGGTAACCGCTTTTCAATTATCACGGGAGACGATGGGAAAAATAAAACAGAATATGTTCTTTGCGTTATTTTATAATGTAATTGGAATTCCAATTGCCGCCCGAGTGTTTGTTAATTTTGGTATTGTCTTAAAACCAGAGTTAGCCGGACTGGCGATGGCCTTTTCTTCTATCTCAGTGGTAGGTAATTCTTTGTTGTTGCGCTACTTTAAACCAAATAAGAGAAATTACCTTTCGTTGATTGCACCATTGGTGATGATTTTACTTTTTACTTTTGCTTTCTTTGAATTTGCGAAGTTGAGTTCAGGTATGGAAAAACAGGACTTAAAAAGTCTTAATACCTATGACTCTGTGGATAAGTCATAAAAGGTTTTGGGGCTTTTGTAAAAGCCGTAAAAATTGCCCAAAAAACTAGGTCTTCTCAGCCCTAGTTTTTTTTGTTATAATTAAATTACTCAATATGTAGTGGTCATTATTAAACAGCAGGCACTAGATACAGTCTGCCTAAATTGTCAACAAAATTATGAAATGTCCCATTTGTTACCATGATGATACCAAGGTTTTAGACTCTCGCACCGCTTCTGATGGTCTTTCCATCCGCCGCCGCCGCGAATGTTTAAAGTGTGCCTTTCGTTTCTCAACTTATGAAGAATTGGAAATTTTAGATGTGACAATTATAAAGCGTGACGGACGACGAGAATCATATAGTCGAGATAAATTAATCTCCGGTTTAAAAAAGGCGAGTGAAAAAAGAATTGATGAAGATAAGTTTAAAAAATTAGTGCATGTGATTGAGCGCGACATTCAAGCTTTAAAGAAGGGGGATGTTAGCTCACAAGATTTGGGGAAGGTAGTTATGAAGAATTTGAAGAAGATTGATCAGATTGCCTACATCCGCTACGCCTCGGTCTATGAATCATTCAAAGACGTGAAGGAATTTAAAAAGGAATTAAATCGACTATTAAAATAAACTTATATAATACTATGATTACAAAAATCAGAAAACGATCCGGTGAAATTTTTGACTTTGATCAAACCAAAATTGCTCGGGCTATTTTAAAAGCAGCTGAAGCTTGTGGTCTTGAAGGCTTTGCAGAAAAATCAGAAAAATATTCAGCAGAGGCAGCTGAAATTATCTCAAAAAAATTTCACTCCAATAGTATTCCAGCCGTGGAAGAGATTCAAGATGTCGTGGAAGAAGTTTTGATTCGTAATCGTGAAATCACTTTAGCTAAATCTTATATTTTATACCGCGAACAACACCGTCAATTACGTAGTATTAATACAGGAACTTCCGATGAGAAATTAATGGAAGATTATTTGGGCCAAGCTGATTGGCGTTTAAAGGAAAATAGTAACATGAGTTTCTCGGTGCAAGGTTTAAATAATTATTTAGCCTCCGCTATTTCTGCTCGTTATTGGTTAAACAAACTTTATCCAGAAAATATCCGCCAAGCTCATATTGGTGGTGATATGCATATTCATGACTTAGGTTTATTAGCGCCGTATTGTTGTGGTTGGGATTTGAAAGATTTGTTAACTCGTGGTTTCGGTGGTGTTAAAGAAAAAATTCAAAGTAAAGCCCCAAAACATTTTCGTACTGCCTTAGGTCAAGTTGTAAATTTTTTCTATACGATGCAAGGTGAGGCAGCTGGTGCTCAAGCTTTTGCTAGTTTTGATACTTATTTGGCTCCGTTTATTCGTTATGACAGTCTTAGTTACCGCGAAGTTAAGCAATGTATCCAGGAATTCGTATTTAATGTAAACGTTCCAACTCGGGTTGGTTTTCAAACTCCATTTACTAATGTCACTATGGATGTGACTCCATCAAAAATGATTGGTGAAGAAAATGTAGTTATTGGCGGTAAGATCATGTCGGAAAAATACAAAGATTTTCAAGATGAAATGGATATGTTTAACCGCGCTTTTGCCGAAGTGATGTTAGAAGGTGATTCGACTGGTCGTGTTTTCTCATTTCCAATTCCAACTTATAATATTGATAAAAATTTTGATTGGGAAAGACCTTGTCTTAGCCCAATGTGGGAGATGACTGCTAAATATGGTGTGCCATATTTTTCCAACTTCGTTAATTCGGATATGGACCGAGATGACGCCCGTTCAATGTGTTGTCGCTTGCGTTTAGACAATCGGGAATTACGCAAACGTGGTGGTGGATTATTTGGTGCTAACCCCTTAACTGGTAGTTTGGGCGTGGTAACTATTAACTTAGCTCGCATTGGTTATTTAGCAACCGACAAAGAAGATTTTAAAAAGAGAGTCTTATCATTGATGGATTTGGCGAAAGAAAGTTTGGAAATCAAACGTAAGATTATTGAAAAATTCACTGACGTTGGTTTGTACCCATATTCTAAATATTATTTAGATAACATTTATGCCCGCTTCCAATCCTATTGGAAGAACCACTTTAATACGATTGGTATTAATGGTATGAATGAAGCTTTGTTGAATTTATTAGGTAAAGATATTACTGATCCGGAAGCTCATGCTTTCGCCGCTGAAACATTAACTTTCATGCGTGAACGTTTAATGGATTATCAAAATGAAACTAATAATCTTTACAACTTAGAAGCTTCACCGGCGGAAGGTGCGACTTATCGTTTTGCGAAAAAAGATTTAGAAACTTACCCAGATATTATTTTTGCTAACAATGAGGCCGTGAAGAATAATGGAGCTGATCCTTATTATACTAATTCTACTCATTTGCCAGTTAGCTTTACCGATGATTTATTCACCGCTTTAGATTTGCAAGATGACTTGCAAACTAAATATACCGGCGGCACTGTGTTACATGGTTACATTGGGGAAAAGATTAATAGTCCAGAGGCCTTAAAAGCATTGATTAAAAATATTGTTAATAACTACAAATTACCATACTTCACCATCACTCCAACTTTCTCGGTTTGCCCTGTTCATGGTTACTTGGCTGGTGAGTATAAATACTGTCCAAAGTGTGATGAAGAGCATGGTTATACTGATGGCGAAGAGACTGTTGACGTGACTGAAGAGGACGCGGCCGCAGAATAAATTGCCTATGGATTTTTTAAAATAAATAATGTATAATAATTATAATTGAATCGATATCCGAAATTAAAAATTTTCTTATCGCTTCAAGTGTTAAAAATATGGCCCCAAAAAAAGTTGAAAGAACTGAATGTATTGTTTACAGCCGTGTGAATGGTTGGTTAGCTCCAACTCACGCCTTTAACAAAGGTCGTGCTGCGGAATGGAAAGATCGTAAGTTCTTTAAAGTTAACTGTAATTGTAACAGTAATTGTTAATCGTTTTTTAAAATGGTAATCGGCGGATTAGAAAAATTGACAGTAATTGATTTCCCAGGAAAGGTAGCGGCAATTGTGTTCACACAAAGCTGCAATTTCCGATGCCATTTTTGCTACAACCCATTGCTTGTCTGGCCCGAAAACAGGGATACAGATAAGGGAAGAAATATTGAAGGTCATCCACAGAATCAGGCGAAGATTAAGTCTTCTTCTGACTATGTGGATGACCTTTTTAAATTTTTAGAAAGCCGCCGCGGTAAATTGACTGGTGTGGTGATTACCGGGGGCGAGCCAACTTTACATAAAGATCTACCGGAGTTTATCAAAAAAATTAAAGACCTGGGCTTTGCCGTGAAGTTAGATACCAATGGCACCAACCCGGAAATGTTAAAAAATATTTTAGCGGAAAATTTAGTGGATTATTTAGCGATGGATATTAAAGCTCCCTTAGAAAAATATCCGCTCGTAGTTGGTGTGGAAGTTGATGGTGCTAAAATAAAAGAATCAATTGCTATGATAATGGATAGCGGTGTGCCGTACGAATTCCGCAGCACAATTGTCCCAGGACTTTTAATGAAAGATGATATTGCGACCATGGGAGAATTGATCAAAGGCGCTGATAAATGGTTTTTACAAAAATTTAAATCGAATACCGAACTGGTGGATAATGAGTTTGAAGGCGTGGTGGCTTACACTGATAAAGACATGTCCGCGATGACCGAGATTGGTAAAAAATATGTAAAGCTGTGCGCAAATAGATAAAGACCTTGATAATCGCCAAGGTCTTTTTTTTGTAAATAAAAAAGGAATCCGATGTTTTGGATTCCCTTTGGTTTTTTAATTTAGATCTTTTAATAATTTAACGTAATTATCTGCGGTAGATAATATTTTGGTTGTTCCGTTTGTGGTTATTTGTGATTCGTAAATTTTTTCAGTGTTTATTACTTTTACTCCATTTATACCTTCATCTTTAATTCCTACATTTTTTATTTCAATGATGGTAAATAGGGTATCACTATTAGTTGTAAATCGTGCATAAATCGTCTTTACGTCCGCATTAATATTATTTGATTTTTCTAAAGTATTTATTAATATATTTTCATTAACTTTTTTTAATGCGTCTTCAGCCGAAGAATTTTTACAAGAAATTGCTAAAACTGTAATAGAAATTACAACTGAAATTAAAACTGCTAACTTTTTCATGATATATAGATTTAAGTTTGAATTGTTTAAGGACTGTTTTTATAATGACAATTGTATCACGTTTTTAGTAAAAAGTCAACCGCGTATAGCCCCGTGTCGCACGACTATACGGGGCACGCGGCTGTAATTAGTGAAATAAGTCAATAAAATCAACATTTCTCACGTGCAGCCGTCACCGAGCCCACCGTATTTGAAGCGGAGCAAAACTTTTGAAAAGATCGAGTGAGAGCGAGAGCTTTTAAAAAGATTTGTCCGCTTCGCCCAAGACGATAAAATAACAAAAGAAAGCGGAGTCTCAAGACGAAGCGAAATTATAAGATAGCAGCTAATTAAAAGTGACGTGACCGAAGACTAAAAAGACGGTTATTTTAATATAAGAACAAAGTCACGCTCTTAATAATCTCCGGTATCCTCTCTAGAACTTTTATTACTATACCAATCACTCCACTTAGGTTCCGTTTACTTCATAGCTTTTTTAAGCCTGGGTGAATCTGGCAAAACTTTTGAAAAAATATTTCGCTCTTCGCTCAACCTTTTTTAAAAGCTTCGCCAGCTTCGGGATACGGTGGGCTCGGTGAGGGCTTCCTAATTTACAATTTAAATCCAATCTCCTCCTTTTTTGGTTTTTCATCTTCTTGAATTAATAAACTTCTTAGCACTTCAAAAACATCACGTAGTTCTTTATCATATTTAACTTCCATCGCATCAATTTTATCTAAGATTAATTGATTATTAAGCGCTAACTCTCTTAATCTAATAAAAGTTCGCATTATATTAATACTAACCTCTACAGCTGTTTTACTTTTTAAAACACAAGATAACATGGCCACGCCTTGCTCGGTAAAGGCATAAGGTTCATATCTGGACCCACCCCAACTTGAAATCACAAATTGTGATTTCAAGTTTGTTAATTCGCTTTTATTAAGCTGAAACATAAAATCTGGCGGAAATCTCTTATAATTTCTTTTAACGGCCTGATTAAGCGCCCTGATTTCCACGTTGTAAAGATCAGATAAATCGCCACTTAACATTACCTTCTTCCCACGTATTAAAAATATTCGGCCAATAATTCGTTCTTCTGGAACGTTAATAATGTCTTTACTTGTTTTTTCTTTGGGCATAGGTATTTTTATTAATTATAGATGATTATAATTTTGCCATGCTTAAGATAAATTTTTTCTAAATAAAATATTTTTGGTAAATAAAAAAGGAATCCGATGTTTTGGATTCCTTTGTAATTTATTGTGTAACCACTGCGCGGCTACTAATAATGTTGCTGTGATAGCTGGGATTAAAATAGGCGACGGTGATAGAACCGTCAAGATTTCGGTGTACCCCAGGGACACCGCCATAGTCACGTGACCCGGAGCATAATGTCCAGTTATTAATATCAAGGTTCTCTCCAAGTTGATCGAAATAAAAAATTTCTAAAAATAATCTTTCGAGCAGGGTGATACCAGAAATATTCATTTCAGCTAGCTTATCAGCTGAAAGATTTTTCAAATTTTTATCAGCTTCAATACTTATATTAAAGATAACGACATAGTCTTTATCAGCAATACGATCATTGATCTTAACTAATGCATCTAAATCTTTAGTGTAAAGATTAACATTGAACCGCTTTTTTATAGCAGTAACCAGTTCATTCATAGTTGTGCCCTGAGCGACAATTACGGCAAAATGTTTGCTCCTGTTGTAGAAACTGGGAATAGTTAAATTGGTGAAGTCAACTTTTCGGTCGAGCCAATCTTGGTAAATTTTGGTCCAAACTGATTTTAATTGAGTGGCAGATAAGTTATTGTTTAAAACTTTCATGATTATATGTATTTGAGGTTTGTGTTTTTAAAGATCTGTTTTTATTTTAATAAGATGGTTATATAACGTTTTACCTAAAAAGTCAATATTGTGTCATTTACCCATTTTTAGATATTGTGCTATAATAATTTTATATGAACAATAAACGAGCTAAAGAATATCTAGATGGTAAAATCGCGCCAATCATGGCCGATACTTTTAAAGATCCAAATGATTCTGGTAAGACTTGCTTGCCGGACAAAGCTTTGCGTGATTTAGTGGAGGAAAATTTGCTATTAACCCAAAAATTGGCTGTTGACATGGAGTATGTTAAAAAGTATGTGCGCCAGCAAAAAATTGCGGGCATTATTCGCTGGATTTTAATCTTTGTTTTTGTGATTGCTCCAGTAATTTTAAGTGTTTATTATATGCCGGTTATAGTAAGTAGCACACAAAAGTTTATTTCTGGCATGTTTGATTCTAGTATGAGCAGCAGTACGGCGGAGTTATTAAAAAATATTAAGCCAGCTGAATTACAAAAATATTTAAAGTAAAAACGATATGTCTGATATTACATTCTTCGCCCAAACAACTTTCCGGAACCAAATGCGTAAATTTGGTATTAAAACTGACGACCGCCGCCGCCACATGTATTTGATTGGAAAAACCGGTATGGGTAAATCTACCATTTTGGAAAACATGATTATTGATGATATTTTGGCCGGTCATGGTGTTGGTGTGGTTGATCCGCACGGAGACTTAGCTGAGAAAATTATTCAATTTATTCCCGAAGAACGGATTAAAGATGTAATTTATTTTAATCCGTCCGATATTGAATTTCCAATCGCTTTTAACGTGGTGGAACAAGTTGAACCGCATTTGCGTCACTTAGTAGCCTCTGGCCTAATCGGCGTCTTCCAAAAATTATGGGCTGATTCTTGGGGTCCACGTTTGGAATATATTTTGCGTAACGCTATTTTGGCGATTATGGATTCACCAGGCTCAACTTTAATGGGCGTAGTCCGCATTTTGTCGGATAAATCTTTCCGTAAAAAAGTCGTTTCTAATATTAAAGATCCAGTGGTGAAAGCTTTTTGGGAGAAGGAATTTGCGTCTTACGCGGATAAATTTGCTTCCGAAGCGGTGTCACCGATTCAAAATAAAGTTGGTCAATTTTTGTCGACCGCTTTTATGCGTAATATTATTGGTCAAACCGAATCATCACTCGACATGCGTAAAATCATGGATGAGAATAAAATCTTAATCATGAATTTAAGTAAGGGTCGTATCGGTGAAGATAACTCCGCATTACTTGGTGCGATGATGATTACTAAGATTCAAATGGCGGCGATGAGTCGGGTTGATATTGATGAAAAGGAACGTAAAGATTTTTATTTGTATATCGATGAATTTCAAAATTTCTCCACTGATTCTTTTGCCAATATTTTGTCCGAAGCGCGTAAATATCGTTTGTGTTTAGTGATGGCCCATCAATATATTGAACAGTTAACTGATATGGTAAAAGCAGCGGTTTTTGGTAACGTTGGCACAATGATTGTCTTTCGGGTTGGTGCAGCTGACGCTGAAGATTTAGTGCGTGAATTTACTCCAACTTTTACAGAAGAAGATATTGTGAACTTGCCGAAATATGAAATGTATTTGAAATTAATGATTGATGGTATTTCGTCTGATCCGTTTTCAGCGCGCGGTCTACCACCATTATCATCAGAGTATAAAACTGGTAATGAAGCCAAGGTTATTGCTTACACTCGCGAACATTATGCGGCGAGTAAAGAGGAAGTTGAAGAGAAAATTTTACGTTGGCATGATGAACAGGAAGATGCGCCACGCCTAAAAGATGTAGTGCCAAGTGATAGCCGCTACGCCGAAGAGATTGCTGAAGAGACAAAACGTGACAAGCAACAAGCTCGTCCAGCACAAAATTTTACCAAGCCAGAAGCAAGTCGTCCTTATGTGAGTGATCGCGCCAAAGAAGATGCGCCCGGCTTTGACGTTATTTGTCATAATTGCGGTAAAAATACTAAAACCCCATTTCAACCTGATGGTGTTCGTCCAGTTTATTGTAAAGAATGTTTAGATAAATTACGCAAACAAAAAGAAGAATCACTTAAAAATCGCCAAGTGGCTAAAGAAAAAGAATTGGCTAATTTAAAACCAAGCGTCGCGCCGACACCAGCAGCAACTCCCGCGCCAAGCCGTCCAGCCGCACCATTAGTTGCTCCGCTTGCTAAACCGGTTACAGCCCCTGCTCGTCCAGTGAATAATTATGTTCCAGCTCAGCCTAAGCCAAGAATGCAAGAAGTTAAGGCTGATACAGTTGAGCCAAGTCAAATATTATCTCTTAATGATTTAGCTAGCTTTAAGCCAGTGGATTTTAAGGGTCGTGAAATGGCGATTCCAAAAGCTAAAATTGAGGAGGAAGATGAGGGCGAAGAGGTGATAGAGCTTGACAATAACGCTCCAGATGATAAAAATAACGGACAAGCCCTAAAAGAGGGTGAAACTGTAAAATTTTAGATTTTTTAAAAAATGCAAAATTATCTTAAAATCGGGAAAGCAACCGAAATTGAAGACCAAAAAGATCGCAGACTATACCGGGCCTTAGAAATATTACCCGGTTTTTTGTCTGTGGGTTCAATTTTATTCTTGTTAATTCTATCTTACGTAGAGCCGGTTTGGGCTGCTTTTATTATTATCGCTTTTAACATTTATTATTTATTGTTGGTTATCTTCTTAGCCATCTATCTTATTGCTGGTTTTCGGGATTTGAATCGTAATAAGAAAATTGATTGGCGCGCAAAATGTTTAGAATTGCCAGTGAGTGATGAACGAGCTGGAGTTGAAAATCTTGAAACTCTACCACTTTGTCGCCGCGGTTTTTCTTGGGAGGATATTATTAATGTGGTTATTTTACCAACCTATAATGAAGATTTGATTATCGTTCAAACCGCCATGCAATCTTTAATTGATGATGGCTATCCGCTGGATAAAATTATTGTGGTTCTGGCAGTGGAAGAACGGGCCGGTTTGGAAGCATTAGAACGAGCTAAAAAAATTGAAGCGGAATTCGGTAAACAGTTTAGAAATTTTATTTTTGTAATTCATCCAGATGGTATTCCGGGAGAGTTAAAAGGTAAAGGCGCTAATCAGGCTTTTGCTGGAAAAGTGGTGAAGGAAAAAATTATTGATAAAGAGGGAGTTGATTACGGCCGAATTTTGGTGAGCGTGTTTGATATTGATACTGTGTTAGTGCCGGGATATTTTTATCGTTTAGCTCATGCTTTTTTAACTGTGCCTAATCCGTATCATGCTAGTTACCAACCAGTACCGCTGTACCATAATAATATTTGGCAGGCACCATTCTTTGCACGCGTGGCTTCATCATCGAATACCTTTTGGCAAATCATGCAACAAATTCGTCCAGAGAAACTTTCGACTTATTCCTCTCATTCCATGACCTTTAAAGCTTTGGCGGATATTGGTTTTTGGTCACCGAATATGGTTTCAGAAGATTCTCGTATCTTTTTCAATTGCTTACTTTTTTATAACGGTGATTATCGCGTTGAGCCACTGCACTATCCAGTGTTGATGGATACCACGATGGATATCAACTTAAAACACACTGCCAAAACATTATATAAACAACAAAGACGTTGGGCGTGGGGTTGTGAAAATGTACCTTACCTTATTTTTAATACCGCTAAGCGCTGGAAGGATGTTAATCGCCGCGACATGATGCGTCATATTTTAGTGCAGGTTTATGGTTTTCATTCCTGGGCGACAACAGCGATAATTATTGGTGGTGTCGGTTGGATGCCTATGCTACTTGGCGGTAATCGTTTTAATGCCACAGTATTGTCGGGTAATTTGCCGGCTGTTACTTCCTGGCTCATGAATTTAGCCATGATCGGTCTAATTCAATCGGCGGTCATTGCTAATTTACTTTTACCACGCAACACTAAACGGGTAACTATTGGCAAGAGATTATTAATAATTGTGGAATGGTTGTTTGTACCAGTTTCTATTATTATTTTCGGCGCCATTCCGTGTCTTGATGCTCAAATCCGTTTAATGTTTGGTAAGTATATGGGTTTTTTTGTCACACCAAAAAAGAGAGAATAAAAAAATAAATTTAATCTTATGTTTTTAGAAGCTGCGCCAGTCATGATTAAAAGAACCGATCCGAATAAAAACGAAATTTTTAAGTTGGAAAAAAATTTGGATCAAATTTATGAATTTAGCCGTGAGCTTGCGGGATATTTAAAGACGGAAAAAATTACTAATGTTGTATTGTTGGACCGCAAGGCACGCAATATGTATGTTGGAATTAAAGAGTATTGGAAAGCTTGTTTTCCGGAAACCCCAGAGCCTAATTATTATTTTATTAATACTAAAGAATTCCAATATGGCAATGAGTCTAAAATTGCCGAAGAATTTTCCGATGTTTACAAAAAATTAAACGCCGCTAAAGACCAATCAGTCCTAGTGCTTGATGCTTGTATTCATAGTGGCGCTTCCATGTTTCCGGTTAAAGACTTTTTGAATAATAATGGTTTTATTGATGTTCGTTTGGCAGCGATTAAAACTGGCGATCAAGATCCGAATGTTTTAGAATCTATGGATTTGATGGTGGGTGATAATTTAAAAAATGGAGCAGCACGCGGGTGCACTTCTTTCGGTGACGGGACATTGGTTGAAAGAAATCCGGGACATATTTATTCGAAGCCAAGCGAAAACGAAGAAGATCGACGCAAAGCGTTGCAATCCAGAAAAGAAATTAAAGCGGCAATCGCTGAAAGAATCGCCAAGGACAACAATTAATTATAGTATACTAAAAAACGCCGCTCGGCGTTTTTTATTTTTATTTACTTTTCTGTTATAATTAAAATATAAAAAAATAAATTAAATTTGTGAAAAATAAAAAAGCCTTTACCCTCATCGAACTCCTTGTCGTTATCGCCATCATCGGCATTTTAGCGACGATTGCGGTTGTGGCTTTACAAAATGCCCGAGCTAAAGCGCGTGATGCGCGCCGCGTGGCTGACGTCAAACAAACCCAAACAGCGCTGGAATTATTTTTCAACGACAAGCAAAGATATCCGACAGCAGCTGAATTTAATTCTGGTTCGATTTATTCTACTTCCTCTTTAGGCACGACAACTTACATGGCAATAATTCCAACTCCGCCAAGTCCAGCTGATGGATCATGTACTGGTTTTGATAATAATACCTATGCTTATTCACCAACATCTGACGGCACCTCATATTCTATAAAATATTGTTTAGGTGGTTCTGTTGGCGGCGTGGTCTCTGGCGCACATTGCGCGACGCCAGCCGGGATTAGTGATAGCGTTGGTTGTCTTTGCGTTCCAAGTTGTACTGGTAAGTGTACTGGTGCGAGTGATAGTTGTGGTGGAGCTTGTTCCAATTCCTGTCCCGGTAATCAAATTTGTAATGCCAGTAGCGTTTGTCAAAACAATATTCCAACGACCGGCTTAGTTGCTTATTATCCATTTCATAATAATCCTAATGATGCTAGTGGCAATGATCATAACGGAACGATAGTGGGCTCAGTTACTTACTCTCTTAATTCAGCTAACACTAATAGCGGATCAATAAATATTGGTAATAATTCGGTATTCCATTTATCATCTGGTTTCACAATTTCAGGGTGGATTAACCTGGATCATTATAATTCAGACGGCTATGTTGGAAATTGTCTTATAACGAAGGGGAACCCGATTAATGGTGGTAGCCCGGGTGAATATGCCATATATATGGATACTTATTATGGCCTGCAAGTGAGGGTGGGAAATTATGGTAGTTCCATTTGGGCTTCAATTCCATATACCTCTGTCCCTCTTAAAACATCAACTTTTGTGACAGTTGTTTGGGACGGCACCAATAGTAATACTGGTTTACATATTTACCTTAATAATGTTAATCAAGATTCGATAACAACTAGGGGTGGTGTTGGAACGTTTACGGGAACAGTCCAAAATTCTAATAATGCTTATATTGGCGCCACTGTTTGGGATTACGGCACACCTTACGATGTTTTAAGTGGCCATATTAGTGACTTTCATATTTATAACAGGGTTTTAAGTGATAGTGAAATCTCTACTCTTTATGTGCCGACACCACAATACACCTGGTCCACAAACAACGACTATTCAATTACAATTACCCCAACCCAAAATGGTGTTTATAAATATTATGACGCGGCTTACAATGTGATCTATACTGGTTTAAATTATAATGGATCAAACGGTCCGGCTTATTATATGTCTGCTTGGAGTGGTGTAGCGGAGAGCGCTATGATTGCAATACCGACGCCGATGACTAATAATCTCTTGGCGCATTATCCGTTTACTGCCAATGCTAACGATACTAGTGGTAACGGCCATGACGGGACGATAGCGGGCTCTGTGAGCTATTCTGGAAGTGGAATCAACACCGCTAACGGTGCTGTAAATATTGGTAATAGTTCAGCCTTTTATTTATCGTCTGGTTTAGGTTTTACATTTTCTACCTGGGTAAATGTTAATCAGTATAATGCCAATAGCTATGTGGGAGGTTGTCTTATAACAAAAGGAAATGCAATTAATGGCTCCACTCAAGGTGAGTATTCTCTATATATGGATACTTATTATGGTCTGCAAATAAGAATTGGATATTATAATTCGATTTGGGCCTCAATCCCATACACTTCAGTTCCGCTAGGGACAAAAACTCTGGTAACCGTTACTTGGGATGGTAAAAGTAGTAATACCGGGTTACATATTTATATTAATGGAGTTATCCAAGACTCAATAACTACTCGAGGAAGCTCTAATAATTTCACCTTAATCTCTCCTGGTGGCAGCAATGTTTACATTGGCGCTAGTACTTGGGACTACGGCACACCTTACGATTACCTAAATAGCAACATCAGTGATTTTCGTATTTACAACCGAGCTTTGAATAATGTGGAGGTTCAATATTTATATACATCCACACAATAATTTGTGTTTACGGTGATAATGACGTTGGTATTAATTATTCCTTAAAATAACCCGTTTTTTTCACCGTTTTAAAACCCTTGACACTGTTAAAAAAATAATATATAATTCTTCTCAGTTAAAAACAAGAAAAAAAGTATGCGAAAAACTTTCATTTTATATTCGAAAATAAGCGGCTGATAACTCGACTATTTTGAGTTCTCCAGACCGCCTAAAGCGGTTTTTTGTTTGCCAATTCACAATTCGTTAGATGCTATTATTCCAAACATTAATTCGTTAGTGTTTGGTAACACTGATATCTAAAGATTGAACCTTAATAAGTAAATACTATAAAATCGTTTAAAGACAACCGAGCGATTTTATAAACCAAAAATAATTTTGAAGAGATTTTATTACGTTTTATTTTGCAATTTCTCGTAATAAAGTCAGAAGACACATTTATTAACCGCCAGCGAGCGGTTGAAATCAGAAATGTGAGAGAATCTCAATAAGAGTATACGGTGAATGCCTTGACATAATAAAACGATGAAGGACGTAGCAGCCTGCGATAAGCTCCGGTGAGGTGGCAAGCAACCTTTGACCCGAAGATTTCCGAATGGGGAAACCTATCTTGGTGTAGCCAAGATATCCTGCTTTAGGGCAGGATGAACACCCGGCGAACTGAAACATCTTAGTAGCTGGAGGAAGAGAGAAAAATTTTTATTCCCTGAGTAGTGGCGAGCGAAACGGGAAGAGTCTAAACTTTTTTAACTGTGTATAGTAAGTTTTGCTTTTGTAAGATGAGCTATATAGAAGGATTTGAGTCCATATGTTCTAGAAGTGTTGTAAGGTTGTAGTGCTAGCAGCTCAAAGAAGCTAGGTAGAGTCAAAAATGACAAATTTAATCGAATCGAACTGGAAAGTTCAGCGACACAGGGTGATAGCCCCGTAGATGAAAAATTTGTCACTCTATGATTACAATTCTTAAGTAGGGCGGAACTCGTGAAATTCCGCTTGAAGCCACGTCGACTATGACGTAAGACTAAATATTTATTATGATCGATAGTGAACTAGTACCGTGAGGGAAAGGTGAAAAGCATCCCGATGAGGGAGGTGAAATAGTACCTGAAATCGTATACTTACAAGGAGTCGGAGCCTCAGTTTACTGGGGTGACGGCGTGCCTATTGAAGAATGAGCCAACGAGTTTGTTCAATGTGGCTTGCATAATCTCCTCTGGAGAGCATGCGTAGTGAAAGCGAGGGTTAACAGCCCGTTTCAATTATCCTGTTAGAGTAAGACTCTTCTTACTTTGACACGATAATTGATCTGTCGCATTGACAAGACCCGAAGCCGGGTGATCTAACCATGACCAGGTTGAAGGTATACGAAAGTATACTGGAGGACCGAACCCACGCACCGTGCAACATGCGGGGATGAGTTGTGGTTAGCGGTGAAATTCCAATCGAACTCGGCGATAGCTGGTTCTCCTCGAAATAGCTTTTGGGCTAGCCTTGGATGTTTATAATAGGGGGTAGAGCACTGAATGAGAATTGGTCGCAAGATACAATTTTTAACCAAACTCCGAATACCTATTAATATAATCCAGGAGTCAGACTACGGGGGCTAAGCTCCGTGGTCAAAAGGGAAACAGCCCAGATCGCAATTTAAGGTCCCTAAATATATACTAAGTGTAAAAGGTGGTGTTGTGACTACGACAGTTAGGATGTTGGCTTAGAAGCAGCCATCATTTAAAGAAAGCGTAATAGCTCACTAATCAAGTTGTTTCGCGCCGAAAATTTACCGGGGCTAAGTATATTACCGAAAATGCGGGCTTGTAGATTTATCTATGAGCGGTAGAGGAGCATTCTATTCAGCACTGAAGTCAAGTCGTCAGGCTTGGTGGAGCGGATAGAAGTGAGAATGTTGGCATGAGTAGCAAGAAGGCAGGCGAAAATCCTGCCCACCGAAAGTCTAAGGTTTCCTGGGCAACGAGAATCGACCCAGGGTTAGTCGGTCCTAAGGCGTAGCTAGCGTAGTGCTAGTGAAGTCGATGGCCAAGCTGGTTAATATTCCAGCACTACTGTTGTTTTCCGATGGAGGGACACAGTTTCAAAGTTTGAGCGTCCCATGGTATGGGCGTTAATTGCACTAAGTGGAGTTCCAGGCAAATCCAGAACTCATTAACACAAGGTGTCGTTTGCAGATGAAGCCGCAAGGTGGAATCGATTCAAGTGGCGGAACTGTCAAGAAAATCTTCTAGGGCTAAGGCAATAGTAACCGTACTAAAACCGACACAGGTAGACGAGGCGAGAAGCCTAAGGTGTATGAGAGAATCTTCGTTAAGGAACTCGGCAAAAAATCGGCCGTAAGTTTGCAATAAGGCCTGCCCTAGCAATAGGGCCGCAGCTAAAGAGCTCAAGGGACTGTTTACCAAAAACACAGCTCTCTGCTAACTCGCAAGAGGATGTATAGAGGGTGATGCCTGGCCAGTATCCGAACGTCAAGAGGAGAGGTTAACCGCAAGGTGAAGCTTTGAATCCAAGCGCGGATGAACGCCGGCGATAACTATAATCGTCCTAAGGTAGCGAAATTCCTTGTCGTGTAAGTTACGACCCGCACGAATGGCTTAACCACTTGAGCACTGTCTCAACGAAGAACTCAGTGAAATTGCAATACGAGTAAAGATGCTCGTTAACCACAGTTGGACGAAAAGACCCCGTGAAGCTTTACTATAGCTTGATATTGAATTAGGGGCATGCATGTTCAGTATAGGTGGGAGCCTTCGGGCGCCAGTGAGATACCACCCTTGTGTGTTTTTAATTCTAACCTCGATTTATTCGGGGGACAGTGTTTGGTGGGTAGTTTGTCTGGGGCGGATGCCTCCTAAAGAGTAACGGAGGCGTTTACAAAGGTCGGCTATCCCGGAATGGAAACCCGGGAGATAGTGTAAAGGCATAAGCCGGCTTTACTGCGAGACCAGCAAGTCAAGCAGTTGCGAAAGCAGAACTTAGTGATCCGACCATCCAAAGTAGGATGGTGGAAGCTCATCGGATAAAAGCTACTCCGGGGATAACAGGCTAGTCTGGTCCAAGCGTCCACAGCGACGACCAGGTTCGGCACCTCGATGTCGGCTCGTCGCATCCTGGGGGTGGAGAAGCTCCCAAGGGTTGGGCTGTTCGCCCATTAAAGCGGCACGCGAGCTGGGTTCAGACCGTCGTAAGACAGGTCGGTCTCCTATCCACTGTGGTCGTGGAAACTTGAAGAGGCCCTTCCTTAGTACGAGAGGACCGGGAAGGACGAATCTCTGGTGTACCAGCTGTTCTACCAAGGGCATTGCTGGGTAGCTACATTCGGTTAAGATAAACGCTGAAAGCATCTAAGCGTGAAGCTGTCTCTAAGATTAGGTTTCATAGGTTGGCGGAAGACTACCGCCTTGATAGGCTCTATGTGTAAGCACAGCAATGTGTTGAGCAGAGGAGTACTAATAAACCATTTGATTCTCTCACATTTTTGGTTTCAAAATATTAAATTATTTTGAATTTATATTTACTTATTATCGTTTCATCATAAGCCGCTTTAATCTTTCGAGGTTATCGCGGTCGAAAAGACATCATTGTTCTGGTGGTTCGAGCGAAGGGGATACACCTGATCCCATCCCGAACTCAGAAGTTAAGACCTTCAGCGTCGATGATACTTGGACAATAGTCCTGGGAAAGTAGACCACCGCCAGAACAATGATGTTTTTTTGTACAAAAATCCTCCTTTTAGGGGGATTTTTTTATTTGTATTGACTTTTTATCAAAAGTGTGATACAATTACTCCATTAATCAGAGTGTGATTAATCCTGATCTTCTTAGGTAGTGAAGATATGTTATTTAAAAACAAAAATTATATTGTCATGGTACAAGATATTTTACGTCCATTGGTTTTGGATGAAGTTCTGGTTATTAAAGAAATTATTGATAGCAAACTGATTATTGTCGATGCTAAAAATACTTTCAAGGCTGGTATTCACATTGGGTCTTATATTAAAAATAATTCCATTAACGAATCTAGTATTAATACTAAAGAAACATTAGTTAGGCCGTTGGAATTAATTAAGGATGCTGAAATTTATGAAATATTCGATTCTGAGAATTTAGATAAAGTTTATTTCACACAGGCACAAATAATTAGTTTCTGTGAAAATTATTCTCATCAACTTAGCCAAGATTCATCTAACCTTTTCCTGTTCAAAGAAAAGGGCGAATATTTTGTGGCTAACGTGACTATGTTTGGTGGTGGTCGCAATCTCGAAGTCCACGTCGTCCGTCGTCTCGACCGTGGCCACATCTATCTTGGTTTTGGTTCGCGTCGCGTTTTTGTGCCGGCAAATGCTACTTTGGAAGCTTAGTCTAATTGATTCTTAGCTTCTTAAACTCTTTGACCCTTTTATTTTTCTTCGGAAATTTGAAAGGGTTTTTTATTTGGTTTAAGCCATTTTTTATGGTATAATAATGAAATATGTTTGATTTTCATAGTGCCACAACTCAAGATGTTTTTGCTAAAGTGAAAAGCTCGGCTAATGGTTTGAGCACTGAAAGTGTTAAGAGACGGTTAGTATCTCATGGTTTAAATAAATTAGCCGAAGCTAAGCGCCTGGGTACTTTTAAGGTTTTTTTAAATCAATTTAAAAACCCGCTAATTTATGTTTTAATTGCAGCTGGCTCTATCTCTCTTTTTATTGGTGAAATAGTGGATGCCCAAATTATTTTTTTAGCGATTTTTATTAATGCCATTATTGGTTTTATTCAAGAAAAAAAAGCGAATGATTCTTTAAATCAATTAAAGAAGATGATTTCTTATAAAACTTTAGTGCGGCGCGATGGACGAGATATGGAAGTTGATAGCGCCATGTTGGTGGTGGGTGATCTTATTATTTTGCATGGTGGTATGCAAATTCCAGCTGATGCCCGTATTGTTAAAGCGATTGATTTACAGGTTAACGAAGCAAGTTTAACGGGCGAGTCAAACCCAATTTTTAAAAGCGATAAAGCAGTTGCTCCAGGAACAGTTTTAGCAGAGCGCAAAAGCATGATCTATGCTGGCACTTTGGTTATTGGTGGTGTGGGTGAGGCGGTTTTGGTGAGTAAGGGTAAACACACAGAACTAGGAAAAATTGCTGAAATGGTTAAAGAAACAGAAGAAGTACAAACACCTTTGCAAAATAAATTAATGGATTTGTCTAAGATTTTTGCCATTATTGCATTGATTGTTGGTTTTTTTATTGTAATTTTCGGTGTTATTCAGGGGCGTGCCTTTTTTGAAATCTTTTTAACAGCGGTAGCTGTGGCTGTGGCGGCAATTCCGGAAGGCTTAGTGATTGCTGTGACGGTAATTTTGGTTTTGGGGATGAAACGAATTTTAGCGCAAAAGGCTTTAGTGCGAAAATTAGTAGCAGCCGAGACTCTTGGATCTACAACGGTTATTTGCTCGGATAAAACTGGAACGCTAACTGAAGGGAGGGTGGTTTTAAATCACATTGTTATTGGTGATAAAGATTATATTATAAGTGATTATAATTCTAGTTCTAATTTAAAAGAGTTGCGTGATTTTTTGTTGGCTCTCCAAATTGGTGTTTTAAATAATGATGCGATCGTGGAACCGGCGGCGAATGATTTAGAATTAGAAAAAATTATCGGTTTGCCGGTTGAGATTGCTTTACTCGCGGCTGGTCGTCAAATCGGATTAGATCAAGCTGTATTGGAAAAACGTGAACCGCGCGTGGCTGAGTTGCCGTTTAATAGTGCTAATAAGTTCATGTTAACTTTACATAAAAATGGTTCTAGCTATGTTTTATATGCTAAAGGTGCGCCAGAAAAACTCATTACTAGCGCCACGCAATATTTGGAGAATGGCGAGATAAAAAAAATTGATGCCGCTCAAAGAAAAAAACTCATTGGGAAAGCCGAAGAACTAACTAGTCGTGGTTTGCGCGTTTTGGCAATTGCTCGGCGTGAAGTTGATTCTTTGCCATGGAGTTTGGAAGCAGAACCAAAGGATTGGGATTTGCTAAATAATAATTTAGTTTTTATTGGCTTCTTGGCGCTGAAGGATCCGTTACGCGTTGATGCGCGGGAAACAATTGCTTTGTGTTGTCGCGCTGGGATTAGACCAATAATTATTACTGGTGATCATCCGCTAACTGCGGCGGCGATTGCTGATGAAGTTGGTTTATTAAAAAAAGATAATGAGGTTGTAACCGGGGATATTTTAAATGAGATTGATGATGATAAATTAAGAGAATTAGTTAAAAAATGTAGTATCTATGCTCGTGTTAGTCCGGAGCATAAACTTCGGATTGTTAATGCGCTAAGAGCCAACGGTGATGTTGTAGCGATGACTGGTGATGGTATTAATGATTCGCCGGCGCTCAAAGCGGCAGACATTGGAATTTGTTTGGGCAGTGGCACGGACATTGCCAAGCAAACCGCTGACATAATTTTGTTGGATGATAATTTTAGCGTGATTGTTGCCGCTATAAAGGAAGGGCGCGTAATTTTTCAAAACATTAGAAAGTCAGTAACTTATTTAGTGTCTGATTCGTTGTCGGAAATAATTTTAATTACTGGTTCAATTATTTTTGGAGTACCTTTGGCGCTGTTGCCGGCTCAAATTTTGTGGGTCAATATTGTAAATGACGGTTTCCCAAATTTTTCCATGGCCTTTGAAGGTGGTGATGCTGACGTGCTTGATAAAAAACCAATTCCGCGCAATATAGGAATAATTAATAAAGAATCTAGAGCAATTATAATTTATCTAAGTTTATTCCGTGACTCTTTATTACTTTTATTGTTTGTTTATTTATATAAACATCTAGATTATTTTAATATTAATATTACTTATTTACGTACCTTATTTTTTGCACTTTTAGGTTTCAAATCAATCACTTCTATTTTTAGTTTAAGGAGCTTTACTTTACCAATATATAAAATAAAATTATTTTCCAACTGGTATTTACTTGGCGCTTTTTTAGTAAGTTTAAGTTTGTTGCTAGCGGCTATTTACTTGCCACCACTACAAAAATTGATCGGCACGGTAAGTTTAGGACTTGATGCTTGGGGCTTGGTATTTTTGCTTTCTTTTGTTAATATAGTTATGCTTGAAGTCATTAAATTCTATTACTATCAAAAAAAACATGTCCAGAGATAAATACAAAATAAATCCAGCGCATAAAGTCCAATACGTGCAAAAAGGCCGTTTGGGTGGTAATAGTTTTGGGCAAAGAATGATGACTAGCCAATGGCCAGTTACAATTTTAGCTTTAGTTGTTTTAGTTTTTGTTAGTATGCCAACAGTTAAAAATTATTTAAAGCAAAAGGAACTTGACCGTGAAATTGCTGATGTTTCAGCCGAGGCGACCAAATATGAAGATCGAAACAAGGATGTTAAAAATATGTTACATTATTTAGAGTCGGATCAATCCGTGGAGGATCGTGGCCGCTTAAATTTAGGTTTAAAAAAACAAGGTGAAAATGTTATTGTGATTAGCCGGACCAATAAAGTTGAGGGCGCTGGTCAAGCTGGTGGAGCAGCCATGGACGATCAATCTAATCCTCAAAAGTGGTGGCGCTATTTTTTTGACTAAGGAGCTTGCCTCTTTAGCTTAGTGGTAAAGCAACGGTATCGTAAACCGTAGACGCCAGTTCGATTCTGGCCAGGGGCTCATTTTTAAAAAAACAATTATTACAAACATGCTAAAAAAAACTCGATTCAAAATATTTCTAATTCTTTCTTTATTTTTATTAATTAGCTTTAAGGTGCTGGCGGCTACAGAAAGTAATCCGTCTTCTTTACTTGATTTAAAGCAGACATTTTTCTTATATGATTTAGGTGTTGGGCAGAAAGTTAGCACCTCTTCTGATGCTTTGGGAATAATTACTTTTTCTAATTCATTTGTCAGTAGTACGGCTAGCACTTCTTCAGATATTATAGCCAGCTCTAGTGATGTTATTTTGCCTGACACTAATAGTTTAGTTGATTTTTCTTTTAAACAAATTAATGAACAATGGCCAACGCCTTGGAATTTAGTTAAGATTAGTAATTTTTATCAATTCGAAATTTCCTCCCAACCGCTAAATGATATTGAAGTTCATATTTCCTATGACAAGACCTTGGCGGGCAATAAGTATAAACAAATTTTTTACTATGATAATGTGGCTGGCGTTTGGTATCCTTTAAAAACGCAAGATAATGTTGTCGGACAATATGTGAGCGCCAAAACCAAATTTAAATTTGCGCGTTTGGCAGTTTTCTCTTATCCAGAGGTAATTGTTTCTGGTCAGGCTAGTTGGTATAAATATAAAGGTGGTGATTTTGCCGCTTCACCCGACTTTGCCAAAGGTTCAATTTTACGAGTTTATAACACGGCCAATAATAAGTTTGTGGATGTGACAATTAATGATTACGGTCCAGATCGTTCAAAGTTACCAAAACGCGTAGTAGATTTGGATAAAAAAGCTTTTGCTAAAATTGCTTCTACCGGCGCGGGTATAATTAATGTCCGGGTGGAGGTTTTAAAAATGGTGGCTGATGCTAATGGTGAAATTTTGGGTGTACCAGCTAAGGGTGTTGGGGCAGCGCCTGATCTTGGAGCTAAAGCTGCTTTATTGATATCGGAAAATAATGGCACTGTGCTTTTTGCTAAAAACGCTTCAACCTCTATGCCAATTGCTAGTTTAACAAAAGTGCTAGCAGTCAAAACATTTTTAGATATCGCTGATAATAAAAATCGTTTAAATGAAAAAGTTGTTTATAGTTCTAAAGATGAGGCGCAAAATTATAAATATTGTCGGCCGGGTGAAGCAGAAAAATTAAAAATTAAAAATGGTGATAAAATTACCATTAAAGATTTAATTTATTCATCACTTGTAGCCTCGACTAATAATACGGTTGAGACTTTAGTTCGGGTTAGCGGTTTGAGTCGCGCTGATTTTATTGCCAAGATGAATAGTAATGCGAAGGCCTGGGGTGCGACTAAGGCCAAATTTATTGAGCCGACTGGACTAGCCCCAGAAAATAAATGTTCAAGTAATGACTATGCGGCAATTATGAAAAAGGCTGCCAGTGACGCAACCGTAGTGCGCGCCTCAGCCACTATTAAATATACTATACCAAATATTAATGGTAAAAAAACACAGGTGATTTATCATTCTCCAAGCTTATTAGATTATTATCGTTATCAAATCTCTCTTTCTAAAACCGGGTATTTAAATGAGGCGGGCTATTGTTTGGCGACACGCGTTAAATCTGGTAATGATAATTTATTGGCAGTGACGTTTGGTAATAAAACTCGGGCCGCTAGCATCAAAGACTCAAGTGAATTAATAAATTTTGGTCTAGCGAACATTAATTAATTTTGTTATAATATTTTTATATGATTAAATTAGTAAATGTTGAAAAAACTTACAGCCGCAATATAAAAGTTTTGCATAATATTAATATTTTTATTCGTCCGGGCGAATTTGTTTCTTTGGTTGGTCAATCCGGTACCGGTAAAACAACTTTGGTAAAAACTTTAATTGGGGAGGAAAAAGTTACTAGTGGCCAAGTGATTATTGGTGATTGGGATATTACTAAAATTTCTAAACGCCAAGTACCATACTTACGTCGTCAGATTGGTGTTATTTTTCAAGACTTTAAATTACTACCTAAAAAAACATTGCGAGAGAATGTCGCTTTTGCCTTAGAAGTTTGCGGGCAGAATCAGAAAAAAATTGATAAGATTGTCACAACAGTGATGCGCATTGTTGGCCTTGAAGATAAGGCTGATCGTTATCCGACAGAAGTCTCTGGTGGTGAACAACAACGCACGGCAATTGCTCGCGCGCTAGTGCATCAACCAAAAATTCTATTAGCGGATGAACCGACTGGTAATTTAGATTCGATTAATGCGAATGAAATTATTGATTTGCTTTTGCGTATTAATAATTTTGGCACTACTGTAGTTTTGGTGACACATAATCGGGAAGTGGTGAATAATTTAAAAAAGCGCGTGATCACGATTGATAATGGCGCGATCGTTAACGACCAAGAGAATGGCCGCTATTTCCTTTAATCCCTGAATATATGTTTTTATCGATGATTAGAATTATAAAATTTAGTTTACAAGATATTACCCGTAATATTTGGTTGTCGATTGTGACAATCACTATTTTAGCCTTAGCTTTATTGTCGGTAAATATGTTATTGACTGTACAAGCAGTTAGTCAGGGCGCGGTGAAGGCGATTAAGGAAAAAGCCAATATTAGTTTATACATTAAAGCGGACGCTAGTGAGGAAAATATTTTGAGTCTTAAAAAACAAATTTCCAGCATGGCGCTAGTAAAGAGTGTGCAATACACATCTAAACAAGATGCTTTAAATTATTTCCGTGATCATAACAAAAATAATCCCCAAGTGTTAAATGCGTTAAAAGAGTTGGGTTGGAATCCGTTATCACCGAGCTTAATTATTAGTCCTGGTGATGTTGATAAATCAGAAGATTTGATTAATGATATTAAAAAAATTGACAGTGACATTATTGAGTCACGTGATTTTTCTAATAACAGCGCTTTACTCTCTAAAATTAATAGTATTACAAGTAAGATTAACGACGCGGCTATGGTGTTGATTGCGATTTTTGTGCTAACCAGTATGCTAGTGGCTTATAATTCAATCAAGGTGGCAATCTATATTCATCGCCGCGAGATCGAAATTATGCGTCTAGTGGGATCACCAAATAGTTTTATTTATATGCCGTTTATGATTTCGGCGGTGATTTATGCCTTATGTGCAACGATGTTGATTATCGCTTTATTCTATCCATTCTTAAGTTTATTACAGCCGTACCTAGAAGTGTTTTTTACGGGCTATAATATTAATATTGTTAGCTACTTTGTAGAAAATTTCTGGCCAGTTTTTGGAGTGCAGTTTTTGGGAGTGGCCGCTATCAGTATTTTATCGAGTTGGTTGGCGATTCGTCGCTACGCTCGAGTTTAAATTTCATAAATATGACCAATTATAGAAAACGGATATAAAAACTTATCCGTTTTTGTTTTTAATTGTTACTTTTTTTAGTTTTCAACGTTATATATAATAGATAGCTAAAACAATATGGAAAATGAAGAAAAAATAATTGCTAAATGCCAAGCCGGAGACAAAGAAGCCTTCAGTGTTCTTTATGATTTTTATATTGCCAAAATTTATAACTTTGTTTTTTATAAGGTTTTCTCTAAAACGGAAGCAGAAGATTTGGTTAGCCAAGTTTTTTTGAAAGCTTTAAAAAATATCAATAAATTTACAACTAAGGAAGGTAATTTTTCAGCCTGGTTGTATCGGATTGCTCGCAATACCGTGATTGATTATTATCGTTCCAATCATGATAATTATGATATTGAGGATTTTTGGGATTTGCCGGCGGATGATAATATGTTTAACGAACTTAATGTTAAATTGGAATTTGGTCGGGTGAAAGATTTATTGCAGAAGTTTAAACCGGTTCAGCGTGAAATAATTATTATGCGCTTGTGGGATGAATTGTCTTATGCGGAAATAGCTAAAGTTTTAAATTTAAGTGAGACAAATTGTCGGATGATTTTCTCGCGGGCTATTTCTGATTTGCGTGGCGATGCGGCGCAATGGTTACTCTTATTAATAATTAGTAAACAAATTATATGCCTAATGAAATAAAAGAAATTTTACAAGATTTATACTTGATTGATGGTGATTTAAAAAAACATGAAAAAGAATTACTTAAAATCATTAACGAGCTACTAGCTAAGCGACCAAACGCCAAGTTTGATGCTAAATTCGCTAGCGAGTTAAAAGAAAAATTGCTGTTAGAGTTTGAAAAAGATAAAAGTGAACATAAAAATATTTTATTAACTAACATATTCTCTATGAAAAAAATTGTATTTTTTTCTGGTGCCGTCGCATTTTTAATTTTATTGGCTTTAGTGCCAATGATTAATAATTTTTACCACCAACAAAAACCAGGTAATGCCACTATTGTTTCAAAAAATAGTGGTCACGGCGAAATTGCCAAAATCGCTGATAATGCTTTTGGCTCATTAGCTTCTTTAAGTAATGTTTCCGGTGGGTCGAAGACTGATTCTTTGACTGCCAATGCAGCGCCTAAAACTACGTCAGTTGCGCCTAGTATAGGCTTAGTGGCTCCGGGCGCAGCAGTTTCAAGTAAGATGATGCCTCCTTATGAAATGATAAATTATAAATATGTTTATAAGGGAGAGGACTTTAAATTGGATTCTGATAAAATGGAAGTGTTTAAAAGAATTAAGGGCGGAAATAATTCCGATGGTATGGCTAATTTATTATCGAGCAATATTGGTTTAGGCTTAATTAATTTTAATAATCAGAATCAATACGCTTTGCAAAATGTTTCCTTCGCTCAAAATCAGCCGTATGGATATTACTTTAATATTAATATGGACGAAGGTAGCATTTCACTTTATCAAAATTGGAATTATTGGCCACAATCAAAATGCCAAGATCAAGCTTGTTTTGATGCTGAGAAATTAACCAAAGCAGATGTGCCAAGTGATGAACAGTTAATTTCTATTTCTAATGACTTCGTAAAAAAATATGGTATTACCTTAGATTCTTATGACGCTCCAGAAGTCGTTAAGACATCAAATATTATGTATGCTGGTGCCATGGTTAAATCCGCAGTCGCGATTGCCCCAGTTGACGAATTTATTCCAGAATATGTGAATGTTATTTATCCATTAAAAATTAAGGATAAGGTTATTTATGAAAATGGTGCCGGAGCCAAGACTGGTTTATCAATTACGATTAGCGTAAGAGAAAAGAAAGTTAGTTCGGTTTATAATCTTAATACCCAAAATTATCAAAGTTCGGATTATGCGACTGAAAATGATTTTTCTAAATTGAAAAATATTGCGGAGAAGGGTGGTTTGTATTCTTGGGATAATCCAAGCGCTACGAAGACGGTGGAGTTAGAGCTTGGCACTCCGAGTGTTGTATATATGAGATATTGGCAATATTTAAATAATAGTTCGGAAGAGCTATTGATTCCAACTTTAGTTTTCCCAGTCTCCAGTACCGATTCAAGCATCAACAGTTATCAAACAACCATAGCTTTACCACTAGTTAGAGATATCTTAGATAGCCAGACTAATGTTGGCGGTGGTGTTATTACTCCAATGATGACTACCGAAAAAGCCGTGCGATAATTTACGAATCCCAAATTATCAAAACATAAAAAAAGACTCAATAAAATTGAGTCTTTTTTTGTTTGCTCGCGTATAAGGATGATTTCCGAACTTTTAGCAACGTAAATATCGGGAATATTAAACAATTACTATTACTAATTATTTAGCTTTTATTCTATAATGTTTCTTCGTATGATTGTTTGATGATATCAAATACATCATCAACCTCTTTTAGCGATTTAACTTTAATTCTTCCTTTATAACCCCACATATGCGAACTTATATCGGTCACTAATCCTTTTGGGTCATTATACTTAGGACTTCTCACTAAAACATCCATTACATTTTTTCCAAATTCAAATCTAGTAAAACTTTTTGTAGTCCTAAAAGTAATACCGGTTTTTTGATTGGCAAATTCTTCAACTTCCGGTAATGTTTGTATCTTTTCCTGAAATTTATAAAATATTTCTTTAATTTCAGCAGATGAATTATGTCTTGTTAAATGAAATTCAATATTATACGTTTCTTCATTATTTATCTTTGTATTTTCTACACTTTCACGTGTCTTTTTAGCCTGATTTGGAATATAGACATTTTCTAAATATAAAATATCTTGTTTATATGGAACGTATTTTATTAATTCTACACTTTCTACCTGTTGAACAGCTATTATTGTGCGATTATCAAAACCCTGAGCGACTAATATAACTCGCGGGCTCGTCCAATTAACTCTTTCTTCTTTGCCAAGTTTGTCAGCAACTAATAAATCAAAATGTTTTTTATTTTTTTTGAGCCAATCTAAATAAAAAAGGCCTTGAACAAAAATAGCATTATCTTGACCCCATTTATACTCAATAATTACTGGAGAATTTGTTTCATCTAGTGCTATTGTATCCATTCTCCCGCCTTCGCTAGTTGGATATTCTTTAGCTAAAAATCTCATACCTAAAAGTTCCTCAAGATTATCAGCAAAAAAATCTCTAAGCTCTGCCTCGCTATTAAAATGATTTATATCTAAAAAGACTTGGTTCGCCTTTTTATTTTTCATTTGAAATATTGGCATATGTGTTATTAGCAATTAAATATTATTCTTCAAGTAAATTCTCTAACTCACATCTAAACTTATCTTGGCTCTTTAAGAGGGTTCCATTTTTTAAATATTCAAAAAATTCAGTATAACCATTAGGGCTTAAAAAATGAAATATATATACTTCTTTTAATCCTTGCTCCTCTAATTTCTTATTTAATCTTTTAAAATGATCTAAAGCATACTTATACTTTGCTTTGTTTTCATCACAATTATCTTTATCTGCTTTTATTTCTATAACTAAAAAAATTTTACTCTCCCCGCTGGTAACTTTTATAAAAAAATCTGGGTTAAACGATAAGTTTTTTAATTGATGATTGTTTTTTCTCCAAGTATACTCAATACTATAGAATCCTCTATCCCTTGATTTTATCCAAGTTTCAATTTTTTCTGCAATATCTTTTTTACAGAGATACTCAATAAAACTTCTTTCAGGCTGCCCTTTCGTAATAACAACATTTAAAGGAGTTTTAAATAAATATTCATTTTGCACTTTAATTGCACTGCGAGGCAAACTTTCATCATCAACCAGTTCTTTTATAATATTTTTTTGGTCTTCATTAACTTCACTCTCAAAATTATTTGTATAGAAAAGCGATGAGTCTCTTCTAAAATTACCTATTCCCAGACTTTCCTTCTGTAATTCGACAGTTTTTATTATAAATGGTTCTTTAACTTTTAGTTGCGGGATTACAGTTTTACCTTTTTTTCTTAAAAGAGTGCCAAATGATTTTAAGATTGTATTCCTGTTCTTATCTATAAGTTTATTTCCATTAATACCTACTTTCTGCATTGATTTAAGAATAATTTCTTCGATTTTTTTTCTTGGAGGTAAGTCATTCTGTGTATATTTTTCTTTGCCCATTTGTAAAATTCTGCCTTCCCAATCCCTCATTTCAAATTCATCATATATTCTATCCACTACCTCGCCCACTTCCCATGTTCCATATTCTATAATGTAATTTTTGTCTCTCAACAATCCACCCGATAATGATTCAAAAGTAGTACCTTTTTCTGTTTTTATTACTTGGGATTCAAGTCTTATACCTTCTTTTTCTATTCTTGAAAAATTATACACCTCTTCATCTCTTTTGTGATTAATTTCTACCTCCTCTTTGTCATAATTTAAATTATAAACTTCAAAATTATATTTATATCTGTCGCCCTTCCTCAATATTTCACTATAAACTTTTGTTTCTATTTCAAGAATTTCATCAACGAGGCCTCTAATATTCTTACTCCATGAATCATGATTAAAAACAATTACCTTTGGTTGTGGAGACTCATATTCTTTAGGGACTCGCAAACCTCTCCCCAAGACTTGGGCTATTAAAAGCTTAGAATTAAAAGCCCTGTCTTCCCATGGCACAATTTGAAAAACATTTTTTACATCCCAGCCTTCCGTGAGCATGGAAACTGAAATTATCCATTCAACGGGATCATTTTTATCATCAACATTTTTTAATTTTATCACGTTAGCTTTATGGTCTTTATGAGACGTAACAATTAAAACCTTTTTCTCAAGATTTTCTTTAGATATTTTTTCTTTTGTTTTTAAAAAATCAATTAAATCTTCTCTTAGATTTTTTGCTTTCGCTATATCTTGAGTTATTAAAATTGATAGGGGCTTAACTTTCGGATATTTATCAAAATTATCTTTGTGATTTTGATAGATTTTTTGAAATTTTTCATTTATTCCCGAACTATCATCTTTTTGCACATACTCAATATTTTTAACAAATTTATTCTCAATGGCTCGTCTTAAAGAATATCTATAAATTACATCATTAAAATATTCATTATCAATATATGCGGTTCCGGTAAAGCCTAAAATATATTGAAAATTGTAATCATTATTTATAAGAAAATCTTTCCATTTTTTTACATCCTTATCACTGGATTTATTAAAAATATGGTGAGATTCATCATTTAACACAAGGGTTCTTGCTCCGTCCCCCTTTAAACTATCTTGAATAGAGGAGCCTGTTCTCCCATATACCGCGTGTATATTTTCGATACAAATATCACCCTTTTTTATTGTTACATTGGCATCGATAATTCTTGGATTTTTTAAAATCGCATTTGTTGGAATAGATTCTTTTAGCCTACTATTGCCACTTAAGCTTTCAAATTTTTCTTTTAATCCTGATTCAATAGTTAGTGAGGGGCAAAGCACCAAAACCTTATCAACAAAACCTAGCCCAAACATTATTTGGGCTATACCATACATAACATACGACTTACCAGTTCCTGTCGCAAGATCTATGTTTGCAAAAAGTTTATTTGTAATTTGTAATTTTGATTTGTATTCATCAAGTGAAGAATATTTTACTTGAAGCTCTGTATTTCTTGAGTAATTTTCTGTAATTAAATCATCAGTTTTTTGATATTTACCTCCAACAAGAAAAATAATAGAATTTCTAATTGCTTCTTTTTGATATTCTCTATCACCACAAAGTTTATCTAAAAAATCATCCCATTCATCAAGTCTTAATATAGTAGGGTCGAAGACTGGGTTTATTTCTAAGATTAAGTCTTGATTTTTAAATACATGTATATCTTGCATAATAATTGTGTTTATACGGTAAAAATTTCAGTAAAATCATTTCCATAAATATCTGTGTAAACAATCATGATTTTTTTACCAATTTCTTTTTTCTTAAAAGTTATTTTTAATTCTTCATTTTTCATTTCTTTTAATCCCGCTCTAATATTTTTATTATCATCTTGCTCGTCTTCAACTTCTTTGACCTTTTTCTTGGGCAATAAATCATCGGCAAAAAAAGAATCTGTTAATATAAATTGCTTATTATCAAATTTTTTATCAACAAAAACAGCAGATAATGTTTCAAAATTATCAAAAATTTCTCCCTCTTCGTCTTTATAATACTGACTTCTAAATTCTTTTATAACTATTTGAATTTCATCGCCTACCTTTTTTAAAACAGATTTAACTTCTGGTGCTTTAATAAAATGAAAACCTATTGTTTCATCAAGATCATTAACATTTTTTTTGCTTTGAGGTTGTCTAATTTTTTGAAAAGGAATTTTATGAAGCTCCCTAATGACTTGGTAAGGGATTTTTAAAAAATAATATCTCAATCCCTCAATCTCATGATAATCTGTCAAAAATTCTATATTGTTAGCTGGTGCAATAATATAAATTCTTCCGTTTATTTTTCCTCCAATAATTTGATGAATATTCTTTAGATAAGCCTCGTCAATATTTGAATTTTTATATGTATTATAATCCCAAATTTTTACAGAATAACTTCCTTTCTTTCCATCGAATTCAAAACCTGAAACTTTATGTTTTTTTAACTCAATTTCAAAAAGACCTGAAACAAATTCAAGATATTTTGTCCATTCAAGATTAAGAACTTTTTTAAAATCATAAAGCCCTAGTGTGCAAGTTGTAAAACTTTTTGCCTTTTTTTCGTATTTCTTTTTTATATCATCTAAATCTTTACTATTTTGAATTTGCAAAATCCGCTTTTGCATAGTTAGATATGCTAATTTTCCCAAATCACAAGTTATCCATTTGCGATTTAGTTTTTCGGCTACCGCCATAGTAGTTCCAGAACCACCAAAAAAATCTAACACTATATCACCTTCGCTTGTATGCTGTAATATTAGAAGTTTTATTAATTCCTCGGGTTTTTGAGTTGGATAATTTAATCTCTCTTTTGATGTGGAGGCCATTACTGGGACATCTATTATTTCGTCATATTCTATTTCAATAAAATCATTAATATTCTTGCCTTCTTTCTTAACATAGGTTTTACCATAATAAACGGTTCCGTCCGTTCTTCTTCTTTTGATTAATGCATATCGTTTTCCGTCTTCATCCGTTTTATTATATCTACCCATTTTTAAATCTTTATACGCCGAATATTGTTGATTCCAAGTATAATTTTCTCCCTTAGTATAAAATAAAATAGTTTCATGTGCTTGTTGATACTGCCCCTTACTTTCAGTTCCTCTAAATCCTTTATTCCAAATAATTTCATTTACAAAACTATTTTCGCCAAAAATTTCATCCATTAAAATTTTAATATAGTGAATTTTTTTCTCATCTAAATGGATTAAAATACTTCCATCATCCGATAAAATTTCTTTTGCGAGAATCAATCTTCTTCTAATAAATTCTACAAATTGAGCATGTTTTCTTTTATCGGTGTAGGCTTTTTGGTCTCTGCTTCCAGAAAAATCATCAGCAGTTGCAAACGGTGGATCAATATAAATAAGTTTGATTTTTCCCTTAACTTTATCTTTAATTAAAGGGTCTCTATTTTCATAAATTGTTTTTAAAAACTGGAGATTGTCGCCAAAAACAATCATATTTTTCCAGTCATCATCGAAAGCACTATGCTCACTGCCATTAAAAATTTTTTCAATTTGTAATGGAACAGGAAAAACTCCGTCCTCGTTGGAAAGCAAATCCTCTTTTCTCATTTTTCCAGAATAAACCAACTCGTATTCTTTTTGTTTTGTTGGAAAGAGAGCATATTTAAAAGTCTCGGGAATTTCCTTGCCGTCTTTAAGACATTCTATTAAAAACTCTTTATCATATTTATTTATCATATAGATATATAATAACTTTTTATAGACAAATTATCAAGCAAAATTAAACAAATTAATACTTATTAATAATACTTCTTGCCTTTCGGTTTACTTTCGGTTATAATATCAATATAGCAATTATTAATAATTATGTCTATGATTACCAGAAGACAAAAAGAAACATACGATTATATCGTTTCATATCTTAATAAAAATGGCTATTCTCCGTCATATTCAGAGATAGCTTATCATTTTCATCTTTCATCGGTAGCTACCGTCTATGATAGTGTTATTCAATTAGTAAAAAAGGGGCTTTTAAGAAAAATAAAAGGCACTCCAAACGGTTTAGAGCCAATTAAAAGAACAATGGCTGAAATTTTTAATATTCCCCTTGTTGGCACAATTACTTGTGGACAACCCATTGAGGCCATAGAAATACCGGACACGACTATTGAAATTGCCAAAGACCGACGTTTTCAAGAGGGCGAACTCTATGCCCTTAAAGCTAAAGGCAACTCCATGATTGGGGACGGTATATTTGACGGTGATTTTCTCATAATCAAAAAACAAGAGTGGGCTGATGACGGCGATACCGCCGTGGCGATCATCGACGACAACGAGGCCACGTTAAAAAAATATTACAAAGAAAAGGGACAAATAAGACTGCAACCGGCCAACCCCGCTTTTAATCCGATATATCGCAAGGAAGTTGAAATTAGAGGAATTGTTGTAAAAGTTATTAGGGATTTAAAAAAATAACAACTTAATATATTTTACAAAGTTATACGCCCGCAACCCTAAGGGGCGAGCGTATTTTTAATTTCAAAAGTATGAAAGCCACTCTCAAAGATTTAAAAATTAAAATGACCAAGTTGGCCAAGGACTTTTCCGAGGAGGAAAATATCTTTCAAAGAACCTTGGCGATTTTTAAATTTATTGAGGTGTTGCAGAAAAACAAGGACACTAAAAAAGCCCTTGATTCCCTGCTAAGTAAAACCAGTAATGAAATGGATTTCCAGGAATTATCCGATGAGGATGATTTGCTTTGCGAAAAGGCTGGCATTGATTGCGATTTCTGGGTTTGCTATGGAGCCTTGGATAAAGTCCACACTTTGATTTTAAAATTTAAAGAAACCGAGGACAAACGATATGCCAATAAAGCCATTAAAATGGTTTCGGCCTCGTATTATCCGGAGATATACGGCATTTGTTTTAAAATGGTTGCCGGGTGTTTACTCGAAAAAATGGAAACCGATTATCTTTTGACCAACAAAAAAGATAAGGAAGAAAAAACTTGCTTTAACAGCCAAAAAAGTATTTTATACGTCAAAGGCTTTAAAATCATGATAGCCAAACAGGATAAAGAAACCAATGCCCACAAAATCCTTAAATACATATTCAAGGATAATAAGGACAATTTAAAAGACAATTTTTTCTTCTCGGAAATAGCCGATGATGTTTTTGAGGACTTGGAATATAAGGACGATAAAGGCAGTTGGAAGAAATATAATCGAACTTGCGAAGTGATAAATGAGAAAGTTTTAAAAGGAACCAAAAACCTTGTGGATAAGTTTTTAATATACAACAGCGGTCAAAAAGGGTTTTTGAAAATAAATCCTGAATACATCTAATTTACAGGGAAAAACAATCGAAACTACCCACAAATTTACCCCGGAACTTTTGGGAACTCGACTTATATACAATAGCCTCATAGTAATATGGGGCTTTTTATTTAGCCCCAAAAAGGCTATCGCCAACTAAAGGTCGGGGCGAAATTAGTAATTAATAAATTTAAATTCAAAATTATGTTTTACCTGAAAGGTATTATTAAGGACGAAAAAACTGAAAACTTCGTCCGCAAAGACGGCACCGAGGGACAAAAGAGGATTTTGTTCGTGGAGCCGGAGGGTAGTATTTACCCGATTAGCGTAGACGTGCCCATTGGCAAAGCCTACGGCAAAAAAGGAGATAAGGTTGAGGTTAAAGTGAACGTCGCCTCATATTATTTCCAAGACAAACAAAGACGTCGTGGTTTCCTTTCGGTCTATGTTCCGAAAGAAGAAACCGAAAGCAAATAATCTAAAAGTTAAATTCTATGGATATTATCACATCGACCACCACCGCCACAACGACAATTTATCGGCTAACCGATACCGGAATGGATATGATTAATTTCTTTATCCAATTCCAAACTTTAGCGGTCGCACTTTCGGCGGGTCTGATTGTATTCATTGCGGTGATTTTAATTTTTAAAAACTAATGAATATGGCGAATGTAATTATCAACTTGTTTGGCGGTATAGGCTTGGCATTAATTTTGCCTCTTGCCGTTCTGACTTTAGTTTCAATTATATTCAAAATATTTAGGGCAAAATAACAAAGATATGTGTTCACAAAATATCATTAACAACCTGTCGTGCTATCTGGATAATTTCGGTCTGATACTTAGGCCGATAACGGACGGCTTGACCATGGGGATTATTTTGGGAACGGTGGTCGGCTTATTCTTGTTATTCATTAGAAAAAATTAAAAAGTTAAAAGCACACACGTATGTTTAACAAAATCAAGAGTTTCGCAAAAGCTAATGCCACCAAAATTTCCGCCATGTCTTTGGCGGTTGTCGGTAGCATGGTTGCCTTTGGCAATAAAGCTTTCGCCGCTGTCGATGCGGATGTAGCTTCAACTTCCCAAACCGTGGTTACCACGTTGAAAGAAAACGTCACCGGCATTATCACCGCCAATATCGCTAATATTGTGATTGTTGGTGTGATCGTTTTCGGTGTCATGTTCGTTTGGAAGTTAAGCAAGAAAATCATGTCCGGTCGCTAGTCTAGGGAGCGAGGGGTTGGCTCAAAAGGCTGACCCCTTTCGCTCTAACTTAAATAAAATTATCACTACACATATGACGTTAAATCTCAAAATGAGCGAAACCACTTACTTAATAAATTTTTTAAGTGAACGCAAAAAACATTTGGATGAAATGAAATTTATCGACGGATTAGGAGCTTATGAAATTAGAGAATTGAAAATGATAAACGAAGTTATCGAGAAACTTAAAAAAATGGGCTACTACATTATCATTTTTAAAGAATGAAAATTATGAAAAACTTTCGGATAAAAAACTTAATATTTCCGGTTATCGCTTTGGCCATAATGTTTTTGGGCAAAACAGCCATGGCTTCGACAATCGATTTTAACGGTTTTCGCATTTCCGACGAACAGCATTACAGCGAGGGCGTAACCAGTTTTACCGTTTCCATAACCGTGCCGACTGACTTTACCGCCAACTCCGCTTTGGTCTGTGCTTATTCTACTGCTTGGGAAAATTCCAATTATAATTATCTCCGCTACGACGGGAATAATATGACGGAAATTTCCAGCGTTCAAAACGGTTCGCAAGTCGGTAAGGTTCGTTTGTTTTATCTTTATAATCCACGACGAGGCACTTATCTTCTGACCGGTTCGCAACCGCAAAACTGGTATCATGTCCAATGTCGCACGATAGAAAATGTTAACACGCATGTTGTTCCAACGGTCATCACTCAAGGTCGCACTTCAAGTGCCGGCAGTCCGTGGTATCACTATTATTCCAGTTCACAGTTCATGCTTAGCTCGCTTTTAATCAGCAACTACGCTTCGCAGAATACATCGTCCCATTCTCCCGCCTCGCATTTTCTTTACGCCAATCCACGCATGGGCTATGCGGAAATATCAATGCAAGCGGTCAACGCCAATAATCCATATTCATATAAATATACTTTCTCCGGAACAAATTACGGTCTAACCAGTCAAATCGTGGAGTTTAAGAAAAAGCCGGATGTTGAAATTACCAATTATACCCAAGGGCAAACGGTTAACAATCTGCTCGACACCACTTTAACGATAGAGGGTTCCTGTAAAACTAATGGAACAAGTCAATTAACGCTCCAAAATTCATACGTTCTACCGCAATCTCAACCGACTTGCGATTGTGTTAATAATACTTTTTCTTGTCCTTATAATTTCGGCGGTTATGACAATGTCAGCGTTTGCGTTATCGACAAAAACGACACCACGGCTTATGACTGTAAAAATTTGGTTTTGATTAAAGCTCAAATGCAAACCAATTACGGCACTAATCCATATTTCACCGCCATGCCTTGGTCTTGCGATTTACTCGGTTGTCGTTTTCCTTTGGCCTCAAACGCTTCGTGGAGCTTTGAATATAGTTATGATCAAGACATAACGCCTTATTCACAATACAACGCTCCATTTATTGTCAGGCCGATGAATGTTCCGCTCACCTCCACCTCGACAAAATTATATGTGGCGGAAATAACCAATCCTTATGTTGTCTGTAATAATTGCACTTCTTCTTATCAAGTTCTTCAAACGCTTTCGAACACCACGTTAAATAATTTAACGGCCACCAGTTCCGGCTTTATGTTCGGGGGTTTCGATATTTCCACCTCAACTAAATATTTCTTAGTGTCCTTAAAATCAGCAACCAGTTCAACTATATACGAAAAGCAATATATCACGCTTTCATATTCCGCCGCCGAAAGGCCAAGCGGACAACCGGATTTCATTTGGTTTCAAAACACTAAAGACAAATTAAAAGGTAAATTGATATTCGCTCAAGTGTTCGCTTTTTACGACGCTCTCTCGGCTTTTCTCAATGCCAGTGGCACCACCGGCAACCCGCTTGTTTTCACCATGAAAAGTATGTCAGCTAATAATCAATTTAATCTCGATATTCCGATATTTGATTTTAGTAATTCCGTCGTCGTTAATTTCGCTCAAAGAATGAGGTTTCTGTTTATCGCCGGCATTTGGATTTCTTTCGGATTCTATTTGTGGAATATGTTCACTAAGCGATTATTTAGAGAAGACGGTTAATCGTTAAAATTATGAAAAACAAAAATCACAACAGAATAATTATTGTGGCGGTCGTGGCCATTTTAGTCGTTAGCTTATTCAGCGTTCAACCCGCCAAAGCAGGGTTCTTTACGGACACATTGGACGGCATTAAGGCTTTGTTTGATATGTTCAATCCGGCCAACCTCGTTCATTACATAGCCAACCTATTCGACACAATAGCCACATTTTTTGTGGGCTTCTTACCTAATAATCAATATTCAACCTATTCGGCAGAATTTACCACCTCAATTAATACCGTCGTTCCTTATGTGGTCAGTTTCGACAAGATATTTCCGGTCTTCACTTTCTTCGGCGTGCTATCAATGGTCATATTTATAGAAATGATTTATTTCTCTTTTAGATTCGTCAATTACATTGCCGGATATATCAGAGGCGGAAAATAATATGATTAACATTATCACCGGAAAACCCGGCACAGGCAAAACTTATTATCTCGCTAAACTGGCTCGCAAATTTATTTTAAGCGGATTGGATATTTATTCCAACTTCTTCATTGATAGAAAAAAGATAATTTCCGATTACGAAAAATCTTTCAAGTTTAAACTGGCGACATTGTTCCATAAATATTTTTTGGAAGAAAAATATAAACCAGATTACGGACAGCTTATATTTTGGGAAAAACTGGACGAGTTTATCGACATCCGAGGAGGCGAGGTTTTAATCGACGAGTGCCAGATATATTTTAATTCCCGCAAATGGAAAGATTTGCCGGAGCGACTGCAATACAAATTTCAGCAACACCGTAAACATATTAAGCGGGACAGCCAAGGCAAGGTTGTCGGTTTAAATATTTGGGGTGCCGTTCAAAACGTCAAACGTATAGATACCGTCGTTAGAGAGCTAGTTAATAATGTTTTTATTATCAAGAAAATATTTAAGTTGTTTATTATCCGCCAATACGACATCGAGGAAATTGATAAGGAAAGAAAGTATTGCTATTCCACAAATTTTTTTACTTTTAGCCAAAAGGTGGCTTCATCATACGACACTTTTCAAGAGATAGCCGGATTCAGCCGGCATTAAATTGCTATACAAAAAAAGGAGCCAACCCGTTAGGATCAGCTCCTTGATTTGTTAAGCCGTTTTTTGTTCGACTTGTAGCTCGTAAAAGAGATTAATGCTTCTGGGCGTTTTCTCTATCACTTTGCCGGTTTCTTTGTCTTTCTTCTCGACGATAACGAAAGACTTAATGGCTTTCTCGCCCTTTTTGACGATATAACCGTTCTTGAGCCAGCCTTTAAACGTCAGGCAGTTCTCTTTCGGATTATACTTTTCTGCCTCGGTTTCGCCCCAACGTTGAGCAATCTGCTTTTTGACGAGATTCAAAGTGCTTTCCGAACCCGTCCAGTTTGATTTGACCGTAATTGTCATATTTTTAATGTTGACGACTGATTAATAAATAGCCCTGATAACGTCGTCTTAAATTATCTATCGGCCACGAGGTGCCAAAGCGACTGATAGCTTGCGACTGTCATAGGTGGAGGCTGTAAGCACTACCTTGATAGGCGAAAAGCCGTCGCTAAAATGAGAGGCCACAGATAGACAATTTGCGTTCGTTTGTAATTTGGTTTTATTTTGACCGGCCAATAGATTTGTTTTTTTATTTTTCGGCGAGTTTTGCCCACTCGCCGAAAAATAAAAACAAGCTTGGCCGGTAAATGAGATTTTAGACGAGATAGGCCGGTATGTAATTATTTAACTTGACCATACGCACACACCGGGAGATTTTTAGAAAATATCAATAAATATATGATTTACAAAGATATCAAAAAAGAATTCGATTATATCCTTTGGCTAAGAGAAAGAATCAAAAAATTAAGATTCGGTATTAGCCATAGAGTAAAAGTTGACAGTTCGACTGATTTCGAAATGTTAACCAGAAAATTAAAAGATTATGAGCAAGAATATGAGTTGTTGGTTTACGACTTATATCTGCTCCTAAAAGATTATGGCTTATCAGGAAAAATTAATAATTACCCATACTCGAGTTGAGCTTTTTAAATATGAGAGCTTGGTTAAAAGTGGAGTAAAACGAAAAAAGAAAAGAATCGTCAAACGTCGCACTAAAGAACAAGTTATCCAACAAATTGAAAGCAACAAAATCAGCCAATTCGATATGGAAATTATGCGTCATTTTTCGCTTAAGCGAACTAAAGACCGGATAATGCGATTGATTAACAACAATGAGGACATGCAGACTTTTATCACACTAACTTTTAAAGAAAATATTACCGATTTATTCGAGGCCAACGAAATATTTAAAAAATTTATCAAAAGACTAAAATGGAAATTTCCAAAATTAAAATATCTGGCCGTTCCGGAATTTCAAAAGCGAGGAGCGGTTCATTATCATCTATTGATTAACATTGATTACGTAGAGAATGCTAAATTGGCCGAAATTTGGGGACAAGGCTTTGTCATGATCAACAAAGTTCGGCACATAAACAATTTAGGGTTATACGTTTCAAAATACATCTGCAAAGATTTATTCGATATTCGATATTTCGGAATGAGAAAAATTCTTTGTTCAAAAAACTTGGAGCAACCAATAATTTTAACCGGCTTTAAAAATATAATTAACTTTTTTAATCCGACTAAATTAAAATTATTGTTCGAAAGCAGTTATCGGTCTGATTGGTTGGGAAAAGTAAATTATTCATTATTTTCATTAACCGGCTAAATATGGTTAACAAGGCATTATTAAAAGAATTTCAAATAATACTCAAAGAGGAATTTAGCCTTGAATTAACGCCGGCTCAAACCTCTAAATTAGGCAATGGGATTGTCGGTTATTTCGATGTCTTAAATAGAGTCAATAAAGCCATAAAATCCGAAAGACTTGAAAAAATTAAATAGTTTGATACAATACTATTGCACACCAATCAAATATTAAGCACCCAAGGCTTTTTTTATACTTGTCCCCTAAAAGGGGGCGGTTTCTGACTGACAAGTATTGCCTTTGGTGATATTGGTTGGTGTGCACAGAGCCGCTCCCTTTTAGTTACTAAAAAAACGTCTATGCTAATCAACAAAAAATGTATCATCTATTGCCGTGTGTCCTCTAAAGAACAAGAGGACAGAGGCTATTCTTTGGAGGCTCAAGAGGGCTTACTTAAGGGTTATGCCGAGAACAAAGGTCTCGATGTCGTTAAGATATTTAAAATTACTGAATCGGCCAGTGGCAAGCAGATAAGAAAAATCTTTAACGAGATGTTAAGGTATGTTAAGAAAAGCAAAATCAGTATTATCTTGTGCGAAAAAATTGACCGATTGACCAGAAATTTAAAAGACGGTGCCACGGTTAGCGATTGGCTGAACGAGGACGAAGTTCGGGAAGTCCATTTTGTAAAAGAAAATTTTGTCGTTAATAAAAATACCCGTGCCCATGAAAATTTAGTTTGGGATATGAAAGTCGCCATTGCCCGCTTTTACACCAATAATTTAAGCGAGGAAGTTAAGAAAGGACAGAAAGCCAAAATTGAATCCGGCTGGATGCCAATGGGGGCTAAATTGGGTTATAAAATATCCGGCGAAAAAGGTCATAAATTTCAATTAGTAGATGAAAAAACCGCTCCATTTATAAAGCGGATTTTTGAGTTATATAGCACCGGCAATTATACTATCAGCCAGTTAGTTCGCAAAATGAAAAAAGAGGGTTTGAAAAATACCACCGGCAAGCCATTGGGTCATAGCAGTTTACATATGATTTTAAGCAATCCTTTTTATTGCGGTAGCATTAGGTGGAACGGCGAAATATACCAAGGCAAACACGAGCCGATAATCAGCGAGGAAATATTTGATGAGGTTCAAGACAAATTAAAAAGAAAACTTAAAGCCGGAAAATTTAACACCCATACGCACGTCTTTAAAGGAATGATAAAATGTGGGCATTGCGGTTGTCTTATTACTTGGGAAACACAGAAAGGCCACCACTACGGCCATTGTAAGGGCTTTAAACCTTGCGATAACAAAGACTACATCCGGCAAGAAAAAATTGAGGAGCAAATTTTTGATTTATTGGTTAAGGTTGCCCCGAAAAATGAGCGTGTTTTAGAATGGATTAAAAAAGCCTTAAAAGATAGTTTGAAAGATAAAACCGAGTATTCAAAAGAAAAAATTGAGGCTTTGAAAAAGGGTTTGATTTTAATGGAAAATCGACTTGATAAAATTTATGAGGATAAATTAGACAGCGTTATTTCGGCTGATTTTTTTAATAAGAAATTCAAAGAATATACCTCTGAAAAAGAAAAGATAAACAAAGAGATGAGTAAATTTAGCCAAGGAGGTAATGAATATTACGAGGCCGGCATTGCTATCCATGACCTCGCATACAGAGCTAAAGACATATATTTGAGTAATAAGGCGACTGATGATGATCGTCGCTTATTATTGAGCTATGCGTTCTCAAAAATGACTTTAACCAATGGCGTGCTTACTACTGAATATTCACCGGCTTTTGAATTTTTAAGTAAATTTATGGACAGGCTAAACGCCACTTCCGAACCTGTAATTTTTGGCTCATATTACAGAAAAGCAGACGCTTTCGCGACTGCTTATCCTGATTTGCTCGGGGACAGGGACTCGAACCCCGATCGACGCCTTCAAAGGGCGCTGTCCTACCATTAGACGATCCCCGAATATAAAAAATGCCCGTAAAAGGCAATATTTATTCATTACTAATATATTATAAGATTATATATGTAAAGTCAACCATTGTTAAATTATTGCTAGATAGGTGATTAAATGATAACATGCTCAGTGTTATAATTAAAATATATATTTTTATATGCATCGTAAAAACAAAAATCTCGGATTTACTCTTATCGAGCTACTTGTCGTTATTGCCATTATTGGTATCTTAGCCACCATCGCGGTTGTGGCCCTGCAAAACGCCCGAGCGAAAGCACGCGATGCTCGTCGCGTGGCCGATGTGAAGCAAATGCAAACAGCATTGGAATTGTTTTTTAATGACAAACAACGCTATCCGAGTTCTGATGAATTTTCCGTTGGGTCAATTTTTTCCACTTCTACCCAAGGCACAACAACTTATATGTCCATTGTTCCAACGCCGCCAACTCCGGCTGACGGTATTTGTGCTAGTGTTGTTAATAAATCTTATGTATACTCACCATCTTCAGATGGTAATTCTTACACCATTTCTTACTGTCTTGGTGGTAATATTAGTGCTGTTACTGCTGGTAATCACTGCGCGACCCCAGCCGGTATTGATAGCGGTAGTGTTTGCACTAACGGTGATGATGGTAGCGGTGGGCAGAATTCTTTGCCGAACGGTTTTTCTAAGCTTAACAATTTTGATTGGAATACTAATGGTGGACAAGCCTATATTAATAATGACTTTACCTATTTTAATGGTGATCTTTACGGCGCAGTTTATGGTGGCGGAGCTGGTAGTGGTGTAATTATAAAAATGAATGCTTATGGCAGCACCACACTAATTCATAGTTTTGGCAGCGTCGCTAATGATGGCAGTAGTCCTTATGGCGGCTTAACACTGTTTAACGGTGCACTTTATGGTACAACTAACGGTGGTGGCGGTAGTGGTAGTATGGGTACTATTTTTAAGTTCACTAGTAGCGGTGATTATCAAGTGGTTTATAGATTTACTAGTAGCACGATTGGTGCTTACCCTCAGGGCAATTTAACAATTTACAATGGCGCCCTTTATGGTATGACTGGTTCTGGCGGCGGTGGATCTTGGTACGGAAATATTTTTAAACTCGATGCTGGCGGAAATATAAGTGTTATTCATAATTTTGCCGGTGGTACGACTGACGGCGCCTGGCCTTATGGTAGCTTAACAGCCTTTAATGGTGCGCTTTATGGTATGGCTTCTGGGCGCGGTGTTAACGATAAAGGTATCATCTTTAAATTTACAAGTAGCGGTGATTATCAGGTTTTACATAGCTTTAATGGTGTTGACGGCTATGATCCTTATGGTAATAGTTTTGTTGTTTATAATAGCGCACTTTATGGCATGACCAATCAGGGTGGTGGCTCTGGTAAGGGGGCTGTTATCAAGGTTGATGCTAGCGGAAATGTCACGGTTCTGCATAATTTTGCTGGTGGATCCGACGGTAGCGCGCCATATGGCCAGCTAATCCTACTTAATGGTATTTTTTATGGAACAACATCTGGTTGGGGTGATAGTGGTAATGGTACAATTTTTAAGATAAATCCAGATGGTAGCGGTTATCAAGTTATTTATAATTTTACTGGTGGCACTAATGGAGCTAACCCGCTTGGTAGTTTAATAAATTTTCAAGGAACTTTTTATAGTATGACACGCAGTGGTGGTAGTAGCGGAAATGGTATTATTTATGCCTATAAACCTTAGGCTGTTTGTGGGGTAAATATTTTTAAATACCAAAATATGTTATAATAAATTCAGCTAATAATAAAAATATTATGACTAAAATTAAATTTAATAAGATTCTAAAATCGTGGCTTATTGCTTTATTGTCTTTATTCTTTTTATTAAATTTGGTAACCGGTATTATTAAATTTCCCGAGCTACAGCATTTTTTTATTTTTGTTTATAATTATATTTCTGCCTCAACTCTGACAAAATTACATGATTTTGGTGGATTGATACTTGTCGGATTAATTATTATTCATTTGGTGGTAAATTATCGGTGGTTCGCTAATTGGTTTTTAGAATTTAAATTAAAGTTTCGCCGCCCAAAAAACGGTAAAATATATCTTTCTACTATTGTCATAATTTTAGCATTAATCGCTTTGGGCGCATTTATATTTCGCTCTTATCGCTATCAACCGATAACTCTATCGGGCGTGGAAGTTAAAGATTATAATGGCGAGAAATTAGGTTCTGTTAATGATTTTCGTGAAAACTCTATTAATGGTCCACAGTATATTGATAAAAACTCTTATCATTTGGAAGTTAGTGGTTTAGTGGCCACCTCAAGCAATTATAGTTACGATGATATTTTAAAATTACCAAGTTATCAAAAGGTGGTAACTTTAAATTGTGTGGAAGGTTGGAGCGTAAAAGTTTTGTGGGAGGGAATAATGCTTAGAGATTTATTGAAAAAATCAGATATTAAACCAGAGGCTAAAACAGTTATTTTTTATGCGGCTGACGGTTACTCAACTTCTTTTCCGTTGGACTATATTTTGAATAATGACATTATCATGGCTGATAAGATGAACGGTTTGATCTTGCCGCCCGAAAGAGGTTTTCCATTTCAATTGGTGGCCGAACAAAAATGGGGCTACAAATGGATTAAATGGATAACTAAAATTGAATTATCAAGTGATATTAATTATAAAGGATTTTGGGAGAGTCGCGGTTATAATAATAATGGCGATCTCAAAGATTCTAAATTTTCAAAATAATATGACCTTACTTTTTAAATGGTTGGTGTCGGCAACGGCAATTATGATTGGTGCTTATGTTATCCCAGGTGTTCATGTTTCCGGTTTATGGACGGCTTTAATTTTGGCGGCCGTTTTGGGTCTTTTGAATATTATTATTAAGCCATTGTTAATTCTTCTAACTTTGCCGATTAATATTTTAACTCTTGGCCTTTTTACGTTTGTGATTAATGCCTTAATAATAATGTTGGCTTCTACTATGGTAAAAGGTTTTGAGATTGGTGGTTTTCTTAACGCCTTAATTTTTGGTATTTTATTAACACTTATCCAATCTTTGTTTAATATGATGGTGAAAGAATAATTTTAAAATCGTTATAGATTGATTATGAAAAAAGGCAAAACTGCAGCAATTTTTATTGGTCATGGTAGTCCAATGTCGGCTATTTCTGACAATATCTATGGTCAGGCTTGGAAAAAGCTAGGACACAGCTTGCCGAAGCCAAAAGCTATTTTGGTTATTTCAGCTCACTGGAATATAGATGAAGTGGCGGTGTCTAATGTTTTAGAGCCTCGTCAGATTTATGACTTTTATGGTTTTCCGGAAGAATTATATAATATAAAATATAGTCCTGTTGGGTCGCCGGATTTAGCGGCACGGGTAGTTGAATTATTAACCCCGTTAACAGAAGTCAAAATAAATAATGAATGGGGGATTGATCATGGTGCGTGGATACCGTTACACTCGTTATTTCCGCAAGCTGATTTGCCAGTCGTTCAGTTAAGTTTGGATTATTCCAAGTCGCCGGAATTTCATTACCAGGTTGGTAAAACTTTACGTATCTTACGAGAAGAGGGAATTATGATTATTGGTAGTGGCGATATAGTGCACAATCTTTCAGTTATCGAATATGAAGAAAATGCTGCGCCGTATGATTGGGCTAAAAGTTTTGAAGAAAAAGTTATTTCACTTATTGCCAAAAAAGATCATAAGGCTCTAATTGATTATTTAAATATTTCGCCTGAATCTAAATTGGCTATTCCAACACCAGAACATTATTTACCACTTTTATATATATTAGGTCTGCAGGACGATGATGAGCTTAATTATTTTGTTAGTGGAATCGCTCATGGCAGTATCTCTATGACCAGTTTTATTTTAAATTAAATTATGAAAAAAATATTTGCTATTATAATTATTTCTTTTTTAGTAATTTTGCCGGCTCATGCTGCGGTGATCGGATTTACTAGTAACAGCTTATGGTTTACAGCGCCGAAGGATATTTTGTCTGGGGAGACGGTGAAAATCTACGCTAATATTGTTAATGGTGATGATGGCGCCTTTGAAGGAGACTTACAATTCTATGCTAATAATGAAGCTGTCGGCAATTCAATTCACTTTAGTGTTGCACCAGAGGATAGTCATTTGATTAGCACGGCTTGGGCAGCAAAATCTGGAGATATTAGTTTCTCGGCCGAGATCAGTAATGGGGCAATTTATAAAGATGGCGTAAAACAAGCCGATGTTGTTATTAATAGTGTTTTAAGCAACAACCAAGAAAAATTATTTGTAGATGTGGATAGTGATGGCGATGGCATTGGTGACCGGGCCGAAATTGCAGCCGGCACTGATCCGCACAAAGCTGATAGCGACGGCGATGGCTATAACGACAATATTGATCCGGCACCGCTTAACAGTCATATTTTTCCCGGACCAGACACTGACGGTGACGGTATTTCTGATAAAGTAGATACGGACATTGATAATGACGGTGTGTATAATTGGGATGAGCAAAAAAATGGTACTGACCCTAAAAAAGCTGATACTGATGGCGATGGTGTAAATGATAAGTTAGATGCTTTTCCGCTTAATCCTAAAAAAACAGTAGCCAATACAATTCCAGTTGTGAAGGTGACTCCAGTTGTTGATGATAGTACAAATAAAGATAATGTTTCGATGAATAAGTTAGTTGAGCCAGTTATTGTAATTCCTGAGCAAGGCAAGGTAAGTACTTCAAGTGCTGTTGTTAATAGTAACGACATGATTAGTAAGACAGAGCTTAGCCCATCGGCAAATAGCGCCGACGCAACACTGAAACCGTTAGTTAAACAAGTTGGTGACGATAAACCTTTACCAAAAAGCCCGCTGTTTTTATCTTTATTAACATTATTAATTACAGCTCTACTCGGAACAGGTGTTAGTGTAGCTCTGTGGTTAAGAGAAAAACGACGTTAATTGTTTAAATAATTTATTTTAATTTTAATAGTATGAAGAAAATTTTTACAGTCTCAATTGTTTTTATTTTGTCATTTATTTTTTTAATCTCTGCTGTCAAAGCTCAAGACAATTTTGCAATAAATAGTAGCGCTACTAGATCTGATGGCGCTATTGATATTTATTGGGCAACTAATTACAGCACTATCTGTAATGTTATTTATAGCTATAATTTAAACCTAAGCAATGGTGTTAATGTTCCAACTTATGGCGCACTTGGCTCTGATGGTCAGTATCATTTTACAGCCAATTTAAATTCATTGGTTAATAGTAATGATTATTATTATCAAGTATCTTGCACGAATGATAATCAAACGATCTTAAGTGATGTTAAGTTGGTGTCTCGTTTTAAGCCAGCTTTAAATGCTAAATCGCTTTTAGCCGTTGCAATGAGCAGTAGCACCATTAAGGCTAATAATAGTGCGGCACTTTATTGGAATACGAATTTAAAAACAAGTTGTAATATTAATTATGGCACCAGCTCGGATTTTATTGGTGGCACCAGAGTTGATGGTACTATTTATCAATATGGGACGGCGACTAATGATGGTAAGTTTGATTTTGTGGTTAATTTAAGTAAGTTGGCGACTAGTACTGATTATTATTATTTACTCCATTGTAGTACTAGCGATGGGCAAAATTTTACCAGTCAAGTTACGTTGCTACCAAAATACGCATCCGTGGTTAAGCCGGTTGTCACTGTGCCAAAAGTGGCAACTAGCACTAAGGCTACCTCCACTTCGCCAGTAGTTGTGGTTAAAAATCCAGTAGTCGCTACTAGCACGGTCGATGTCTTGGCGCCAGCCAAACAACAATTTCAAAAAATTTATTTACGTTCCTTTAATTCTTTAAATTCTAATGATGGTGTGGCTATAAAAATTATGACTTACGGTTTAAAGTCAGTTGGTATAAAAAGAAATTTAAAGAGCGAGGCAGCGGCGATTAAAACTTTTAAGAATATTTATAAGTATTTACCAAAATCGAGCTCTGATTGGAATATTGTTGCGGCTATCGCCTATTCGGGGGCAAAGAGATAATGTTTCTGAATTAATATTTTTGGAAAAATAAAAAAGCGCTTATAATTTAAGCGCTTTTGTTTTTTTAATTTTAAGATAGTTTTTCTAAATACTTTAAAAGATCTTTTTCCCTGGTAAATGTTTCGTCTAAACATTTATCGATCATTTGATTAACATCGGAAATAGTTAATGTTATGCGCCAATCCGTTTTAAATCCGATAATGACTTTTTCCGGTTTTATTTCGAATATTACTTTTTGAGCATAAGCGATTCCGACTTCGACGGCTGCACCTTCATCGGGAACCCGACCGTCAAGAATATAGATGAAAATATCGCTCGCTAAAGCATCGTCGCGACAAATTTTGAAGATGGCCTCGTTTTTTTCGTCCCTATCCATTTCATTGTCACGATCAAGTCTTGCACAGCGAACTTGCGGCAGTAAAACATTAAAGCCAAGTGCTTCCAGTTTTTTGCCCAAATTTTCATTGAATTTACGTTCCGCTTTAGAAAATAGCGGTCCGGCCAGGTAAATAACTTTTTTTTCCATAAGTATTTAATATATTAAGTTTAAAATGTACTATAAATCCAACTCTTTGTTGGAATGTTATAGTATAATAGAATATTTTTGGTGTCAATTGGATTTATCCACATTTTGACGATTTTTCTGGAAAAATTATTAAATATATGCTATTAATTAAGTATATTAATATATTAGGTTTATAAAACAATAAATTCATGGCCGTTGAAACACATATTTACGATGATCACTTTTTTCAAAATACGATAAAGTTTGAAGCCGATTCAGCGGCCGCTTTTGTTGATGTGGTTTTAAAGTATTATCATCCAACCAGTGTGGTGGATATTGGTTGTGGTGCCGGTATTTATTTGCGGGAGTTTGATAAAAAGGGAATTAATGATTTACTGGGAGTTGATGGTGCGCCATCGGCGGCTAATGAATTTTTATTAGCTAAAGATAAATTGGTAATTTTTGATTTAGCGCAAAAATATAATTTTACGAAAAAATATGACTTGGCTTTGTGTTTAGAAGTGGCTGAGCATTTAGAAGAAGTTGACGCTGATGTTTTAGTGGACACTATCACCTCTGCGGCGGATGATATTATTTTTACGGCTGCCGTTCCAGGGCAAGGTCCGCGCAGTATTGGTCATATTAATGAACAGCCGCATGAATATTGGATTACTAAGTTTGCCGCTCAAAATTATGTTTACCAAAGCGAGCAAACCTTAAAAATGCGCGAAGAAATGAAAACCAAAAATGTTGTTTGGTGGATTGTAAATAATTTAATGATTTTTAAGAAGAAATAATTTTATGCAAATAATTACAGCTCCTCATAAAATAATTGGCAATAAAAAACCGATCATCTTTTTGGCTGGCAGTATTGAAATGGGTAAGGCCGAGGATTGGCAAGTAGAAATTGCCGAAAAATTATCCGAATATAAAGGTACTTTATTGAATCCGCGACGGGAACACTGGGGTTATGATTGGAAACAAACAATTGCTAATAAAAAATTTAAAGAACAGGTGGAATGGGAATTTACTGGCTTATCTAAAAGTGATGCTATTGTTATGTATTTTGCACCGAACTCTAAAAGCCCAATTTCTTTGTTGGAGCTGGGACTTTTTTCCCATAGTCATAAAATAATTTGTTGTTGCCCGAAAAAATTTTGGCGCCGGGGCAATGTCGAATTTATTTGCCAAAAATTTAAAATCCCACTAGTTGATAGCTTGAATGAATTAGTTGTTAGGTTGAAAAAAGATTTATTAAAGAAATAAAAATATGAAAAAGAAATTAGATACTGTGACTTTATTAGGAATAGACTGTGTAAATTTGGAGCGCTTGAAAATCGCTATGGATATTTGTCAGAAAGATTTTAAATTTGCTGCTGTTAAAATATTAACATCGTTGCCGTCTGATGATTTGGAAAATATTGTAAAAATTGATCCCATAAAATCTACTGAAGAATATTCTCGTTTTTGTATTGAAAGATTGGATGAATATGTTGATACGCCACACGTGTTAATTGTGCAATATGATGGTTTTATTTTAAATTCTAAGGCATGGAATGATGAGTTTCTAGATTATGACTATATTGGTGCGCCTTGGCTAGTGGCTGATTGGTCAATTAAAAATTTTAATTTTCCATCTGAACTACTCGGTCAGTGGGTTGTTGGTAATGGTGGTTTTAGTTTGCGTAGTAAAAAATTACTTTCGATGATTTCTGAATTATTCAGAGATAATAAATTTGAGAAGTATGATCCTGAAGACGCGGCGATATGTGTATACTATCGTCAATTGCTAGAAGATAATGGAATTAAATTTTCTCCGGTTGATCTTGCTAAGAAATTTTGTTTTGAAGGACAAAATATTAAAAACTATCATTGGGACGGTCAGTTTGGTTTTCATGGATTAAAGTGGACGGATATCTCAAAATGGAGTAAAGAGAACCCAGAATATAAAATAGATAATCCGGCCTCCAAAAAATCTGAGGCGGAAAAATATCTTTAAATAAAAATGCCAACCATTCTTTTAGCTACACATAATAAAGGAAAAATTCAGCGCTACCGAGCGCTTTTTGGCGCGTTTAAAGATTTAGAGTTAGTCACTTTAAATGATTTAAATATTACCACTAAAGTTGATGAACCATTTGCGACAGCTCGAGAAAATTCCATTCATAAGGCTAAGAGTTATGCGGAAATTAGCGGTCTGCCGACAATTGCGATTGATGAAGCGGTGACCACTAATTTTTTACCGGCCGGCGAACAGCCAGGAGTTTTTGTGCGTCGTTTTGGTGGCGGAAAAGAATTGAGTGATGCGGAAGTTTTGGCTGTTTGGCGAAAAGTTTTTGCCTCTTATCCGGATCATAAACATGAGTTTGTCTGGGATTTTTCTTTGTCTTATTGTAACCCAATAACTAAAGATTTGCGCGCTACCCAAGCCGAACAAATTGATTTGGTGGCTCTAAATTTTTCAGAAGAGATTAATCCCGGCTATCCGATGTCTAGTTTTTTGGTTCCGACAGGGCTTGATAAAACTTATATTGAGTTGGATGCGACGGAACGCGCACTCGTTGACCAGAAAAATTTAAAACCATTTTTAGATTTTATGTCCGATTTATTAATTGGCGAGAAATAGTTTAAAAAAAATTGATAGGCAATTTCTATAATAGAGTTATTTAAAAAATAACTCTATTTTTTATGGCGAACAAAAAAACAATTTTAATTTTGGGCGGTGATGGTTATTTGGGGTGGAGCTTGAGCTTGGCTTTTGCCGCCCGCAGCGACGATCAAATTGTAATCGTTGATAATTTTTCCAAAAGAAAATGGGAAAAGTCAGTTCATGCCCAGTCTTTGGTAAAAATTAAACGAATTGATAAGCGGATAAAAGAATACGAGCGGCTTTATCGTAAAAATAATTTAAGCTTTGTAAAGATTGATTTAAAAAAATATAAAAAAGTTTTAGCGCTTATAAAAAAGTATCGACCAGACACCATTATCAATGCCGCCCAACAACCGTCAGCGCCATTTTCCATGATTAGCCCAAATCATGCCATGGAAACAATTGAAGATAATACTAAAACTAATTTGAACGTGCTGTGGGCCGTCGCGACCATCGATAAAAACATTAAATACATCAAACTTGGCTCGGTTGGATCATATCTCGGAATTGAAGCAGATTTTATTCCGAAAAATAAAGTCGATTTAGAATTTAAAACCAAGCAAAAAATTGGCCAAGTTCTAAATTCGTGGCTACCGATGCAAGCGACTGATTTTTATCATCAATCTAAAATATTTTCTTTTTTAATTAGTGATTTGTGTTGTAAGTTGTGGGGCTTAAAAGTTGTTACTGTCCAACAATCGACTATTTTCGGCGCCACCATTCCAGAAAATCAAGATTTAGCACACCATTCTTTGTCTACTCGTTTTAATTATGATCAAGTCTTTGGCACGGTGCTAAATCGTTTTGTTTGTCAGGCCGCTATTGGTCACCTAATCACTGTTTATGGTGATGGCACACAAACTACCGGTCTAATAAGCTTGAGTAATGCCGTGGATAATTTTATGCGCCTCGCCGAGCTTGATCTTAAAAATGGTGAGCATTTAGTGGAACATAATTACACCCATAAATTTTTCGTGAATGAAATTGCTAATATTTTAACGCAGATAAAATCCGGCGTTATCACTAACATTGCCAATCCGCGGGCAGAAACAAAGTCGGTTTTAAATAAAGAATTTGAATTTAGTGAATTGATTGACGATAACTTAAAGAGCCGAGTTGGTTTTATGAAGGATTTAAATGATTTGTTAAATTTTGCGACACACTATAAAAATAATATTAATGGAAGGATTATTAGTCCGACAATTAATTGGAAAAAATAATATGAGCACTTTAAAAATTACTGGTAGTCGTAAACCAATCAATATTAATTATGTCGATTTTGCTCAAGGATCGAAAAACGCCGCTTTGCCGGTTTTTGGTGCGAGTTTATTGTTTAATGGCCAGTTACTGATTGATAATGTTCCGAATATTTCCGATGTGCAAAATATTTTTAAATTGTTGCGCGAAATTAATGTGAGTTTTGGTTATGATAATAATGCTTTTATAAAATTAGCCACTAATAAAATTAATCCGGCGGAAATCACTCTTTCGGCTGACTTTTTTAAAACGCGTGGCGGTTTTTATTTGGTGGCAGCTTTAATTAATAAATGTCGAAAAATTAAAATTAAAAAATATAGTATCGCTGGTTGCCGAATTGGTGTTCGAGCTTATGACAATATCCTTCGTGTCTTCAATGTTTTTGGCTTCCAAATAAAAATTGTGGCCGGTGATATAATTATAAAAAAGAAACGTGACTATTATGGAGAAAAAATAAGTTTAAACGATTTAGGAATTTGCGCTTCTGGGGTGGCTTTAATTTTGGCGGCCCAGTTTAAAGTCAAAACAAATTTAGTCGGTAGTAGTAAGGCGCCAGAGCTAAATGATTTAATCAATTTTTTAAGATCTAATGGTATTGCAATAAAAAGATATCAAAACAGTGACTTGCTCGTTTATAAAAATAATTCAGCCTGGCCATGTAATAGTTTTAAAATCCAGGATGACCGAATAGTAATTGCTACTTATGCCATATTGGCATTGTTGTCTGGCGGCTACTTTAAAATTAAAACCAGTAAACTAAAATATTTAGACAGCTTCATTAAATTTTTAAGAGATTCGGGGTGTATCATCTGGAATGGTCTGGAAGACGGCGTAACAATATTTTTGCCTGGCAAGAAGATGAGAGCTAATGATCTTGTGGTTGATGATTATCCAAAAATTCCAACCGATATCCAACCAATTTTAACAGTGTTTTTATGCGCGCTAAAAGGTCGGGCAACAATTTGTGATCTTATTTTTCCAGAGCGGAATTTTCATGTTAAACAACTGCAAAGGATGGGACAAAATATTAAAAATAGAGATGGCCAGATAGTAATTAATGGAAATAATAAATTTATAGCCGGCAAGGTACGAGGGCATGATCTTCGCTGTGGTGCCGCTTTAATTCTGGCAGCTTGTGTGGCACGGGGCACAAGTGAAATAAGTGATTGGGAGTATGTGGGTCGCGGTTATGAAAAATTATTGGACATTGTTGTGCAAAATCGAAGACTGATAATTGTATGAAAAAACTGAAGAACTTAATTTATTTTAATTATGCTGCTCTTGGTGTGATGTCGCGCGGTTTACATTTAAGACTCAATGAATTCTTGCGTGATAATTACGAAATGGTGCCACTACTGTTTATAAAAAAATATCGGCGTTATATATTGAAGTTAAAAGTTGAAGCATCCAAGCTTTTAAATTGTACAGCCAATGAAATAACTTATCTAAAAAATACGACCGAAGGAATTATTATGGCTAGTGAATTAATTCCGCTCAAGGCGGGTGATGAAATTTTAATTACAGACAAAGAGTACGGCGCCAATTATATTCCATGGTTAAAAAAACAACAAGACGGTTTTAGATTAAGAGTCGTTGATGGTACAACTAGCGAAAGTGCGTTTAATAATCTACTTAACGCTATAAATAATAAAACTAAAATTATTGCTATTTCTTGGGTACAATATTGCGACGGTTATATGGCGGATTTAGCACGGCTATCTAGAATTTGCCGACAGAAAAATATTTATTTGGTGGTTGATGGAATTCAAGGAATTGGTACACGCGAACTAGATTTGGGTAAAATTAAAATTGATATTTTGGTGTGTGGTGGTCATAAACATTTGGGCGCGGTGCCGGGCAGTGGTTTTATTTATGTTAATGAAAAAAAATGGGCCGAACTAAATCACTTTAAAATTGGAGTGCGCAGTGTGACCAGGTTTGATAGCGATAGTTATAAATTAAAAGATAATTCAGCGCGCTTTGAAGACGGGACGCCAAATTTATTTGGAGTTGTGTCTTTGTGTTTTTGTCTAAAACAGATAAATAAAACTGGTATTAAAAATATTGCTCAGCAAAACCAATTATTGTTAAAAGAATATAAAAAAATATTGTGCCAAAATAAAATTGATTTTATTAATTATAAAAATCAGGGTAATATTATTTCCTTACCAGTAAAAAATCCAGACAAGTTGTGCGCTAAATTAAAAAAATATAATATTTACACTAAAGCAATTAAAGATATCTTGCGAATTTCTTTTTCTTATAAAAGTAATTTGCGTGAGTTTGAAAAACTTGTAACTATAATAAAAATGAGCCGATTGTAATTCGGCTCATTTGTGTTTTTAAAGTTTTCCTATAATACTCATATGGCGCCCTTGGCTTTGTTTTTCGGCGATTGATTTGGCGCTGTAGTTGGAAAATAATAAATCACTGTTCGTGGCGGTGCAGAGATTGCTAACTTCAATGTTTTTCTCTTTAACCCCAATTTCTAATAGTTGATCTTGGATAAATAATTTTAAGTCAAAATTTTCGACTATTTTTTCATCAACCACTTCACGCAAAACTTTATGCCACAGGCCAGATTTTTTTAAATCGTAGGATGCGGCGCTGATAGCTGGTCCAATGTAGGCAATTAAATTTTCCGTTTTTGTGCCACACCACTCGTTTAAACATTTGATAGTGTTAAATATAATGTTGGATAAAGCTCCGAGCACTCCAGCGTGAATTAAGGCGTAATAGCCGGTAACGCAATCAAAGAGAAAAACCGGAGCGCAGTCAGCTGGCAGAATGGCGATAAATAAATTGGGTGAATTACTGATGCAGGCGTCAATTCCGCTTTCAGGGTCTGCAATAAAATCGACTTTCGAATTTAGACCGGGAAATTTTTTTAATTTTACTATTTCGGGCGAATTTTGTTTTAAATAAGTTACGCCTTTGTTTCCGACATTATAAATTAGGGCGATATTGGAACTTTGTTTTAAGCCGGGAAAGATAATTTGAGATTTTTTTGGATTAATGCCAAGGGCGTCAAAAAACTTTTGCCGATTAATTGGGGTAAACCCGGTAAGATCGCGATTTATCGACATATTGCCGAAAAATTTAGTGGAAGTGCCATGAATAATATTATAGACACTAAGATTTTGTGATTTTATAACGTGATTTTTCATAAGCTTTAAATTTTAAGGTTCAATTAATTATAATAATATTAGTATACATTTTCTAGATAAATTTTTTCTAAACATTGACACAACGTTACTTTGGTGCTAAATTTCAATATCAAATAGTTATTTAAAAATAAACCAAAAAAATACAGAAAGCATGAAAAGTAATATTTTTTTTGATTTGGACGGTACAATGATTAATTATTTACCGGTCTATGTTGAGTTTATGAATTCATTCTATGATATAAAATCTCAACCAGATGATTATATTGATAATCAAGCGCCATATTTTGTTATAAAAAAATACCGGCCCGATTTTCAAGGTTCAAATTACGAAGTTTGGTTTAATGTCTTACATAATTTTCATATGTCGTATGAGTGGCAAGATAAAATTCAGCCATTCCCAGATATGTGTGAAGTTGTTAGACGGTTATCAAAAAGCTACAATCTTTGGGTTGTAACTGCCAGGCCAAAAAATTCTTTAGATACTACCAAGTTTTTATTGGAAAAACATGTATCGGGATGTATTCGCGGCATTTGTTGTGTTTTTGAATTTGTGGGCGGTGAAATATCTAGTTGGTCAAAGCATGATTTTGTGAAAGATATGCCAGGACGAAAAATATTATTCATTGATGATTCCAAGAGTGAAATCGTTAAGATGGGTGATATCGTTCCGTCCCTTTTGTTTGATCCATTCAGTTCATACATTAATGACAGGGACGCTATTAGTCGTATTAGCGCTTGGAAGGAAATTGAGCCAATTCTCATGTAAGATTATAAGCATCGACTTCGGTCGGTGCTTTTTTATGAATTTGGTTGTTTCCAATTTAGAACTAAACGGGCAAAAGCTCCATGAAAACTTTATGATCCCTGAGGCAACTTAGGGATTTTTTATTTGGCATTTGCTTTTTTCTGGGAAACGTAGTATAAGTAATCTATAAGTTTATAATAAAAAAATAAAGAATTTAAATCTATGGGAAAATTTGATCAAAGAGGCGGTGGAGATAGAGGTGGTCGTGGCGGTTTTGGCGGTGGCTTTAAACCTCGTGGCGGTTTTGGCGGTGGTCGCGATCGTGACGCTCGTCCAGAAATGTTCCGTGCGACTTGTGCAGAATGTGGTTCAAGTTGTGAAGTTCCATTTAAACCATCTGGTGACAGACCGGTTTTATGTAGCTCTTGTTTTTCAGCTAGTAAAGGTGAAAAACCACGTGAATCACGTGAAAGAAGTTTTGAAAGTAAATTTGATAAAGGCGGTTTCAATGATCGTCCATCATTTTCAACTCCAAAAGCTCCAAGTGCTGACATTTCTAAATTAGAAAATGAAATTAAAGCTATTAACGAAAAATTAGAAAAAATCTTACAGAAATTAGCGACTCCAGTAGCTGCAGTTAAAACTGTAGTTGAACCAGTTGCAAAAGCTGAAGTAAAAACTAGCTCTAAACCAGCAGTTAAAGCTAAGGCTGTAGCTGCTAAACCAGCAGCTAAAGTTGTAGCTCCAAAAGCAGCAGCGAAAAAAGTTGTAACTAAAAAACCAGCTGTTCTAGCTAAGAAAAAATAGTCTCTAAATACTACTCTATAAAAAACAGACCTTTATTGGTCTGTTTTTTTGTGATATAATAGCAATAGTTTAATTAATTATTGCTAAAAAATTATGCGCATCAAAGAACTTAAACCTGGTGATATTTCAACTTTTTCCAAAATCGCCAAAGAAATTATTAATGGTTGTTCACATTACGACAAGAACACCAAGAAAGAAGAGCTTTCAGTTTATTCGGAGAAATTTTTGCATGAAAACAGAAAAGCTGCTAAAAATGTTTATTTTTTAGTCTTTGAAGGGAAAGAAGTTATTGGTTTTTGCCATGGTTATTTTGACTCTGGAACATTTTGGTTAAATTGGCTCGGTATTTTACCGGCTTTTCGTCGCCAAGGTAAGGCCGCGGAGGTGCTTAAGTTTTTAGAATCTTATTTATTGGATCGCGGTGTGCACAAAATTTGGTTTGATACGATTGTAACCAATAAAGAATCAATTAAATTTTTTCAAAAACACGGTTATCATAAATTTACCACTTTGCGTAATCATTGGTGTGGTTTTGATTATTTTTTGTGGGAGAAGTTTTTGAAATAATTTTAAGTTATTATGTTTAAATCTAAGCCTGGCTATCTAATGTTAATTCTTTTATTGTCAGTAACTATTATTGCTATCATTATTGTGGCTGGTGGTAATTTCACCCAAATGTTCGGTTCAAAGAAATCAGCCGGCACGGTTAATTATCAAGTTGACGATATGCAAAAGAAAGTTGATGCTTATAATCAAAATCAAAAAAATGCTTTGAGCGAATAATTTATTTTATCAAAGTGTCAAAAATAAAAAAGCGTTGTTTTAAAAACAACGCTTTTTGTTAAGTCTAATCCAGATATTGACAGCTTAGCGCTTATTTGCTATTATTTAGATAATCTAACTATTTTAAAATCTAATTAATATGGCAAACAATTTAACTGACGACTTAATTGGGCTAATTTTTAATATTGGCCAAAGCTTACGAGAAAAGGTTCATGCCAAGCATAGCTCAGACGATTGTTCTTTTATGCATATGCATACTCTGCATTTTGTTAAGGACAGGGATGGTGCCACGATGCGCGATGTGGCTAATTTACTGCACATTACACCGCCTTCAGCTACGTCACTAGTAAATGCTTTGGTAAAAAAGGGATTTATCAAACGGGCGACTGATGCTAATGACCGCCGCACCGTTAAACTCCAAATTACTAAAGACGGAATTAATCTCCTTAAAAAAAGTTTTAAAAAGAAATCCGCTATTATCGAGCAAAATATAAATAAATTAAGTGAAGTTGAGAAGAAAAGTTTTATCAACATTTTAAATAAATTATCTAAATAAAAATTATGTCAAAAAATATCACCAAATTTGTTTTGATCCTCGCCGCCTTTGTACTTGTGGCGGTGACTCTAGTTTTTTTAATTACTCGTCGTTCCAATGTGGCTTATCAATATGACCAGGTCATGGTTGGAAAGGTAACTGAGACTGTTAATGTTAATGGTAATGTTAAGGCGGCCGAGGGCTTGGATTTATCTTTTCAAGTTCCAGGTAAAATTGCGCAAAAAAATGTTAATGTCGGTGACAAAGTTAAGGCTGGTCAGACTTTACTATCTTTAGATAATGCCGATTCAGCCGCACAATTAGCCCAGGCTCAAGCCGCGCTTGATAAACAACTAGCTGGTAATCGCCCAGAGTATTTAGCGCAACTTCAAGCTGCTGTTGATCAAGCTCAGGCTGGATACAACCAAGTGTCAGTCGTGGCCGGTAATAGTGTTCACACTGCGCAGTCGGTTAAAGAAACAGCTGATAATAATCTAAAAATGGCTCAAGGTGGCGATGATAGCCGTATTGTTGGTGATGCTTATGAAAATGCGGCTAATTTTTTACCAGCTGTGCAAAATTCTATTTCCAACGCTATGACTAAGGCAGATAATATTTTGGGCTTGGACAATACTTTTGCTAACGATAAATTTGAAAAATTATTATCCGCTAAAGATCCAAGTAAATTAAATTTAGCCAATAACGCTTACTATACTGCCAAACTTAAAGTCCAGGATTTTTTATTAAACAGTGCCATTTCTGAACCAGTTAATCATGCTAAAGTTGACGTGGCTTTAGTTAGTGCTGATAGTGCTTTAACGGCAACCCGTGACACTTTAAGTGCTGTCTCATTTGTTTTGGATAATACTATTTCAGGCGCTGATTTAAATTCAAGTGAACTCGATGCTATGAAAACTACAGTTACTGGCGTGCGCACTGATATCGGGGCTAAAATTTCAGCTTTAACTGATCAAAAGCATGCGATTGCTACTGCTAAGGATAGTTATGCTAATTATCAAGTGGCGGCCGATAAAGCAGCACAAGATTTAAGTGATATCACTAAAAAAACTACGGCTGATGTCGCGGCAGCGCAAGCAGCGCTTGATGGTGCTAAGGCTGTATTAGCTAACGCTAAGAACCCGCCACGTGAAGTTGATTTAGCAAGTTATCGCGCAGCCGTGGCTGGTGCAGCGGCAGTTTATAATAAAACAATTTTAACCGCTCCATTTGATGGAACAATTTCTCGCGCCGACGCTCAAGTTGGATTGCTGACTTCGGCTGGTGTTTCTCCACTTTCTATTATTAGTAATAGTAAATATCAAATTGATGCTTATGTAACGGAAAATGATTTAGCTAAAATTAAACTTGGTGATAATGCGGTTGTAACTTTAGATAATTTAGGGGCAGGCGTGGAGTTTCCGGCACAATTAATTAAAATTGACTTAGCTGCTAGCCCAAGCACTAATGGTACTACGGCCTATAAGATAAGTTTGCAATTCAATAATGATGATGATCGTTTACGCGTTGGTCTAAGTGCTAATATTAAAATCACTAGCGGTGAAAAAGATAATGCTTTATTATTACCATCACGTGATATGGTGCAAAAAAATGGTCAATATTTTGTGACGACCTTAAAAGCGGATCAAAGCTTAGAACAAAAACAAGTTGAAATTGGTTTGCGCGGTGACGACGGCAACTGGGAGATTGTTTCCGGTTTAGCTGAAGGTGATAAGATTGTTAGCTTCTCAGCTTTAAAATAATTAATTTAAATTTATGAATAATAACGAACAAGAAAAAATATTAACTGAGGAAAAAGCTATTCTGGAAACAGAAAAAGATATTTTGCAAGAAATTAAAAAAGAAAAAAAAGAAATCATGGGTTTGAAAAAAAACATTGTGGTTTCTGGTGTGGTTGTGGCGCTAGTAATTATAGCGGCAGCCGTCACCTTTATTTATTTAAATACTTTAGGTAAACAAATCACAATTGAGAAGTCAGTAATTTCTGCGCCGCAAATTGATTTGTCGGCTACAACTCCTGGAACTTTAAATGAAGTTTATGTTAATGCGGGTGATCAAGTTTTGGCTAATACGGTTTTAGCCAAAGTTGGTAATCAATTAATTAAAGCTAAAACTGATGGTTTGATTATTGATGTTAAAAAAGATATCGGCCAATTGTTTGGCGCTGGCACACCAGTCATTTCCATGATCGATCCAAGCGAATTACGCGTGGTTGGACAGGTAGATGAAAATAAAGGTTTGTCTGATATCGCTATTGGTCAAGCTGTAACTTTTACGGTTGATGCTTATGGCTCACAAAAATTTAGTGGCGTGGTAGATGAAATTAACCAAACTTCTAATAGCTCTGGTGTGGCTTTCTCTATTTCTGATAAAAGAGAGGTGAAACAATTTGATGTTAAAGTTCGTTTTAATACTGTGGCTCATCCAGAATTTAAAAACGGTATGTCCGCTAAAATAACTATCTATAAAAATTAAATATGGCCAAGGAAAAAGGTGGCAATTTAAAATGGTGGATTTTAATAACGGTAATCATCGGTACTTTTTTGGGGCGTCTTGATCAAACAATTGTTAATTTGGCGTTACCAAAAATTATTAATGATTTCGGTATTAGTGTTAATTCGGCTGGTTGGATTGCTACGGCTTATATTTTAGCTAATGCGGTGTTTGTGCCAATTTGGGGAAAGTTAGGCGATACGATTGGACGCAAGAAAGTTTATATTTTAGGCTTTTCGATCTTTATTGTTGGTTCAGTTTTAGCCGGCTTCGCGTGGAATTTAAGTTCTATGATTGTCTTCCGTATTATTCAAGCGATTGCTGGTTCGGCTGATTACCCAACAGCGATGGCGATTTTAGCTGTGACCTTTAAGGAAGGGAAAGAACGAGCGCAGGCTCTTGGAATTTGGTCATCGTCTTTTGCGGTCGCGGCAGTTTTTGGACCACTGATCGGCGGACCATTGATTGATAATTTTTCCTGGCGTTCAGTTTTTCTAATTAATTTACCGATTGGTATTTTGGGAATTTACATGGCGATGCGTTTTATTAATGAATCGCGCTCAGAGGTTAAATCGAAGTTTTTTGATTGGTGGGGTGCCTTCACTTTATCTGGAACTTTATCAGCTTTAGTTTTGGTTTTGGATAAGGGAACTGATTGGGGTTGGTTGTCAGTCTCTAGTTTTATTTGTTATTTCTTTTTTGTTGTTTTACTCGGTGTCTTCATTAAAATTGAACAAAGTGTGCCGGAGCCAATTGTGGATCTTAAATTCTTTAAGATTCCAGCCTTTGTTAATACTTTGGTAAATAATTTTGTGGTCTTCATGGGAATGATGGGCGGTTTATTTTTGATTCCCGTTTTCGCCCAAACTTTTTTAGGCTACACCGCGACGCAGTCCGGTTACTTGTTCATGCCGATGGCGTTTATGATGATGCTCGCAGCACCACTTGGCGGGATGCTAACTGGAAAATTTCAAGCTCGTTATATAATTTTTGCTAGCACGATTGTGGCCGCTATTGGTATTTTGTTGTTTTCCAGTCTTGATCCAAAATCAACGGCACTAGATATTATTATTCCACTTTCCATCATGGCCTTTGGACTTGGTTTTGGTATGGCGCAACGCACCAATATCGTGGCCTCGGTTGTGGATCAACACGAGATTGGAATTGCTTCTTCGGTTTTAGCTTTGGTGCGTAATATTGCCGGTGCCTTTGGTATTGCAATTTTCGGCACAATTTTAACCAACCGAATTGGCTTTAATGTTCTAGCAATTAATAGCATGAGTATTTTACGTACTCATAATGTAATTGATATGCAAAAATATATAACTTTGGTCACCTTAAAAGCCCAAGTTGATGCTTATAGTTATGTCTTTTGGGTAGCCGGTTTAATTGTGTTCTTCGGCGCCTTTACAGTTTTAACATTGAAACTTAAACACGAAAGAACCGATGTTGTGGTGCATGTAGAGTAAAATAAAAAAATATATAAAAAAATCCGCTTGAAGCGGATTTTTTTGTTTTTATATTTTACAGAGAATAATAATTGCTAGAATTAAAAAGTGCAGTACTTGGTCGAGCCAAGTGTGTTTCACGATATGCCAGCGACACATAAGCGGATCAATAATAAAATGGCTGACTAAAATAAGTAGCGTGGCGAGAAGGGAAACGTGACCCAAAACAATAAAGACGGCAGTGTAAGTTGCAGCGTGATAAAAATTAATTTCCCAGCTTTTACCTTTGTTCTCGGCCATCCAGGCGGATTGCAAACCGAAGTCGCCGATAAAATGGCAGGCGAGTAAAATTAGAATATCCATATTGATTAAAACAAACTTTCTCCGGTCATCTCTTTCGGTTTTTTAAGTCCCATGATTTTCAAAACGGTCGGTGCGACATCTTTTAAGCCTAGGCCCTTGTGGAGTTTTATTTTTTGTAATTTTGGATCTGGAGAAACGATAAATAGCGGCACTGGATTAATAGTGTGGCTGGTCATGAATTTTGGACTCTTGTCTTCGGCATTACCGTGGTCGGCAAATAAAATGGAAGTATAATTATTTTTCATAGCCGCCGCCACAATTTCCCCAGTCGCTTTATCCACGGCTTCAACCGCGGCTAAAATTGCTGACTTCTTGGCGGTGTGGCCAACCATATCGCAATTCACTAAATTAGTAATGATTAAATCGTAATCTTGTTTTTTTATTTCTTTGATAATGCGGGCCGCAATTTTCTTCACACTCATTTCTGGTTCTAAATCATAAGTTGCGACGTGGGGTGATTTAATTAAAACACGTTCTTCGCCTTTATTGGCTTTTTCTTTTTGGCCGTTGAAGAAAAAAGTAACATGCGCATATTTTTCGGTTTCACTAATGCGCAATTGTTTTAAATTCGCTTTGGCCACAACTTCACCGAGCAAATTATCAAGGGAAATATTAGGGAAGGCGACAGCCGCATTCATCGGTGTATAGAATTGGGTCATGGCCACAAAAACTACCGGCACGTAATCACGTTTAAAGCCGGTGAATTTTTTTTCGCAAATCGCTTGAGTTAGTTGACGAGTGCGATCAGTGCGGAAATTAAAAAATATTACGCTGTCATTTTTTTTGATGCCGGCATAATTTTTGGCTTTCATCGGTTTAATGAATTCATCAAAAATTTCATTTTTATGACAAGCTTTAACCGCGGCTTCTGGGTTAGTATATTCTTCGGCCTGGCCGAGCGCGATGGCGTCATAAGCCGCTTTTGTTCTCTCCCATCGAGTATCGCGATCCATAGCATAATATCTTCCGGAAACGGTCGCGATTTCTCCAAAGCCAAGTTGTTTAAGTTTGGTTTGAATTTTTTTAAGGTGTTTTAAACTTTCAGTAGTTGGCGCATCGCGGCCATCGGTAATGGCGTGGACGTAAACATTTTTAAAATTATTTTTTTGGCACAAATCTAACAAAGCTAATAAATGTTCAATATGACTATGTACACCTTGGGTTTGTAGTAATCCAATTAAATGCAAAGCGCTTTTATTTTTTTTACAATTATCAAGTGCTTTTAAGAAAGCAGCGTTTTTAAAAAAAGCGCCAGTTTTTATGTCGGTGTGAATACGGGGTAGAGATTGAAAAATAATCCGACCAGAGCCGATGGTCATATGACCAACTTCAGAGTTGCCTTGATAGCCGGGAAGTAAACCAACTTCTAAACCGCTACATTTAATATTGGTGCTCGGATAAAGTTTTTCGTATTGATCTTCGTTGGGAGTGTTAGCTAATCTAATGTAATTTTTGTCATCAGACTTTCTGTAACCCCAACCGTCGCGAATAATTAAGATAACTGGATTTTTGCTTTTCATATTTTTTCATTATTAATTATGCTTTGATTATACAATAAAAAAGAATTAAGGACAATTTTAGCCAAATTTCAGATTGACTTCATTTTTGTAATGTGTTACGATTATTTTTGTATAAGTCATACTCATTCTGTTTTCCTTACATGTAAGTGCTAGGGTTAAAAAGAATTGAATAAAAAAGGTCGACTTATTTATTTAATTAAAGTAAATGTAAGGAAAAAAATTATGTCAAAGAAACTTTACGTTGGTGGTTTGCCTTATGCAACTACTGATGAAGCTCTAAAAGAATTGTTTGCAGAAGCTGGAAACGTTGAATCAGCAATTATCATCATGGATAAAATGACTGGTCGTTCTAAAGGTTTCGGATTCGTTGAAATGTCAACTGAAGATGAAGCTCAAAATGCTGTTGCTAACATGAACGGAAAAGAAGTTGGTGGTAGAACTATTATTGTTAACGAGGCTCGCCCACAAGAAGATCGTCCAAGAACTGGCGGTTTTGGTGGTGGTCGTGATAACGATTTCGGTAAACCACGTCGTCAAAATTGGTAATTATCAATTGATCGATATAAAAAAAAGAATCTCAGAAATGAGATTCTTTTTTTATTGTGATGAATTACATATTTTGTTATAATAAAATATATAAATTATTTTATAATTATCTTCTAATATTATGTTCCACAAAAAGAAAAAGGCGTTTACGCTCATCGAACTTCTTGTTGTTATTGCCATTATCGGCATCTTGGCAACTATTGCTGTTATTGCTTTGCAAAATGCTCGCGCCAAAGCCCGTGACGCTCGTCGTGTAGCTGACGTCAAACAAATTCAAACTGCTCTCGAATTATTTTTTAATGACGCTCAGCGTTATCCGACATCGACTGAATTTTCTTCTGGTCAATCATTAGTTTATTTTAATGGCGTAAATACAACTACTTACATGGCTGTAATTCCAACTCCACCATCGCCGGCGGATGGTAATTGTAATAATGATAGTAATAGTGCTTATTCTTATTCGACAACACCTAATGGTTCCTCCTATTCTATTTCTTATTGTGTTGGTGGTCCAGTTGGAGCTCTGGCATCTGGCGCACACTGCGCAACACCGGCTGGAATTAGTGACGGAAATAGTTGCTCGGGTGGCAGTAGCACTGATACCGGAAATCATATTGCGCTTAGTGATTCTAGCTGTGGCTCTAGTTGTTCTGTTGGTCAGGGTTGCTATAGTGGTAATTGTTTTTATCCAGTGTATACGGCTAGTGATTTACAAAATATTAACATTAACACTTATAATTGTTCTATTCGCTATATTCAAATGGCTAATGTTGATTTGAATGTGGCCCCATACAATACGGGGTTAGGATTTTCACCAGTCGATTTTTGTGGTTATTTTAATGGTAATGGATACAAAATCTCAAATCTTTATATTAATAGACCATTATCTGATAATGTCGGTTTATTTGGACGTTTGAATGGGACGGTGACTAATGTTAGACTTGAGAATGTAGATGTAACTGGCTTCACAGAGTATACTGGGGGTCTTAAAGGCACCGGAGGTCTTGCTGGTTTTGTTTCTGATGGCAATATTTCTAATAGTTATTCGACTGGTGTTGTAACCGGTGGTTTAGCTGGTGGTCTGGTTGGTTTTTTTAACGGTTCCAATACCCTTTCTAATAGTTATTCAACTTGTACAACAACTGCTGTTGGCAATGGTAGCACTAATCAAAATATGGTTGGCGGCCTCGTTGGTTATGGTGCCAGCGGTTCCAACACCCTTTTTAATTGTTACTCAACTGGCGCCGTAATAGGTGGCGCTTATAATGGTGGCTTAGTTGGGGCTGATTGGTCGATATCATATAGTAATAGTTTTTATAACACAGATACTTCTGGCAAGTCAGATACAAATGCGAACTCTCAGCCAGAAACAACTGCCTGGATGAAAACTCAATCTAATTTTACTAATGCTGGTTGGGACTTTACTAATATTTGGATTATGACAGCGGGGAATTATCCGACCTTAAGATAGTAATTAATTATAACATTATGAAAAATAAAAAAGCCTTCACCTTGATTGAACTTCTTGTCGTCATTGCCATCATTGGCATACTTGCCACGATTGCCGTTATTGCTTTGCAAAATGCTCGCGCCAAAGCGCGTGATGCGCGGCGCGTGGCTGATGTGAAGCAAATCCAAACAGCCTTAGAACTATTTTTTAATGATGCTCAACGCTACCCAACGGCTGTTGAATTAATCCCTGGCGGCGCATTGGTGCATTCCGATGGTTATTCAACCACTACTTACATGGCGATAATTCCTACGCCACCAACTACGGTTGATGGAAATTGCTCGGCCGGAGATAATAGTGCTTATACTTATTCACCAACATCTGACGGCGTTTCATACACGATCAAATATTGTATAGGTGGTCCAGTTGGCGGTATGGCTTCTGGTGGTCATTGTGCTTCACCGGCCGGAATTAATACGCCGGGAGATTGCGGTTGGTCTCTAGCTTCAGGCTTTGGTCCAAATACTAATATCCCTGATCCTAATCCAACTTGTGATCCAACTCAGGCTGTCACTTTTGCCGATACTAATTCCAATGGTTATATAGATGTGCATACTTGCTGCGAGTTGCAACACATTTCTGATAATCCTTCAGCCAATTATGAATTAGTTAATAATTTGAATTGTGCTAATTCGGTAAATTGGTCACAGAGTGTTACTTATAATAGTAATAGCTATACTTATCCGGGCTTTGTAACTGTTATGGATTTCGCGGGAAATTTTAATGGTAATAATTTCACGATCAGCGGAATTAATTTTAAAGGTGGTCCAAATGGATATGCTGGTCTTTTTGCTACGGCTAATGGGTCAAATGTATCTATTTCTAATACAAAAATGAACAACGCTGTTATTGATCATGGTTACATAGCTTCGCCAACTTACCCGGTTTTTCAATCAGCGGCCTTTTTTGTGCCACTTGATAACGGAACATTAACTGTTAGTAATGTTTCTTTAGCTAGTAGCTCTTATTCTTCTTATGGTGGTGGCGGTGGTGGTGGTTTGGTTGGTAGTAATAATGGTGGCTTTGGTGGCCTTCATGTTAGCGGCTCTAGTGTTGACGGATTAACAGTCACGTATATTAATGGTCAAGGTTTTGGCAGTATTTCCGGACCTTTATATAATAGTGGTTCAAATATTATTAATGCTATAAGTGATTCTTATGCTAAAAATGTTAATATAACAACTAACCAGTGTGGCGGAAGTGGCGGCTTGGCTTACTCGGGTTATAGTTTATCATTGTCTAATTCTTATGTTGATGGTTTAACTTTTGACAATGGTTCTTGCAGCGGCGCTGGTGGCTTATTTTTTCAAACTGGTTATACTAATATTTCTAATGCATATGTTAAAAATACAACTTTTGCTGTTCCGGGTAATGGCTCTGGTGGTGCCGGCTCTGGTTATGCCGGGCTTTTCCCGAATGATTCTGGTAATACGGTAATCTCCGACTCCTACGTTGATAATATTGCGATGTATCCAAAATCGGCTGGTTGTGGCGCCGGATTGGTATGTGGCCTTAGTGATGGCAGTAGTATAACTAATTCCCATGTTAGTAATTTAACGTTAACTGACGACGTTGGTAATGGTGGTTTAGCTGGTATGGTTGCTGCTATGTACGGCAATAGTACTATTACTAATAGTTATGTGACTGATTCCAGCGTCACCGGTACCAGTGGCTCCAATAACCATTCGGCTGGTTTAGTTGGAGGTATGACTAATAATAATCAGATTCTTAATTCTTATGTAAGCAATTCTACGGTCACTAGTTTTAGCGGGAGTATCGCAGGGCTAGTTAATAATTCCGCAGGAACGATTAGTAATTGTGCAGTTAAAGATGTCTCATTAGCCACTACTGGCACAACTGGCGCTAGCTATATTGGTGGTTTAATTTCGCTTCCAACTAGCAATACAACCCTATCTAATTCTTATTTTATTGGAACAATTTCTGGCACTTCTTATTCTTATGCTGGTGGAATTGTTGGTTATACAAATAGCACTGTTACCGCAACCAATGTTTATTCTATTCCAACCTTCAATAATGGTGGAACATATTATCATTGCTCTTTTGGCCATATCAGTGCTGTACCAAATTTGAATTATGTGGTTTATGATAATTCGGTTTGTTCTTATACTGACACTCAAGCAGGCGTCTTTGCTCAAACTGATTCTCAAATGAGAGATGGCTCCGCTTATTCAGTTTATTCTGGTTGGAGTCTTAACAATCCATCTTGCGCTGGCGCTAATAATTCTAATCCTTGGCGTTGGAAGAGCGGAGGATATCCTTGTTTATATAATGACCCAAGTTGCACTTGTTCATAAAATAATAAGTTAACTTATAAAAAAAGAATCTCAGAAAAGAGGTTCTTTTTTGTTGCTCTAAATTAAAAGTGCTATAATAAAGTCATGAACAAAAATCTCTGGATAAGTAAAACCTTATTATTTATTGGCCTAATTATTGTTATTGGTATTTTTTTTAGTTTGGTAATTTGGCCGGGCATGAATAAAAAAAATGATCCAAAAAATTATTTACCTTTTTCAACCTTAAGTGCTGGGCCAAATACGATTGCTGTTTCTCGACTCGCAGCAATGGAAGTGCCGCAACCAGCACCAATTATGCGCATTAAAGCGCCCAAGAAAACTATTCACGGAATTTATTTAACAGCTTATTCGGCGGGGAGCGAAAAAAAAGTAAATAATATTTTAGCATCCATAAAAAAATCTGAGATCAATGCAGTGGTGATTGACATTAAAGATTACTCTGGTTATTTAAGTTACGACAGTAATATTAAAATGGCCAATGATTTAAAATTGGAGCAAGTCAAAATTAAAAATATTAAAGCCTTAATTGACAAGCTACATCAAGCTCATTTGTATGTAATTGCGCGTGTAGCTGTTTTCCAGGATCCATTACTTGCTGATAAGAAACCAGAATGGGCGGTGAAAAGTAAAGCGAGTGGTCGAGCGTGGCGTGATCGTAAAGGCTTGGCGTGGCTCGACACCTCTAATCCGGAAGTTTGGAAATATCACGTGGCGATTGCTAAGGAGGCGATTGGTCTTGGTTTTGACGAAATTAATCTTGATTATGTCCGCTTTCCCTCAGACGGTGCGATTTCAGACATGAGCTTCCCGTATTTAGGTAAGCAAACGAAAGCTGATGCTTTAAGAAATTTCTTTGCTTATTTTTCACAGCAGTTAAAAGATGAGCCAGCTTATTTATCGGTGGATCTTTTTGGGCTGACGACGACTGTTAAAAATGATATGAATATTGGCCAGGTAATTGAAAATGCCGCACCATATTTTGATTATATTTGCCCGATGGTTTACCCGTCGCATTATCCTAACGGTTTTCTTGGTTTTAAAAATCCAGCCGATCATCCTTACGAAGTAATTTACAAAGCAATTAAATCCGGTGACTCCAGAATTAAGGCGGTAAGCGATAACCGGGCCGTGCTTCGACCGTGGATTCAGGATTTTAATATGGGCGCTATTTATACCGCTAGCATGATAAAACAAGAACTTAAGGCTAGCGCTGATGCTGGTGGCGATGGTTACTTAGTGTGGGATCCGAAGAACGTTTATACTTGGCTTGCCTTCTAAACGGTCTTTTGTTAGAATAAGGCAATATTATTAAGATTATAAATTTATGACTAGTCACGAATTACGCCAAAAATATTTAGATTTTTTCAAATCTAAAAATCATACCATTATAACATCAGCCTCGATTATTCCGGAAAATGATCCGTCGGTTTTATTTACCACGGCCGGGATGCACCCTTTAGTACCTTATTTGATGGGTGAAAAACACCCAGCGGGCGCTCGTTTAACCGATGCGCAGAAATGTATTCGCACTGATGATATTGATGAGGTGGGCGATACTACGCATCATACTTTTTTTGAAATGATGGGCAATTGGAGTTTAGGTGATTATTTTAAAAAAGAATCTTTGTCTTGGAGTTTTGAATTTTTAACTAGCCCACAATGGTTGGGTTTAGATAAAAATCGTTTAGCCGTTTCCGTCTTTGCCGGGGACGCCGATGCGCCGTTTGATGAGGAGGCTTTTGGAATTTGGAAAGACTTGGGAATTGCTGAGGCATTAATTGCTAAATTACCAAAGAAAAATAATTGGTGGGGTCCAGCTGGCCAAACTGGTCCATGCGGTCCGGATTCGGAAATTTTTTATTGGGTGGGAGATGCGGATAAAATTCCAAGCAGTTTTAATGACGATAATGATTTGTGGGTGGAAATTTGGAATAATGTTTTCATGCAATATAATAAAAAAATTGATGGTACTTTTGAGCCACTAGCTCAACAAAATGTGGACACTGGTTTAGGCTTAGAAAGAGTAACTGGAATTTTAAATGGTTTTTCCGATAATTATCAAGCTGATACTTTTTCTAATTTAATTAAAAAAATTGAAGACTTGTCTGGCAAAAAATACGGTGTTGATAAAGACATAACACGCTATATGCGCATCGTGGCTGACCATGTTAAAGCAGCTACATTTATTATTGGTGACGACAAAGGAATTACCCCGTCTAATACTGATCAAGGTTATATCGTGCGTCGTTTAATCCGCCGGGCCTTACGTTATGGTCGTCAATTAGAAATTTCTCAGAGCGATTGGATGCGTGATTTAGCTAAAGTGGTGATTGCGGATTATGCTGAGATTTACGGTGAGTTGCAAAGAAACGCCGAGTTTATTGTTAATGAATTAATTAAAGAAGAAGATAAATTTAGTAAAACTTTAGAATTAGGACTTAAAGAATTTAATAAGTTAGAGGCGACGGATAATAAAATTTCCGGCGTCGATGCTTTTAATTTATTTCAGACTTATGGTTTTCCGATTGAAATGACTGAGGAATTAGCGAAAGAGCGTGGCTATCAAGTTGACGCTAATGGCTTTGCCGAAGAAATGACCAAGCACCAAGATTTATCACGCACCGCTTCGGCTGGAAAATTCAAAGGTGGTTTAGCTGATTCCGGTGAGGACACAGCTAAATTACATACGGCCACTCATTTGTTGTTAGCGGCTTTGCGCCAAGTTTTGGGTGACAGTGTTTATCAAAAAGGTAGCAATATTACACCCGAAAGATTACGTTTAGATTTCTCTTATCCTGACAAAATGACGCCGGAACAAATTGCGATGGTGGAAAAAATTGTGAATGACGAAATTAAAAAAGCGCAACCGGTTGTCTGCGAAGAAAAACCTTTGTCGGTGGCCAAGGAGCAGGGAGCAATGGGAGTGTTTGAATCAAAATACGAAGAACAGGTTAAGGTTTATAAGGTTGGTTCAGGCGATACTATTTTTTCGCATGAGATTTGTGGTGGTCCTCATGTTAGCAACACTTCAGAGTTAGGTGAGTTTAAAATTCAAAAAGAGGAAAGTAGCAGTTCTGGTGTACGTCGCATCAAAGCGGTGTTGTTGTAATATTATTTCTGGGAATTTTTATAATAAAGCTGCTGCCTTTACGCCAGCAGCTTTTGGCTTTAATGTGGCCATGAAACTTATTTTCAATAATTTTTCGAATACTAAAAAGTCCAATACCGCTCCCGCCGCAACTTTTTTTAGTGGTGAAAAATTCATCAAATATTCTATTTAAATTTTCTGGTTTAATCCCGCAAGCATAATCTTTAACAATGAAACAAAAATTGTGCGGGCGTTTCAGCGCATATATTTTTATAAGTTTTTTATTTCGGTTTGGTGCTTTAGCATAGGCATCAACCGCATTATTTATTAAGTTTAAAAAAATTCGACCAAATTCAGTCGAATTGCCATAAAGCTTAATCGTTTCATCGCCGCACAAATTAATTTTAATATTATGCTTGGACGATTTATGAGACATTAAACTTACTATTTGTTTTATCTCTTTATTGGTTGAGAAAAAACAGTTGTCCGTTCGATGATTAATTTGTTTTTTTATGGCGAGGACAAATTTTTCGGTTTTACGCATAATCCGAATTGCCTTTTTAATACCATTAAATCTTTTATTAACTCTTATATCTTTTTCTTTTTCAGCTAAGTTTAAATATAATTTGGCGGCGCTTAAGTGATTTATCAAATCGTGAAAAGCTTCGCGCGCCAGACGACCAAATTCGGCTTGTTCATATACCGCTTCGGCGTCAAAATCACCACCTTCGTCGATGGTGTCGGTATAAAAAAAACGGGCCATTTGGGTAATGGTCCGTCGGTGAGGCAATAAATGAGGCAATAAATTTTTTAGAAAATAAAATCTATGACCGGATTTGCGGCTTGGTAAGTGTTTAGCAATTTGCATGCTATGACTAGCCATATTTGCGCCTAATTACTTAGATAAATGTAGAATATAAAAATTTACTCCTTCTAAAAATAAATGTCAAGTGGCTAATTTTCGCCCAATAAAATTAATTGTATTTGCAATTTATCCTATTATTTTCTAAAGTAGTGGTATGAGTATTCAAGAAGAAATAAAACGTCGCCAATCTGATTCCTATGATCCCTTCGTTATTAAGTCGGGCAAGTTGCGTCATGCTGAACTCGAAGATTCTTTCTATCATTTGGATTGGGCGGAAGAATCTTTTTTATCGGGCAACTATGACAAAGAAATGTTGCGCCGGACTTTTGATTTTGGCAAAATAAAATATTTTGCGGCTTTTTTGATTTTATTATTTTCCGTGTTAATTGCTCGAGCTTTTTTCTTGCAAATCGTTAAGGGAAATTATTATTATTCCATGGCTGAGGGTAATCGTATTCGCACCCAAACAATTGAGCCAAAGCGGGGAATTATTTATGATCGAGACATGAAGCCATTGGTCAGGAATGATGCTAATTTTGTGTTATATTTAATTCCAAGTGAATTACCGGGCAACGACCAAACACGTGATGAGTATTTGCGTCAGGTTGGGTCAATTTTAGATATTAATAACACTAAGAATGCTGATGCGCCCAAGATAACACGAGTTGGTAATTTAGAACTCATTCCGGAAAATTCAGCTTTCTTTGATATAAAAAAGAAATTAGAAAAAATAAAACTCCATTCTTTGGAATCTTATCAGCCATTATTTATTGCCGATAATATTGATTATCAGAATGCTTTATTGTTAAGTTTGAAGACTCAGGATTTTCCTGGAGTATTTATCGCTAATAAAAGTAGACGCAATTATTCTATTGGTTCAGGCTTAATCTCAGCTACCTCAACGCCAGCAACAACGAGTGCCGCGTTTATTCAAGAAACGCCACTTAGTATTTTGAGTTTATCGCACATCCTTGGTTACATCGGTAAAATTACAGACAAGGAATTGGTGGCTGATAAAAATGACGGCTATTCGTCTATCGATTATATTGGCAAAACTGGTTTAGAGTATACATATGAAAAAGAATTAAAGGGTAGCCCAGGTGAAAAAAATATCGAAGTCGATGCTTTGGGTAAAGAGAAAAAAATTGTTAGTCAAAGTCAGCCGCAAGATGGTAATAATTTAGTTCTATCGCTCGATCTTGATTTACAAAAAAATGTAGAGGATGCCGTAAAGGATGAACTTAAGAAATTAAATTTAACACGCGCCTCAGTTGTGGTGCAGGATCCACGTAATGGTGAAATTTTAGCCTTAGTTTCTTGGCCGTCTTATGATAATAATTTGTTTAGTCGTGGCATTAGCCAAGATGATTACACTAAGTTAATTGATAATAAAGATCGACCGCTGCTTAATCGCGCGGTATCAGGAAATTTTCCATCAGGCTCAACTATTAAGCCGGTGATGTCGGCTGCAGCTTTGCAAGAAAATGTTATCGATGAAAATACCTCTTTTTTAAGTACCGGCGGTTTGCATCTTGGCCAGTGGACTTTTCCTGATTGGAAGGCTGGTGGTCATGGTGTGACTAATGTGCGCAAGGCGATTGCTGAATCCGTTAACACCTTCTTTTATATTATTGGCGGTGGGTATGATAAGTTTAAAGGACTTGGTTTAGAGCTGATTGTAAAATATTTTCGCGCTTTTGGTTTGGGCGAGCAGTTGGGGATTGATTTACCTAATGAGGGAACTGGTTTTGTGCCATCGGCCCAATGGAAAAAAGACACGAAGGGTGAAGTGTGGTATATTGGAGATACTTATCATTTATCAATTGGTCAGGGTGATTTAACTACTACACCATTGCAAGTGGCCGCCTATACAGCTTACTTTGCTAACGGAGGAAAATTATATCAACCCCATTTGGTTAAGCAAATTTTAGATAAAGATGGTAAGTTGATAAAAAATATTGCGCCAGTAGTTTTAAAGCAAGATATTGTTAGTGCTAAAAACACCGAAATCGTGCGTTCCGGTATGCGCCAAACAGTGCTTGCCGGTAGTGCACGCAGTTTGCAAACTTTACCAGTAGAAGCGGCCGGTAAAACCGGCACGGCTCAATGGTCGAGTACGCGGGCACCTCAAGCCTGGTTTACCGGTTTTGCTCCGTATGACAATCCAACAATCGCAATTACTGTTTTAATTGAGGAGGGCGCGGAGGGCAGTACGGCTGCGACGCCGGTGGCTAAAGAAATTTTGAATTATTATTTTACACGAGATAAGATTAAATAAATGTTTATGAAATTTTTGAAAATAAGTTTTAAAGTTATTGTTTACGGTTTTGCTTTGATTGGTGTTATTTTAACGGCTGGTTTTTTTGCTGTGAAATATAATTTGACTAATGTGGTAGCAGTGGTTGATAAAAATAGTGATGCCTATCAAGCGGCGGCTCAAAATTTTTCTTATGCTGGTTTGTCGACAACTGGCAGTTCGTCTGTTGCAACTTCATCGGGTGATAGTCTGGAGAATATTAATAATAAAATGGCGGAACTAAATAGTTCCTCACAGGAATTGGCTAACTTGAAAGTGAAAAAAATTCAAGAACTTTGTCAGTTGGATGTGGTGGGAAAAATTTATCCGGTTAATGCGCGTAATATAATTTTAGCTTATCAATCTGGCGCTTCACAGTGGTCGTTTGACCAAATGATTTTGGCTTTGTCGCTTCGAGCTGGTAATGATTCAGAATTTTCCAATAAAATTAAGGCTTGTTTAAATTTAAAAGATGGCAATTATAATGAAGCACAAATAATAAGCTTGTTTAAAGATGCTAGTAGTAGTAACGCTTTTCCTTGGGCGAACGATGAGAGTTGGGATGTGGTTACAGCGGCTATTTTGAAAGATGAAGTGGCGATTAAGCGGGCCGCCGCGGACGCCGGAATTAATCCGCGTTTAATCGTGGCGGATTTGGTGGTGGAGCAATTACGTCTGTATAACACCCAACGTGAATTTTACGAAAAGTTTTTTAAGCCGTTACAAATTTTAGCTAATGCTAATAAAATGGCGTGGGGCGTGATGGCAATTAAAGAGGCGACGGCGATTGATATTGAAAATAATTTGAAAAATAAAAATTCCTTTTTCTATCTTGGTCCGCAGTACGAAAATATTTTAGATTTTGTTAATACACCTGATGTGGCTAAGGCTCGTTATGATCGCTTAACTAATCCGAAGGATCATTATTACTCTTATTTGTATGGTGCTTTATTAATTAAGCAAGTTATTAATCAATGGGAGAATAAAGGTTATAACATTTCTAATCGTCCGGAATTAATCGCCACCTTATTCAATATTGGTTTTATGAAATCTAGTCCAAAAGACAATCCGCAAGTTGGTGGTTCAATTATCACACTGGATAATGTGGACTATACTTTCGGCTCTTTGGCTCACGAATTTTACTATTCTAATTTGATTCCAAATTTCCCGATGAACTAATTTTTTAAAAAGCGTCCTCGTGACGCTTTTTTTATTTTTTGTTATAATTAGGGTGTAAAAAATTAATTTATTTTTATGTTTAAAAAAAATAAAAAAGCCTTCACCTTAATCGAACTTCTAGTAGTTATCGCCATCATCGGCATACTCGCAACTATCGCGGTTGTCGCTTTACAAAATGCTCGAGCCAAAGCGCGTGATGCGCGGCGTGTGGCTGATGTCAAACAAATGCAAACAGCGCTGGAATTATATTTTAATGATAAACAACATTATCCAAGTGCTTCAGAATTTACGACTGGCGCAATTGTTTCCACTTCAACTCAGGGAACTACCACTTACATGGCGGTAATGCCAACTCCACCATCTCCAGCTGATGGGCCATGTTCTAGTACTAGTGCTTATACTTATAGCCCATCAAGCGATGGCAATTCTTATACAATTGCTTATTGCCTTGGTGGCAATGTTAGTGCTCTTACTCCCGGAAAACATTGTGCGACACCGGCTGGAATTAGTGATGGAAGTGGTTGCGGAACCCCTGCTGGTGATAGTTTTTCTTGCCCTGGTATTCCGGTGGTGCAGTATGAGGGCGGTCCATATGATGCTAGCGGCTTAGCAACAACTACTCCTGGCGCAAACACTTATTATCGGACGGTTAAAATCGGTGATCAGTGTTGGTTGAGGGATAATTTAAATGTTGGGACTATGATCAGTCGTGGTAATTCTGCGGCTACTGGCTGTGTTAATGTTTGGGGTGCTAATGATTGGTCGTGCCAAGTAAATGATAACTTGGTGGAAAAATATTGTTATAATAATGATATTAATAACTGTGTTACTAACGGTGGTTTGTATGAATGGTCGGAAGCTATGGGTTTTTCTTACCAATGTAATGGAAGAGCGACATTTACTGATGGTGTTAGTGATTGTGGCACTGCACAGACATATACCATTGCAGCTAAACATCAAGGCATATGTCCTGCTGGTTGGCATATTTCAAGTGATTCCGAACAAAGCGCTTTAGAACAGTTTTTAACTGACTCTGGTAATAGTTGTGATGCAAATAGAATTGGCTTCGGTTGTCTTGGTGCTGGAACTAAATTAAAGGTTGGCGGATCATCGCATTTTTCATCTTATTTTGCTGGTTATGTGGGCATGGATGGCGTTTTTTACGATATTGGGTATCGTTTATTTTTTTGGTCAACATTGCCAATTCCCAATAATCAGCAGCTCCATTCTTGGTGGCGTGTATTAGATGTTGGTAATGGTGGCGTGGAACACGGATGGACGTATAAAACAAATGGATATTCCGTCCGTTGTGTAAAAGATTAATTTCATCAAAACTAAACCTCTAATTAGCACTCTCTTGACAAGAGTGCTAATTTTTTTGTATAATAAGGCTGTAATAAAATCATTATGATTTCCGACCGAAAAAGATTAATTTTAAAGACAATTATTAAGGAATACACTAAAACGGCCCAAGCGATTAGTTCTGGTCTTTTGGTGGAAAAATATAATTTAGGTATTTCGACGGCGACCGTCCGAAATGAAATGATGGAGCTGGAAGATGATGGCTATATTTTTCAACCGCACACTTCGGCTGGCCGCATCCCAACGGAATTGGCTTACGCTTTATGTGTCGCCGAATTTATTGATGAGAAGAAAGTTAGTAAAGGCGCAGATGATTATGCCAAAATTTTAGATAAAGTTTTTGCGAAAGAGGAAGATGCTTTTAAACAAACAGCCAAAGCCATTGCTGAATTATCAGGCAATGCGGTATTCTGGGCTTTTCATAAAAACAATTTGTATTACACGGGTATTTCTAATTTGTTTGCCCAAGAAGAATTTAAACAATTAAATATGATCCATGATGCTTCGGGCGTAATTGATCGCTTGGACGAAATTATTGATCAGATTTTTAATGACTTGGTTTTGGGGCGCCAAATTTATATCGGCTCTAGTAATCCATTTGGAAATTTTCTAAGTACAATTTTGCTTAAGTATAATTATAAAAATCAATCCGGCGTTTTTGGAATTTTAGGTCCAATGCGCATGGATTATGAAAAAAACTTGGCACTAATTGAATATATAAAAAATAAATTTAAATAAAAAAACTATGAATGACAACAAAGACTTAAAAGACAAAGAGGCTCATAATCATGACCATGAATGTTGCGGTGGTAACTCTTGTGGAGGCGACTGCGAATGTGATGGTGATGAGGAATGTGGTGGTGGTTGTTGCGATGACAAACATTGCGGTAGTGACCACAAACCAGAAAATGATGGTATTTGTGATGATGCTTGTTTTTGTGGCACTGATAATGATGCTATTGCCGACATCGATCATGACAGTTATGAAGCCAAATATTTACGCGCTTTAGCTGATTACCATAATTTATTAAAGAGAACTGTCCAAGAAAAACAAGAATTTTTTCAATACGCTACCACTAATTTTTTACAAGACATGTTGCCAATTTATGACAACTTAAAATTATCGGTATCAAATTTAAGTGAGGATGATGCCAAAAGTCCGTGGGTGGAAGGCGTGAAGCATGTTATTAAACAATTCAAAGAATCGTTGGTAGCATTGGGGGTTGCTGAAATAAATACTGTCGGAGAAAAATTTGATCATAATACCATGGAAGCTTTAGAAGGCAGCGGGGAAATGGTTAAGAAAGAAGTTAAGGCAGGTTACACTTTAAATGGTAAAGTGATTGTACCGGCCAAGGTAATCGTTGAATAAAATTTACTTTATAAAAATTTATATATAATTAAAAACAAAAATATGGGAAAAATTTTAGGAATTGATTTGGGTACCACCAATTCAGCCATGGCAATCATGGAAGGTGGTCAACCAAAAATTATTGAAAATATTGAAGGTAATCGCACTACACCATCAATCGAAGCTATCTCTAAGAATGGCGAAAGATTGGTTGGTATGTCAGCGAAACGTCAAGCCGTGATTAATCCGGAAAATACTGTTTATGCCGTGAAACGTTTAATCGGTCGTCATTTTAGTGATACCGAAGTTAGTCGCGACGTGGAAACTATGCCTTATAAAATCGTGCAATCTGGTGAAGGCGTAAAAGTTAAAATGGGAGATGGTGAATATTCACCGCAAGAAATTTCGGCGATGATTTTGTCTAAAATGAAAGCGGACGCCGAAGCTAAATTAGGTGAAAAAATTACGGACGCTATTATTACAGTGCCAGCTTACTTTGATGATGCCCAACGCCAAGCAACTAAAGATGCTGGTCAAATTGCCGGTCTTAATGTTATGCGTATTATTAATGAGCCAACTGCCGCGGCCTTAGCTTATGGCTTTGATAAAAAACAAGGTCAAAAAATCGTCGTGTACGATTTAGGTGGTGGTACTTTTGATGTGTCTGTTTTGGATATTTCAGCTGATACCGTCGAAGTAAAAGCGACTAACGGTGATACTCATTTGGGTGGTGAAGATTTTGATAAGAGAATTATTGATTGGATTATTGAAGAATTTAAAAAGGATCAAGGTATTGATTTGTCGAAAGACACTTTAGCTTTGCAACGCATTAAAGAGTCAGCGGAAAAAGCGAAGATTGAATTATCAACAGCGACTGAAACTGAAATTAATCAACCATTTATTACAACTGATCAAAACGGTCCAAAACATTTGGTGATGAAAATTTCTCGCGCTAAATTAGAAGCTTTAGTATCTGATTTAGTTGATCGTACTATGGAACCTTGTAAAAAAGCTTTAGCTGATTCTGGTTTCTCTTTAGCTGATATTAATGAAGTGGTGATGGTTGGTGGTATGACTCGTATGCCAATGGTACTTCAAAAAGTGAAAGAATTTTTTGGCAAAGAACCAAATCTTTCAGTTAATCCAGATGAAGTTGTAGCTTTAGGCGCAGCGGTGCAAGCTGGTGTGTTACAAGGCGACGTGAAAGACGTTTTACTTTTAGACGTGACTCCATTAACTTTAGGTATTGAAACTTTGGGTTCTGTTGCAACCCCACTTATTGATCGCAATACAACTATTCCAACTTCGAAAGCTCAAGTTTTCTCGACGGCGGCTGATGGTCAAACTAGTGTGGAGATTCACATCGTACAAGGTGAACGCCCAATGGCCTCTGACAATAAAACTTTAGGTCGTTTCATTTTAGACGGAATCCCAAGTGCACCTCGTGGTGTTCCACAAGTGGAAGTTAAATTTGATATTGATGCTAATGGTATTTTAAATGTGAGTGCGACCGATAAGGCGACTAACAAACAACAAAAAATTACTATCACTGCATCTTCTGGTTTATCAAAAGAAGAAATCGAAAAAATGAAAAAGGATGCAGAGTTGCATGCCGATGAAGATAAAAAACGTAAAGAAAATATTGATATTAAAAACCAAGCTGATGGCGTGGTATTTACAACCGAAAAAATGTTAAAAGAGTCGGGTGATAAAATGCCAGCTGATGACAAAAAAGCCTTGGAAGAAAAAGTGGAAGAATTAAAGAAAATTAAAGACGGCGAACAATACGAAGACATGAAAAAGAAAATGGATGAATTAAATGAAATCGCCCAAAAGATTGGTGCCGCTATGTACCAACAACCACAAGGTGGTGCGGAACAAGCTGCTCCGGAAGCTGGCGCGGAAGAAGCGAAGAAAGATGAAAATGTTGTGGAAGGTGAAGTTGAAAAATAATTTAAATTATGTCAAAAGACTACTACGAAATATTAGGCGTTCCTAAAACTGCCACGGCTGATGAAATTAAAACTGCGTTTCGCAAAAAAGCGCACGAATATCATCCGGATAAAAAAGGTGGCGATGAAGCTAAGTTTAAAGAGGCTAATGAAGCTCATCAGGTTTTAGGTAACGAACAAAAGCGCAAGCAATACGATCAATTTGGCTCTTCATTCCAAAATGGTCAGGCTGGCGGCGGCCAAGGCTATGGTGGCTTTGGCGGCGGTTTCAACGGAAATATTAACATGGATGATTTAGGTGATATTTTCGGTGGCATGGGCATGGGCGACATCTTTGGCTTTGGCGGCGGTTCACGTTCGTCAGGTAATCGTCGGACTCGCGGTGAAGACTTGGAGATGATTATGAATGTTGATTTCATGGATTCCATTTTTGGAGCCGAGAAAGAAATTTCCCACCGTCGCGTTTTAACTTGTGATAAGTGTAAAGGTGAAGGTGGGGAACCGGGTGCTAAAGTGGAAACTTGTAAAACTTGTAACGGTCGTGGTCGCGTCATGAAAGTGCAGCGAACAATTTTAGGTAACATGCAAATGGAAGCGGCTTGCTCTGATTGTGCTGGTGAAGGTAAAATCTTTTCCAAAAAATGTTCCAAGTGCGCTGGCGATGGTATCGTTCGCGATCAAGTTAAAATTAAAGTTAAAATTCCAGCTGGCATCGATAATGGCGAAACAATTCGTTTAACTGGTCATGGTGACGCGGGACGAAAAGGCGCGGGTAGCGGTGATTTATTTTTACACATTAAAGTCGCACCAAGCAAGAAATTTGCCCGTGATGGCTATGATATTCGGACCGTGGAAGAAATAAATATTAAACAAGCGATCTTGGGAGATAAAATTGAAGTGGAAACGGTTGATGGTCCACTCAAATTAAAAATTCCCGCCGGCACCCAATCGGGCACGGTCTTTCGCTTAAAAGAAAATGGTGTTCCAGAATTACATGGTCGGGGTCGTGGTGATCATTTAGTGGAAGTAATTGTAAATACACCAAAAAATTTGAGCAAAAAAGATCAGAAGTTAATTGAAGATTTGAGTTTATAATAAGGAATATAGCGAAAAACCCGGGGTTATACCTCGGGTTTTTTGTTGTTGACATTGGTTAACGGTAGTTGTAATCTATTTTTAGATATTTAACAATTGTTTAATTATAAAAATAGGAGGTAAAAATGGGTGCTAATAACAGTCCTGAACCAACAGTACGTTATCAAACCTGGCAAGAAGCTTCAGAGGCTGTGCAGGAATTGGTAATTGAAAGTCCAGTTGAATACAAGGAAAGGCGCAAAGAAAATTCACGACTACCGATGCGACCCAAAATTTATTACAAAGACTATCCTGGCGATGAAACATTTTTTGGTTGCGAACAAGACCAAGAACTCACGCCAGTTAAAAAAACAAAAAAAACTAAAAAGGCATAAAAAGCCGGCAAAAGTAAAAGGCACTTTAATTCAAAGTGCTTTTTTTATTTGTCGGAGTTTGGTATGATTAGTAGGTAATAAAAAACTATGTCTTCAAAATTTAAATACATCGACACGCATTGTCATCTTAACTTTAAAGAGTTTAAAGATGATGCTGATGAAGTTATTGCTAATTCACTCGCCGCCGACACGGCGCTGATTTTGGTTAGTTCGGAAATTAAAACGAGCGAGCGAGCGGTGGCTTATGCCGATAAATATGCCGACGGAGTTTACGCGGCGATTGGCTTACATCCAATTCACTTGGAAAATATTTTAGCTGAAAATCATAACGTAGATGGTGATTATAAATTTGAAACACGGGCCGAAGAATTTGATTATCAAGCTTATTATGATTTGGCGAAGGGAAATAAAAAAGTCGTGGCGATTGGTGAAATTGGTTTGGATTATTTTCATATTGATAAAAGTTTAGATGTAGTTGTGACCAAGACCAAGCAAATTAAAGTTTTCAAAGACCAATTAATTTTGGCGCATAATTTAGATTTGCCGGTAATCATTCATTGCCGCGATGCCCATGAAGATTTATTGCCGCTACTCACTGAGTTTAAAGCTGAATACCAAAAAGGCGAAAATTGGGGTGTGATTCATTGTTTTTCGGGTGATTTAGTTTTGGCAGAAAAATATCGCGCCTTAGGTTTAATGATTTCTTTCACCGGCTTAATAACTTTTGCGAAAAACTGGGACGATGTCATTCGTAATTTCCCAATGGAAAATATGATGATTGAAACCGACTCTCCCTACATGGCTCCAATTCCATTTCGCGGGACACGCAATGAGCCAAAAAATGTGAGGGAGGTAGCACGCCGGATGGGTATGCTAAAAAGTTTAAGTATGGAAGATGTGGGTGCGATTACTTATAAGAATGCGCAGAGGATTTTTAAAATATAATTTATGAAAAATAAACGCGGCTTCACTCTAATTGAATTATTAGTCGTGATCGCCATCATCGGTATCTTGGCGACAATTGCAGTGGTCGCTTTGCAAAACGCTCGAGCCAAAGCGCGGGATGCTCGGCGGATTGCTGATGTGAAACAAATGCAAACAGCGTTGGAATTATTTTTCAACGACAAACAGCGTTATCCTACTATAGATGAATTTGCGGCCGGATCAATTTATTCTACTTCAACTTTAGGCACGACAACGTACATGGCCATCATCCCAACTCCGCCAACTCCAGCGGATGGTGCTTGTAACGCTAGTCAAAATAATTTTGTTTATAAAAATTCCAGCGATGGAAATTCGTATACTATTTCCTATTGCGTTGGTGGTCCGGTGGGCACATTAAGCTCTGGCGCTAATTGTGCAACGCCAGCGGGAATAAATAGTGGCGCTAATTGTGCTGCTTCCGGTGGTATTATTGCCGGTTGTAGTTCTAGCTCCTGGACACCAGATTTAAATTCAGCTTGTAGTGGACAAGTAATTACGCAAACTAGCAATTGTGGTTTAACACGACAAATTACAGCTACCGGCTCCGACACCTCATGGACGCCAGCGCTTGGCACGGTTTGTAATGGCCAATCTTTTGCACAAAATGGTAATTGCGGTGGCACCCAAACAAGTCTTGGTTCTATGACCTGTTCTACGGGCCAAGTTTGTGTGAGTGGTACTTGCCAAGCCAGCCAATATACTCTAACTTACTCCGCCGGCACTGGCGGTGTTATTTCTGGAACATCACCGCAAACTGTAAATTATGGTGCTAGTGGCGCCCAAGTAACGGCCACACCAAATTCTGGTTATAGTTTTAGTTCTTGGAGTGATAATGGTTCTACTTTGGCCGCTAGAACCGATTCTAATGTGACAGCTAATATTAATGCCACTGCTAGTTTTGTTTGCGCTCCAAGTTGTAGTGGACGTAATTGTGGTAATGATGGTTGCGGCGGAGTTTGTGGCACTTGCGCCGGTAATTCGGTTTGCAACACTAGCCAAGTTTGTATTGATCCAATTGTTGTTAGTGGTTTAAAATTGTGGTTGCCATTGGCTAATGAAGTGGTGGATTATTCGAGTTCTCATGTTCCAATGACAAAACTGGCCGGTGTTACTTATGTACCTGGCAGAAAAGGTGTGGCCAGTTCCAGCGTTTATTTTGCGGGGACAAATTCAAGTTCCAATATTTATTCCACAGCCGCTCTAAGTATGTCGAGCGACAAAGTTGCAATGTCATTTTGGATAAATAGTAAGTGCACGGTTGGCGGTGAGTTAATCGAATATTCTTCAAACTTTAATGTGAATAATGCTTGGTATGTAGGTTTGACTGATTATTCTTTGGGCGCCGTTTCATTTAATGATGCGGTTGGAAACAATACTTATAACTTAAGAGCAATATCTTCAAACTTAAATAACAATTGGCACCATATCGTGATTAATGCTGATCGTAGTCAAAGCGCCGCTGGCGAGGCCGCAATTTATGTTGATAATGTTTTAACATCTACAGTTCAAGGTGTTGGTGGCAGTTCATACGGAATGGATTTTAGTGGTAACTGGGGAAATTACGTTATTTCGCTGGGAGCTAGAATTGGTGCTTCATCATATTTGTATAAAGGAAATTTACAAGACTTAAGAATCTATAATAGATTGTTGACCACGAGTGAAATTAGCCTTTTATTTAATGAATAGTTTAATTTTTCAAAAAGCGCCATATCGGCGCTTTTTTTGTATGTTTTCCCCTGAAATCACCCTTGACTTTTGCCTGGCATCGGCACTATAATTAGAGGTGGAAAAGAGATGTTAAATACAGGGGCCGTTTTAGCTCTTGGTTTATTTTTTTAAAAATGCCTGAAAAAGACCAAAAAAGTAAAAATGTTGATTTCGTGGAGCCATTAAAAATAGCCACACGTCTTTCAGCTTGGATTGGCTTTCCGGTGGTGATTGGATATTTAATTGGATCCTATTTGGATCGTAAATATAACAGCTCACCAAAATGGTTTTTGATTGTTATTGGAATTTCATTTTTTATTTCCATGTTTGGTTTAGTGCGAAGCGCTTTGGCGGAGTATAAAAAGATTTCACTAGAGGTAAAAGATAAAAAAGATTAATTATGTCACAAAATATAGAACAAGCTAATATTGAACCATTACACGAAAACACGTTATTTGCCGAACCAATTTGGCATGTGGCCGGTTTTCCAATTACCAATTCCTTGCTTAATTCTTGGATTGTTTTGGCCTTGGTTATTGTTTTAGCAATTTCACTTCGCGGCAAAATTAAAAGTGTACCGACAAAAATTCAAACCGTGTTAGAAGTAGTGATGGAATGGTTCTTGGATATTTTTGACGCTGTGACTCATAGTCATAAGAAATCATTACAGTTTTTACCTTTTGTCTTAACTTTTTTCTTTTTTATATTATTGAATAATTGGTTGGGTTTATTGCCGGGTGTCGGCTCTATTGGCCAAGTGGTCATGCAAAACGGGGAAAAGGTTTTTGTGCCATTTTTACGTGGTGCGACCGCGGATTTGAATACGACATTAGCCCTGGCTACAATCGGTGTGGTGGCTAGTCATATTTTTGGTGTCATGGCGATTGGGGCTTGGAATTATCTTAATAAGTTTGTAAATATTAAGGCTTTTTTGGAAATCCCGAAAAAAATTATGAAAGATCCAGCAATCATTTTGATTAATCCAATTAAAGCTTTCGTGGGTTTAATTGAATTGGTAGGTGAATTGGCCAAAGTAGCTAGTTTATCTTTCCGTCTTTTTGGTAATATTTTTGCCGGCGAAGTGTTGCTCGCGGCCATGTCCGCAATTTGTGCTTTTGGTTTGCCACTGCCATTTATGTTTCTGGAAGTTATTGTCGGCTTGATTCAAGCCCTGATCTTTGCTATTTTAATTTTGATATATTTGTCTATTAGCACTAGTGCTGAGGAACATTAATTTTAAAATTTTTAAATTTAAATATAATTAACAAAAAAAACTATGGAAAATGTGATGTTAGCCAAAGCCTTGGCTATTGGTATCGGTTCTGTTGGCCCAGCTTTGGGTATTGGTCTTATTGGTTCTAAAGCTATGGAAGCAATTGGACGTAATCCAGAGGCAGCCGGAAAAATTTTAGTTCCGATGTTGTTGGCCTGCGCCTTCGCGGAAGCTGTGGCGATTTACGCCTTGGTTATCGCGTTCAGTATTAGCAAATAGTAATTTGACGAATCGCCAAGTCTTAGCGGAATCCAAGACTTGGCGTCGGTTAGTTTATTATTTTATTTGTATTAAAATATATGGAATCAATTATTTCTACCTTTCATATCGATTGGAAATTGTTAATCGCGCAGGCGGTTAATTTTGCCATTATCTTTTTTGTGCTTTACCGTTTTGCTTTTAAACCAATTGCGAAAGTGATGCAAGAAAGAACCGAAACTATTGAAAAAAGTTTACAAGAAGCCAAGGATATTGAGGCCAAACTTAGTGCCACCGAAATCGAACGGGGCGAAATTATTGCTAACGCCAAAAAAGATGCTTTAGCAATTATGGAAAATGCGAATAAAACTGCTGAAGATAATCGTCAGAAATTAGTTGAAAAAACTAAAGATGAAATTGCTAAAATTATTAAACGCGAAAAAGAGGGAATTGAGGCTGATAAAGTTGCTATGATGAAAGAATTGAAACAGGACTTGGCGGAATTAGTAATTTTGGCCACAGAAAAAGTGATTAACGAAAAGATGAGTGATGTTAAAGACAAAAGTTTAATTGCGGAAATCATTAAATAGTTTATGAAAATAACACCAAAACAATACGCTCAGAGTTTATATGAATTAGCGGCTGACAAACCAGAAGCTGAGGTTTTAGTGGTGTTAAAAACTTTTGTAGAAATGCTTATAAAAAATTTGGATTACGGTAAAATTGATGAAATATTGGCTAATTTCGCCAGAATTTATGATGAAGCACATGGTGAATTGGCGGTTAACTTAAGTAGCGCTCGAACTTTAAGCGCTGAATCAGAAAGTGATATTGCCAACTATCTAAAAAATAAAACTGGTTTTAGTAAAATAAATTTTTCTACCAAAATCGATACAGCTCTTATTGGCGGTATGGTGGTGCGTTACGGCGACAAGATTTTGGATGCTAGTTTAAAAAATAATTTAAATAATTTAAAAGATAAAATAAGTCAATAATAATATGGCGAATAAAGATTTTATAATTGAACAGATTAAAAAGCAGATTAGTGATTTTAAAAATGAAATCAAAGAACAAACTGTTGGTCGTGTTTTGAAAGTGTCTGATGGTATTGCTTTGATCTCCGGTTTAGCTGATGTCATGATGAGTGAAATTTTGATTTTTAAATCCAATGGTCATGAAATTTCTGGTGTGGCTTTGAACTTAGAAGAGAATATGGTTGGTGCAATTATTCTAGGCGAATTTACTATGATTAAGGAAGGTGATGAAGTACTATCAACTAAAAGAATTTTGGAAGTTCCGGTTGGTGAAAAGTTAATTGGTCGAGTTGTTAATCCTCTTGGCGAACCAATTGATGGTAAAGGTAAAATTGAAGCGGCTGCCTTTTATCCAGTGGAAAAAATTGCGCCGGGTGTTATTACTCGCGCTTCAGTGAAAGATCCGATGCAAACTGGCATTAAGGCGATTGATGCTATGATTCCAATTGGTCGTGGTCAACGTGAGCTTATTATTGGTGATCGTCAAATTGGTAAAACAGCGATTGCGATTGATGCAATTATCAACCAAAAAGGCCAAAACATGAAATGTATTTATGTTGGTATTGGTCAAAAAGAATCTAAGGTAGCTAATATCGTAGCTAAGTTAGAAGAATCTGGGGCCATGGAATATACCACCATTGTTTTGGCTGGCGCTTCCAATCCATCTTCCTTATTATATATTGCGCCGTATGCCGGTTGTGCGATGGCCGAATATTTTTTAGACAAAGGTGAAGATGTTTTAATTGTTTATGATGATTTATCAAAACACGCCGTCGCTTATCGCGAAATCTCTTTGTTATTGCGCCGCCCACCGGGACGTGAAGCTTATCCGGGCGATGTCTTTTATTTACATTCCCGACTACTCGAAAGAGCTTGTAAATTAAGTGCTGAATTTGGTGGTGGTTCAATTACCGCTTTGCCAATTATCGAAACTCAAGCCGGTGATGTCTCCGCTTATATTCCAACTAACGTGATTTCCATTACTGATGGTCAAATTTATTTGGAACCAGATTTATTTTACCAAGGTAATCGTCCAGCGGTGAATGCTGGCTTGTCAGTTTCGCGCGTTGGTTCTTCCGCTCAAATTAAAGCTATGAAAAAAGTGGCTGGCAAAATGCGTTTGGAAGCAGCCCAATATCGTGAATTGGCGGCTTTCGCGCAATTTGGCTCAGATTTGGATATCGATACTAAAAATAAATTGGAACGCGGTAAACGTTTATATGAAATTTTAAAACAAGATCAATACGCGCCAGTAGCCGTGGAGAAACAAGTTTTGCTTTACTATGGTTTGATTAATGGATTTTTTGACAATGTCCCGGTTGATCATGTCCGTGAATTTGAAGCTGGCTTATTAAAATATGCCGACTTAAATAATGACGCTTTGAAATTAATTGTGGACAAAAAAGAATTAAGCGAGGAAGTGGAAGTAGCAGTTAAAAAAGTGTTGGAAGATTATAAAGCGACTTTGGATTATTTAATTTAATTATGGCTCAGACTAAAGAAATATCCCGCCGCATCAAATCAATTGCTAGTACTAAAAAAATTACTAAGGCAATGGAAATGGTGGCTGCGGCCAAAATGAGAAAAGCGAGCGAAGCCGTTTTAAAAACTCGGGCTTACGCTCATTTGAGTTGGGAAACAATTTTAAACTTATCTCGTTTAGCCCAAAGCAAAAATCAAGATTTACATCCTTTGCTTAGTAAGCGGGCTGAGGTGAAGCGTGTGGCTGTAATTTTAATTACTTCCAACCGCGGTTTATGTGGTGGTTTTAATGCTGCAATAATTAATAAGGTTAGAGATGCTATTCAAAAAGATGGACTTCCAGCCGATATGATTTTGGTGGGACGAAAAGGTGCGATTTTACATAATCAAGGTTATGAAGTTGTGGCCGAATTTCCAAAAGCTGATTTGCTTGTAAATTCTAACGAAACCAATCCGATCGCCTTGCTAGCTATTGCTGATTTTTTGTCCGGTAAATATGATAAAGTTTTATTAGCTTATACTGATTTTGTTAGTCCGGTAAAACAAGTTCCACGCGTTAAACAATTATTGCCAGTAGAAATGGATAGTGAAAGTGAAGATGAAGAATTGACTAGTGATTACACTTTTGAGCCGAGTCCAAGTGAAGTTTTAAATCTAATGATTCCGAAATTGGTGGAAGTCCAATTGTATCAAGCTTTACTTGAATCGAATGCCGCGGAGCACAGCGCTCGGATGACTTCCATGCATCAAGCGACTGAAGCGGCAACTGATATGGTGAGCGAATTAACTTTGTATTATAACAAAGCGCGTCAAGCTTCGATTACAGCTGAAATTGCAGAAATTAGTGCTGGGGCTAACGCTTTAAATGAATAATTAATTTTTAAATATACTTATTAATAATAAAAATAATATGAGTGAGGATAATAAAAAAATTGGTATCATCAAACAAATTATCGGCGTGGTTGTTGATGTTTATTTCGCGGACGAGTTGCCGGAAATTTACAATGCCCTCGAAGTTAATTTTGGTGACAATCGTCGTTTAGTTTTAGAAGTGGAACAACATATTGGTTCAAACTTAGTGCGCACTGTGGCCATGGGAACAACTGATGGTTTAAAACGTGGTGACCAAGCGATAAACACTGGTGCTCCAATTAGCGTTCCAGTTGGCGTCGAAACTTTGGGTCGTATTTTTAATGTTTTGGGCGAAGTGGTTGATGGCGGTGCGGCTCCAAAAACAACTAAGAAATATCCAATTCATCGCGCGGCGCCAAAGTTTACAGAGCAATCCAATCAAACTGAAATTTTAGAAACTGGTATCAAGGTTATCGATTTAATCTGCCCAATCGTGAAGGGTGGTAAAGTAGGTATGTTTGGTGGTGCTGGTGTGGGTAAAACAGTTATTATTCAAGAGCTTATTCATAATATCGCTTCCGAACATGGTGGTTATTCTGTTTTTGCTGGTGTGGGTGAACGTACTCGTGAAGGTAATGATTTGTATCATGAATTTAAAGATAGCGGCGTGTTAGACAAAGTGTCGATGGTGTTTGGTCAAATGAATGAACCACCAGGATCACGTGCTCGTGTGGCCTTGTCCGGTTTATCAATTGCGGAATATTTCCGTGATGAACAAAATCAAGATGTGTTATTCTTTGTGGATAACATCTTCCGTTTCACTCAAGCTGGTTCTGAGGTGTCTGCCTTGCTTGGTCGTATGCCAAGTGCCGTGGGTTACCAACCAACACTCGCCACTGAAATGGGTGAATTACAAGAACGTATTACTTCCACTAAGAATGGTTCGATTACTTCCATTCAAGCTGTTTACGTGCCAGCCGACGATTTAACCGATCCAGCTCCAGCGACAACTTTCGCCCACTTAGATTCGACTGTGGTTTTATCTCGCGCTTTATCTGAATTAGGTATTTATCCAGCGGTTGATCCACTTGATTCTTCTTCTATTATTTTAGATCCTAAAGTGGTTGGTGATGAACATTATGCTGTAGCTCGTGGCGTGCAAAAAACTTTACAACGCTATAAAGAGTTACAAGATATTATTGCGATTTTAGGCATGGAAGAATTATCCGCGGAAGATAAGTTAATTGTGTCTCGGGCTCGTAAAGTACAAAGATTCTTATCTCAACCTTTCTTCGTGGCCGAAACTTTTACTGGTACTCCAGGTAAATACGTAAAATTAGCCGATACCATTCGTGGCTTTAAAGAAATTTTAGATGGTTTACACGACGATAAAGTAGAAGGTGATTTTTACATGAAAGGTGGTATTGAAGACGTTGCTAAAAAATAAAATATTTTATGTCTGAAAATAAAACTATAAAATTCGAAATCGTGACTCCAGAAAGAACTGTTTTAAAAGAGCAGGTTCTACAAGTAACTGTACCAACGGCTGATGGTGAAATTACAGTTTTGCCCCACCATATTCCTTTGGTCTCAATCTTGCGTCCTGGTGTGATTGAAGTAAAAAATGAAGCGGGGGAGATGGAAATTATTGCTTGCTCCGGTGGTTTTATTGAGGTGGCTCATGATAAAATTGTAATCTTAGCTGATACTGCAGAACGGGCGATCGAGCTTGATGAAGCTCGAATTGAAGAAGCGCGCGCTAAAGCAGAGGAACTCAAGAAAAATAAAGATGTCGATGCGGTTAAATTCGCTGAGGCGAGTGCCATGATTGAAAAACAATTGGCCCGAACCCGAGCAGTTCGTCGCTGGCGCAAATTAAAAAATTTATAGTTCGAAATATATGAAATTTTTAAAATTGTTAAAAGTTGTTTTATTTCCACCACGCGTAACTGAAAAAGCCAAGAGTTTTAAAGACTCGGGTGATAAAGAATTTGAAGCCGTGGGAGAAGAAGTGAAAAAGTTAGTAAAAGATTTATATAACGGTCGCTCTTTGCGCATTCGAGCCGTTGATGGTGGCTCGACTAATGGAGAAGAGATTGAGATGACCGCTTTGGGAAATGCTTATTACGATATCGATCGTTTTGGTTTGAGCTTTGTGGCTTCACCACGTCATGCTGATATTTTAATGGTGACTGGTCCAGTGACTAGAAATTTGGAAACAGCGGTTCGAACAACTTATGAAGCAACACCACATCCTTGCGTTGTCGTGGCCTTGGGAGATGGTGCTTGTACAGGTGGAATCTGGAAAGATTCTTACGCCGTAGTTGGCCCAGTAGAAGCCGTGATTCCGGTTGATGTTCGTATTCCAGGTGATCCACCAAGTCCAACTGAAATTTTACGCGGTCTCTTGCAGGCTTTGCGTGTTAAAAAAGATAACTAACACTATTTTTATGGGAATAAGTTCTATTGCTCTAATTTTTTTCGTGACTTTGTCGGTTTTAATGGCGGCGGCAATTTTTTCTTTATTTAAAAGTACTTTTAAGATTGCGTCATTTTTATTTATTTTAACTGGAGTGTGTGGCACGGTTGCTGGGGCACTTTATTTTATTAATTTTCCGGGTGCTAAAATAGTATTAACACAATTTGGTTGGTTTTTTGGCTTTGCCCCGACTCTTACTTTTGTCTCCACCATCTTTTTAACTTTGGTTAATATCGTAGCAGTGGCCGTTGGTGTTTATTCTTTGCGTTATTTGGAAATTTACAAAAATACTTACAGTCCGCTTTTAACTCAGTTTTTGATGATTGTTTTTGTGTTCGGCATGCAATGCGTGTTACTGGCGAACAATGTTTTTTCTTTTATGGTTTTTTGGGAGTTGATGTCCATCAGTTCTTTTTTCTTAGTGTTATCCGATAAATCAATTGAATCGTTTAATGCTGCTTTTTTATATTTCATCATGACCCATTTAGGCGCGCTCTCAATTTTGGGCGGCTTTTTAATTCTTGGCGGTGGATCATTAAATTTGAATTTCAGTGATTTGGCGAGCGCCAGTCAAGCTTTGTCGCCGAGTTTATTGGTTACTTCTTTTTGTTTATTGTTATTCGGCTTTGGTTCTAAGGCTGGTTTGGTTCCTTTTCATGTCTGGTTGCCGGAAGCGCATCCACAAGCTCCAAGCAATATCTCTGCTTTGATGTCTGGTTTAATGTTGAAGATTGCCGTATATGAATTTTTGTTAATCGTCCTTAGTTTTACTAATTTACCGCTTTGGATTTCTTTGTTAGTTATGGCACTTGGTTTGATCTCTGGCTTTGTCGGGGCTTTGCGCGCCGCACTAGAAACCGATATTAAACGCGTTTTTGCTTATAGTAGTATTGAGAATATGGGAATTATTTTTTCCATTCTTGGCTTAGCTCTTTTTGTATCTTCTTATCATGGCGACGTTTCTTTGGCCGCCTTTGCCTTGCCACTTATTGTCTTTGCCATATTTCACGCTATTAATCATGCTTTCTTTAAGACCGCTTTATTCCTTTCTAGTGGTGTAATTATCGGACGTTTGCATTCTCGCAGTTTGGAAATTATGGGTGGCATTGCTAAAGCCTTACCATTATTTTCCGCTGTTTTCCTATTGGCAATTTTAGGTGCTTTGCCATTACCACCATTTGGTACTTTTTTTGGCGAATGGGGTTTTATAAAAACAATTATTTCTTTGTTTAGTTTGACGACCGATCAAACAGTGATTGCTGTATTGATTGCTAATATTTCCATGATCGGACTTATTGGTGGTTTGGCGGTGTTTGCCATGATTAAGACTTTTGCTGTTTCGATGTTAGGCTTACCACGCGATAAACACCATGAAATAAAACCAGAGGCCGGTGATAACTTATTGATTTATCCAATTTTAGTTTTGGTAGCATTAGTAATCGTGACGGGTATTTTTGCCCAAGCTCTAGTGGCTTTCTTAAAAAATCACATTATTGCTGGTAACGCTATGGCCCCAGTTTTTTCTGGCTTAGATATTTCTTCGGTATATTTATTTGGGGCGATTGCTTTGTTTGTTTTATTGGCTTATGGTTTGGCTAATTTACTTGGTCGCCGTAAACAAGAACGGCTTTATCATACTTGGGATTGCGGCCAAGCAATTGATGCTAGTATGGAATACACTGCTACCGCTTTTGCCGCGCCAATTCGTTTTTTCTTTTCGGGTATTATTAAACGTAACCGCGTAATTACAAGCGAACCAATCGTGCCGACTAATATTTGGATTAGAAATTATAAACATCAAATTTCAATTGATTCAGTTTTGCGTGAAAAAATTTATGAACCGATTGCGAATTTAATGGTTTATTTTTCTGATAAGATAAAAACAATCCAAAATGGCAGAATCCAATATTACTTATTAATATTATTCTGTACTTTAATTATTGTATTAAGCATTGCCTTATGATATTAAATCAAATTTTTGCAACAATTTTGCAAACCATTTTAATTTTATTACTTGCGCCTTTTGCGGTGGGGCTAACTCGCTTTTTAAAGGCTCGTTTTCAAGGTCGTCGTGGACCATCACCTTTTTTACCGTACTTCGCTTTGGCGACTATGTTCCGTCGTGAAATGGTAATTTCTAAATCAACTTCTTGGGTTTTTCGCGCGGCACCATTTGTGGTTTTTGCCTCATCTTTAGCCTTGGCTTTGATGTTACCACTCGTTTTTCGTTTTGGTATTTTTGGATCCTTGGGTGATTTTTTGGTAATTTCCGGTATTGTGATGCTCGGTTCCATTTTCTTGGTTTTTGGCGGTATGGATGCGGCCAGTGCTTTCGGTGGTATGGGTTCAAGCCGCGAAATGACTTTAGCCGCACTATCGGAAACTTCATTAATTTTAATTTTTGCGACTTTAAGTTTTGTAAATAAATCATTTCAAGTGGATAATTTATTTGGCGCTCAAAGCGTAGTGGCTCATCCTTATTTATTATTATCGATGTTTGCTTTTGTACTTATTTCTTTGGCGGAGAATGCACGTTATCCAGTTGACAATCCAGCGACGCACTTAGAACTAACAATGGTGCATGAAGCGATGACGATTGAATATTCTGGTCGCTACTTGGCCTTGTTGGAATATGCTTCCGCTCTAAAATTAACAGCCTTTTTAATTCTAATCGCTAATTTTTTATTTCCAGCTTTAAGCAGCGCTAACCTTAGTTTGGTTGGCATCTTACTGGCCTTATTATTTACCATTCTTAAAGTTAGCGTGCTATGCGCAGTCTTAGCTTTCTTTGAATCTGTTTTTGTGAAGATGCGTTTTTATCGCATGAATGAATATTTGTCTTTAGCTTTTTTTGTCGCTTTGTTTGGCTTGATTGTGACTTTATCAGTTATTGGCTTAAATTTTGATTACGCCACTATTTGGGCGGCCTTGGCAATTTTCTTTGTTGTTTTCTTATTTGGTCGCGTTCGTCTTAATTCTATTTTGCGTTATTATGCTTTATCTTCGATTGCGATCGCTGGCATGGCCTACAATTTAGCTTTGAGTTCAGAACCGACTGAGGCGCTACATTTATGGATTTTTGCCGGAATTACAATTGCGATTAAAGTAATTTTAGTGCCGCTTATTATTCGGACTGCTGAACGTCGTCAAAAACTCACTGCTAATTTACAATCGTTTTTGCGTCCAGCCTCCAGTTATTTCTTAGCTATTATTTTATTGTTGGTAATTTATTGTGCCTTACATCGTAGTGCTGTAGAAGGCATAATTGCCTGGAGTAATATGATTTATGTGGCAGTAGTTTTGTCAGTTCTTGGATTAGCGACCATGATTGTTCATCGTAATGTTTTCTCTCAGATTATTGGATTATTTATTGTGGAAAACGGTATCGCTGTCTTTATTTTAGCGACAGTAAAATCATTACCGCTGTTATTGGAGTTAGGTATTTTTGCGGTTGTAGCTCTTAGCGCTGTTATTTTATCAATTCTTAGTTCACAAATTAGAGAACAATATGGTTCCACGGACACGGAGAACCTACGTAATTTAACTGAATAATATGAATATTTTTATTATTGCTTTTGCATTTTTAGCGAGTTTAATTTCTTTTTTACTGCCATCACAAAAAGTGGTGCGTCGGATTGGTGGTATTTTTGCGGCTGTTAATTTTGCGGCTGTGCTAATTTTGGTTTGGCCATATTTAAGTGGCGCCCAAAGAGTTTTTGATGGTGGCTGGTGGTTAATTGATAGTTTTTCGGCGTTAATGTTGTTGTTGGTTTCCTTTTTATATTTAGCTGCCGCTCTAGTTAGTAATCGCTACCTTAAACATGAACACGAAGAAGGAATAATTAGTGATAAAAAAGTTAAACTTTATTTTTCGTTATTACATTTATTTGCTTTGTCGATGTTGGTAGTGTTGCTAGCTAACAATACTTTGTTATTGTGGATCGCTTTAGAGATGACGACTTTATCCTCCGTTTTTTTGGTTGGTTTTTATAAACAAAAATCTTCCATTGAAGCGGCGTGGAAATATGTGATTATTTGTTCCACTGGTATTACCTTGGGACTGATCGGTATTTTATTTTTCAGTTACGGTGCTGGACTAGCTAGCGGTGGCCTAGCGACTATTTTTTCTTTAAGTGCTTTAATCGCGCAAGCGGCGACAATTCCAGCGGCGATTGCTAAAATTGCTTTCGTCTTTATTTTTGTTGGTTTTGGTGTGAAGGTTGGTTTAGTACCAATGTATTCTTGGTTGCCAGATGCTCACAGTAAAGCACCATCACCAATCTCCGCTTTCTTTTCTGGTATTTTATTAAATGTTGCCTTGTATGTAATTATTCGTTTCCAAGTTTTAACTAACGCGGTTATTGGAAACAGTCAGTGGACCACAACTTTATTTTTAGTTTTTGGTTTGGCTTCAGTTTTGTTGCCGGTGTTTATGATGATTACCCAAAAGAATTACAAACGCTTATTGGCTTATTCTAGTATTGAGCATATGGGTTTGATATTGCTAGCTTTATCAGTACCACCGCTTGGTATTATTGCAGCCATCATTCATATGATTGGTCACACTTTAGCGAAATCGAGTTTATTTTTTGGCGCCGGTGAAATTTTAATTGCTTACAAAACTACTAGTATTGATAAAGTGCGAAATCTATTTAAAAACATTCCACGCACTGGCCTCTTATTTGTGTTAGGAATTTTGGTAATTATTGGTTTACCGCCAACCGCTTTGTTTATTAGTGAATATACGATGTTTGCCGCTTTAATTAAAGCTCATCTTGGTATCGCTTTGTTGGTGTTTGCGGCTTTGAGCGCGATTGCTTTTGCCATGTTACGTTTAACAATCATGATGACTTTGCCAGATTCAAGTGCACCAGTTATGCCGAAAGAGAAATGGAACATTACTCATGTTGTTATGATCAGTGAAATTATTTTAGTGGTGTTATTATCATTTTGGATATCATCACCAAGCGGTATGAATTTTATTAATTCAATTGCGCGCAATTTGATTTAATTATAAACCTTATGACTACTATTGAAATTCTAAAAAAATATAAAATTGAAAATTTTTCGGAGCAGGGAAATATGATTACCGTTAAAGTAACTAAAGATGTTTTTACATCCTTAGCCACTTCTTTGGCCAACGAAGAAAATTTACCTTTGTCGTCGCTTTATGCCACTGATGATCGTCAGGTTAGTAATACTTTTGGTGTGCACGTTTTATTTGCTAATGACGCGGCGCATGACTGGTTATTGGTTTCAACCGAAGTTTTGACAACAGAGCCAAGTTACCCGTCGTTAACTGCCACGGTTATGGCGGCTCATTGGTATGAACGTTATTTACATGATATGTTTGGCATCACACCGCTTGGTCATCCAGATTTACGTCGTTTAGTGAGTCATGAAAATGTGCCGGAAAATGTTTATCCATTACGCAAAGATTTCGCCTGGAATACTAAAATGGAACATGCTAATGTGCCATATCCAATGGCGCACGTGGAAGGTGAGGGAATCTATGAAATTCCAGTCGGACCAATCCATGCTGGTATTATCGAACCGGGTCATTTCCGTTTTAATGTGGCCGGTGAAAGAATTATAACTTTAGAAGGAAAATTATTTTTTACACATAAGGGTATTGAAAAATTAGTGGAAGGTAAAGCTCCACTGGAGGCTTTGCCTTTTATTGAGCGCTTGTCGGGCGACATGGCTGCTGGCCATGCTCTAGCTTTTTGCCAAGCTGTCGAAGCTTTAGCTGGCTGTGAGGTGCCTAAACGGGCGCAGTTATTGCGTGTTTTATTGTTAGAATTGGAACGCGTAACAATGCATATTCACGACTTAGCTAATATTGGTGGTATGGGTACAGGTTTTAGTTTTATTGCAGCTAACGGTTTTCGGATTAAAGAAAGAATGGTGCGCTTATCAGATGAATTATTAGGCAATCGTTTTTGGCGCGGTGAAATTGTTCCAGGTGGGGTGGCTAAAGATTTGAGTACCGAGAAATTAGCTGCTATTTTACCAGTATTGCAAGCAGCTCAAGTTGAAATAAACAAAATTGTTAAAATCGCTTTGTCATCCGATGGTTTTTTGGATCGCTTACAAACTACCGGTGTTTTACCACTTGAAGCGGCTAAAGCTTTCGGCGGTGTTGGTTTGCCGGTGCGTGCCTCTGGCTTTGATCGTGACGTCCGTCGTGACCATCCCGATGCCGTTTACAAAGAATTGGCAGTCAATGTTCAATTAAAGACTGTTGGTGATGTTCATGCTCGCTATTTGTGTCGTATTAACGAAATTGATGAATCGGTGCGTTTAATTGACGCAGTGCTTAAGCAATTGACAGGCAATTCCGATAAGAATATTATAAATGAGTGTCAAATTAAAGATGGTGTAACAATTGGGGCAGTAGAGTCATGGCGCGGTGAAATTATTTGCGCTTTGCATTTTCAGAATGGTAAAATTAGTCGTTGTTTCCCCCGTGACCCATCATTTTGTAATTGGGCATTATTCGCGATTATTGGCCCAGGGAACATCGTTCCAGATTTCCCGTTATGCAATAAATCCTTGAATTTGAGCTATTCTGGTACTGATATGTAGTGATTTGGCTGTAAATCAGATTGACAAAACGTTTTATTTATGATATAATACGCTTATCATCAAGTGATGATATTGAACATTAAAAATTAAATTAAATCTAATCTTAAAAAACGGAGGTTTTATGTCGAATGATGGTAGTTTGATCGATTGGTTAAAAGGTGTTAATGGTGAGTACTCGCAGAGATTTTGTAGTCCTGGCGCCCAAGCTGAAAGAAGATCTTTTTGGTTGCGGTATCCGGTTGGGCTTTTCTGTTTCGGTTGCATGGACGGTCGCAACAATATTCACAACGCTACGGAGTTACCGGCCGGAATAATGAAAAATTATCGTCATGCCGGTCCTTGGGAATGGTCAAATTCTTTAGACCAACTTTTTTATGGCGATTTGATGCATTGGATTGATCAAGGTAAAGAATGTCTAGTTTTTGTAAGTTATCATTTTTCGAAATCGAACAAGGATTGGGGCTGTGCTGCTTTTGAATGTAATACTGACAAAGCCATCGCGTCCAATATTAGCTTCAAGGAAAAAATTGACCGAGTTTATGGCACCGATAGTGCGGTTTTCTCGGTTCTTCTTGGCTTTGAAACTGATGAAGAATCGATGATAATTCATGGCTGCGATTGTGATCAAGTTTTACGAGTGGCGGATTTGACTGAATTTAATGAGGCTGAGATTAAAGAAACGCTAACAACTTTATTTCCAAAATTTTCTTTAGAAGTTAAGGATTTGTTATTGCGCTTGATTTCTGGAAATTTTAATCATGTTTCAAAGAACCGTCGAAAAAATCGTCCAGCCATTGCTCTAAATCATAATGAGCGCGTGGTTGCCGTTGGACAAGGATTAGGTTGGTTTTATCGTCCAAATCAGGCGATAATTATTGGAATGCATTCCAATAAATCGGGCGAAGCTATAGTAAAAGCGGTTACGATAGTTTATGAAAATTTACTTAGCGGTCGCATTTCCAGGGAAAAAGGTTTTATTCTTTTGGCGTCAGCCTCATTTCGGCGCGACGTCAGAGCGGAAAAATTGATGGGTTGTGTGGGAAGTGAAGAAAGAAGGGCTTGTGAGCGGGCCAAGGAAAACATGCGATTTGCCTTGGAAGTGATTGAAGCTGGTTTGCCAGAGGAAATCTATTCCGAGCTGTTATCGTATATGCATTTCCTTACAGTCATAACCGATTTGGACACCGGAAAATTCATCGAGGTGAAAGATGTTAATCTCGATTAAAAAAACGTTTTGAAACATTTAGAACCCTGCTATAAAGTAGGGTTTTTTTATTGCCAGTTTTTTTATTTTATGATAAAATAAAAATGTATTTAAAAGATTTAAGTCTTAGATATTTATGGACGAGCAGGAACAGGCTGACGAGTTGGCGGCCGCTAAACAAAAAGCTAAAAATGCTGGCGTAACATCTGGCGGTGACAATAATGATAGTGCTAAGTCATCACCAAAACAGAATAAGATTAAAGAGGGAACTGGCAAACTTTTAAAGCAATTTTGGTTAGATATTCCTGCCAGTTTTGGATTCACTATTCTGTTTATAGACTTATTCTATCTTTTGTGGAAGATTTTACCTGATTGGTTTGGTAAACCGGGGCATGAATGGGTACAGGCTGAAATCGCCAAGACTTCACCGGAAGAGGCGAAAAAAGTTGGTGATAAAATTTCTTTGGTGGAAAATTTAGGCTGCTGTTGTGTGAATATTCCTGGTTGTTTCGTCCTTTTATTACTTATTGTTATTATTTATGCCATGCTTCATCCAGTTGAATTCGGTTGGATGGCATTAACAGGGGGCTAATAAAATTTATCACAAACAATGAAAAAAATATTTTCAAAAAAGAATACCTTTATTTTCTCAGTGACACTTTTATCGTCGCTCGCGATTTTTGCTGTGGCTCGTCCGGCTCATGCCAGTGAAGTCATTGCCGGTATTATCGGCGGTATACTTTCAGTTGTCATTTATTTTATTGGGCAGCTTCTTTCTTTGGTAATTTCTGTTTTAATCTCTATTGCTCAATACAGTGCTTTTGGTACCGCCGCACCGGTCGTTTTTGGTTGGATGATTGTGCGCGATATTTGTAATATGTTTTTCGTACTCATTCTTCTTATTATTGCCTTTGCGACAATTTTACACGTGGAAGAATATAACTATAAAAAATGGCTGCCAAAATTAATTATGATGGCGGTCTTAATTAATTTCTCTCGTTTGATTTGTAATATTTTTGTGGATTTTGCCCAAGTGGTTATGTTAACCTTCGTTAATGGTTTTAAAGATGTTGGCGGCGGTAACTTAACTGAAATGTTGGGTATTAATGATTGGATCGGAACAATGTCAACCGACCCAACGGCCACAGTTACTTTTACTACTATTGTTGGTACTTATTTATTGGCTTTGATTTATTCCATAATTGCTTTAATTACAGTTGTGACTATGGTGGCTGTTTTGGCTATGCGCATGGTCATGCTTTGGATTTATATAACTTTATCACCCTTAGCTTATTTGCTAAGTGCTTTTCCGCAAGGTCAACAATATGCTTCTAAGTGGTGGTCAGAATTCAGTAAAAATTTAGTGATCGGACCAATCCTAGCTTTTTTTATCTGGTTATCATTTGCTTCTTTAGGTGGCACAGCTGATTTAGCCGCTAACAACGCGACTGATCCGTTGAAAGGTATTCCTAGTGATCCAAGTAGTACGCCAAGTGTTGGTTTAACTGAATCCGGCTCGGCTGATAACATGATTAAATTTATTATTTCCATCGGTATGTTACTTGGCGGTTTGCAAATTGCGCAGGAATTGGGCGGTGAAGCGGGTAAGATGGCCGGTAAAGTTTCTTCCAAAGGTTTCTCGATGGCGAAAGCTGGTGCGGGTGCAGCCGGACTTTATGCAGCTAAACGTGCTGGCGCAGGTGCAGCTGGCGCAGCCGGCAGCGCTGCTAATTGGGCTGGACAAAAAATTAATTTAGCCGGTAAAAGCGTCGGCCTTAAGGGTGATACTAATTTAATGGGTCGAGCCTTGCAAAAAACTGGAGCAATTGGAACTGGTTTGCAGGCTGATATGATTACTACCAGAAAAAAAGCGGCGGTAAAATCACGCCAAGAGTTATTAGAAAAACTTGGTTTTGGCGAGACTGGCGCCACAGCTCTTGTTGAGGCTACTGAGCCAATAAAGAGACGTTTAGATTTTGGTGACAAAATTAAGAAAAGTATTAGCGCTAATACAACCAAAGGACAATCGTTGCTTACCGATGGTCAAGAATTAATAGATAGAGGTGAAGATGCTAAAGTTAAGGCTATGACCGCTGGTAAATTAAGACTGACCGGCGAAAAAGAAAGACAAGAAGGTGAAAACACTATCAATGATGCTGACAGAAAAATTAAATTCAATGAGAATGAAATTATTAATTTAGCTAAGAATAATATTAACGATCCTCGTATTGCGCAAATTAGACAGGAAAACAAAAAATTGGAAGACGACAAGATTCACGGACAGTCAATGATTGATAGTGGTCAATCCAAGCTTGATGATGTTGCCGCTATTGAAGCTGCTGCTGCCACTGCTGACGCTGACATTGCCAAGGGCGTGGCTATGAAAAATCAAGGTACTGAAATATTAAATAAAAAAGGATTTTCTTCTACTGCTTTTGGTAAAAATGTTATTAAAATGATTCCTAATATTGGTGATATGGCGGTTGGGACTACAAATAAAGCAGCTAAAAAAATGGCTGAAGAATCTTTGACAGCTAAAGATTTTGTTAAAAATATTAAAAATACTAAAGAGTGGCCGGATTATATAAGAGATACTGATGCGCATCAATGGGCTGGTAAGAGTAGTATGAATTCCCAACAAAAAGCCAACTTTAAAGCGATGGCCGGTGATCCTGAAGCCAGTGAAGGTGTTCGTGTTCAACTTGAAAAATGGAGCGGAGAAAGAAATGCGGATGGTAGTCATGATAAAGATTTTCTTAAAGTGGCTGACGCTATTTCACGCGCGATTGCTGGACATCAAAAAGGTGGTGGTGATATGAAGAATTTAAGTGGAATTTCAAGTCTCTTAACTACTGTTAGCTCGGAAGTTTCCAATCCAAAGGTTATGAAATCCCCAAGTGATTATAAAGACAAGGTTAGCTATTCTAATTATAATCGGGAGCGATCTGTTGCTCAGGGCGGATTTAGCGCGGCGAAATTTAATGAAAACCAAGAGTCAGATAAAACTAAGAGCGCCAATAGTATTGCAATTGATTTTGCTGAGTTGCAAGGCATTGCCTCTTTTGGTGGTAAGGATTTTAAAACTAATGCTGATGCGGCCAATTTAGATTCTGGTCAAATTAAAGACTTTACCGTTCATCTGGAAAGCAAATTACAGGGCATGAAACCAAATGATGGTGGCTACCAAGAATTACAAACCGCGATTAATAATTTAAAAAATAATAAAGTTGAGGCTTTATCAATTAGAAATTCTGGTGTTAAAAAAGGTTTCCGGGGTGATTTGGCGGCTGAATACCATGAAAATACTCATAAAGCTGGTGTTAAATCAGAAGATTTGGCTCATGGCTTAGAGTCGATGATGATGGATATGCGCTTGACTGGTAGTGATAAAACTACAAAAGAAAACAATTCCTTTGAGGTTGGTCAAAAGGCAGCGGCTCTTGAAAGACAGGGCGTACCACATGATAAAATTTTAGAACAAATGAAGCTTGAGATTGTTGACCGTGGCGGTAAACATAAGGAAGCTTTTGCCCAACCAGCGCCAGTTAATGTTGACTTGAAGAACATTTTATCTGGTGGTGGACAGCCAACAATTCAAAATATTAATAACACTACTAACAATAATACATCTATTAATAATGTTGTTAATAATGTCTTGGAAAATGACAAGAGTAAAGGTTCTGATATCTTGCAAGATATAAAAAAACAAGGTGACAAAACATTTAAAACTGTTGCAGATTTAAAGAAAAGCAATAATAAAGGACGATTTATCTCATAATAAATATGGCTTATCTAGAAGATTGTATAAAAAAATATAGTGATTTGCCCGGGGAGACTAAGGCGGCTTTTGGTGCGCCAGAAGTAATTGCTAAAATCACCACCCTGGAAAAACGGTATAAAGTTAAACTAGATTTTGTAGTTCTTTTGTTGGCAATCAATGAATTAGATTTGGAGGACATCGCTGGATATTTAGCGGAAAAGTTTAATTTAGAAATAGAATTGGCTGACGAGATAGAGCTTAAGCTAAGAGATGAGATTTTATCTTTGGTCACCAAAAAACTACCGGCGAGCGATGTGGCGGCACCAGAATTTAGCTTGTTAACTCTTAGCGTTAAAGATAAAAAGATTGTGCTATCTGAAGCTTTTTCTGAAAACTTGCTAACAATCTTTAATGATGATCAGAGTTATTTGCAAGATTTGAATGTTATCGCTTTTCAGACCTTTAATGCTGATCCTAACTTCGAGGACAAGATGACTGAACTCCTATATAAAAACCAAGAAGTTTTAACACATAAACCGTTTATTGCCGACAATGAAGATGTGACGGCAACGGTTGCGCGCTGGTTGAAAGATTTTATTGCCAAAAACGGCAGCGATATTTTTTCTAATATTGTGCTGGCAAAATATTTAACTGCTTCGGAAAATGCTAAAATTTTAGATCCGGAAGAACGGAATTTGTTAAAAAAACTTTTGAAATTATATCGTAATTTAGTATTTTTTCCGGATAGCATGAAAGATGTTCCAATTGAGGAATGGGAATTATTTCCCATTAACCGTGATCAAGTAGAAAAAGTATTTCATCCAACAAAATTAAGTACACCCGATGTTTCTGCTCCAATAATTGATCATGCCGAAGCCGATGCGGAAGCAACCGCGGCGGCTAAGAAAATTTTAGAAGAGTTGGAAAATGGCCAAACTAAAATTATGCCAAAAGAGGAGAGTCCAGAGATAAAGTCATTGCGAGCGATGGCTGAACAATATCCACTTGGTAGTTTGGAGCGTCGCGCAATTGAATCGGAAATTAAAAAGAAATTATAAGAAAACCTGGATCCCCGCCTGCGCGAGGATGACGGTTGAAAAAATATGTTTGAATACTTAGAAAAATTTAAAAATCTCTCGGCCGATCTTAAGGCTATAATTTCCACTCCGGAAGTTTTAAAGGCGACAGCTGATTTAGAAAAAAAATATAATGTTGATTTAGCAATCACAATTATGCGCGTGATGGTTAAAGAAATAAAGCTTGATGAAATTCCACTTCATCTTTTTACGGATCTAGCCCTAGGACAGGCGGCAGTTGATACTTTAACAATAGAGTTGAAGGAGCAGGTCTTTGCTAAAGCTTTAGATTATTTACAAGCGGACGATAAAAAAGTTATAGCGCCAGAACCGGTTATAATTACACCTAAAGTTGTTGTGCCAGAAATTAAACCTGAGGCGATATCCGAACCGGAAATAGTAAAAGAAATTGATGAAGAGATCGCTGTCGAAGCAGCTATGCCTGAAATGAAATTAGATGAATATTCAGCTAGGATTTATGAAGCAATCGAGAAGATTGTGGAAGAATTTAATGTTGGTGGCGAGCATCTGATGAAATTCCAGGACGCTATAAAATTATATTTACGCGAAATTAGATCTAGAATTGATACCCGCGCCTTTTTACTAAAAGCAATCCAGGACGGCGGTTTAGGTTTAAGTGATTTAATGGTTGATAAAATACTTAGTCGCGCTGATGCTTTAAGAAATGAAATTAATGTTAGCTTGAAAAAAGATACTAAGCCAAGTTTTTCCATTATGGATAAAATTAATGAGCTTAATAAAATGGGAGCTGATCGTGATGTAAGTTACGATTTATCAAAAATTTTAGACCTTAAACACGAGTTAAAAGGTGGCTTAGATTTGAGTCATGAAATTGCCGCGCCAACAACAGCGATTCCAAATATGGAAATTGCCGCACCGGTGGTTGTAGATAAAAAAATTGAAGCACCGATTGCTCCAATAACTCCAGTTAAAGCGACTCCGATTAGTTTAGGGGCAATTAACCCAGCCGAACTTTTGGACGCCGAGGATATTTTACCATCAGTTAAAAATGTTGATGAGACACCAATTTTAAGTTCAATTCCAAGTGGAATTTTGGATTCAGCTCTAGCTTCAATTCCAAAAGAACCATTTTTTGCAAAAACCGAATTAGCACCAAAACCAATTGCGGAGGTAAAGGCAACTCCAATTATGAATAAAGTCACACCGGTAGTTTTAACCCCAACTCCAACACCGGCACCAAGTTCTAGCAAGTTTATTCCTGGTAAAGTTAAAATTGAAGATATTAAATCAATTAAAACCATGAGCCCAATTGATGAATTGTTGTATATGGACTTGGTAAATTTTAGAAGATTGGGTATTAGTGTGGATGAAATAATGGAAAAAATAAAAGATCGGGTTGAGTTGATGCGCGCCGATGACTATGAAAAAGGTTTGGCGGCAATTGCTGCTTGGCGCCGATCACCAGTTAGTAAACTTTACTTAAAAATATTGTCCCGAGCTACATCAGAAGATAAAACAATTCCAGCTGTGATTGAAGATTTGAAAAATAGTAAACAAGATTATTTAAGTATGGATGAAATCGAGGGAATTATAATGTTAAATAATAGATTGCGCTTTTAAACTATGCAACAATTTACCGTACCACAATTTATTGACGTGGAATCAAAAATTATCGGCCCGCTAACGGTGCGCCAGTTTTTGATAATGTTGGCGGCAGCGGCTTTTATCTTTATTGCTTATAAAGCTTTTGATTTTACTTTGTTCGTTGTTGTGTCGGTGTTTATATTTTTAGCGGCCGTGGTCTTTGCTTTTGTTAAAGTTAATGGTCAAGGTTTTCATTATTTTATTTTAAATCTCCTTAGTACTTTACGTAAACCAGGTATCCGAATTTGGAATCATCATTTAACAACTTATGCGGACAGCGAAGAGCGGGAAATAAAATTTGAGAGTACAGAAATAAATAAAAATTTAAAAGCCTCTCAGGTGGCGGAATTATCCTTAGTGGTGGATACTAAGGGAAGATATCGCGGCAATAATCCTGACGCAGAAGATATTAAAAATCAATAATTTTTAAAATATGGCTAACGAAAATAAATTAGTACGCAATAAAGTTACTGTTTCAACACAACAGTATTTAGATATTGCCGAAATTAAAGATGACACTGTGATTTTGCGCGATGGAACTTTGCGCGCGGTTTTATCGGTTTCTAGTATTAATTTTGCCTTGAAAAGTGAGGATGAACAAAATGCGGTTATTTCATCTTATGTTAGTTTTTTAAATAATATTAATTCCATGTTGCAAATTGTGATTCAATCACGCGAATTGGATATTCGCGGCTATATGGAATATTTAGCGGAGAAAGAAAAGAGTCAAACTAATAAATTACTTAAAATCCAAACCGGGGAATATATTGAATATATCAAAGAATTAACTTCTATCGGTAAAATCATGACTAAAAGTTTTTATGTGATTGTGCCTTATAGTCCAACCTCTGATACGCATAAAGGATTTTTCTCGAGCTTAGCTGAAACTTTAAAACCAGCTACACTATTGAAGCTGAAAGAAGTGCGTTTTTTAAAGTATAAAGAATCTTTGGCACGGCGGATTGATAGCGTGGTTGGGGGCTTGGGTTCGATGGGTGTCGGTACTAAACAATTAAACACGCAGGAACTTATTGAATTATTTTATAAAACTTATAACCCGGAGGTTTCCAAAAATCAGAATTTAGTTGACATGGAAAAGCTTCGCGTTGAGATGTAATTATTTTCTTAAATAAATATGCCTAATTTTAAAATATCACAACTTGATGACGAAACGAAAGCAGCCAGCAAACAGCCGGAAGTTTATGCTGTGGGTGATAAGGTTGTTGTCCGCAAAACGATTGAAGAGAACGTTGAACTAACGCAAGAAATTATTGAGGAAGAGTTAGCTTATCGTAAAGGAACATTGTCGGTGCGTGATTTGATTTCACCATCGAGCATGAAAATTACCTCAACTTATATGATGTTGGGGCAGAAATTTGCCCGCACCTTATTTGTGGTTAACTACCCACGTTATATTAGTGTTGGTTGGTTTGCACCGATTATCAATTTGAATAATGCTTTTGATGTGGCCATGTTCTTCTACCCCGTTAATAGTGCTGTGATTTTAAAACAATTAAAAAATCGCGTGGGTAATATTGAAGCTCAGGTGATGTCTGATTCAGAAAAAGGCCAACCACGTGATCCAATTCGAGAAACAGCCTTGCGTGATATTGAATTTTTGCGCGACGCCTTAACTCAGGGAACAGAAAAGTTTTTTCAATTCGCTTTATACGTTACAATCTACACAGAAACCCTTGAAGAATTGGATCGCTTATCTGATCAAGTAGAAGACGTTTTTGGTTCACGTTTAGTTTTTTCTAAGCGCGCCTTTTTTCAATCCGAACAAGGTTTTAATTCCACTCTACCGCTTTGTAATGATGAGCTATACATTACTTTTAACATGAATTCGTCACCAGCCGCTTCATCTTTTCCGTTTATTTCTTCAGAACTAACCAGTGACCGCGGTATCCTTTATGGTATTAATCGCCATAATAATAGTTTAATTTTATTTGATCGTTTTTCTTTGCCGAATGCTAATTCGGTGGTTTTTGCCACTTCTGGTGCTGGTAAAAGTTATTGTATTAAATTGGAAGTATTGCGTTCTCTGATGATGGGCAGTGATGTGATTGTTATTGATCCTGAGTATGAATATAAACATTTGTCCGAAGCTGTTGGAGGTACTTATATTAATATTTCTTTGTCGAGTGAAAACAAGATTAATCCATTTGATTTGCCTCGTTCCATCGGCGGTGAAGCTAAACCAAAAGATATTATTCGAAGTGCGGTTATAACTTTGAAGGGTTTGGTGCGCTTAATGGTAGGTAATCTAACTAACGAAGAAGATTCGATTGTGGATCGAGCCCTACTTGAAACTTACGCTAAAAAAGATATTACGCCTGATTCTGATTTGTCTAAAATCGAACCACCAACTTTATCTGACTTCTGCCAAGTATTAGAAGGTATGGAAGGGGCTGATTCCTTAGCGGAACGTTTGAAAAAATATACCGAAGGTACTTTTGCTGGATTACTTAACAGTCCGACTAATGTGGAGATGGATAATCAATTAGTTTGCTTCTGTGTGCGTGATTTAGAGGATGAGTTGCGTCCAATTGGAATTTATACTATTGTTAATTATATTTGGAATGTGGTTCGCAGTCAGGTTAAAAAGAGAATTTTGATTATTGATGAGGCATGGTGGATGATGCAAAACCCCGATTCTGCTAAGTTTATTTTTGCCCTTGTGAAACGCTGCCGTAAGTATTATTTAGGTGTGACCACAATTACCCAAGATGTAAGTGACTTTTTGGAATCACCTTATGGTCAAGCGATTGTGACTAATTCCCAATTACAGATTTTGCTTAAACAATCACCAGCCGCGATTGATCGCGTGCAGAAAACTTTTATGTTAACCGAGGGTGAAAAATTCTTATTGTTGGAATGTGGTTTAGGTGAGGGAATATTCTTTGCTGGTAATAAACATGTGGCAATTAAAATTGTGGCTTCTTATTCTGAAGATCAATTGATTACTTCCGATCCTCGCCAATTATTAGAGCTAGAGGAAGCGAAGAAAAAATATGAGGAAGAAATGGCTGAAGAAGAAGCAGCAGCCGATGAAGCCCGAAAAATAAAGGAAGCTAAATAAGTTTAATAAAAAAATATGATAAACGAAAACAAAAAGATGGGTATATTTATAGTGGTTATCGCTATTGTTTTGTTGGCGGCCATGTTAATTTATACTTACGGTTTTAAGAAGAATCAAAATAATGCCAATAACGTGCCAGCGGCTATCACTGGGCCAGTTAAAGATTTGATGGCGGAGGCTAAAAATAAACAACCAGCGCCGACATATAGTTTTGACGCCCAAGCCGAAGCTAATCGTCAATTAGGCTCTGAAGATTTGCGTAAAATGGCTTTACCATTCGCGGAGAGATTTGGTTCATTCTCCAATCAATCCAATTATAGTAATTTTGAAGATTTGAAAATTTTCATGTCTGATAACATGAAGACTTGGTCTGATTCTTATGTAGTTGATTTGAAAAAGAGTGCTGGTGATACCACGGTTTATTATGGTATTACCACTATTGCTATTTCGGGTGAAGTGCAAAAATTTGATGATGCTGCCGGTCAAGCGCAAGTTTTGGTTTCAACCCAAAGACGCGAGCTTGGGGCTGATTCATCAGCTGCCAAAGTTTTTAATCAAGATATAACTTTAAACTTTGTTAAAATTAAAGGTGAATGGAAAGTTGACTCAGCTTATTGGGCGAAAAATTAATTTTTAATTTTATGATAAAAAAAGAAACAAAAAAAATAGAACAAGATATCGAAATTACCGACGAAGACGGTAATAGCAAAACTTTTATGCTTTTTTCGATCGTGGCTTTTTTGGTTGTCGCCCTATTCTTCTTTTGGCTAACAAATGTTGTGCGGGCGGTAGCGGTTTAATAATTTATTTTTAATTTAGGTTCGCTTTGATATATTTTTGTTTATGGCTGATAAGCAACAAACAATTTACGTGTGCACAAAATGCGACGCCCAATTCCCAAAGTGGAGTGGGCGTTGTTTGGAATGTGGTGCCTGGGGAACTTTAGCGGAAAGTGTTTCAACTAAAGATGAGAAGCCAACGATGCGCGAGAAGATGACTCGGGCTACTGGTCCGGCAGCGAATTTTATTAATTTGGCTGACGTGGAATCGGTGCAAGGTGAACGAATTTTAACCGGCATGCCGGAAGTCGATCGTGTCTTGGGTGGTGGCTTGGTGCCGGGATCGTTAGTGCTTTTAGGCGGAGAACCGGGAATTGGTAAGTCGACTATTACGGCGCAGATTGTTGATTCCATTGCTAAGAAAAATGGGAAACCGGTGCTTTATGTTTCTGGAGAAGAATCGGCCGTCCAAGTTAAATCTCGCTTAGAGCGATTAAATTGTGATTTGAAAAATTTGAGTTTTGCCGGTGAAACTAATATTGAAAAAATTATTGCTGGGGCGATAAAATTAAAACCGCAACTCGTGGTAATTGATTCGATTCAAACTGTGCATTCCAGCCAGGTCCCGTCAGAAGCTGGTAATATTAACCAAATTCGGGCCTGTGCGGTGGGCTTTTTAGAACTCGCTAAAACCCATAATATTGCGGTGTTACTCATTGGTCATATTACCAAAGATGGTCAAATTGCTGGACCAAAATCTTTGGAACATATCGTTGATACGGTGGTTTATTTGGAAGCGGAAACAATTAATAATCATTCTTTATTGCGTGCGGCGAAAAATCGTTTTGGCAGTATTAATGAAATTGGCGTCTTTGAAATGACGGGTGCTGGTTTTCGGGAAGTGAGCGATCCATCATCCATCTTTTTGGAAAATGGCCAACCAAACATGGTAGGTACGGCGATTGGTTGTGTGCTCGAAGGTAGCCGCGCTTTTTTGATTGATGTGCAGGCATTAGTGACTAAGACTATTTTTGGTTATCCGCAACGCAAGGCTTCTGGTTTCGATTTGAATCGCTTGCAAGTTTTAGCGGCGGTGTTATCCAAAAAACAAAAATTAAATTTGGGGGAGTCGGATATTATTTTAAATATTGTTGGTGGCTTAAAAATTAATGACCCAGCTTTAGATTTGGCAGTAGCCTTGGCGATTATTTCGTCATTGCAAAACAAAGAGCTTGATCGCCGTTGTTTGATTTTAGGTGAGTTAGGACTAAGTGGGGAATTGCGCCCGGTATCCAAAATTGAGTTAAGATTAAGTGAGGCGGAGAAATTAGGCTTTACGACAGCTCTTATTCCAGACGTCAAAAATGAAAATTTAAATAAGTTTAAAAAAATAAAACTCTTGAAAGTAAAAAATATCTCCGAGGCGATTAGTCAGATATTTTAAAAATTGGGTATCACAAATTGTGATACCCAATTTTTTTGTAAAGAAAAGAGCCATCGTTGTTTTGATGGCTCTTGATTTGTTTTTTTACTGTTTGGCTGCTTTCATTGTTTTTGCAACGCTGAATATGGTACATATAAAACATAAACTTGCTATAAGCGCGCAACAAGTAAAGTGTTTAGTAATGGCTAAATCGGAAAAAATAACTGTGCAAAGTATGCATAAAATAGCAAGACTGATGTTAATTTCTTTTTTCATGACTGTATATATTTAAGTTTGAGTTGTTTAAGAACTAATTTTGATAATATAATTATATCACGTTTTTAGCAAAAAGTCAATATATAGCGAGATAAGCCAATTTTTTTGGGAAATAAAAAAGGAATCCGATGTTTTGGATTCCTTTGGGCTTTTAAGCAATTGCAATTTCATATCGGTTCTTGGAAAATTTTCCACTGAATAAGCGAAAAATATTAGCCGAAAATATTGATAAGAAAAAGATTGATGTAGTGCCAATAAACATTTGTTCGTTAAGTGAGCTGTGAGACAAAAATGTCGTTGTTGTTACAAGTAAAGAAGAAACAAAATCAAAAGCCGCAAAAACCAATAAAACAAAAAGTTCTGTTTTAAAGTCGGGAATTGAATTTTTTTTGCCTATTCCTGAAAAAATAACAAATTGCATAAAAACAATTGACATTAAGGCAATGATTGCGCCGCAATTTCCAATAGTTTGAGCTCTGTCAATTTTATCAAAATATGCTGTCATTGATGCTTCTGATGTTATTGGTAGCGATTGACTCTGAGCATAAGCTACAGCATAAACGATTATTGATACTCCGACTATAGAACCTAAAATTAAGACTATTTTGCCTAATTGAAAAAAATCAATTTTTGTTTTCATAATATAAATTTTAAATTGTTTAAGAACTAATTTTGATAATATAATTATATCACGTTTTTAACAAAAAGTCAATATATTGTAAAATAAGCTAGCAAAATCAGCATTTTTAGCCTCTTATGAAATACCGCACCTGAAGCGGGCGAAGCTTTCTTGGAAAGGTTGAGCAAGCGCGAAATCTTTTCAAAAAGATTTGCACGCTTCACCCCACACGGTTAACGGCATTCTACCGGAGACTATAAAGAGCGAATATCATGATTAATTAAAATAACCGTCTTCTCAGTCTTCGGTATCTCGGCTTGAATCATCTAATGCTTATAATTTCGCTTCGTCTTTCGACTTCGCTATCTTCAACGCTTTTATCGTCTGGGGCGAATCTGGCAAAACTTTTGAAAAAAGATCTCACTAACGTTCGAACTTTTTTAAAAGTTTCGACCAGCTTCGGATACGGTGACTTGGTGAGGGCTACTTTATTCAAGATGAATTGTTTTTTCCCACGCGCCTAATTCTTTTTTGACCAGCGGATGGTTTTTTAATTCTGGGTCAGCGGCGATTAGTTTTTCGGCTGCGGCCTTGGTTTTTTTAATGAGTTCATAGTCAAAGAGAGATGCGATTTTTAATTCGGGGAAGCCGCTTTGGATGGTGCCATAAATTTCACCGGCACCGCGCAGTTTCAAATCTTCTTCGGCCAAATAAAAACCGTCTTGATGTTTTACCATGGCCTCTAAACGCGTGCGACTTTTTTCGGATAATTTTGAGCCGTTGTTCGGGGCTAAGAAACAATAAGATTGATGTTCACCGCGACCAACGCGGCCACGGAATTGATGAAGTTGAGCTAAGCCAAAACGTTCCACGCCTTCAATTAACATGATGGTGGCGTTCGGAAAATCAACACCAACTTCAATCACGGAAGTAGCGACTAAAATTTTAATTTCATTTTTTAGGAATCCGGCCATGATGGCGTCTTTTTCGTCGGCTTTCATTTTGCCATGGAGCACGGCCATTTTAATTCCAGGAAATATTTCAGTTGATAATTTATCGTATTCTTGCGTTACTGATTTCACACCTAATTTGTCGGACGGATCAATGAGTGGGCAAACAATAAAAGCCTGGCGCCCAAGTTTAATTTGCTCACCTATGAATTTGTAAGCCGCAGTTCTATTTTCTTCGTTAACAATTTTAGTGATAATATTTTGGCGATTACTTGGCTTTTCTTTGATGACCGAAATATCTAAATCACCGTAAATTGCGAGTGATAATGAGCGGGGAATTGGTGTCGCCGTCATGGAAAGAAAGTGGGGCATGAGAGAACTTTTTATTTTTAATTTTTGTCTTTGGCGCACACCAAAGCGATGTTGTTCATCCACCACAATTAAAGCGGGATTGGGAATGGCGGCTTTGTCTTGGATAATGGCGTGCGTGCCAATTAAAATTCCGGCTTGCTCGTCGCGGATTTTGCTTAGATCACTTTTATTGTTTCGCGTTAGCAATTTTATTTCTACCGGAAAATCAGCTAACAATTTTTTAATGGAATTATAATGTTGAGTGGCTAAAATTTCGGTCGGCGCCATTAAAACACCGAGCTTTTTATCGAGCGCAGTATTAAGTAAAGCAATGACAGCGACTAAAGTTTTACCGCTGCCAACATCGCCTTGAAGTAGACGGGACATTGGATGAAATTTGGCAATGTCTTTAATTATTTCCCAGGCGGATTTTTTTTGATCATTAGTTATTGTAAAGGGAAGACTGGCAATAAAATTTTTGGTGGCTTCTTCATTAAAAAAAACTTCTGGTGCTTGCGACAATTGAATTTCGCGGCGGCTAATTTGTGATTTTAATTGGCGCAAAAATAATTCCGCAAAACCAAAATGTTGTTTAGCTAGTTTAATATCCTCGGCATTCTCCGGAAAGTGAATTTTTTTAATGGCACTACCTAAACTTATTAGACCAACTTCTTTGGCAATGTCACTTGGAATCCAGTCTTCCAGTTCGGAACTTAGATCGACCACTTGTTTTATTAACCCACGAATTTGTTTTTGGGTGACGTCGGCGTTGAGACTGTAAATTGGCGTTAAGCCTTGAGTGTGAATCAGTTCGCCATTATTTAGTTTTTCGTAAATTGGTGCCAGCATAGTGGCTTGGCCATTTTTTTCCGTGATCTTGCCGGCCAGTGATAGATAATCACCCACTTTAAGACTTTTGGCGAGATAAGGTTGGTTGAACCACAGAACCTTGATGGTACCACTGTCATCGCGCACCAAAGCCTCTGTGAGGCTCATGCGGCGATTCATAGTGCGGCGGCTTTGAATGAGTTCAATTTGCCCAATAATATTAACTGGAGTATCGATTTCGGCCGTGTCGATGCTGGCCATAGCATCGTAGTTTTCATAACGAAAAGGCAAATAAAAAAGCAGGTCGGAAATGGATTCCAGGCCCAGCTTTTTAAGTGAGGCGGCAGTACTTTCGCCGACTCGGTTTAGATTTTGCAACTTAGCATTGAGACTTAACATGTGTCCTCGATAGGAATCGAACCTATATTACGAGATCCGCAATCTCGCGTCCTATCCGTTGAACGACGAAGACAAAATACAAGACGAACTTTCGTTCGCAATTCATATTACTATATCATTTTAAATTTGTCTATAACTTAAGAACTTTAGCCAATCCTTCGGAAAGGGGAATGTTCTCTTTTTCCAAATCTTCCTTTAAATATTGTAATAAATGAGTTCTAATTGTCAGTGGATTGGTTTTTTCAAAATCTAACGATATACGGGGTGTAATCGGATTTTTATAGACAAGATATAAATTTCTGATATTTTCCTCTGGGCGATAAATGATATAAAATTCAGAAAAAGCATTATATTCGTAGAATTTTTTGCCAATTTGCACTCCATTGCTCTTTAGGATGACATCAAGTTCCAATGGTTCTTCTTGGTCGTTAAAAACAATAAGAAAGGCAGAGATAATAATGATGAGGGCAAAAAAGTAGTTGTGCGTCCAAAGAGCATAGATTAATAATCCAAGTGCCACGATTCCAGCAATGATATACCAGCTGCGGCCATGCTCATGTTTTTGGTATTCTTTAACTTTCCATTGTAATGGCTGTTTGTCGCTATTTTGGCTTTTCTTGTTTTTTTTGGACATATTTTTGTTTGACAAGATTAATTGAATTCTATATCATTATAGCATGTTTAATCGCAGAGCTCAAATTTGTGATTAATTGGAGAGGTGGCTGAGCGGTCGAAAGCGGCAGGTTGCTAACCTGTTATACGTGTAAAAACGTATCCGGGGTTCGAATCCCCGCTTCTCCGCATATCAAAAAGACTGGATTAATCCAGTCTTTTTTGTTTTTTTTCTAATTTTATGGTATTTTATAAGCATGTTTATCTAATTTATGAGTATTAAAAATATGAATGTTACAAAAAGAAGTAAAAAGGTGATTGGCTTATTAGTTATTCTAGTGTTTTTAATTGCTGCTGGCGCGACGGTATTTTTTTATAGTAAAAACAGGCACACACAAATAAAGTTAGCAAATCAAGAAAGCCGAGCTACGGAAAAAACTTTTACTGCCAAAACTGATTTTTATGATATTGAAGCCGTATATCCAATAGAGCCTTTGGATAAAAATGGAGTAATTGAGCAATTTATAAATCAACAGGTGGAACAAAGAAAAGAAGATTGGAAGATTGGTAGCCCAGCGTATAATGATGAAAAAAATATAGAAAGAGATTTTCCGGATAGACCAAAAATGGTATATTCTTTGAATATTGTGTATAAAAAATTTACCGCCGCTAGCCGGGGCACAGTTTCCTATTTGTTTTTAGTTGGGGAATACACTGGTGGCGCCAATGGAAGTGAAAAAGTACAAACTTTTACTTTTGATAAGAATGGTCAAGTCGCTATTGAGTCGATCTTGGACACTTCGGGATATGCTACGATGAAGGGGAAAAATAAAATGCCAAATGATTTAGCTTTGTCATATCTATTATTAGAACAAGCTAGAAAGGATAAGGAAATTTTTCCAGATATTAATACTGTGCGTGATGGCCTGGGTTTATCTTATTTAAAAAATGACGGTATAAGCCTGGATCATAAGAAATGTAATTGTGATGGCTGGCTCTACGCTTCTAATTTGCAGAATTTTATTATTACCGACAATGGTCTTACGTTTTATTTTGACAAGGGAGCGATAACTATGAATGCTGCCGGAAGTACGGCCATAAATTTATCTTGGAATGATTTGAAAACATATTTGTTGAAATAAAATCTAATTATAAATTATATGAAAGAAATGTTTGTGTCGTTACAACCAAATATTAAAGAGAATAATAAAAATTCTGCTGAGTCTTTAGATATCTCTAAACAACAAAGAGATGTGTATGAGGTTTTTAAGGCAAGCCCAGAGTTGTCTAAGATTGGGACGAAGGAGCAATACGCAAAATATTTAGAAACGATATTTCCGGAAAGTGTTATAAAAAATATTGTTTATCATGGTACAAATAACAAATTTGAAAAATTTGAAAAACGAAGAAGAGAAGATAAATTTGACGCTGGAACAATAGGAAATGGTATTTATTTTGCTGAATCTAAAGATGTATCATTTGGTTCTAATTTAGAAAATACAAAAGCATCTATTTTGAATGTTAAAAATCCCTTAGTAGGTGTTGATGAGATAATATTGCATATAGGCAAAAGAGAAGAAAAAGGAGGTAGATATACAGGCAACCATATAATATATAATGAATTTAATTTAAAAAGAAGGTTTCTTACTGACAATAAGGAATATTATGATATAGTGACTAATTTTATTAAAGATAATGGCTTGGAAGGCAGAACAATATCGGATTTTGAAATTTCGGAATTATATTCTGAATATTTAGTTAAATTGGGCTATGATGGGATTGTTTCAAATGGCACTTCGGCTTTTTCTGGAGGTAGGGAGTTTGTGGTGTTTGAGCCAGAGCAAATACATATTCTAGGATCTAATGATGATATTGAAAATTTTAAAAAATTTGTTGAAAGTGCGGAGCTTGCACAATAAATAATAAAATTTATGAAAGTAGTTATTGCTGGCAGCGCTAGTTTGCAAAAGGAAATACAAAAGTGGGTTACACATTGGAATGCGCAAAAAGATTGCGTGGTTTTAAATTATCCGCAGGCTATTCCGGCGGATAATTTTGATGAGCTTTATCCTGGAGTGCATAAGAAATTTTTTGCGGATATTTTAGAAGCCGATATTTTATTTGTGGCCAATGAAGAGAAAAAGGGAATCGCTGGCTATATCGGTTATGAAACTTTTGCCGAACTTGGTTTTGCTGTCGCTCAGAAAATAATCGCCGGCCAAAATATAAAAATAATTTTAGCTAACATGCCAGCACTAGAATTATCTTGCCATGAAGAAATAGCTTTATGGAAAAAGCTGGGCTGGATTGATGAAATTTTAAATATATTATATTAATATATGAAACAAGAAGAAATCGAAAGAGTTTTTTTGGTAAAAAAATTGCCATCCGATTTAGATTGGAGTGTAATAATTAATAATGAATATGATAAATATTAAAAATCTTCGAGAATTTTTAATTGAAGCAAAAAAATCAACTTACGCTAGTGGCGATGCGGCACACAAAGTAAAAGAATATGATAAATCTACCACTCTTGTTTTTGAAAGTGGTGATTTTAAATATCATGATAACTATTTTGGTGGAGAGCCTTTTGGCGGCAGAGAGGTTGTGTTTTTTAAAGGAGCTCCAATTTATATCATGACATATTATGGTCTGGTAAATAAAGCAATTGCTGATTGTAATGGTGTTTATAGGGTATTGCAACATGCTCTATCTTTAATCCCAGAAAATAAGCCGTATCGTGGTCCTAATGAATATGTTGACGGAGCTTATATTTATTTAAATAAGTCTATTGGAGAAATTGATGATTTTTCTGGCGAAGAAATTATCAAGCTTGATGGAAGAGAGATTTACAGAGCAAGATATGTCGGCGGCCTAGTTGACCAAAGATAGTACGTGTAATAATTATTAATAAAATTTATGAAAACCATAATTAAATCCAAAGCGAGTCTCGCTTATAATTTATTAATTTTTGCTTATAGCGTCTCTACTTTTTCGGAAGGTATAATTGTGCCGATCTATGCTGTTTTTGTACAAAAAATTGGTGGCGACATTTTGGACGCCGGCTTGGCGATGGGAATATTTTTGATCACCCAAGGATTATTTACTATCATTTTTCACCGTTTGAATTGGAATCCGCGTTCCCGCACCCCAATCATGATCACCGGTTGGATTATTTGGCTTACGGGTATTGGGTTGTATTTCATTATTTCCAATATTTGGATGCTGTTTTTAACGCAAATTTTAACGGCGCTGGGCAATGCGATTGCCGATCCGGTGTTCGATGAAGAATTAGCTGACCACACCACCAGGGCGCAGAGCGAATCACAGTGGGCGACCTTTGAAGGTGGCAAAGATTTGATGAGTGGCTTGGCGGCCATTTTGGGTGGCTTAATTGTCTCGGCTTTTGGTTTTTATTTTCTAATTTGGGCGATGGTGACGACAGCCACCTTATCACTGCTAATAATTTTATTTTATGTTTACCAATTTAAGCGCCAAAAATAATTCTGCTCTTCATCTTGGTCTTTCCACCAAATCAGACGGCTCGATGAAAAATGCGCCAGAGAATCGGGCGGCGTTTTTTGAATCCCAAAATTTAGGTGAAAAAATAATTATTTTTGCCGACTTGGCGCACACTGATAAAGTAATTATCGTTGATGATGTCGCGGAAAATAAAATCATTCCGAATTACGACGCGCTAATTACCAGTGATCCCAAGCAGATTTTGGCTTTAACGGTGGCGGATTGTTTGCCGATTTATTTTTATGATGAAGCGAAAAAAGTTATCGCTTTGGCCCATGCCGGGTGGCGCGGGGTGGCCAGTGAAATTGTTAAAAATGTTGTGAGCATGATGAATGAACATTATAATTCTAATCCGAGTGACATCGTCGTTTTTATTGGGCCACATATTCATGATTGCCACTTTGAGATTGGGGAAGAGCTGGTGGAAAAATTTTCCGCGAAAAGTATTATTCATCGTGACGGCCAAATATTTGTTGATTTAGCCAAAGAAGTTTCTGCTCAATTAGTTGCATCTGGAATTTTACCAAATAAGATTGAGGTTAGCGCCGAATGTACTTATTGTTTAAGAGATAAATATTTTTCTTTCCGCCGTGATAAGCCGGAGCAATTAGAAACTATGGTGGCGTATATTGGATTAATTAATTTTATAAAATGATAAATATGAAAAATAAAAAAGTTTTAATAATTTGTACTTCAATTCATCACGGTAATACTTTAAAAATTGCCAAAGTTATGGCCGAAGTTCTTGGCGCGCGGATAATGATGCCGGCTGATGTTAATTCAGAAATTATGTCTGGTTATGATCTGATCGGTTTTGGTTCTGGTATTTATAATCAACAGCACCACTCCAGTCTTTTTGATTTACTTAAACAATTGTCGATGCAAGATCATAAAAAGGCCTTCGTTTTTTCCACTAATACTTTTGGTCTTAAAATACTTAATAAACCCTTTGTAGATAAACTAATTGAAAAAGGTTTCGATGTTCTTGGGGATTTCTCTTGTCCGGGATTTATGAATTACAGTGTTACTAAGTATTTTTTTGGTGGTTTTAGTAAAAACAGACCGAATGAAAATGATTTAAAAAAGGCGCGTGATTTTTCTGGAAAATTATGGTCAAAAATGTAAAAATCGAACCGGAATGGGCGGCAGCCTTGAGTGATGTTTTTGACAGCGCGCAATTTGCACGGCTGGCGGATTTTGTGCGCGCAGAATATCAGGGCAAAAAAATTTTTCCACAACCGGCTGATATTTTTAAAGCTTTTTGGTTAACGCCGTTTTCAAAAGTGAAGGTGGTGATATTGGGGCAAGACCCGTATCATGGCGATGGTCAAGCGCACGGCTTGTGTTTTTCGGTTCCAGCTGGAGTAGAGGTGCCGCCGTCACTCAAAAATATTTACAAAGAAATTGAAAGTGATTTGAATATAAAAAAAGATTTTAAATCCGGTAATTTAGAATCATGGGCGGAGCAGGGAGTGTTTCTGCTCAATGCGATTTTAACGGTCGTGGCGCATACACCGGCTTCTCATCGAAATCGCGGCTGGGAAAATTTTACCGACGCGGTGATTAAAACAATTTCTAACAAACGCGAACACGTCGTTTTTATTTTGTGGGGCAATTATGCCCGCAGTAAAAAAACTTTAATTGACGCGCAGAAACATTTAATCCTGGAAGCGCCGCATCCATCGCCGCTTTCGGCTTATGCCGGATTTTTCGGCTCCAAACCTTTTTCGCAGGCCAATAAATATTTAAAGCAATGCGGGGAGAAAGAAATAAATTGGTAAATTTGATAAATAAAAAACCCGGCACATTTTTGTGTCGGGTTTGTTTTTACAGTTTTAAACGCCTAAGATTTCTTGAAAAAGAATTTTTTCATTCTTTAATAAAAACTCAGGTGTAAATAATTCTTGCCATTGTTCGGTGAGTGGTCCGTCATTCAAGTTTAGACTTTTCAAAGCATAATTGTATTTATAAACTTGCACTTCACTAATATCTAAATCATCAGTGTTTTCTAATTTAGCTTCAGCAATAATGAATTGAATTGAATTTAGATCTCTTTCTACAACATTCATTCTGAAAAGTAATTCGCCAGCCTGAGAAAATGATTCGGGAATAATTTCTCGAATGCTTGCTACATGTTCACTAGGCTTAAAAGCGTTGAAGGCGGCTAATTGCACGATGCGATAAATATCCTCATGCGCCAATTCATCACCAACTAAATGTTCTTTGAGAAATTCTTTAACTTCACTGGAAGCGTAAACGCCGCGTGATTCTAAAATTTCTTTGTACATGTTGTCGGGATAAACTTTCAAGCCTTTCAAGGTTTTATTCAAATCATTGATGGCGAGTACAGTGACATGAAATAAATCAGGCCAAGCGATGCGCTCCACTGAAGATTGGTGAATAGCGCGTTCTTCCCAAGTTTTAATCGTATTGCTAATCATTAAGGCGTAGCCTTGAGCGAGAACATTCAAGCCTTCAATTCGTTCCAATACAATTGTATTCTTTTTGTGCGGCATAGCAGTAGAACCTTTTTGTTTTTTCTTGAAAGGTTCTTGCATAAGCACGCGACCACTGCGGGCGGACAAACGAATGTCGGTCGCAATTTTGTCAATTACGGCCATCATGTTTGATAAGCTTTGGGCAATTGGGGCATAGAGAATACGCGGCATAATTTGGGTTGCGCCGTAATAGGGTGTTAATCCCATGATTCGTAAAGTCTCTTTTTCAATCGCCGGATCAATGCTGCCATATTTACCAATCGCGCCAGACAACTTTGATAGTTGCAGATTTACGGTGGCGCTGTCCATTTGGATTTTGGCCATCTTTAAATCTTGGTACCAGGTTAAAACGCGAGCGCCAAAACTTTGCATTTCAGCTTCTTGGCCATGAGTGCGAGCATTCATTATTGTATGGCGATATTTAATTGCCATATCAGCCAGCGTGTCTCTAAGCTCATTGTAGGATTCGCTCACACAAATTACCGCTTCTTTTAACATGATAGCAAAAGGTGCTTCCTCGGTGTCATAAGATGTGATGTTTTTGTGCACATAGCAATGTAGCTCATTGGGTAAAAAACGGTAGCGTTCGTCAAGGAAGGCATTTAGATCGTGATGAATTTCTTTGTCACGCGCTTTCCACCATTCGATGTCAATTGGATTTTTTAACCATGCCTCAGCAATTCTTTCGTAAATTCCGGGTGGAATCTTTCCTAAATTAGTCATGGCTTGGATTAAGGCTAGTTCGGTGTTTTGCCAAAGATTTAGCTTGTTTTTATCGCAAAATATTTGCGTTATTTTTGGCGTTGCATAACGTTGGATCATTTGGTCCTCCTTTTTTATATTGGTTAGTGTTTTTAAAGTACATCAAGCCCCTAAGTTAGCCTGTTTGTTATAATTAGTCAAGAGCGGTTAATTTGACAGCCTTTATTTATTATGATAATTTTACCCATAAACCTTGTTTCTTAACAATTAAATAAATTATAGTATTAACCTTTAAATTTTGTAGAAATGAAACGAAAACTAATTGAATTAATTTTGAAGAAAGGAATTATTAAAACCAATTTCCAAGAACCGATTACTTTTAAATCGGGTATTATTTCGCCAATCTATTGCAATTTTCGTGAGTGTTCAACTCATCCGGAATTAATGGAAGAAATTTGCGCTAGCTTTAAAAGAATATTCCCACTAGATGTGGATGGTATTATTGGGGTGGCGACTGGAGCAATTTCTCACGCTACTTTATTAGCCAGAAGTATGAATTTGTCTTCTGGTTATATTCGCCCAGATGCTAAAGCCAAAGATTATGGTTTAAAAAACCTGATTGAAGGTATTAGTGTGGCGGGTAAAGATATTGTAGTGATTGAGGACTTGGTTTCGACTGCAGGGAGTGTGATAAATAATGCTAAAATAGTTGAGAAGTCTGGGGCGAAAAAGATTTATCTTGGTTCGATATTTTCTTATGATATGGAGAAATCCAAAAAAGAACTTAAAGAATCTGGATTTACTCTGCAATCACTTTTGACTATCAATGACATTATGCCGTACTTACAGGAAACTCTAACACCAGAAAATTATGAAAGTTTAAAAGATTGGGTGCGTGATCCGGAAGGCTGGTTTAATCGTCATCGCTTGGAATTCAATTTTGGTTTTTTAACTACTTTACGTCGTTCGGCTCTGGAAAATAACAGTATTATTTCCATGGGGCTTGATCCGGTGTTAGAGGGGTTACCAGCTGAATATGCTAACGATGGTATTATTGGGGCTGTTCGTTTCTACAGAACTTTGATTAGTCAAATGAATTATAAGGGTGTTATGCCAGGAATGTTTAAGCCAAATGATGGTTTTTATGCCAAGCATGAAACGTGGGATGATGCCCGCGGGTATAAGGGATTAAGTCATTTGAGTAAAGTTATATCAGAGTATAATATTCCTGATTTAGCTGATGCTAAGCGCGGTGATATTGGCAAGAGTTCCCAAAATTATGCTGAGCAGTATTTTGTTGATAGTGATTGCTGGGGGGCAATAACAATCTCACCTTTTATGGGCACCGATTCCGTTGAGCCATTTATTAACTTCTGCAACCCAGTTAAAGGTAAAGGTGTTTATATTTTAAATAAAACATCAAACTCCGGTTCAAAAGATTTCCAAATGCTTAAAATGGCTGATGGTCGCTTCTTGTATCAACATGTTAGCGATAAGATTTTGGAATGGGCTAAAGGTAGACCAGGAGTGGGAGCAGTTGTTGGTGGTACTTCTTTAGAGGAGCTGCGCACAATTTTAGCTTTCTATGCTGGAAAAAATATTCCAGTCTTAGTGCCAGGCGTTGGTGCTCAAGGTGGTAGTGCTAAAGATGTGGCTAATGTCGCTCGTGAAGTTGGCTTTGAATTGCCACTTTTGCGCATTAATTCCTCTTCGGGTTTAACTCATCCATGGTATAAAAAACCAGGTGATCCGATTCCTTCTGAAAATGAATGCATCGAAATATGTATTAATGAGTTAAAAAAACTCAACGCTGAAGTTGGTACTATCGAATAAAATCACAGTTTTTAGTTTTTTACAGAGCATCAGAAATGGTGCTCTTTTTATTTATTTTTAGTGGTATTTGCTCAACACTTTGACATTGCCAAATTTTTTTATTATAGTGTTAGGGTAAAAAGAATAGATAGGAGAGATGCCTGAGCGGTTTAAAGGAACAGTCTTGAAAACTGTCGACCATGAAAGTGGTCCGTGAGTTCGAATCTCACTCTCTCCGCATATTAATAAAAACGCCGGTAATTTGGCGTTTTTTTGTTTTACCTGTTTATGTTGCTATTACGGTGTGTTATAATTTATTTATAATAAAATAACTTATTTTAATGAAAAATAAAAAAGCCTTCACTTTAATCGAACTCTTGGTCGTTATCGCTATTATCGGCATTTTAGCGACTATCGCAGTTATCGCCCTGCAAAACGCCCGAGCGAAAGCACGCGATGCTCGTCGCGTGGCTGATGTGAAGCAAATGCAAACCGCGCTCGAATTATTTTTTAATGATGCGCAACGTTATCCAACGGCTAATGAATTAACTTCAGGCGGAGCATTAGTGCATTCAGATGGTTATTCAACAACCACCTATATGGCGATAATCCCAACCCCACCATCTCCAGCTGATGGCTCATGTACCAGTACTAGTGCTTATTCCTATTCACCAACATCTGATGGTGCTTCGTACTCTATTTCTTATTGTGTTGGCGGTCCGGTTGGAACACTAGCTTCTGGTTCTCATTGTGCTACTCCGGCTGGAATTAATGATGGTAATAGTTGTGGTGCGGGGAGCGGAGGTGGTGGTGGAGGAAATATTCCTGTTATTACCGTCGGGACCCAACATTGGATGACAAAGAATTTAAATGTTGGCACTAGAATTGATAGTATTAGCGGAGCGCCTTGCGTTAATGTTTCTAATCAAGGTGGTGGTTGGTCTTGTCAAACCGATCCTAATACGGTCGAAAAATATTGTTATAATAATAACGAGGCTAATTGCACTACTGACGGTGGTCTTTATGAGTGGGCAGAAGCAATGGATTTGCCTTACCAATGTAATTATACTAACTACACTTGCGACGGCACGACTTGTACCTCAACCGAATATCCAAATAGTTACGCTAATGGCGGTTGTACTTTTCCTGATCCGACGACCACCATGAGACGGGGTATTTGTCCTATTGGTTTTCATATTCCTGGCGACAGTGACAATGTAAGTGCTTTGGCAGATTTTAGGATTTTAGAGCAATATTTAGGCACCGCTAATTGTGATACGACTGGTCAGTGGGGATGTACTCCTGCTGGAGATAAATTAAAACAAGCCTTAGATAATCCTGATTCTAACAATAATGGCTGTGTTAATCCAAACGACGGTGTTTGTGGTTTGTCTGGTTTTAATGCTTTATTGGCCGGCTACCGTAATGGCGATGGCTCGTTTGGTGCTCGAGGTGTTCTTGCTTTTTTATGGTCGTCTATGTATAGCGGTCCGGATGGCGCCTGGAACCATTATCTGCATCCTGGCATTTCTGGAATTTTACGTAATCCCAACATTCGAACGAATAGCTATTCAGTTCGCTGTGTTCAGGACTAAACTTGCATCAAAATCCTAACCAACTTTAAATCATCATACGGATATTTCCCATCCAAATATTCAAATACTGGTTTTAATTTTTCTTCGCCACATTCAATAAAAGCCTTTTTCATGATTTCATATTTGTCGTGGGGAAGTTTTAGATAGTCTAGATTAATTTTCTCACCGGCATCGACTAATTTTTCGATGTGATTAATAACGGTGCCAAGGGCTACTTTTTGGCTTTTAGCAATCCGCTCCACCGGAATTTTTTTTATCAAGAGTTCTTTAGTGCGGGAATAAAAAACCGGACCGCGCATTTTTATTTTTACAATCGGTTCGACTATTTTTTTATCATCTCTGCTTGGTGCGACCAAATTATTTTCTTTTGTAAATTTAATAATCAGTTCCAAAAAAATAGCGCCGTGTTGTTCTAATTTTTTAGCACCAACGCCGCTGATTTTGGCAAAATCGTGGTTAGTCTGGGGTAAGTAATAAGCCATTTCGCGCAAGCTGGTGTCACCAAAAATTACAAAAGGTGGTACGTTCGCTTTGTTAGCCAAGTCTTTGCGCAATTCTCGCAAAAGGGCAAATAGCTCCGGATTAAAATCAAGCTCGCCAGCTTTGGCTGGTTTTTTAATATTTTTAACATCGGCTTGTGGTTTATTTATAAAGAGCTCCTCTTGTCCGCGCAAAAATTTAATGCCGGTCTCTGTCAAACTTAAAGTCGGATACTGACCCTCGCTTTTCTGTAAATAGTCTAAGTTTGTCAATTGATTAATAATTTGGGCTAATTCATTTTCGGAAAAATCATTTACTATTTTAAAAACCGATAATTGGTCATGTTTGTTGATTAAAATTTTCTGAATTTTTTTGCCCAGCAAAACATCAATAATATAATTTTTGCCGAAACGATTTTCCGTGCGCGCTACAGCGGAAAGAATCTTTTGCGAAATAATCGTGGCATTGAAAACTTCTTGGGCGGTTAAGCAAACATCGCAAGCGCCACAATTGTCTTTTTCCAAAGTTTCACCAAAATATTTTAACAAGTATTTTTTTCGGCAAGTCGTTAAATCATAAAAGTTTAAAATTTCACTTAGTTTTTCTTGGGCATGTAGGCGGAGATGATCATCTTCAATTTGGTTGATGAAAAATTCATGTTTTCTGGTATCAGCATAAGTGTAAAAAGTCACGCATTCACTTGGCAATCCATCACGACCAGCCCGGCCGATTTCTTGGTAATAGCCTTCCAGCGTTTTGGGAAAAGTGTAATGCACCACCAAACGCACATCCGGCTTATCAATACCCATGCCGAAAGCAATGGTGGCGACAATAATATTAACGTGATCTTTGATAAAAAGATCTTGCACCATTTTTCTTTCATTAGCCTCTAGTCCGGCGTGATAAGCGCGGGCATTAAAATTGTTTAAACATAAATTCTCTGCGACCATCTCCGTTTCTTTGCGTGAGAAACAATAAATTATCACTGAGTCATTTTTATATTTTTCCAACAAGTTAACTAATTTAGGGAAGGCCTGTCTTTTTTCGACGACGCTTAAATTAAGATTCTCACGGTCAAAACTGGAAATGAAAATTGGTGCCCCTTTTAAATTGAGCTGGTTGATAATATCTTCGCGCACTTTGGCGGTGGCCGTGGCGGTCAAGGCGATGAGTGGTACAGCCGGAAAAAGTTTCTTTAGTAAACTTAAATTACGATAATCCGGCCGAAAATCATGGCCCCATTCGGAGATACAATGCGCTTCATCCACGGCAATTAAGCTAATAGTTAAAGATTCTAAAAATTTTTGAAACTCGGTTTGGGCAAATCTTTCCGGTGCCAAATATAGAATTTTAATTTCATCATTTTTCGCGCGATCATAGGCAGCCTTGATTTGTTCGGCGCTTAAGGAGGAATTAATGAATTCAGCTTTAATGCCATTGGCTTGCAGGGCATCAACTTGATCCTTCATCAAGGCAATGAGTGGTGAGATTACTAAGGTTATTCCCGGAAGTTCCAGGGCCGGCAATTGATAACAAAGCGATTTACCGCCACCAGTCGGCATTAAAACAAAATTATCTTTCCCATCTAGCACATTCTTAATTATTTCCACCTGCCTAGGCCGAAACTCGTCATAACCGAAATATTTTTTTAGAGTTTTGTGTAGTTGATTATTCATAACTGCATTTTGGCATAGATTCATAAGCAGAGCAAATTTCCTTTGATTTTTTAGGGGTTTTATGATATTTTATTATTGTATAGCATCTTGGTTATGTATTTAAAATAAATAAAATATGAAAATAGTTTTTGCTGTTATCGCTGCTTTGATAGGTGTTTTGGCATTCTTGCCATATTTTCGAGATATTTTTAGGCTTAAAACTAAACCACATATTTACACTTGGTTGATTTGGGCAATTACTCAAACAACAGCCATAGTTGGTATTATCCGTGGTGGCGGTTCTTGGGGTGCGTTAAATCTTATTGTTGGAACTGTTTTTGTTGTTGGTATTTTTCTATTTTCTTTTAAATATGGATCAAAAAATATAACCAGACAAGATACTTTTGTATTATTTGCCGCATTAGGTGCGATTCTTGTTTGGTGGCAACTTGATAAATTGACACTAGCGGTAATAATGGTTTCAATAATTGATGTTCTAGGATATTTTCCGAGTTTTCGAAAAGTGTATCAAGAGCCGTGGAGTGAAACTTTGTCGTCGTGGCTATTGTTCTCCGTATCTAACATCTTTGCTATAATGGCCTTAGATAAGTACAACTTATTAACGGTAACTTATTTAACGTTGATATCATTGGCAAATATAGTTATGTTTTTAATTTGTTTTGTAAGAAGACGGTCAATTCCAAAATAAAATTGATTTTTAATTAAATTTATAAAATATGAAAAACTCAACTTTAGCTAAATGGGGTGCGCTTCACGCTACTGGTGTTTTTACTTTCATTCTTTTATTAGCCGTCTTCCTCGGTAAAGCCAGCGATTGGTTTGGCAAAGCTGACAAAAATATTGTCTCTCCATTAGCCGCGTTAATGTTGTTTGTTTTTTCGGCTTTAGTAACGGGCGGACTGGTTTTGGGAAAACCATTAATGCTCTATATTGATGGCCATAAGAAAGAAGGTGTGAAATTATTATTTTTCACCGGTCTTGGACTTTTTGTTTTTATGTCTTCAGCCTTTTTCGTTTTGTCGTTGATGAAATAAAATTAATATATGAAACTAATAATTTTAAATGGAAGTACTTGCTCCGGCAAGAGCACAATTATAAAAAATATCTTGAAGAAACGAGATCATCTTTTTCATTTATCTTATGATTCTTTGAAGTGGTCTTTTTCCAACTATAAACCAGACACTCATTTTAACGATGTTCGAATTATTGTTTTGGCTGTAGCCGCGGCGGTATTTAAAATGGGCTATGATGTTATCTCTGATTCAACCTTGAGCAGAGAATCGCGCGAGAAATTAAAAAATTTAGCGATTGAAGCTGGCTATGAAATCCTGGAAGTTAATTTGGAAGCCGACTTTGAGTTATTGTCCGAAAGATTTGACGCGCGCGTGGCCAGTGCCTTGCTTAATCCCGAGCGTCGAATTTCCAATCTCTCCAAAGATAGATTTGTCGAACTTTATAACACATTTAACCAAGAAAAAAATGCTTCAGCTCTGGTGTTCAGAACAGATATGCAAAGCGAAGAAGAAATTTCCGATAGTATAATTAAACTTTTGTAATATAAAATAAAGCCAAATCTATGATCAAATACAACGAAAAACATTTTAGTTCTAGTCAGCTCGTGCAAGATATTATTATTGGCATGTCCGATGGTTTAACTGTACCATTTGCTTTGGCGGCCGGTATTTCTGGTGTCACTCATTCAGCGGCAATTATTATCGCCGGCGGCTTGGCTGAAATTGTAGCTGGTTCAATTTCGATGGGATTAGGTGGTTACTTAGCGGCCAAAAGTGAAATTGATCATTATAAAACGGAATTGGCACGGGAATATCAAGAAGTGGAAGAAGTGCCAGAGGTTGAAGCGCAAGAAGTGACTGATATTTTTAAAACTTATGGTTTGCAAGATAATGAAATTGTTCCAATTATAAATAGCTTCCGGAAAGATAAAAAATCTTGGGTGGAATTTATGATGAAAAATGAATTGGGCTTAGAAGAAACTCATCCGAAGCAAGCCCTAAAAACTGCTGCCACTATTACAAGCGCTTATGTTGTCGGCGGATTTATTCCGTTATTACCGTATATGTTTGTGTCTCAAAATCATCAAGCCTTATTAATTTCGGCCATCATGACTTTATTGGCCTTATTAATTTTTGGCTATGTTAAAGGCTTGTTTATTGGCAACCGACCGTTTAAAAGTGCTTTTACAACCATGATTACCGGTGGCCTAGCAGCCGGCGCAGCTTTTTTATTAGCATCATTAATTTCTAGATAAAATAATCTTAAATATAAATAAAAAACTATGTCAAAATTAAAAATTGCTTTAATTGCGAGTCTGACTGTTGTTTTAGTTATCGCTGGAATTTTAGTGCTTAAACTTAAGCCGGTGAGCGCTCCGATGACTAACACAAACAATCAAACAGATCTTTCGTTGGTTTCGCCTGCCTCTTCAAGCACTCCAAGTAACGAGCCAAATATTGGTTTCGTACCGAATTACCATGAAGATAATGTGCCGCTGAGCCAAGTGTCTAATTATCAAGCGCTAAAGACTAAGTATGGTTTAAATCTTTCGTCCGACCAAGAGAAATTTTTAAATGACAATCGTTTCTTATTAGTTAACACTGAACAATCTTCTTTTTTTCACACCGGTTTTAATTTTGATCAGTGGTTATTGGACTCTGATACTTTAGGTGGCGGCAGTATTTATGACCGCAAACCGGAAGATGCGGTTTTGGTGACGCCAGACACTGTCTTGCACTCTTATCATAAATATTTTGAACTTACTTTGGAACAATTAGAACAACATGAACTTAGCCAAGCACTAGGAAATTTTTTATCCGGCTTACATGCTAATTTAGCAGTGGCCGTTAAAAATAGTTCTGGTGAAGTTAAAGCCCATTATCAAAATGTAGAAGCCCAAATAGTTTTAGCTCAAGTTTTATTTGAGAATAAAAATGTCGCTAAGCCAGATTACTTTACCAATCCAGAGGACGAGCAAAAATATAGCGAACAAGATAAGACTATTGATTCGCTAGCTAATGCTGAAAAAATTCTAAAAAAATATTCCAATGATTTAACACCCGAATTAATTACGGCAATTAAAACTGATTTAACGGAAATTTATGCGGCTGATAAAATTGGGGCCTCACCGCTTTTCAAACCATACGACGACCAAATTAAAACTGATTATACGCAATTTACACCGCGGAGTCATTATGCTAAGAATTCCACTTTGCGCGCTTATTTCCGCACGATGATGTATTTGGGTCGCAGCAGTTATTTGCTAAATAGTAATCTTGGGTTGGCTGATGCTAATTTATTGGTTAAACAAATGAATGTTAAAAATGGTACAAGCACTCCACTAGCCGCTTGGGAGAAAATTACGGCCGTCACTGGTTTTTATGCCGGTCAAAGCGATGACTTGTCATATCATGAATATCAAGATTTTGTGACTAGCGTTTTAGGAACTAATAATCAATCCGACGCCGCTTTAATTGCTCCGGCTAATCTTGCGAACTTAGCGGCTAATTTAGATAAGCTTAGAAAACCAAAAATATTATCCGATGTGATTGTCGATGAAAATATTGGCGCCAAAACCAAAGATGATTTACTAAAACAATCTTTGTCATTCCGCGTTTTTGGTCAGAAATTTTCTTTTGACGCTTGGATTTTAAATGATTTAACGGCTGGTCAAGAAAAAACCGAAGTGAAATTACCATCAATGCCATCAGCTTTATTTGTGCCGGCAGCTTTCGGTGATCAAAGTGCCAAAAATTATGCTGGTCAGTTTTTACAACAATCCGCTAATTTTAATAATGATGAACTTAATGGATTCATGGGTAAACTAGAACAAAAAACTTCAGATATTAAAAAAGTGAAGGACAACGAATGGTTTGGTTCTTTGGGTAGTTCTTGGCTTTATATTTTAGGCTCATTAACACACGACTATGGTCAAAATTATCCGCTCTACATGCAGGCTAAAAATTTCTTAAGCAAACAAATTCAAACTTTCTTGGGTTCTTATGCGGAATTAAAACATGACACTTTACTTTACGCTAAACAAAGTTATGCGGAAATGGGAGCGGGCGGTGATGATCGCCCAACGCCGCCGGTGGTCAAAGGTTTTGTGGAACCGAATTTAGAATTTTGGCGTCGCTTTAATAGTTTACTGGATCGCACTAAACAATTATTTGATGATAATAAATTGTTTGAAGGTAATGCCGCAGCTGATCGCTTAGCTTCATTTAAAACCATTTCAACTTTGTATGCTAAAATCGCCGAACAAGAATTGCGCGGGGAAGTAATTAGTGAAGATGATTATGAAACTTTGCGCACCACCAGATTGTCTTTTATGGCCCAACCATTTGAAGCTGTTGATCCAAGTGAAACTTCGGGTCAAACTGCATTAATCGCTGATATTCATACTGACATGATTTCCGGCCAAATCTTATATGAAGCAACAGCTAAACCATATTTAATGTTGGCTATTGTTGGTAATGAAAATTCACCTCGGGTCGCGGCTGGATTGGTTTATAATCATTATGAATTGACCGATAAAATTGGCACCCGCTTAACAGACGAAGCTTGGCGCGATCAAGTTTATAAAAATAATAATTTGCCAGTTAAAAATTTCTGGTATCAATCTCTTCTTGTAAAATAATGAAACACAAAATTGTTTTATCAATAATCGCCATCTCACTGATTATTTCTTTGGGGCTTATTTGGCGAACAAATAAAGCACTTCAAGCGGGTGAATTAAAAAATACTAACACCAAACTCGATCAAGCTATAAATTCTCCGGCAATAGAACTAAATGATTCGTTACCAATCGGCGCGCAATATTCCGATGTCGCCTTGTTCTTGTCACCGATAAAACAAAATCTGACTACAGCCACGACCAGCACTCTAACTGGTTTGATAGTACCGCATCATCTTTTGGCGGTAGATTTAATGGCTAAAACTTTTGGCTTGGCCGCTAACGGAAAATATCAAAACATTGTGGTTCTTAGTCCGGATCATTTTCAAGCCGGGAAGACTGATGTTTCAGTGACTGAGCGTAATTTTTCAACAGTCTTTGGCGAGTTAGAAAGTGATAAACAAATTTCACGGCAATTAAAAAAATTATCCTTTGTGAGTGAAGGTGATTTTTTTTATCGTGAACATGGCCTGGGTGCGCAATTACCATTTATCAAATACTATTTTCCGGCAGCTAAAATTACCGCTATAACATTTAAACCAGAAACACTGCAATCAGAATTAGATGAAATCGTGGAAGTTTTGAAAAACACCTTGCCGGCCAATTCGCTCATCGTTCAAAGTACGGATTTTTCTCATTATCTAACAGTGGAAAAAGCACAAGCGCGTGACCAGGAAAGTATGGCGGCGATTAATAAGAATGAAGCGCCAAATATTTTAAAACTGCAGCAACCGGATAATATTGATTCTGTGGCGGCGCTATATGTCCAAACAAAATTACAACAAGAATTTTTTGGTTCAGCGCCAGAAATTTTGGCTCATAAAAATTCACAAGATTATACTAAGAGTGAAGTCACTTCGACTACGAGCTATTTGACGGCGGCTTACGCTAAACCGCAAAATTCCGGTCGCGCGAATTTTATTTTTGTCGGCGATATTATGTTGTCGCGGTATATTGGCGATATAATGAAGACGCGTCAAGATTATAATTTTCCTTTTGTTAAAATTAAATCAGTTTTAAGTTCGGCAGATTTGGTCTTTGGTAATTTAGAAAGTCCTATTTCTGACCAGGGAAGATCGGCCGGACATCTTTATTCTTTTCGCGCCGATCCACGCAGCGCCGTTGGCTTAAAAGACGCTGGCTTCACGGTTCTATCAGTCGCCAACAATCACGCTTTTGATTATGGCTTACCAGCTTTTTCTGATACTTTAAATAATTTAAAAAATAATGATCTAGCTTATGTTGGTGGTGGTCAAAATTTTGCCGAAGCCCATCGTGGATTTTATAAAGAAATAAATGGCATTAAAATTACCATTCTAGCTTACACGGATCTTTTGCCTAAAAGTGAAGCGGCGACAAATGATCAAGCTGGTTTTGTCTATTTAGATTTAAAACAAATAGCCCAAGACATTAAATTGGCTAAAGGCAAATCTGATTTAGTTATCGTTTCTTTTCATTTTGGTCGGGAGTATGAATCTAAATCGAATGTGTATCAACAAAAGATTGCTATGGCCGCTGTTGATGCTGGCGCTGATTTAATAGTTGGGCACCATCCTCATGTAGCCCAGGAAATTAGTGAATACAAAAATGTATCAATTGCTTATAGCCTTGGCAACTTTGTTTTTGATCAGAATTTTAGTGAAGCCACTAAAACTGGTTTAATGCTTAAAGTTTCGGTGGAAAATAAGAAAATCAAAAGCGTAATACCACAAATCATTAACTTTAATAATGATTATCAGCCGTATTATTGAATTTTTCCGCGGATATTGCTAGGCTATTAATATAAATTAAACAAAAACATATGCTAAAAATTATTATCGCCTCCGGGCCAGTAATCGTGGAAAATAATAAAGTCTTGTTAAATAAACACGGTGACGATGATTTTTGGAAATTTTGTGGTGGTCGCGCAGAAGATTATGAAATTAATTTAAAAGAAACCGCCGAAAGAGAAGTAATGGAAGAAATGGGTTTGGAAATTGAAATATTAAATGAACAGCCGTATTTCTTTTATACCGAAAAAGAAAAGGATGGTGAAAAAATAAGCATCGTCCTGGCTCACTTTTTAGCTAAGAGAATTAATGAGATTGTGCCCGGAGCTGATATTCGTGGCTGGGATTGGTTAGATTTAAATAATTTAGACCAAGAAAATTTAGCGCCGAACATTTTACCAACCTTAAAACACTTCGGCTTTATCAAATAAAAACTATGTCTGAAAATAACACTGAACAACTTAAGAAATTGGCTGACGCTTTATTACCGGAAGTGAAAATGACCCCGGAAGAAATTGTGGCCAAATATCCAGCGCGAAATTTAGCACCAAGTATTATGGTGACTCGAATCGCTCCAAGTCCGACTGGTTTTTTGCATATTGGTGGTTTATATACGGCCATGATTTCAGAGCGCTTAGCTCATCAATCCGGTGGCGTTTTTTATTTACGCATTGAAGATACGGATAAAAAAAGAGAAGTGGCTGGTGCCGTGGAATTAATTATAAATACTTTGCGTGAATTTAAAATAAAAGTGGACGAAGGTGAAATAGCTAATAATAAAGAAATTGGAAATTACGGTCCCTACAAACAAAGTGCCCGGGAAGATATCTACAAAGTGTTTATCAAAAAATTAATTGAGGACGGTTTGGCTTATCCAGCTTTTGAATCTAGTTTGGAATTGGAAGAAATTGCCAAGCGCCAGGGTGAAATTAAAATCGCACCTGGTTACTACGGTCAATGGGCGACGTGGAGTCACAAAACAGCGGAAGAATATTTAGCGGCTTTAGAGAATGGTTTAAAACCAGTGATTCGTTTGCGTTCTCAAGGTGACACGAAAAATTTTGTGAACGTGGAAGATTTGTTTAAAGGTAAATTACATTTACCGGAAAGCGATCAAGATATTGTGATTTTAAAATCTGATGGTTTACCGACTTATCATTTTGCGCACGTCATTGATGATCATTTTATGGGCACAACTCATGTGCTGCGTGGTGACGAATGGTTAGCTTCGTTATCTTTACATTTACAGTTGTTTAATTTGATGGGCTGGACTCCACCAGTTTACGGTCATTTAGCCCCAATTCAAAAATTAGATAACGGTAATCGCCGTAAGCTTAGCAAGCGCCATGATCCGGAAGCGACCATGACCTATTATCAAGAAGCTGGTTATCCAGTTGATGCTGTAATCATGTATTTATTAAATTTAGCTAATTCTGGTTTTGAAAAATGGTTATTGGAAAATCCGAACGAAGACTTGAATAAATACTCACTTTCCATTAATGAACTTAAAAAAGGCGCCGGTGCTTTGCTTGATTTAGTGAAAATGGACAGTTTTAGCAAAGAGCTTATTGGCCGAATGCCGGTAGAAAAAGTAGTGGAATTGGCTCTTGTCTGGGCTAGACAATATGATAATGATTTAGCTAGAATCATGGAAAGCGATTTAGCGTACACCACAGCAATTTTAAATATTGAAAGAGGTAATGATAAAGCGCGTAAAGATTTAACCAAGTGGTCGGACTTACGCGTGCAAATCGGTTTTATGTTTGATGAGATTTTTTCCGGCATTAAAATTAATACAGTTGAGCTAGAGGGAATTACACCGGAAGATATTAAAGCGATTATTGTTAAAACTTTAGAGCGATACAATTTAAATGATGATAAAGATACGTGGCTGCAAAAAATAAAAGATTTGGCGGTGGAACTTGGTTTTGCGCCGGATGTGAAAACTTTCAAAGCTGAACCTGATAAATATAAAGGTCACTTTGGTGACGTGGCTAAAGTGTTGCGCATATTATTGGTAGGTGAAAATAAATCGCCGGATTTATATGAGATGATGAAAGTGATGGGTGGAGAGAGGATTGCGCGGCGCTTAAATAATTATAAATAGTAAATTAAAATCACCCCGCATCTTGGGGTGATTTTTTTGCGCCTCAAACAAAATTTTGCTATAATTTATCTATAACAAAATAAATAATTTTTTATGTTTCATAAATTTAAAAAAGCTTTTACACTCATCGAACTTCTTGTTGTTATTGCCATCATTGGTCTCTTGGCAACTATTGCAATTGTCGCACTAAACAATGCTCGTTCGAAAGCGCGCGACGCGCGCCGCGTAGCGGATGTGAAACAAATCCAAACTGCTCTCGATCTATATTACAATGACGCCGGTCATTATCCACTAAATAATATTTTTGCCTCTGGCACCATATTCACAACTTCCACGGTTACCGGTACAACAACTTACATGCAAATCGTTCCACATGCTCCAACTCCAACTGATGGTTCATGTAACGTAGCCGCTAATACTTATTCTTACGCCGTTGATAGTGAAGGTAAGGCTTACAACATTGGTTACTGTCTTGGTGGTCCAGCCGGATCAATGGCCGCTGGCTATAAATGTGCTACTCCTGATGGTGTCTTTAATATAGCTTGTGCTGGCGCAGCTACTTCAACCAACATGGTTGGTGGCGGCGGAGCAGCTAACTTCACTTCTTGTGGCGACCAAGTTTCTTATGGTGGTAAGAATTATGACACGGTGCAAATTGGAACTCAATGTTGGTTTGTGCAGAATTTGAATATCGGTACTGAAATTCTTGGCGCTAATAATCAGAGTGATGTTTCTACATCATCTACTCCAACTGATTTCCAAAAATATTGTTTTGGTGATATGCCAACTAGCTGCAATACTAATGGCGGACTTTATCAATATCATACTGCTATGGCCTGGCCAGCAACCTGCGATAATCATAACGGTTTTTCACCATGTGACTTAACCTACCCACATCAAGGCATGTGTCCAACTAATTGGCACATTCCAAGTGATGATGAGTGGCATGCATTGGAGTTGTTTTATTCAAATCCTTCCAATGAAACTGCTTGTTCAGCTTTGTCGGTTGGTGATCATTGTCCTGGGGCTGGTACCGCTTTAACTCAAATTGGAGCAGGAAATTTTAATGCTATTTTTGGCGGTTTTCGCAATACTGATGGATCATTTATTTATGGTGGTTCAAATCAATATAATGGAGCTGGAGAATTTCATTGGTGGTCAGCTACACCACCAACCAATAGCACTGCCTGGGAACGTTCAAATAATTACCCGGGATATATTTGGAGAACTTATGCTAGTAGAACAAGGGGATACTCCATCCGCTGTATTCATGACTAAAATTTAATCTTTTAAAATCACCCCGCATCTTGGGGTGATTTTTTGTTTGACAGAAGCGGAAAATATTGATAAAGTTTTTAATCAATTGTTCTTTAAATTTAATTTAAATTTTTTAGTGATGAGAAAATCAGTTCTAATTGTGGCTAATAACTTAGCCATGAGTTTTTCGTTTGTTACCGCTCTGCTTTATTTAATAATTTACTTGAGTCATGGTCATATACCAATGGTTCATAGCTTAAGATTATTTGAAAAACAGGCAGATGCTTTTTGGGGATTGCCCGTTTCGGTTGAATTTCCTTTTTCCTTGTCGCAGGCCTGGGATGTTATTTTTACTTATATTTTTGGTTTTGGTTTGTATTTAGGAATTAATTATCTTAAAGGTACCGGCCTAAAACAGGGGAATTTCTGGGATCATTATTTAGTGGCTTTTGTTGGCGGTTCATTATTATTAATAATTAATCCGTTCACATCAAATATTGCCTCAGTTGTTTCCACCTCAGTTCTAATAAGCTTAATTGTGATTATGATTCCGGGTTTAGTCGCACCACGATCAGCTGTAATTATTTTTGCTTTAGTTACAAGTTTCATCGTTGGGACGCGCTTTGGATTTTTGATCGGTTTTTTGTTCGGGGCTGTTTTCTCACTTATTTTTACTCTATCTTTTTTGTTGGCTTATGGCATTTTTGTTATTTCCAGCATTATTATCCTTGTAAAAAGAAGAACATCGCGTCACCGAAGTGATATTGATGGTTTACTGGAAAATTCCAACCAATGGGGAAGTCTTAAATAGGCCCCCATTTTTTATTTGGGGAAAGCGGATGCGCTTTTGGCTTGTTTTTTGAGAGAAAGGTGTTATAATAATATTAATTAGAAATAGCTTTACCCATCCTTATGTTAAAAGTTGAAAATAAAATTTTAGCAAAAGCCTCGGCTGTTTTATCCTCGGCCTATCCAAATTTCTCCGGAGATGGTTTGTCTTTAAGTTTTTCGCCGGAAATAAAATTCGGTGATTTTGCTTTACCTTGCTTTTTATTAGCCAAGGAATTCAAAACTTCGCCTATGGAAGTGGCTGCGACGATCGCCGCGACGCTTTTTGGCGATGACTATTTTGTGAAGGTTGAAGCTGCTGGTCCGTATGTTAATTTTACCGTGAAACCGGAATTTTTATTTGAAGATTTGATGAATTTAGATCAGACTGATTGTGTTTTGTCGGCTGGGGAAAGAATAATTTTAGAATATTTATCACCCAATACAAACAAGCCGCTACATCTTGGTCATGTGCGCAATGGTTGTCTTGGCATGGCGATGGCTAATATTTTAGCTTACACCGGTTATGACGTAACTCGTGCTAGCTTGGTTAATGATCGCGGTATTCATATTTGTAAAAGCATGTTGGCTTGGCAAAAATTCGGTAACGGTGAAACACCGGAAAGTACCGGGGAAAAGGGGGACCATTTCGTGGGCCGCTACTATGTTAAATTTGCACAAGAATCTGATAACGATCCTAAGTTAATTGAGGAAGCGCAAGCGATGCTCCAAAAGTGGGAGGCTCGTGATCCGGAAATCCTATCTCTTTGGCACACCATGAATACTTGGGTGTATAGCGGTTTTGAAAAAACTTATAAAACACTTGGGTTTAATTTTGATAAATTTTATTATGAATCCGAATTATATAATTTAGGTAAAGATATTGTGGCTGATGGTCTAAAAGCTGGCGTTCTAAAGAAAGAAGCTGATGGTTCAATCGCTTTTCCGCTTCCAGTGGATAAATTTGGTTTAGATCAGGATGATAATGAGAAGAGAGTTACTTTGCTTCGAGGTGATGGCACTAGTGTCTATATTACTCAAGATTTGGGCGTGGCTCACAAAAGATTTGTGGAAGAAAAATTCTCCCAAGCCGTATACGTTGTTGGCAGTGAACAAATTTATCACTTTAAATGTTTAATTGAGGTTTTAGCGGCACTTGGTTTCGCTTGGGCTAAAAACATTAGACACTTGTCTTACGGTATGGTTTATTTGCCGGAAGGTAAGATGAAATCCCGTGAAGGCAAGGTGATTGATGCTGATAATTTAGCGGCCGAATTAATTGATTTAGCGAAAGCAGCGGTGCTCGAAAGAAATTCTGACGCCAGTATTGATAATGCTGAAATTGCCCTCCGAGCCAGTAAAATTGGTTTAGGAGCTTTAAAGTTTTTTATTTTGCGAGTGGGTGCTGATGTGGATATTCATTTTAATCCAAAAGAATCAATTTCTTTTGACGGTGTGACCGGTCCATATTGCCAATACGCCTTTGCTCGTATTAATAGTATTTTGCATAAAGCCAGCGACTTTGATTTGGCTCAAGCCGATTTGTCGTTACTAGGAAATTTGGAAGAGCGTTTTTTAGCGCAAAAGATATTAGCTTTACCACGTAAAATTAAAGAGGCAGCGACAACATCTAATCCATCTTTGGTGGCGGGTGGTGTTTATGAAATCGCCAAAGCTTTCAATCAATTTTATCACCACCATCAAATATTAGGCGAGGAAGATAAAAATTTATCATTGGCCCGTTTGGCCTTGATTAAAAAAACAGCGGATACTATAAAGTCTGGTTTAAATCTTTTAGGTGTTGAGACTTTAGCAATTATGTAATTAATTAAAATAACCAATAATCTTATGCTTATTAAATGGGATGAATTCAATTCGGTTAACGTTAAAGAGATTGACGGGCAACATAAAATTTTAGTATCTGTTATTAATCGTTTGGACGATGCTCGAGTTCGCAACGATCTTGAGGATATTAAAAACCTGTTTACTGAGTTATTGGATTATGCTGACTTTCATTTTGCAACTGAAGAAAAATATTTTGCTAAATTTAAATATCCAGCCACCGAAAGTCATGAAGCAGAACACGCTGTTTACAGAGAAAAGATTGGCGCCTTTAACGAGCGCTATAAAACTGAGGGTGCTGAAGTGATTCCAGAAATTTTAGCTTTTTTGCGCGATTGGTGGATAATGCATATTAACACTTCAGATGCCAACTACACTGATTTTTTTAATGAAAACGGTCTATATTAATTTTAATAAATATATTAATATCCCAAAGCTATGCTTATTAATTGGAGCGAGATAAACTCTGTCGGCGTACGCGAATTAGATGAACAACATAAAAAGCTCGTAGAATTGATAAATGAATTGTCACAAATGATTCATACTCTTGGCAATAATGAGGTATTAGCTAAATTCGTGGAATTAAAAAGATTGGGTGATGAGCATTGTGCGGCTGAGGAGCGATATTTTGAGATTTTTAATTATCCGGAAAAAGAAATTCATAAAATAGAGCATTCTTTGTATACTGGAAAAATTGAAGAATATGCTAAACGATATTTTGCTGGTGATCCGAAAGTGATTGAAGAGGCTTTGGAGTTCTCGCGTAAATGGTGGTTAGAACATATTAATACGATTGATCATCGTTATACAAAGTATTTTAATGAACACGGTTTGTACTAAATTTTATAAAAGCGCACTATTGACTTTTGCGCTTTTTTATTATATAATTTTATATTAAATAAATTTGATGTTTAACAATTAAATAGAAGGGGAAATGGTAAAAATGGGATCCAGTAACGGGATTGGGAAAAACAGATGTGACATGAATTCTAAGTGTTGCTGTCCAATCTCTAACAAGCACTGTAAGGCTCTTTCGAGCTCTAAATTTGGTCAAAGTGTTGATTGTCTTAGTCGTGATTATGTCATGACTGATCATCACATTGAACCAACATCAAGAGGCGGAAATAACAGTAAAGAAAATAAATGTAATGTGATTAAGAGACTACACAGGAAGTATCATCATCTATTTGGCAATAAATTGCCCAGTGAGATATTGTATTTTTTAGAAAATACCTTTTGGGATGGTCAAAGATTTTGGATTGATGGTTATCTTCGAATTCTACCATCTTATAATTTTGATCGAAACGAATTGCTGAATCAGATTAAGCTTACTATTTCCACAACGAAAGTTAAGTGTTCGTGCCCGATAAGTAATAGCTCCTGTCGCGTTTTATGGAAATATCGTCATCGTAAAGGCGTAATTGAAGTTGATAGACAACGTGAGGCTTATAATGAACTTTTTGGTGATATGAACCCTACGGAAATTCTGGCTTTTATTGAAAAAACTTTCTGGAATAGGCAAAAGTGGCGTATTCAAAAATATGCACTAACTCACAGTATTGAATTCAGTGAAAAAAAAGTTGGATAAAAAAGCAAAAGAGGACTTAAAAATCCTCTTTTTTATTTGCCAAATTAACTTGATTTTTTGCCTAATTAGTGCTATAATTCAATTATTAAAATAAAAATATTACTAAAAAAGATACTGTACAATTTATTTGGCCATTAGTCGGTAATCAAGCGGCGCTTAATTTTTTGGATAAAAGTTATGCTCATGACAAGATTGCTCAGACTTATATTTTTAGTGGGGCTGATTCTCTGGGGAAGAGCTTGGTGGCGCAGTGTTTGGCTGGTCGCTTGATTTTGGCTGATTTTAAAGCTGATGTTTTACATCCTGAGCTCGATTTGGAAAAACTAATATCTTCTGGTGATTGCCATATCGTGGAACGTTTAGAAGGCAAAAAAAATATTTCAGTCGATCAGATTCGCGACTTTATTAATATTTTAGGAATGGGAGCCTTTGCGGGAAACCGTAAAGTTGGTATAATTAAAGCAGCTGAGACTTTAAGTTTAGAAGCAGCTAATTCTTTGTTAAAATTACTAGAAGAGCCAAAATCTGGTGTGGTTTTAATCCTGCTAACGTCTTCCTTGGATAATATTTTGCCAACCATTCTTTCACGCAGCCAAGTGCTTAATTTTTTTCCTGTGGAAACAAAATTGATCAGAGATTTTTTACAAAATAATCTTGGTGCGACCTTGGCCTTAGCTAATGATTTAGCGGCGCTTTCGGGTGGGCGTCCAGGACGAGCAATTGAATTTTTCCGGGACAAGGAGTTTTATGAAGCTTACTTGCGTCAAGCCCAGGTGTTCATTAATTTTTTACAGAGCGATTTAGCGGAACGCTTAAAAGATGTGGCCAGTTTATTCGACGGTGAAGAAGCGGTGACTAAAGCCAAACAGATAATTGATATTTGGGAGTTAGTGGCGCGTGATTTGGTTTTATTATCTTTGAATAATAATGATTTGGTGACGCTGCATAATTTTTTACCGGAACTTAAAAATTTAGTTTTAAAATTAGAATTGAACAGAATAAATAGTTTTTTCCCAGTTTTCAAAAAGGCCAAGACTTATCTAGCGGCCAATGTGACACCTAAAAATGTTTTAGAATATATTGCGATAAATATTTAATTAAAAAATATGTTTAACAAAAAAGCGAAGATTTTACTAGTGATTTTACCGGCTTTATTTTTGGCTGGTTGCGGCGGTATTAATATTCAAACTAATACTTCCACTAAAACCTCTAATGATTTGGCGGGTGTTTTTGTGTCACCAAACAAAGGAGAAGCTTTCAAATATATGTCCGCCAAACCATCGGCTTATGGTAACCCCGGGTCGATCAGTGGTGTTAATGTTAATGAGTTAAAAGCTGATCCAAGTGACAATGCAGCGATTTATTTGGCGACAGAAGAAAAAGGTTTGTTTTATACTTACAATGTTAACAATGGTTGGAATGAGGTTTTGAGTTTACCCCAAAAAACCATTGCCGATGTCGCGGTTGATGCACTGGACAAGTGTAATATCTACGCGGCGATTGAAAATAAATTATACAAGAGTAGTGATTGTGCTCGTACTTGGAGTGAAATTTATGTTGATAGCAATCCAGCTGTAACTGTTAATGCTGTGGCCGTTGATCATTATAATAATAAGAGCGTTTACCTTGGAACTTCACGTGGTGAGGTTATGAAGAGTTTGGATTATGGCCGCAGTTGGAAAACTATTCAACGTCTAACTGACGGTGTGGCTAAAATTTTCATTGCTCCTAATGATAGCCGTGTGGTTTATGTCGCCTCATCTAAAAATGGTTTGTTCCGTTTTAATTCTAGCGATTCGATGAACCTTAATGATCTTTCTAATTATCAAAATAAATTTGATGGTAAAAATTGGCTAGACTTGAACGCTTCACTAAAAGATTATAATTTGGGCTTTAATTTTAAAGGTTTGGTTTTTTCTGATTCCGATTCATCAATGTTTTTAGCCGGCGAAAAGATATTGTTAAAATCAAGCGACGGTGGCGCAACTTGGACTAAGATAAATTTAGTGACTCCAGAAAGTGAAACTAAAATTAATGCGATTGCTGTTAGCCCAAAGAATTCTAAAGAGATTTATTATGTAACTGATACGACGTTCTATAAGTCAGTTGATGGTGGTAACACTTGGATTACTAAAGCTTTGCCAACATCGCTAGCTGGCAGCTCGCTATTGATAGATTCGAAAGATACTAATATAATCTATATGGGTATTAAAAAAATTAAGAAATAATAATAACAAAACTATGAACAATTATATTCAAGCTAAGCAAGAGGATATTGCTAGTGCAATCGAACATTTTAAAAAAGACCTAGCGACTTTGCGTACTGGTCGGGCTAATCCAGTTATTTTTGATGGTGTGAGCGTTGAAGCTTACGGCGTGCATACACCCCTTAATGGTTTGGCTAATGTAGCTGTGGCTGATTCTCGCAGTATGACAATTACACCTTGGGATAAAAGTGTGGGTAAAGATATTGAAAAAGCTTTGGTTGCAGCTAACCTTGGAGTTGGTATTATTAATGAAGGTGATAAAATTAGAATCACAATTCCAGCGATGACTGAGGAAAACCGCAAGGATTTGGTGAAAAAATGTAATGAAAAAATGGAAAAAGCAAAAATCGCTTTACGCCAAATTCGTGATGAAATTAAAACTGAAATCGAAGCCGGTAAAGAAGCTCACGATATTAATGAAGATATTATGTTCCGTTACTTAAAGGAATTAGATGAAGAAATTTCATCTCGCAACGAAGAAGTTAAAGAATTGCGCGACAAGAAAGAAGCGGAAATAATGGAGATTTAATCCCTAAATAAATGATTTTTACAATTGTAGTATTTTTGCTGGTCTTATCTTTATTGGTTTTTGTGCATGAACTGGGTCATTTTTTGACAGCCAGAAAATTTGGTGTGGGTGCGAGTGAATTCGGTTTTGGTTTTCCACCACGCGTCATCGGATTTTATAAGGACCAGAATAATAAATGGAAAAAAGTAGTTGGCGGCAAAGAAGTGACTGACGCGAAAGATACGGTTTACTCCATTAATGCTATTCCACTTGGTGGTTTTGTTAAAATCAAGGGTGAGAATGGCGATGATGCGAGTGATAAAGATAGTTTTGCTAGTCGTCCGATTTGGCAGAGATTTTTAATTCTAGCGGCTGGTGTAACAATGAACGTGATTTTAGCCATGGCTTTATTATCTTTTGGTTACATGATTGGCTTGCCACATTCTAGTGAAAATTTGCCGAAGTCAGCAATCGTGACTGAATCTAATGTTCAAATTATGGACGTGGCTAAAGATTCTCCGGCGGCTAAAGCAGGAATTACTGCTGGCGATGCGATTTTGAAAGTTAATGGTCATGATGTAAAAAGTGAAACAGAAGTTCAAAGTTTAATTACGGCCGCTGGGACTTCACAAATGATGATTGGTTTACAGCATCTTGGTCAATATAAAGATATTTATGTGACGCCAACTTGGAGTAAGGATTACAATAAAAATATTGTCGGTATTTCCATGGCTTCGGCTTCAGTTGTGCGTTATCCATGGTACTTGGCATTTTGGTATGGATCAAAGGATGCGATTATTTATCTTTGGATGATTATTGTTTCTTTCGGAGCTTTAATTGCTAGTTTGTTTGGCGGCGCTTCTATGGCTGGTCAGGTAGCTGGTCCGATTGGTATTGCTACTATTACCGGTCAGGCGGCCCGTATGGGTTTCTCGTATCTATTACAATTTGCAGCGCTCCTTTCCTTAAATCTAGCCGTTATCAACTTTATTCCGTTTCCAGCGCTTGATGGCGGTCGAGCCTTATTTTTACTATTTGAAAAGATTAAGGGTCGCCCAGTAAAAAGGGAACTTGAAACGGTGATGCATAACATTGGCTTTGCCTTGTTGATGTTGTTGGTTTTGGTGGTGACTTTTAAAGATATTTTAAAATTTTTTAAATAATTTAATAAACTAATAAAAAAAGTATGGATATTAAAATCAGAGCAATCCATTTAGATTTAGATGACAAAGTTAAGGATTATGTCCAAGAAAAAATGGACATGTTGGAAAAATTTATCGATAGCACACCACTTAATTGTGATGTAATCTTGGAAAAAGTTGGTGGCGAACAACATAGCGGTAATATCTATCGCGCTGAAGTTAATTTAGAATTGCCACACATCATGTTGAGTGTCGAAAAAACAACTGATGATATTGAAAAAGCGATTGATAAAGTAAAAGATCATTTGGCGGAAATGATTAAGAAACACAAAGAAAAATTGGCTGACAAACATAACCGCGCTTAATTGCATTTACAACAAAAAGATAAAAGGAGATTCTAGTCTAGAATCTCCTTTTTGTTATAATTTTTATTAATTTTTGTCAATATGTATTTTATTTTTTAATTGTATTATACTGAATCCATAAAACTTAATTATTTTCTTAAATTAAACCTATGGGAATATTAGCAAATATATTTGGCGACGCCAATAAAAAAGTAGTTGAATCCTTAAAACCAACTGTCCAAAAGATTAATGATTTAGAGGCCAGTATAAAACCGAAAAGCGATTCTGAACTTAAAGACGCTTCTTTGGCTTTGAAGGCTAAATTAGCCGGTAAGAGCATCGAAGAGCAGGCAACAATGTTAAATGACATCTTGCCAGAGGCTTATGCTTTGGTGCGAGAAGCGGCTTCACGTATCTTAGGACAACGTCACTATGATGTGCAGCTCGTTGGTGGTATTATTTTGCACCGTGGTCAAATTGCCGAAATGAAAACCGGTGAAGGTAAAACTTTGGTGGCAACTGCACCGTTATATTTAAATGCTTTGGCTGGTCGTGGTGTCCACTTAGTGACCGTGAATGATTATTTGTCACGTGTTGGTGCTGGTTGGATGGCCCCGGTTTATTATGCCTTAGGATTAACGACGAGTGTTATTGTTCATGACGCGGCTTTTGCTTATGATCCGGAATACATAGACGATACTCAATTTGATGATCGCTTGAAAAATTTCAAAAAGATTTCTCGCCAAGAAGCTTATGCTTGTGATATTACTTACGGTACAAATAATGAATTTGGTTTTGATTATTTGCGTGACAATATGGTTTCAGAATTACCGCAAATGGCGCAACGAGAATTTTATTATGCGATTGTCGATGAAATCGATTCGATTTTAATTGATGAGGCGCGGACACCACTTATTATTTCTGGTGCGGCTGAAAAATCAACTGACAAATATTTTAAATTTGCCGGACTGGTTAGTCGCTTAGTAGAAAATGAAGATTATAATGTTGATGAAAAAATGCGCGCCGCAACACTAACTGAAGCTGGTATTGCTAAAATGGAAAAATGGTTGGGCGTGGATAATATTTATATTGAAGCTGGTATCAGAGAAGTGCATCACATTGAACAAGCTTTAAAAGCTCACGTCTTGTTTAAAAAAGATCGCGATTACGTGGTAAAAGACGGGGAGATTGTGATCGTGGATGAATTTACTGGCCGTTTAATGCCGGGTCGTCGTTATAGTGAAGGTTTGCATCAATCCATTGAGGCGAAAGAAAATGTGGAAGTGCAACGAGAGTCATTAACACTAGCGACCGTTACTTTTCAAAATTATTTCCGCATGTACAAAAAGTTGTCCGGTATGACTGGAACAGCTGTCACTGAAGCGGAAGAATTTCATAAAATTTATAACTTAGAAACAATTGTTATTCCAACTAATCGCCCAATGGTGCGTGAGGATAATCAAGATTTAATTTATCGCAGCGAGGAAGGAAAAATTCAAGCGGTAATTGCCGACACTAAAGAACGTCACGCGCTTGGCCAACCAGTTTTAATTGGTACAATTTCGATTGAACAAAATGAAGTTTTGGCTGATCGTATGGAACGTGAAGGTTTGCGTCCAAATGTGTTAAACGCTAAAAACCATTTTAGTGAAGCGGAAATTATTGCGCAGGCCGGAAAATTAGGCACCGTTACTTTAGCGACAAATATGGCTGGTCGCGGTGTGGATATTATTTTAGGCGGCAGTCCTTCAACTAAAGAAGAGCAAGAAGCTGTTCGGGCTTTGGGTGGTTTACACGTGATTGGTACCGAACGTCATGAATCACGTCGTATTGATAATCAGTTGCGTGGTCGCGCTGGTCGTCAAGGTGATCCAGGTTCATCTCAATTTTATATTTCGACTGATGACGATTTGATGCGTATTTTTGGTGGTGATCGCATGAAAAAATTGATGGCGACTTTGAAAGTGCCAGAAGATATGCCGATTCAAAATAAGATGATTTCTAATTCGATTGAAGCCGCGCAGAAAAAAGTGGAAGGTAATAACTTTGATATCCGTAAACATTTAGTGGAATATGATGATGTCATTAACAAGCATCGTGAGGCGATTTATCGTAAGCGTCGTGAAATTTTGGAAATCGTGGAAGCGCAAAAAGAACTTAAAACTGAAACTGAAATCGATGCCTCAGCGAAGACTTTGTCGGACATTGTTTTAGCGATGGTGGCGGATGAAATTGCTTATGTGGTTAATTTTCATACCGCTGGAGAAAATGCTAGTGAATGGAATTTACAGGAAATTGCCGAGACAGTCAGAACTATTTTTAACGTTAAAGATATTAAAGATGAGATTGCGAAATTTAAAACTCGCGAAGAAATTATTAAATATATTGATGATTTAGCGAAGGCGCAATACGATGAAATGATTAAAGCGTTTAAAGCGGCTGGCTTTAATTTTTCCGATGTGGAAAAAGGAATTTTAATTCGTTCGATTGATACATTGTGGATTGAACATTTGGAATCAATTGATTATTTGCGTCGTGGCATTGGTTTACGCAGTTACGGTCAACGTGATCCATTAGTGGAATATAAAAAAGAAGCCTACATGTTATATCGCGGTTTAAATGATGCGATTCAAAAACAAGTAGTTTACTCGATTTATAAAACAGCTGAAGCGGTTGATGGTTTTTCTGAAAGATCACTCGCGATGTTAGCGAATAACAACGAGGTGAAAGCAGTAACTTATCATGCTCCAGAAAAAACAATGACCGAAGAACACTCTCATAAAAATATTGATTTGGTCCACGAAAAAGCGAAAGATGAAGACGGCGAAAAAGTTGGTCGCAACGATCTTTGCCCTTGCGGTAGTGGGAAGAAATATAAGAAGTGCTGTGGCGCGTAAGTGTGAAGCACTTGTATGCGTCTGTGGGAAATAAAATTTATGAATATTGAAAGTGGAATTAATAAAATAGAACAAAAAGAAAGATTTAATCCTAATTTTGAAATTGGAAATTTTGCTGATGTTGAATCGAGTATTATTTTTTATACTGTTTCAAAAACTATAGATAATAGTTGGGGTAATGAACAGGACGAAAAAATCGCTAAAGAAATAAGAGAACAAAATATTCATCTAGATAAAGATTTGGTAGATTTATACAATAAAATAAGAGAGTTAACTGATGAAAACGATGAAACGCTGAGATGGTTAGCGTTTGCCGTTGAAAAAGATGATGAGATGCAATCTTTTATTATTGATCAAATGATTAAATATAAAGGTTTTGACAAAGAAGATGTAAAAGAATTATTTTCAAAATTTAATAATTTTTATCGAAAAGCAAAACAAAGTTTTGATCTTGCAGAAACCAGGAAGTTTGTTGCTACTAACATCGATCAACGAAGTGAAAGATTTTCAGAGCTTAAGAAAAAGATAAATGAAGCTATTAATTTTTTTAATCCACAATCATCTGAAATTAAGAAGGTTGTTTATTTGCCAACAAACCCTTTGGAGAAAAAACAATCCGGCAGCGGCATAGAAGTTGGTAAAACTTTTTATATTAATGCTGAGAACGGCAATGAAGTGAATGAAATTCACGAATTTCTTCATAGTATTATTAATCCAATTATTGAAAAGATAGAATTAAGTGAAGATGAGGGAAAAGTAATATTAGATTTATGTCCAGATAAACTGAAAAGTTATCAATATCCATTAAGTATATTAACCGAAGAAATTATCCGGACATATCATACTGGTTTTCAGCCAGATAATAAGCCAAGTTTAGAAAATTTTAAAAAGAGATTGTTATCACTGAGTAAAATTGATTTACAAAAAATGCTTGATCAGGAGCAAAAACAAGGGGTTGCGATGGCTGGTAATGTAGAAGAATTGTTAAGCAGTGAAGAAGTTGTTGATAAATATTATAATAAATACAGCAGAGATATTTTAGCTGAGAAGATTTGGAACTTATTTGAAGATTACCAAAGTAGTAGTGCTGGTAATTTTGAAAGATTTTTTATTGATAATTACAGGAAGATTTTTAATTAGAAAAAATATGACTGAAGAAATTTTTGCTAAAGAAACTGCCATGTGTCGCGAGCTCTCGCAAAAGAATGGCGGTAAATGTAATTGGGGCGAATGCGTGAAATGTGGCGTAATTCCTTTATTATATAAATTAGGCAAAGGTGAAATTTACGAAAAAGCTGATGAGGTGGTGGAATTAAAAAAAAGTGTTTTAAATTAATTACCGTAACCCTCTTATAAAATACCGCACCTGAAGCGGGCGAAGCTTTCTTGGAAAATTTGAGTGTTAGCGAAATTTTTTCAAAAAGGTTTGCACGCTTCACACAGGCTATTAAAATCACAAAAGAAAGCGAAGTCTTAAGACGAAGCGAAATTACACCGATTAGATTATAAAAATTGACGTGACCGAATATTAAGAAAATGGTTATTTTAATTAATCATAATTATTCGTTCTTCATAATCTCCGGTAGAATGCCGTTAATCATGTGGGGTGAAGTCTGGCAAAACTTTTGAAAAAAGATCTCACTAACGTTCGAACTTTTTTAAAAGTTTCGCCCAGCTTCGGATACGGTAGGCTTGGTGAGGGCTTTGCGAAAATTAAAATAAAATCATGAAAAAAATTCTTACACTGTGCATCGTTCATCAACACCCAAGAGTATTACTTGGGATGAAAAAACGTGGCTTTGGTGCGGGGAGATGGAATGGTTTTGGTGGTAAATTAGAACCAGGTGAGTCAATTGAAATGGCGACTAGAAGGGAAATGCAAGAAGAATCTGGCGTGGAATTAGTTGATGTGGAAAAAGTTGGTCTTGTGGAATTTGAGTTTGTGGGTAATCCGGAAATTTTGGAAGTTCATATTTTTAAAGCTAATGATTTTTTGGGCGAGCCGGTGGAGAGCGAAGAAATGCGACCACAATGGTTTCATGTTGATGAAATTCCGTTTGCCGATATGTGGCCGGATGATGAATATTGGCTACCGCTACTTTTAGCTGGAAAAAAGTTTACCGGAAAATTGCTTTTCGCTGATCAAAATACAGTTATTAGTCAGGAGTTTTTAGAGGTAGAGGGAATTGAATAATTTTGTATAAGGCTAAGGCTCGCTTCAGGCGAGCTTTTTTGTTTGGCTGAATTATGTTATAATGCCAATATAATATTAATTATTTCCTATGAAAAAAAAGATAAAAACTTGGATGTTATTTTTGGCGATCGCTTCGTTTTTTTATGCTTCGCCGGCACTCGCGCATGCGCCGCGTTTATTGACGAATGATGGCTCGGTGATTGAAATTTCGCAACCGGACGTGTCGCAAGCTTTTTATGGTGAATTAAAAAATGGTCCGGCTTTTTTTAGTCTTCATTTGGATACTCCACAGGAATTGTATGTCTCGATTTTAGTACCAAGTTCTCCAGGAGTAAAAACTGATAAGTCAGTGCAAATTAAATATGATAATGGTGGCAAGGATGAATTGTTTAAAGAGTTGAATGGTAAAATTTTTTCTTGGACTCCATTTTTTGAACCCTTTGCCGGCGATAATTATTTGCAAGGACCGGAAGTCAAGCAAATGGCCGCCGCGGGTGATTATTTTATAACCGTTCATAGTCCTGACTATACTGGAAAATATGTTTTGGTGGTGGGACAGAAGGAATCTTTTACGGTAACGGAAGCAGTTAACACTATTTTCTTATTACCATCAATAAAAGGCTTTTTTGGCACCTCGCCGTGGTTAGCTTATTTTAATTACACTGGTGGTTTTATGTTTATTGGGCTCCTAATAATTATTTTGATCTATTTTATTCTAACCTCAGTTTTAACTCGAATTTTCACACCTAAACATAAAGATACAGTGGTGGAAACTGGCAAACCACATCGTCCGTCGGATGATTTGCAATATCGCCAGTAATCTTGCTATAATCTAGAAAATAACCTAAAAATAACGTAAAAATAACAATATGGCCGAAAATAACCAACAAAATAGCGTTTCTTTTCCACAAATGGAATCTGAAGTATTAGCTTTTTGGGAGAAGAACCAAACTTTTATAAAATCACTTGAAAAGGAGGCGCCACACGGTGACTATGTTTTTTATGATGGCCCACCGTTTGCCACTGGAACACCGCACTATGGTCACATCGTCGGTCAGATTATGAAAGATGTTGTGCCACGTTATTTTACGATGAATGGCTATCATGTGGCTCGTCGCTGGGGTTGGGATTGTCATGGTCTACCAATTGAAAATATTGTCGAAAAGGAATTGGGCATGAAAACTAAAAAAGATATTGAAGATTTGGGTATTGAAAAATTTAATGCGCTTTGCCGTTCTAAAGTTTCCACTTACGCTGATGAGTGGTATAAAGTCGCGGCGCAACTTGGTCGTTGGGTGGATACCAGCAACCCATATCGCACTATGGATTTAAATTTCATGGAATCGGTGTGGTGGGTGTTTAAACAATTGTGGGACAAAGATTTGATTTACAAAAATTATCGTTCCATGCATGTTTGTCCGCGCTGTGAAACCACTTTATCACAATCCGAAGTAGCCGAAGGTTACCGTGATATTAAAGATTTGTCAGCTACAGCTAAATTTGAATTAATCGACGAACCAGGAACTTTTGTTTTAGCTTGGACCACTACCCCATGGACTTTAATTGGTAATGTGGCGCTTGCTGTTGGACCAGAAATTCAATATGTTAAAGTTAAATCTGGAGAAGATATTTTAATTTTAGCTAAAGAAAGATTATTGGAAACTTTTAAAGAACAACCACTAGAAGTTTTGACTGAGTTTCCTGGTGCTGAATTAGTCGGTAAAGCTTACCGACCGCTTTTTGATTATTACGTAAATGACGCCAAAATTGAAAACAGGGAAAATGGTTGGAAAATTTACGGGGCTGATTTTGTGACGACGACTGACGGTGTTGGTGTCGTGCACATTGCGCCCGCTTTTGGCGAGGATGATATGAATTTGGGGAAGGCTAATAATTTACCGTTCATCCAACATGTTGGAATGGATGGTGCGATTAAAGCGGAAGCGATTGATTTTGCCGGTTTGAATGTGAAGCCAGCTGGTGATCATATGACCACTGATATTGAAGTGATTAGATATTTGGCGGGTCGTGGATTATTATTTAAAAAAGAAAAATACGAACATAGTTACCCACATTGTTGGCGTTGTGATACACCATTAATTAATTATGCGACTTCTTCATGGTTTGTGTCGGTGACTAAAATTAAAGAACAATTATTAGAATCAGCTAAAGAAATTAATTGGTCACCAAATCATTTAAAAGATGGTCGTTTTGGCAATTGGTTGGAAGGCGCGCGTGATTGGTCAATTTCTCGTCAACGTTTTTGGGCGAGTGCTATTCCAATTTGGGAATGCGCTTGCGGTGAGCGTCATGTTGTTTCTAGTGTTGCTGAGCTCGAAGAACTTGGTGGCGTCAAAGTTGATGATATTCATAAAGATGTGGTTGATAATATTACTTTTAAATGTAAATCTTGCGGTGGCGAAATGAAACGCGTGCCGGATGTGCTTGATTGTTGGTTTGAAAGTGGTTCTATGCCATATGCTCAATTACATTATCCATTTGAAAACAAAGAACATTTAGAAGAAAACTTCCCAGCCCAATTTGTGGCTGAAGGTATCGATCAAACCCGAACCTGGTTTTATTATTTGCATGTTATTTCCGGTGGCTTAAAAGGGAAGCACGCTTTCCAAAATGTGATCGCGAACGGTATTGTGTTAGCGGAAGATGGTAAAAAAATGTCCAAGCGCTTAAAAAATTATCCTGATCCAGCCTTGGTGATGGATAAATACGGTGCTGATGCTTTGCGCGCTTATCTTTTATCTTCACCAATCGTGGTGGCGGAGAGTTTGAATTTCTCGGAAAAAGGTGTGCAAGAATCTTTGCGTAAAAATATTATGCTTTTGTGGAATGTCTATAAATTCTACGAAACTTATGCTGAAGCGGAAAGTAATATTGATGAGAATTTAAATAGCACTAATGTTTTAGATGCTTGGATTTTGATTAAATTAAATAATCTAGTTAAAGAAGTGACTGGCGCCATGGAAGTTTATAATTTAAATAAAGCCATGCGTCCGATTACTGATTTTGTCGATGAACTTTCGACTTGGTATTTACGTCGCAGTCGGGATCGTTTCAAATCCGATGACTTGGCTGATAAAATGGCAGCTCTCTCGACTACTAAAAAAGTATTAAGTGAATTGGCGAAAGTGATGGCACCGTTTATGCCGTTCATGGCGGAAAATTTGTGGCAAAAAGTGACGACTCATAATTTTACTAGCGCGGATAAATCAGTGCATTTAGAATCTTGGCCAAAGTTTAGTGAGGATAACGCTGACGACGCGATGATTTTGCATAAGATGGATTTAGTGCGCCGCGTGGTGGAAATTGGTTTTGCTAAACGTGATGAACTTGGAATTAAGGTTCGCCAAATTTTAGCGAGTGCGACTGTGACCGGACCAGAAACTAAATTTATTGACGGTGGTTATTACTACGAATTAATTAAAGACGAATTAAATATTAAAGACTTGATTTGGAAAGTTGCTGGCGATGATTTGGTGGTAGAATTAGATTCCAATATTACTCCAGAATTAAAACAGGAAGGTTTGAAACGGGAATTGGTGCGTTTTGTAAACTTGGCCCGCAAAGATTTGAATTTGTCGATTGGTGATCGAGCGGATCTTTATTTAGCTCAAGTTTCCGAGGAAGTCCAGGAATTAATCAATAAGCTTGGTGACGAAGTTAAAGCTGATACTTTGTGTGACAATATTAATGTGGTCACTGAAATCCCAGCAGATTTAGAATCCCGCGAAGTTAAATTGGGAGAAGGGAAGATTTTATTGGGTTTAAAGAAGAATTAATCTCTGAAAAATAGAAAAGCTCCAGGTTAAAACCTGGAGCTTTTTTTATTGACATTTCATTTTTTTCGTGGTAGCTTGAGGATAAGTTTGTTGTTTAAAAATTTAATAAGTCTAACCTTTAATATCGTTTACCATGAAAAATAAATTTTTAAGAGGGGTGTTGAGTGACGTCTTGTTGTTCTCACTTTTTTCAGCTATTCTTATTTTTTTTAGCTGCTTTGTTGTTTTATTTCTGGTGGCATTTTCCAATTATATTTTTGGCGGAAAAATGCCCTGGTCTTCAATGATGGACGCTTGGTTAACAATTTCATTATTGCTTAGCTCCACTTTTTTTATTTATTATGTTCTCAAATACTTGTGGCCGGTTAAAAGTCATTTTAAAAAGTGGCTAAAACACGAAATAAGTACATGTTCCAAAATAATTGATTGTCACCAAAAAACACTATTATTTAAAGAGGAATATGAAGTGATATGTAATTTATTTGAATCTGAAGTATGGATTAAATTTTGTACCAAATGCTTTAATCTGTCCGTACATTTTGTCGATCTTAATAAAGTTGAACTTGAATTAAAGGCTGACGGTGTTGATCCAGGGTTAATTGAAAAATCTTTACCCTTAGTTCATCTTTACAAAGAACGGTTAAGGGCGGAATTTAAAAAGATGCCTTACAATGATTTCGATGATTACACTTGGTTGTTGCCGTCGTTATTAGTTTCTAAAGACATTATTGTTTTAGAAATCAAGAAGTACAATGAACTTATTGCTCTGTATCAACAAGAGTTAAATAAACTATAAAATTTTTATAAGCCGAGTGAGTTAAACAACTCCCGGCTTTTTTATTACCCAAACTTGATTTTTTTGGGAAAATTTGCTAAACTATCAATGTTTAAAAACTAAGAAATAAAAATTTATGTCAAACGTTACTTGGGTTATTTTTGGGGGCATTATCGTTATCGGCGCTGTTATTGCCGGGATGTATAATGGTTTAATTACTTTAAAAAATCGCGTCGAAGAAGCTTTTTCTGATATGGATGTGCAAATGAAACGTCGTTATGATTTAATTCCAAATTTAGTGGAAACTGTTAAAGGTTATGCGACTCATGAAAGCGAAACTTTGGAAAAAGTTACCGCCGCTCGCGCTAGCGCGATGAGTGCTCACTATGGTCAAGACACTGCCGAGCAAATTAAAGCGGAAAACAATTTAAGTTCTACTTTGAAAACTTTATTTGCGGTTTCTGAAAGTTACCCAGATTTAAAAGCGAATACTAATTTCTTGGAATTACAAAAAGAATTAGCTGATACGGAAGATAAAATCATGGCTTCTCGCCGTTTTTACAATGGTAATGTGCGTGACTTCAATACTAAATTACAAGTTTTCCCAACTAATATCATGGCCAACATGCTTGGTTTCACTGCTAAAACTTTCTTTGAGTTAAGCGATGAAAAACAACGCGAGCCAATTGCCATTAAATTCTAATTATTTCCTATGACTCTTTATCAAGAAAGCGCCACTAATGTCCGCAAGACATGGTGGCTCATGTCTTTGTTTTTTGTTTTTATCATGTTGGTGGGCTATGTTTTTAGCCTAGCCATGAATGAACCAGCAATTTTGGTGGGTTGTTTTGCTTTTAGTGTGGTTTCTAGCTTTATCAGTTATTGGTGGAGCGACAAAATTGTGTTGGCGATGAGCGACGCCCATGAAATTGATCATGATAATAATCGCGATCTTTTTCACATCGTTGAGAACCTTTGTATTACCGCTGGCTTGCCAATCCCAAAAATTTATGTTATAGATGATACGGCTCCGAACGCCTTTGCCACTGGTCGTAATGCTGAACACGCCGTGATTGTGGTGACTGCCGGATTATTACAAAAACTGGAAAAGGCAGAACTTCAAGGCGTGATTGCGCATGAACTTTCTCATATTGGTAATCGTGATATTTTGCTTTCTACTATTGTGACGGTTTTGGTTGGTACAGTTGTGTTACTGGCCGATTGGTTTCGCCGCTGGAGTTTCTTTGGTGGTCGTCGTAATGATGATCGCGAAGGCGGCGGGCAATTAGCCATGATTATTACTGTGGTAGCGATTGTGTTATCAATCTTGGCCCCGTTGTTTGCTTATTTGATTCAACTATCAATCTCGCGTAAACGTGAGTTTCTAGCTGATTCTAGTGCGGCTCTCTTAACTCGCTATCCGGAAGGATTAGCGCGAGCTCTAGAGAAGATTTCGGCTGATAGTGAACCGTTGGAAGTGGCTAATCGCGCTACGGCGCATTTGTATATTGCTTCACCGTTTAAAAGTGATCGAGCTGATGGTTCTGTTTCTTGGTTTTCAAAGTTATTGATGACGCATCCGCCGATTAATGAACGGATTGCGGCTTTACGCCAAACTGATATTAATTAATTTTTTATTAATTTGTTCACTTAAAATAATTATTTATTTTAGTGAATAATATTTTTTATATTTATGAATCCAAAAATTGTGGCCACAATTGGTCCGAAGTCAGAAGAGTATGCTACTTTAAAGAGATTGGTTGAGGCTGGTGCCAACATCATTCGTGTCAATTTTTCCCACGCGACTTACGAACAGTATGATCGTATTAAAGAAAATTTAGTTAAAATTAAAGCGGAAACAGGTCTTGAAACAACAATTATGTTTGATTTACAAGGTCCACGTATCCGTATTGGTAAATTAGCGCACGAGATTGAAATGAAAGATGGTGAAGTTTACGCTTTTGTTATCGGTGAAGGTAGTATTGATAACATGGAAGTTCCAATCGACGATCAAGAATTATTTAAAGATATGAAAGTTGGCGACCCATTCTTTTTGGCTAATGGTGCCTTGGAATTGGAAGTCGTTAAAGTTGAGGACAGTAAAATTTATGCCAAAGTAATTCGTGGTGGTATTTTAATGTCTCGTAAAGGTATTAACATTCCAAAAACTATTTTAAACCGTGACGTTCTAACTCCAAAAGATTTAGCCGATATCGAATTCGCTTTAAAAGTTAAACCTGATTTTATCGCTATGTCTTTTGTGCAAACAGGTAAAGATGTAAAAAGATTACGTGAATTACTAGGTGATTCTGGTATTAAAATCGTGGTTAAAGTTGAGCGCGCGACAGCTTTAGATGATATCGACGAAGTTATTCGTAACTCGGATTGCGTGATGGTAGCTCGGGGTGATTTAGGTATTGAAATTCCACTTGAAGAATTACCAATCGTGCAAAAGAATTTAATCCGTCATTCTCACTGGCACAATAAACCAGCGATCGTGGCGACTCAAATGTTGATCTCTATGATGGATCATCCACGTCCAACTCGTGCGGAAGTAGCCGACGTTTCAAATGCTATTTTTGATGGCGCTGATGCTGTGATGTTATCTGACGAAACAGCGGCCGGTGATTTTCCAGTCGAAGCTGTAGCTATGATGAAGAAAATTAGCAGTACAACTGATAACTACTTCAATAACCGTAACTACTTTGACGATTCTCATATCGTTTATAAGAAATAATCCTGGATCCCCGCCGACGCGAGGATGACGGAAAAAAATGAAAAAACCGGCCTGAGGGTCGGTTTTTTTGTTTTTTTAGCTTACACGCCATGGACCGTGTTTTAATAAAATATCAGCAACAACTTTTATTGGTTGAACAATGTGTATTTGTTCGTTTTTTCTCATTAAATTATACATGTATTTATCTTGGTAATTGATGATTGGTGGTAAATCATCCTCAGCTTCATCTAAGATTTTTTTAGAGTTATCTTTGAAGCGTTTTCTGTCGTACTTATCCATGGCATTTTGTTTTAAAATGAACGACTAAATCTATCTACTAAAAGTATAGGCCGTTTTCACGTTCCTGTCAATTTGCGAAAAATATGGAAAAATATTGGACAAAAGCCGACTTTTCCGCTAAATTAGTAGGATATGGGAATATTACTTCAAGTCGATAAGCTCGCTAAAAGTTACGGCGGTCAGAAAATTTTTTCGGACCTGTCTTTTACCGTTTATGATCATCAAAAAATCGGCGTGATTGGTCGCAATGGTGCTGGGAAATCAACTTTATTTAAAATTTTGATTAATGAAGAAAATGCTGATTCCGGTCGTATCACGGTGGGGAAAAGTACGATTGTCGGTTATTTGCGTCAAAATGAAAAGTTCGTGGAAGCGGAAAGTGCATTTGATTATTTACGGCGCCACGGCGAAAAAGAGGACTGGCAAATTCGTAAATTAGCTTCGAAGTTCCAAATTGATTTGGATAAATTAAACATGCCGGCCAGCAGTTTTTCGGGTGGTTGGGGTATGCGTTTAAAATTATGCGCGGCACTACTAGTGGAACCAAATTTATTTCTGCTTGATGAACCGACCAACTATCTCGATTTGAATACCTTATTGTTGTTGGAAAAATATTTAAAATCGTATAATGCGAGCTTGATGATTATTTCGCATGACCGGGAGTTTTTAAAAAAGACTTGTAATGAAACTTTGGAAGTGTCTAAGAATGGTTGCTATCATTATGCTGGTGGGATTGAATCATATTTAGAATTTAAAGAACAAAAATTGTCGACGGCGATTAAGGCAAATAATAATTTGGATAAGCAACAAGAAAATTTACAGGAGTATGTGGATCGTTATCGTTATAAAGCGGCGAAAGCCAAGCAAGCCCAATCCGTTATTAGACGTATTAAAAAATTGGAAGGCAAGCGGATCGGCATTGAACATAGTGCCGGGATTGTTCGTTTTGGAATTACACCTTGCGCCAAGCGTTATAATTTTGTTCTTAAAACCAGTCATTTAAGTATTGGTTATGGTGAAAAAGTGGTGGCGGATGATATTGATGTCGCTTGTCGTTTTGGGGAGAAGGTGGCGATTTTAGGTTTAAATGGCCAAGGAAAATCGACTTTTATCAAAACTTTGGTGGGAGAATTGCCGGCGCTCACCGGTTCATTCCGCTTTGCTTCTAATATTAAAATTGCCCATCACGACCAAGTTTCCATTGAGTCTCTAGATGATAATGACCAAGTTGGAACTTATTTACGTTCGATTGCGTCTTCGAGTCTTAAGACGGAAGCAGTTTTGCGTATGGCCGGAAATTTTTTATTTCGTGATGATGAACTAAAAAAACCGATTGGCGTTTTGTCGGGCGGGGAACGATCGCGTTTACTTTTGGCTGGTTTATTGTTGTCGGCGCCGGATGTTTTTATTTTAGATGAACCAACTTGTCATTTAGATTTTGAAACCGCCGAAGCTTTAGCTTTGGCGTTAAAGAAATTTAATGGCACCGTCTTTTTCGCCAGTCACGATCGAACTTTTTCCAGTATCGTGGCGACCGCTTTAATCGAAGTAAAAAATGGTAGCGTCAAACGTCGCAGCGATGATTATCAAGAGTATGTGGATGAATTGGAACACCAATTGGGCTTGGAGGATATTAAAGACACGCGGCCGGAAGTGGAAAAGGAATTTAACCGGGAACAATATTTATTGCAGAAAGAAAACCAAAAGAAAATGCGCTCACTCGAGCGGGATTTGGAAAAGTTGAGAATGAAAGAAAGACTATTAAATGAATACTTTTTGGCTAATACTAGCTCATATGATTATGATAAGATTAAAGAATTAGCTGAAATACAAAAAGAAATTGCCGCCAAGGAGGACGAATGGTTACTACTGGTAGTTTAAGCTTGGTTTTCGGGTGGGAGTTTGGTATAATATGTTTAATACTGGTAGATAATATAATTAATTAATCGTTAAGTATGAATTCATTCTTAGTGACAGGTTCGGCTGGATTTATAGGTTTTCACTTGGCCAAGAGATTACTTGATCAGGGCTTTTTTGTTATTGGTATTGATAATTTTAATGATTATTACGACGTTACTTTAAAAGAACATAGAAATAGTATTTTGGAAGAATATAAAAATTATAAGATGTTTGCTGGGGATCTAAGTGATCAGGCTTTTGTTAAAAAAGTGCTGTCTGAAAATAAAATAGATAAAATTTTTCACTTAGCCGCACAAGCCGGTATTCGTTATAGCAGGATAAATCCAATGGCTTATATTAATTCCAATTTGGTTGGTTTCTGCAATTTGATTGAAGAAGCAAAAAATATGGGCATAAAAGATTTTGTCTATGCCTCGAGCAGCTCGGTTTATGGCGGTAATAAAAAAATTCCTTTTTCTGTTGATGATCGAACTGATCAACCGCTATCGCTTTATGCGGCCACTAAAAAATCAAATGAATTGATTGCTTATTCGTATTATAGTACATATGGTATGAATTGCACTGGTCTTAGATTTTTCACAGTTTATGGACCATTTGGTCGTCCGGACATGACCCCACTAATGTTTACAGCATCAATTGTAAATAATGAAAGGATTAAAGTTTTTAATAATGGTAAATGTAAGAGAGATTTTACTTATATAGACGATATTATTGATGGTGTTATAGCCGCTTCGCATAAGGTTAATGGTTATAATATTTTTAATTTAGGAAACAATAAGCCAATAGAATTAGAATATTTTATTAATTTGATTGAGAAGATTGTTGGTAAAGAGGCAATTAAGGATTATTTGCCGTTACCCAAAGAAGACGTGGAGGAAACATTTGCTGATATTAGTCTATCTGTTAAAGAATTGGGCTTTTCTCCAAAAATTTCAATTGAAGAAGGGATGAAAAATACAATTGATTGGTATAAAAAATATTACAACAAGTAATGGAAAAATTATTTACAATAATTAAAAAATTTGTACCGGCTAAATGGCATTGGGTGTTGAGTCATAATGGGTTTAAAAAATATTTAGCTAATACTGGCTGGCTGTTCTTTAGTCGCGTTTTTGTTATGTTTCTAGCCTTTTTCGTCAGTGCTTATGTGGCGCGTTATCTTGGCCCGGAAAAATATGGCACCTTAAATTATATTATTAGTTTGGTTGGGCTTTTTTCCTTTATTCCGAATTTAGGTATAAATAGTCTTTTATCTAGAGAGTTAATTAAATATCCAAATGAAAGAGATGATTTAATGGGGACGGCTTTTATTTTGCAAATTTTTGGCGGATTATTAGGGATTTTTTGTTTGGGATTTTTTGTTATTTTCTTGTTGCATGAGAATGCTGCGAATAATTTTTTATTAATTCTTGTGGCCAGTACCTTTATCCTGCAAGCTTTAAATGTAGTTGATGTTTATTTCCAATCAAATGTGATGGCTAAAAAAGTTGTTATTATTCAAATGCTGTCTTTTTCATTGTCATCGCTTTTAAAAATTGTCTTTATATTTTTAAATTTACCCCTGGCTTATTTTGTGGCTCTTTATGTTGTGGATGCTGTGTTTTTTGCGCTCGGCCTAATCTTTATATATAAAAAAAATGGTTTATCTTTTTTAAAGTGGCGGTTTAAGTATAATCTAGCCAAAGAATTGCTTAAAGAATCTTGGCCATTGATGTTGTCCAGTAGCTTTTTGTTGATTTATGGCCGAATTGATCAGGTTATGATTAAACAAATGATGAATGATTATTCTTTGGGTCTTTATGCTATATCAGCTAAATTATCAGAGGCCTGGCTTTTTATTCCCACAGCGATAATTGGCTCACTTTTTCCAGCAATTGTTAACGCTAAAAAAGATAATAAAGATTCTTATGAAAATAGATTAAAAAAGATATATTCTTTGACTTTTTATTTGTCATTTTTTATTTCATTATTCATTTTTATTTTTGCTCGTTTGATTATTAATATTTTATTTGGTAGCGCTTTTTTGCCGGCAGTATTGTCGTTGCAGATATATGTTTGGTCGGGAGTGGCGACGGCTATGGGTTTTGCGGTATCGCAATATTTAATAATTGAAGGTAAAACAAAAATTTTATTTATTATTAATTTTTTAAGCATGGCAGCTAATGTGCTTTTAAATTTGTGGTTAATCCCGCGTATGGGAATATCTGGTGCGGCGTTGGCTACATTAATATCATATTCGTTAATGGTTTTTGGTTTGATATTTTTTAAAAATGTTAGATGGCAATTGCGTTTAATGTACCAATCGCTATTTTTAAAATAAAAAATATGATTACAGTTATAACAAAGCCAGTTTCGGGAGTATATAATTTTTTGAAATTCGGGCAGAATGTGATAAAAAGAATCCAGGGCAAGTCTATTAAAGATGAAAAATACGGCGGTCATTATGCCGTTACCAGGAGTGTGGTTGAGGGCTTACAAAAAATTGGAGCTGACTTTAATTATAATCCTAGAAAAATATCAGAACTAGGCGATACCGTTTATGTGCCCGGTGGAATGCAAGCTTTAAAGTGGGCAATTAAAATGAAGCGTAAGGGCCTGATAAAGAGGCTTGTAGTTGGCCCCAATTTAGTAGTTTCTCCGGCCGATAATCATGGTATAGTGAAATCACAATACATTGATTTGTTTCTTGTTAACTCTGAATGGAGTCGGGATGTGTATGTTGAAATTGCACCAGAATTGAAAAATCATATTGATATTTGGCCAGCCGGAGTTGATACTGAATATTGGAAACCAAATAAAAAAAACGATATTGAAAAAAATATTTTAATGTATTATAAGCGTCCTATAAAGAAAATGTTTGATGAGTGTAAAAAATTTCTAGAAGACAATGGTTATAAAGTTGAGGTTATTTTTTATGGTAAATATACTGTTAACGAATATTTTGAAGCTCTAAATAGAAATTGTTTGTTGATTCATTTTGTGGAGCAAGAGTCTCAGGGCATTAGCCTGTTAGAATCTTGGACAATGGACACGCCAACAATTGTTTGGAATCCGGGTTATTATCATTTTGAAAATGGGGCCAATTATATTTCATCATCAGCCCCATATTTGACTTCATCGACCGGATTGTTTTTTAAAGACTTTGTTGATTTTAAATTATTATTTAATAATGATTTAAAAAAAGATGATTTTTCACCAAGGTCTTGGGTAATGAAAAATATGTCCGATGAAGTTTGTGTTAGCAACTTGCTTGAAAAATTTGATAAAGTGATAATAAAATAATTTTTTTAATATGCTTAGAAAAATATTAGCTAAAATATATAAAAAAACCCCGCGCATAATAACGGCTCCGATTTTAATGATTTGGAGTTGGAAAAAATATTTTAAAATATTTAAATTTGTAAATGATTATAAAATGTTTAAAAAAAGGGCCAAGAAGTTAGACGGTCGTTTTTTGCCGAGCATAAAAGACGCTTATACAATATTAGGTGAAGATACCGCTAATACGGGTTTTGATCGTCATTATATTTATCATCCAGCTTGGGCAGCTAGAATTATAGCTCATAATAAACCCGAGTTTCATGTGGATATTTCTTCTATTTTAAATTTTTCGACAATTTTGTCAGCATTCATTCCTGTTCATTTTTATGATTATCGTCCCGCGGCAGTTATTCTTGATGGATTAACCACTGATCATGCTGATTTATTATCTTTACCCTTTGCAAATAATGAGGTTAAGTCGCTTTCCTGTATGCATGTTGTTGAACATATTGGGCTTGGCAGATATGGTGATAAAATTGATCCCATGGCTGATATTAAAGCAATTAATGAATTAAAAAGAGTTTTAGCTTTTAATGGTGATCTTCTTTTTGTGGTTCCTATTGGTAGGCCAAAGTTGGCTTTTAATGCTCACCGGGTGTATAGTTATGCTCAGATAATTGATTATTTTAAAGAATTGCGCTTGGTAGAATTTGCTTTAATTCCAAGAAAAGAAGACGGCGACATAGTCATTAATCCACCAATTGATTTGGTTGATAATCAAGACTACGGTTGCGGCTGTTTTTGGTTTAAAAAATAACATATAAAAATAACATATAATTTATGAATAAATATTTAAAATTTAGTAATTACGCTAGTTATTTTAGAAATCGTTTTGTTAAACATGTGAAATCGTACAGTCAATCGGCTGAAGATTTGATACTAAATAATTTTTTTAAAGATAAGAATTATGGAGTTTATGTAGATGTTGGAGCTAATGACCCAAAGAAATTTAACAACACTTATTTTTTTTATAAAAAGGGCTGGAGAGGTTTAAATATTGAGCCAAATATAGATAAATATGTTAAGTTAAAAAAAATAAGAAAAAATGATGTTAATTTGAATATTGGTGTTGGCAGTCTGCCTGGTAAATTGGATTTTTATGACTTCAAAGAAGATACTCTTTCGACTTTTTCTAAGGATATTGCAGAAGATTACCAAAAAATGGGCCATAGAGTAAAAGGAGTAAAATCTGTTGAAGTTTGTCGTTTGGACAGTATATTTGATAAACACCTTAATGGAAAAAAGATTGACTTTATTACAATAGACACTGAGGGTAATGATTTAGATGTTTTAAAAAGCAACGATTGGTCAAAATATCGCCCAAGCTATTTGGTTGTCGAGACATTGGAATACAAAATTGATGATTCGGCGAAAAAATTGAATGATATTTTTGATGAATATTTAAAAAGTATTTCATATATGCCCGTTATTGATACTGGCATTAATACAATTTACGCGGATAGTTTAAAATAGATTATTTATGTTAAATTTTAACAGTAATGATAGTTATAAAGCTTAGCGGCGGATTGGGTAATCAGATGTTTCAGTATGCTTTTGGTAGAGCTCTAAGTTTGAGATATAAGCAGACTTTAATACTGGACGGGTCGAGCTATAGTAAAAATAATAACAACACTAAAAGAAAATATCTCTTGAATTCTTTTGATATTAAAGCGAAACATTTTTCCAATAGACTTTTAAGTGGAATGTTTATTTTTATCAATTCGATATTTAGGTTATTTTTAGGAAAAGATATTATTGTTAAAGAGGTGTTGTTTTATAAATATGACAATGAGATCGTCGCTAATAAAAATAAAATTAATTATTTTGACGGTTTTTGGCAAAGTTATAAATATTTTAGTGAGTATAAAAATATTATTGCCAGCGATTTTACGATAAGGTCTAATAATAAATCATTTAAAGAAATTGATGATTTAATCGTTAATACTAATTCTGTTTCAATCCATGTTCGGCGCGGTGATTATGTCGGCAACAAAGATTATGAAGTATGTTCGGCTGATTATTATCAGGCGGCGATTAATTTTTTTGAGGAAAAATATCCTGATTCGGTTTTTTATATTTTTTCTGATGACGTTTCCTGGGCTAGTGATAACCTTAAATTTAAAAATAGGTCGGAATTTGTTAGCGACCGTGGTTTAAGTGATGCTGAGGAATTATCAGTTATGAGTCATTGTAAGCACAATATAATTTCTAATAGTTCTTTTAGTTGGTGGGCGGCTTGGCTTAATAATAATGTTAATAAAAAAGTTATTATGCCATACAAATGGAGCAATGCAGATGACTTGCAGTTTTTGCCGGATTTATTGCCAAAAGAGTGGGTAATTATTAAATAGTTTTTATGAAAAAAATTGATTTTTTTATACCAAATTTCGATGATCTAGGAGCGCAGATGGTAGCAATTAATGTCGCCAATTCTTTGTCTTCTAATTTTCATATAAAATTTATTGTTTTTTTGGCTGATGGTAAATTTAGAAATTTATTGAACTCAGATATAGGAGTTGTGGAATTGGATCGTGGTTGGCTCAATTTTGGTAAAGTAAAAGTTATAAACAGATTTTTGCAATACCGGGCTTATAGTAAAAAATCAAAAACCGATATCGTTATTAGTTTTTCTCCGATGACCAATATTGTGGCTTTATTTGCTAAGTTTTTTAATCGTCATCTCAAAGTTGTAATTCAAGAGCATTGTTTCCCGAGCCTAGCGATTAAGGATAGGCAAAATCTTTCATTTTTTTGGGCGTTAATGTTTAAGATGGTATTTTTCAGAATGTATAATTATAGTGATATTTTTATTACAATTAGCGAAGCTATTAAAATTGATTTTGTTAATAATTTTAAAGTTAGGGCGGATGTTATTAAAATAGTTAGAAATCCTATAAATATTAATAAGATTATTTTAAATTCAAAAGAGGTTGTTTCTGAATTTAATTTTTTTGATAATAAAAAATACTTAATAGTGGTTGGTCGCCTGGTCGATCAGAAGAACTTTTCTCGATTGCTCGATATTTTTGATTTGATTCGAAAAAAGAGACAAGACGTTGAGCTTATTATTTTAGGGCAGGGAGCGAATAGGGATGCATTGATTAAAAAAGCAAATGATTTAAAGTTGGATGCTGTGACTCACTTTTTAGGGTTTAATAGTAATCCATATAAATTTATGGCCCGCGCTGATTGTTTTTGTTTGACTTCTGTATGGGAGGGCTTACCACAAGTATTAGCTGAAGCTATGATTTGTAAGGTACCAGTTATTTCTGTTGATTGTAATTCTGGCCCGCGCGAGATGATTATCAATGGCGTGAGCGGATATCTAATTAAACAAGATGATAATAATGAGTTTGTGCAAAGAGTTTGTGAGATACTGGATGATGAACATTTGCGCCTAGATATTGCAAGTAAAGCTTACGATTTTGCTGTTGCAGAATACTCAATTGAAAAATGTTCTAAAAAATATTTAGAAATAATAGACTTAATTTCATAATTTTTATGTGCGGAATTAATGGCATCGTTGGGGAAAAAACAAATAAAAATGTTACAGCTCTGGATAAAATGATTTTGGCTCTTAATCATCGTGGCCCAGATGAACATGGTCGGGCTATTTTTGATAATTGTCTTTTGGGGCACGACCGACTAAGTATAATTGATTTGTCTTCCGGACAACAACCAATGTATTCTTCTGATGGCAAAAAGGCTATTGTGTTTAATGGTGAAATTTATGGGTACCAAGATATAAAAAAGACTTTAACTGATTACGATTTTAAAACATCGTCTGACACTGAGGTAATTTTAGCTTTGCATGATAAACATGGCGATGAAATGGCCAGTTATTTACCAGGTGCCTTTTCTTTTGCTATTTGGAGTGATGATGAAAAAAAACTTTTTGCCGCGCGTGATCGTTTTGGGGAAAAGCCTTTTTACTACGCCTGGGGTGATAATGGTGAATTTATATTTTCTTCAGAGATTAAGGCAATTTTAGCGACGGGTTTATTGAAGCCAATATTAGATAAAGGCTCAGTAGCGCATTATTTGCGCCATTTATATGTGCATCCCAGTAAAACAATTTATAAAAATATTTATACTTTACTGCCAGCGCATTATTTGTCTTTGTGTGATGGTAAATTAGAGATAAAACGTTATTGGAACCTCCCAGTGATTAATACTGAAATAGGTGAAGCTGAGGCTATAGTAAAATTCCGTGATTTATTAGATAAGGCTGTTAGTAATCAGTTAGTGGCTGATGTGCCAGTCGGTGTGTTTTTAAGTGGCGGACTTGATTCGAGCACAATTGTGGCTGTTGCCAGTAAATTTAAACAACCACTGAAAACATTTTCTTTTGGTTTTGGAAAAACAATTAATGAGTTGCCGTTTGCGCGAGAAATAGCTGAAAAATATTCCACGGAGCACGTTGAATTAAAAAGTGATTATAATGTTGCTCAAACATTTTTAAAAATGAATGACGTCTATGATGAGCCGTTTGCCGATTCATCTAATATGCCAACTTATTTAATTTCACATGAGGCCAGTAAATATGTAAAAGTGGCCTTGAGTGGCGATGCTGGCGATGAGCTTTTTGGCGGTTATGACTGGTATAAAACTTATTTATATAATTCAGACGTAAATAATATTATAAGCCCGGAGTTAAAAATATTTTTTTGGAAAGTGATGGCTAAATTAAAAATTCGTAATGAACAAGCATTTTTTAAAGCCAGAGCTAGTAGCTTATTGAAAGATAAAAATATATTTGAAGCTCATAAATCGCAAAATATTTATTTTAATAACGATGAAATTAAAAGCCTGGGATTAGATCTTAAATCAGAAAAAGTAAAACCAAGTTGGAGTTTATCTGGTGATATAAATGATGCTTTTTGCTCCGACCTGACTGATTATATGCCGGGTGATATCTTAGTAAAAACTGATCGCGCCTCAATGGCAACCGGTCTAGAATTAAGAGCACCGTTTTTAGATGTTGATTTTGCCTCTTTTTGTATTGGTTTGCCGGCTAGATTGAAAATATCAACTAAACAAGATAAGATAATATTGAGACGAGCTTATGAGGGGGCGTGGTCTGAATCGGTTAAATCGAGAAAAAAACAAGGTTTTGGCGCCCCAGTTAAAGAGTGGCTCAAAGATAGCGAGATGCAAGATATTAAGAAAAAATACCTACTTAATCCTGAAAATAAAATTTTCAAGTTTATTTCTTATTCTGCGGCTAAAAAATATTTTTTTGTTGATAATTACAGGACGTGGTGTTTGTTGGTTTTAGCTCTTTGGGCTGAAACTCATGATTTTATTATTGATTAATTTATAGCTTATGTTTTTATCAATTTGTATCCCAAATTATAATCGCCCAGAGGAGTTGTTACGGCTTTTAAAAACTATTGATACTACACGCACAGATTTAGTGGAAATTGTGATTTGTGAAGATCGCAGCCCAAAAATGTTAGAAGTAAGAGCTAAGGTGAGTGAATTTAGCCAGAATTCTAAGTATAAAATAAACTACGTTGAAAACGAAGTTAATTTGGGCTTTGATAAAAACTTGCGTGCCTGCATCGAAAATTCTACAGGGAAGTGGGTTGTTTATATGGGTAATGACGATGAATTTGTGGCTGGCGCCCTGAATAAACTAATTGAATTTTTACAAGCACACGAAGAATTGGGATATATTTTGAAATCGCATTATTTTATACATAAAAATAATAAGAAAGAACGCTTTCGTTATTACGAAGGCACAAAATTTTTTGCTCCAGGACTAGAGACTTATGTCCAAATGTTCCGCAAGAGCGTTTTTATTTCCGGGTTTACAATTAGAAGGGAATTGTGTTTGCCGCTATTAAAAAATGATTTTGATGGCACTTTGCTTTTTCAGTTATATCTTTTGGCGGAAGTCTGTTTAAAATATCCAGCTGCTTATTTCGATGTGCCCTTAACACAACAATACGATGAAGGCACACCAGAGTTTGGTAATGCTGAAAGTGAAAAAGCTTTGTATACGCCCGGAACAATCACAATTGATAATTCACTGAAATTTTTGTCGGGCTATTTTAGAATAACTAAATACATTGATCAAGAGCATAATATTAATTCCACAGCTCTTATTGTGCGGGATATGTCAAGATATTTTTATCCAAGCCTAGCTATTCAGAGGCCAAAGGGAATTTTTAAATTTTTATCTTACGTTAAGGCTTTGAATAAAATGGGTTTTAATTCTACACCTTATTATTACGTATATGTTGTTGGATTGTTAATATTCGGGAAGAACATTTGTAACCAGATTATTAGAATTTTAAAAAATGTAATAGGTAAAACACCTACATTGTAATTTTATGAAAAATATCAAAAAAATAATAGTAGCATTAATAATTAGCCTTGCTAGTTGTCTTTATAAAAATGTTAAGTATAAAAATGGCGAATCTAATGTTAAGGTTAATTTGGGTTGTGGTTTACAATGCCTACCTGGTTGGATAAATATTGATGGTAGCTTAACAGCTTTGTTTGGTTCAAAGAAAAATTCCTGGATAAATAAAATTCTTTATAAATTAGCTGGTTCGTCGGACTATTATTCTTTTGCTGCTTATAATAAAGTTATTCAAGAAAATGGTTTAAATTTTTACAATTTGCAAAAGGGTGTGCCACTTAATGATAATAGTACTGACATTGTATATTGTAGTCATTTTTTGGAGCATTTAAATAAGGTTGATGGCCATCATTTTTTAGAGGAGTGTTTCCGCGCCTTAAAGCCAGGTGGATTACTTAGAGTTGTCGTGCCAGATCTTGATTTTGCCATGACCATGTATCAAGAGGGTAAAGTGGAGGAGATGCAAGGTTTGTTTTTTTATACTTCTGATAATTGGGATTTTACCGCCCATAAACATAATTACAATTTTGCGTATCTGCAAAGTATTTTAGCTAAGATTGGTTTTACTAAGATTGTTAAACTGAGCTATCGCCAAGGCGAATGCCCGAATATTGATTATCTAGATGTTTACCCAGAACATTCTATGTATGTAGAGTGCCGAAAAATATAATTACCGTTTATGAATAAAATTTTAGTAGTTGGTGATTTTCATTCTAAAATTCATGAAAAAGCTATTTATGAATCTTTTATAAGACTCGGCTTTGACGCTGACAAATTTTCTTGGCATCAATACTTCGGCAAAGCACCATATGAAAAAAATTTTCTAAACTTATCCGCATTCTTTAATATTTGTAAAAAAATACAGTATCATTTTAGAATTGGACCATTGATAGGTAAAATAAATAAGGATCTTATTATTAAAGTTTTGGCAGTGAAGCCTGATTTGGTGTTTATTTATCGCGGTACTCATATTTTACCAAATACAGTTAAGATAATTAAAGATCTTGGTATCACAGTTTTTGCTTACAATAACGATGATCCGTTTAGTGAGAAGTATCCTTTTTATTTTTGGCGGCATTTTCTGGCGGGAACATTTTTGTATGATCATATTTTTGTTTATCGTCAAAAAAATATTGAAGATTATAAAAAGATAAATTATAAAAAAGTTAGTATCTTAAGATCTTATTATATAAAAAATGATAATTTTAATGTTAGTAGCTTGCCAAGTGATAAATATAAGTGTGATGTAATTTTTATCGGACACTTTGAGGATGATGGCCGGGACGAGTACATTAAAATGTTATTGGACGCAAATATTGATTTAAAATTATTTGGCCCTGAATGGGAAAAGTCTAAACACTATAAATATTTTATCAAAAAACTTGGATCAATTAGTTCGTTAAAGGATGATTATAACTTAGCTATTAATAGTGCTGAGATAGCCTTAGTGTTTTTATCGTCTTTAAATAATGATACGTATACCAGGAGGGTGTTTGAAATTATTGCCGCAAAAGTATTTATGTTGTCAGTTTATTCCGATGATTTAAATGGTTTGTTTACAGAGAATAAAGAGGCAGTCTATTTCCGCTCTAAAGATGATTTGTTGAATAAAGTAAGATTTTATTTGGCCAATCCAGAACTTAGAAAAAATATTGCTCAGGCCGGTTATCAACGATTGATGGTTGACGGTCACGAGGTTGATGACCGCGTTAAAGAAATTATTAGGGTATATAATAGAATTAAAAATGAAAAAAATATTAATACTTAACACGACATTTAATAAGGGCGGGGCTGCTCAGGTGGCCCGGGACTTATTTCTTCATTTTAATGGAAAGGAAAAATTTTCTATGTTCTTTGCTTTTGGTCGTGGGCAAAAAAATAATGATCCTAGAATTTTCTATTTCGGTAATAAACTTGAGATGTTTATTCATATTTTTTTAGTCCGTTTTTTAGGACTAGAAGGTTTCGGTACTTATTTTTCAACGATTAAGTTGATTAATTTTATTAGAAGGGAAAGATTTGATTTGATTCATATTCATAATTTGCACGGATATTATGTTAATTTTTTTAAACTCCTTAAGTATTTAAATAAAAATAATATTAAAGTGGTTTGGACCCTCCATGATGAGTGGTTATTTACTTGGTTACCGGCTCATAGTATGGATTGCTCTCACTGCAAAACACTTAAAGGGAAATGTGTTAATCATTATGATTACCCTAAAAATTATTTTCCAGTATTTTCTAGATTTATGTTGAGTCGAAAGAGAATAATTTTATTATTCAATAATATCACCTTTGTTAGTCCGGCTAATTGGTTGTACGATGAAGCTAAATTTGAATTTAAATTAAAAAATGTAGCTTTGATTCCGAATGGAGTTGATTCTAATTTTTTTGTACCAGCTACCGATAAAAATTTATTAAGAAAAAAGTATGATCTACCGCTTGATAAAAAGATAATATTATTCTCGGCTAATAATTTTAATGATAAAAATAAGGGTGGAGAATATTTTTTAAGTTTAGCAAAAAGTTTAGAGGGCCAGCCTTATATTTTCTGTGTCATTGGATCAGCTGATATTCCTATTTATGACAATATCATCAAACTTGGTTATATTTCTGATAGAAGAAGTTTGTCGGAAGTCTATTCGCTGGCCGATCTGTACTGTTTTTTATCGGCAATAGAAACGGCGCCACTTTCGGTTATGGAAGCAATGTCTTGTGGTTTGCCAATAGTTGCTTTTAACATTAAAGCTCTTTTCGGGTTGGTTGATAGTATAAATGGATCATTATCAAAATATGGTGATGTTGCCGAAATGGCCGAGTCAATTAATAATATTGTTGGTAGTGATGAGCTATTAATTGATATGGGTAGGGAGTCTAGAAACAAAATTGTTAAAAGTTTTGAACAGAACAACAGTTATTCAGCCTATGAACAATTATACAAAATATAAATTTTATGAAATTATCTTTAATTACTCCAACTTATAATTCCGCTAAAACAATTGCGCGTACAATTGATAGCGTTGTGACGCAAAATTATCCTGATTTGGAATATATTATTGTTGATGGTGTTTCGAGCGATGAGACAGCGGCGATTGTGCGAGCTTATCAAGATAAAATTGATATTAAATTTGTCTCCGAAAAAGATAGCGGCATTTATGATGCCATGAATAAAGGAATTGAAATGGCCAGCGGGGAATTAATTGGTATTTTAAATTCAGATGATTTTTTTGCTGACGATCAAGTGTTAAAAAATGTGGCCAGGGAATTTGCTGATAAAAATATTGACGCGGTTTATGGTGATATCCAATATTTTTCTGATGATACTAACAAAATTAGTCGCTATTGGCGCACCGGAGAATATCGAGAATCTAAAATAAATAATGGTTGGATTATTCCGCACCCGGCCTTGTTTTTACGCCGCGCGGTTTATGGGCAATGCGGTTTATTTAAAACTGATTTTAAAATTGCCGGTGACTACGAATTTATTTTGCGCCTGCTAAAAATTCATAAAATAAAATTGAAATATCTCCCTCATGTTTTTGTTAAAATGTATGATGGTGGTGCTTCGGGTGCCAATCTGGCCCAACGTCAAATCGGTTGGCAGGAATTAAAAAAAGCCTGGACGGTTAATGGTTTAACTTTGCCCAAGCTTTTTGTCTTGCGTCGTGTCTTGTTTAAATTGAGTCAATTTTTACCGTCCCTTATAAGATAAAACCGTCTTCACAGTTTTAGCGAGAATAATTAGATCCAGTGAAATGGATCTATTTTTTATATAATAAATATCGTGTTGGAGTTTTTTAAAAGTATCCTCAGTGCTGGCACTGTGGTATTCACCGGATACTTGATCCCAACCAGAGATGCCTGGTTTTGCGAGGGAGCGAATAGCATAGAAGGGAATATCTTTTTCCAAGTTCACGATAAATTCAGGACGTTCAGGACGAGGACCGATGAAGCTCATTTCACCTTTGATGATATTGATTAATTGAGGAATTTCATCGAGTCTGGTTTTGCGCAAAAACTTTCCGACGCGGGTAATTCGTTTGTCGCCATCCACAGTAAAAGCATGATCATTATTGGAAACGGTCATGGTGCGGAATTTTAAAATGGTAAAAGGATTGTGATTTTGACCTAGGCGCAATTGTCTAAAAATTATCGGACCGCGACTGTCTAGTTTTATCGCTAGAGCTACGAGTAAATAAATCGGGGAACTAATGATGAGGAAGATTACTGCGCAAGTAAAATCAGCTAAGCGTTTAAAAAATTCGTAACTATCCTTTTGGTGGAGGTTAAGATTTTCCAAAAACCAATTTTCATTAATTATTTCTAGTGGCACGCGTCCTGTGATGCTTTCATAGAAATTTGGTAGGGTGGTATAGGTAATTTTTAGTGGTAGGCAGTTAAATAATTTTTTTTGTAAACCCGGATTATTGCTTGGATTGTTTTCTAAAATTAAAATATTAATTTTGTCGCGGGCGATTAGTTCTTCTAAATTTTCCTCATTATCGCTCGCTAACACAAATTTTAATTCATAGCCTAAGTGGGGGTTGTTTTTTATTTCAGCTACTAATTCCTCGACTTTTTTGTCATTGCCGACAATACCAATGTTAATCTTCGGTAACTGTTTTTTAAATATCTTCAAAGCCAAGTAGCGCCAGCCTAGAAATAAACAGCTAAAAATTATCGTAAATATTACTAAATTGGTTTTTGGAGCAATGCCGGTATCAGGCATGATGTATAGAAAAATAATGGCCAAGGCAAAGCTAATGGCGGTGCTTCTTAAAAAACGAGAGAGGAATTTATTGTTTAAACTTAGCTCGCGGAAGTCGTAGAGATTGCTAATATAAAACACTAATACCCAAATTATAAAAATAAAGCTGAAGATTTGAGCGTTGACACTAAAAACTTCATCTTGTGGAATTTGTAGGTAGCGCACAGTGATAGTCAAATAGAGAGCGATGACTAAAAATAGCGCATCACCAAATAATAGGACTAATTGTTTTAATCTTGTTTTAATCATAAAATCTTGTTATTATATAGCTATTATAACTTTAAAATCATAATTAATCAAGAAAAATATGAATTCAAAAACTTATTTAGATACCCTTAAATACGGCATCTACGGATCCTTTATTTGTTTTTTACTGGTTTTCTCTAACTTATTATTTCCGTTTATTACCTCGAAACAGTTGATTTTTAATATTTTAATGGAAGTGCTTTTGGTGGTTTGGGTGGTGTTTATCGTTAAATTTCCGGCTTATCGTCCAAAGAAGTCTTATTTAACTTATGGTATTTTGGCATATTTTGCGGCCATGTTACTATCTTGTTTCTTGGGTGTTGATTTTAATCTTAGTTTTTGGGGAAATGCTGAACGCTCTTTGGGCTTCTTTCATTTGGTGCATTTCTTAATTTTCTATTTAATTGCGATTACGGCTTTGCGCACGAAAAAAGATTGGACAACCCTTATTAATGTTTTTTTAGTAACCACTATCTTGTTGGTTTTGAATACTCCTGGCAAAGGCCCAGCTTCAACTCTAGGGAATACTGCCTATATGGCCGGTATTATGATTTTTGGTGTTTTCTTTGCTTTGTGGCAATTATTACAGAGTAAAAATATCGGCTGGCGTTTAGCTTATGCGGCGGTTTTAGTTTTGAATTTTATTGGTTTCTGGCGGGCGGATATTTCTGGTGCGCAAGCTGGTATGTTTGTTGGTCTCGTCACTTTTGCGGCGTTGTATATATTTTTAAGTGATAATAAGAGAAATAAAATTATTGGTGGTTCAATTTTGGGTGCCGGCATTTTGTTGATAGTTTTACTTTTCACTTTCCGTTCGAGCGCCTTAATCGCTAATTCACCTTTAGGAGAGAAACTGGATGGTTTTTCTATGAACAATATAACTTTAAATACACGCTTACTTTCTTGGAAAAGTGCCGCGCTAGATTTCCCAAGTCATCCACTTTTTGGCGTTGGTCATGGAGCTTATTCCACAATTTTTGATAAACATTTTGATCCACACTTTTACGATTTTACTAGTGAAAGTTATTTTGATCGTGCTCATAATAATATTGTGGAAATTGCATCCACGATGGGAATCGTCGGCTTGTTAGCTTACCTTTCAATTTTAGTGGCAGCTGGTTATTATCTTATTTTAAGTTTGAAGCAGAAGAAAATGTCCGTCATGGAATTCTCATTGGTTAGCGGTTTGATTGTGGCTTATTTCGTCCAGAACTTAGCTCTGTTTGATTCTATGGTGACCTTCGTTTCTATTTTTTCGACGCTCGGCTTGGTCTATTATTTTTATAATCATGATGGCGTAGCGGTTGATGTAGTTGAAATGGAAAAAACTGAGATTAGTCCAGAACGGGAAATGGCCTGGTTGGTGGTTTTTGGTTTAGTGATGATGTTATTTATTTACAATCTAAATATTAAAGGTTTAATGATGTATAGCGGAGTGATTGATGCGTACTCGAAATTTTCTAGCGGTGATATGGCCAACGTTATCTTGACCCATGAAGCGGCGATTAAAAATGGCACTCCATACAACCGTGATAGTCGCAGTATTTTGTTTGGCTTTATTATTAATAATTATCAGGGTTTATCTAAGTTAGACAAAACTAGTCGTAACCAAATAATTGATTACGCTATTTCACTAGCCGAGGCTAATTCTTTATACAATCCAAAAGATAGTTTGATAAATACCCAATTAGCCCAACTTTATAGTATTGGCGCACGCTTTAATTATGATGATGCGGAGAAGTTTAGTAAATATACTTCTTTTGCTTTGGAAACAATTGAGGCGGCTATTACCGCTAGTCCGGGTCGTTTACCACTTTATGCTAACAAGGCTGATATCTTGTTAATGCGTGGTCAAAATGATGAAGCGATTGCCACTATGAAAACCGCGATTGCGATGAAAGAAAATTTTGCCCCATCTTATTGTCAGTTAGCTGATATTCAATTCTTCTTGAAAAATAATTCTGGTGCTTTTGATAGCGCGTATAAATGTGAAATTTATGGCGGCGCCGGCATGTTACAAAGCCAAGATTTGATTAAAGCAACTATTAATCATTTTGCGACTGATACTAGTAAACAGGCAATTGTTAGTCAATTAGAATCGGAAGTCACTAAACCGGTAATTACAAAATAAGTTTATAAAATATGGCCATAGAATTAGAAAAAAATTATAATCCGAAAGACGTTGAAGATAAAATTTATAAAGAGTGGTTAGACTCGGGTTTTTTTAATCCGGATAATTTGGATTTACCAGAAACGGCACCGAGTTATACGATTGTTTTGCCGCCACCAAATATTACTGATAAATTACACGTCGGACATGCTTCGACTTTGGCAATTGAAGATTTGTTAATTCGTTTTCATCGTATGAATGGTTATCGCGCTTTGTGGATTCCGGGAACGGATCACGCCGCAATTGCCACGCAAAATGCGGTGGAGAAAAAAATCTTCCGCGAAGAAGGGAAGACCCGTCATGATCTTGGCCGCGAAGTTTTTTTGGGCCGCTTAAATGATTTTGTTAAAGTAACGCAAGCGACAATTTTAAACCAATCAGCTAGAATGGGCTCTTCCATGGATTGGAGTCGTTTAGCTTTTACACTTGATGAACCCCGCCAAAAAGCGGTGCAAGCTATGTTCTTAAAAATGTATGAACAAGGCGCGATTTACCGCGGGGAGAGAATTGTGAATTGGTGTCCACGTTGTAAATCAACTTTAGCGGATGATGAAGTGGAATATAAAGAACAAGCGGCTAAATTTTATACCTTTAAATATAGTGCGGATTTTCCAATGGCAATTTCCACGACTCGTCCAGAAACAAAATTAGGTGATACCGCCGTGGCCGTTAATCCGAAAGATGAACGTTATAAACAATATATCGGTCAAACTTTTGCTGTGGATTTTTGTGGTGTGCCACTAAATATTAAAGTGATTGCGGATCGTAATGTGGAAATGGAATTTGGGACCGGCGCTCTTGGTGTGACTCCAGCGCATTCGATGGTTGATTGGCAAATGGCTCAAACTAATGACTTGCCGGTGATTAAAGTAATTGATGAAAATGCTAATATCCGTGAGGGCTTTGGTCGGTTTAGCGGTATGACGGCGATGGAAGCGCGTGCGGCGGTGGTGGCTGATTTAAACGCGGCTGGTTTAATGATTAAAGAAGATGAGATTGCGAATAATTTATCCGTTTGTTATCGCTGTGATACTGGCATCGAGCCTTTGCCATCGAAACAATGGTTTGTGGCCGTGGATAAACCACTCGCTAATATGAACGGTCAAAGCTTAAAACAAGCGGCGATCGCGGCCGCCGAAAAAGGTGATATTAAATTTATCCCAGATCGTTTTAATAAACGCTATTTGGATTGGATGAATAATTTGCGTGACTGGTGTATCTCTCGTCAGATTTGGTTTGGTCATCGGATTCCAGTTTGGTACAAAGGTGAAGAAATTTATGTCGGTGAAAATGCGCCAGAAGGTAGTGATTGGACTCAAGATCCTGATACACTCGACACTTGGTTTTCCTCTGGCATGTGGACTTTCTCAACTTTAGGTTGGCCGGATAACATGGAAATGGTGGATGGTAAAATGGTGAAGAAGGGTGACTTGTTAAAATTCCATCCAACACAAGTTTTAGAAACCGGTTATGAAATTTTGACTTTGTGGGTATCACGTATGATTATGATGTCACTGTTTGCGGTGGGAGAAATTCCATTTAGTGATGTGTACTTACATGGCATGGTGCTTGATAAAAATGGTAAGAAGATGAGTAAGTCAAAAGGGAACGGCGTGGATCCGCTGGATGTCATTGCGACAGCTGGGGCTGATGCTTTGCGCTTATCATTAATGGTTGGTTCAACTCCAGGAAATGATACTCGTTTTAGCGAAGAGCGCTTAGAAAGTGCCAAAAATTTTGTGAACAAACTTTGGAATATTAGTCGTTACGTTTTAAGTGGCGTCGAAGATATTAGAGCGGTCGGAGAAATTAATTCTGCGGAATTAACCGTGGCTGATGCTTGGATTTTGTCACGCTTGAACAAAACAATTACTGATTTTTCCGAGCGTATTACTCGTTACGAATTTTCTTTGGCCGGGGAGACTTTACGTGATTTCACTTTAAATGATTTAGCTGATTGGTATTTGGAAGCGAGTAAGTTTGATAATTCCGCGCAGAAAAATCCAGTCTTGATTCATGCTCTAAAAACAATTTTGAAATTGTGGCATCCGTTTATGCCATTTATCACCGAAAATATTTGGTCGTATTTGGGTGAAGAAAAAATGTTGCTTGTTTCCGCTTGGCCAATTGCTGACAATACTTTAATTAACGATGAGGCCGAAAATAATTTTGCGCTCGTCCGTGATTTAATAGTGGCGATTCGTAATGCTCGCAGTGAAAATAAAATTGAACCAGCAACTAAAGTTAAAGCCTTGATGTTTGCGGGCGATAAAACAGAATTACTGAAAACGCAAAGTGCAATTATTTCTAGTTTACGTACTGGCTTAAGCGAAATTGAATTCGTCGGTGAGGCGCAAAAAATTGCGGACGCAATTTTTGTGTCAGTGGCTGGAGTAGAAATTTATTTGTTGGGCGGTATTGATAAAGATAAGGAACGCGAACGTTTAAATAAAGAAAAAGAAAATCTAAGTAAATTAATTACCAATTTAAGTGGTCGTTTGGCGAACGAAGAATTTGTGGCTCGCGCTCCGGAAAAAATTGTGGCCGCGGAAAAAGAAAAATTAGCCAACTGGCAAAGTGATTTAGAGAAGATTGAAGAGAAGCTAAAAACCTTATAATGATAGATAAAAAAAAGACCTCTGATGAGGTCTTTTTTTTGTGTTTAAAATAAAATTTGCTATAATCTATTTGTATATTATAAATAAATTATTTTTTTGCTATGAAAAACAAAAAACACGGGTTTACTTTGATCGAACTTTTAGTTGTAATTGCCATTATTGGTATTCTTGCAACTATTGCGGTGGTCGCTTTACAAAACGCCAGAGCTAAAGCGCGTGATGCACGTCGTGTCGCTGATGTGAAACAAGTGCAAACGGCTTTAGAATTATTTTTCAATGATATGCAGCGTTATCCGGCAACGGCTGAATTTAATGCTGGATCAATTTTTTCCACTACCACTAATGGTACAACCACTTATATGGCTAAAATTCCGGTTGCTCCAACTCCGGCTGATGGCGCATGTAATAAAGATAATAATACTTATAGTTATTTAGCTAAGCCAGATGGTTCTTCTTATACTATTTCTTATTGTTTGGCTGGTAATACTGGATCAATAAGTTCTGGCTATCATTGTGCCACTCCGGCCGGATTAAATGACGGTAGTGTTTGTGGTGGTGATTATATTTCTTGCCCAGGAACTCCAGTGGTGCAATATGAAGGTGGTCAATTTAATTCTGATGGCGTTTCCACGACTACAGGTGGATATTATCGCACCGTACAAATTGGTGGTCAATGTTGGTTGCGTGAAAATTTAAATGTTGGAACTTTTATTGGTGCAGCAACTAACGCCAATGGTTATGATGGCCAATCCGGAACGATTGATGATTGTCATGATGTTTCGTTGTATGTAACATCAACACCTTTATTCACCTGGTCGTGTCAGGGGGCGTCCGGAGTTCAAAAATATTGTTCTGATAATAATCCTGGTAATTGTGCGACGACCGGCGGATTGTATGAGTGGACCGAGGCAATGGGATTGCCTAATGATTGTTCTGAAGTAACCACCAGTACAAATATTTCCGGTGAAAATTATTCACTTAATTGTTCAGTTAGTGGTGTCCATGGCATTGGTGCTAATACTCAAGGTATTTGTCCGAGTGGTTGGCACATCCCGAATTATACGGATTGGAAAACATTGGATCAGGGGTTAGCTAGTGATCATAATTGTGATGCCAACTTGGCTTATTTAATTTCATCAACCACCTATGCTTGTTCTCCGGCCGGTGATGCTATAAAAGATACTGGTTCGAGTAATTTTTTAGCGGTCCATTCTCGTTATTATCAATGGAGTGGAGCATTCTCTGACGGTCGTGGTTGGTGGGCGGCTACTGGTCCAGCATCTAAATTATTGCTTCGTAGTTCTTGGTATCAGTTTTTGTCTGATGGTCAATCTGGAATTCTTGGTGGCTATACTGGAAAAACTGGTGCATTTAATGTTCGTTGTATAAAGAATTAAAATTTTTTGAAGTAAAATATAAAAAAGACCTAGAAAATTTCTCGGTCTTTTTTTTGCGCCTCAAACAAAATTTTGCTATAATCTATCTATAATAAAATAAATAATTTTTTATGTTTCATAAATTTAAAAAAGCTTTTACACTCATCGAACTTCTTGTTGTTATTGCCATCATTGGTCTCTTGGCAACTATTGCAATTGTCGCACTAAACAATGCTCGTTCGAAAGCGCGCGACGCGCGCCGCGTAGCGGATGTGAAACAAATCCAAACTGCTCTCGATCTATATTACAATGACGCCGGTCATTATCCACTAAATAATATTTTTGCCTCTGGCACCATATTCACAACTTCCACGGTTACCGGTACAACAACTTACATGCAAATCGTTCCACATGCTCCAACTCCAACTGATGGTTCATGTAACGTAGCCGCTAATACTTATTCTTACGCCGTTGATAGTGAAGGTAAGGCTTACAACATTGGTTACTGTCTTGGTGGTCCAGCCGGATCAATGGCCGCTGGCTATAAATGTGCCACTCCTGATGGCGTGTTCAATCTAGCTTGTGCTGGCGCAGCTACTTCAACCAACATGGTTGGTGGCAGCGGAGCAGCTAACTTCACTTCTTGTGGCGACCAAGTTTCTTACGGTGGAATAAATTATGATACTGTTCAAATCGGTGCTCAATGTTGGATGAGACAAAATTTAAATATTGGGACTATGGTTTCTGGCGGCGTGAATCAGTCTGACGTTTCTGCCTCATCATCTCCAAGTGATTTTCAAAAATATTGTTATGGCGGCTGGGCAACTGGGTGTGATAATAACAATGGTGGTTTGTATCAGTGGCACACTGTTATGGCTTTGCCGGCAGCTTGTGATAACCATGATGGATCGGGAGTTTGTAATATAAGTTATCCACGTCAAGGTATTTGTCCAAGTAACTGGCACGTGCCAAGTGATGTCGAATGGAATACTTTAGAATTGGCCACTGGGGGTGACTCAAGTAGCTGTAGTAATACACGTTACAATCCAAGTGATAGTAATTGTTCAGCGCCATACTGGACTTTGATGACTAATGATACTACTCATTTTTCAGCAACATTTTCAGGTGTTTATTCAGTGCCGAACGCCTCATTTATCTCAAGTGGTACAAATGGTGTTTGGTGGTCTAGCACTGCTAATGACTTAACGACATCTTGGTGGCGCGGAGTTGGTACTGGCCTTTATTATTATAGTAGTACAAGAACTTATGTTTTTCGCAGTTATTACGGTCGTACCTCTGGTTTTTCTGTTCGTTGCGTTCATGATTAAAATTTAATTTCTTATGAAAAATAAACGAGGTTTTACTTTAATTGAATTACTTGTTGTCATCGCCATTATTGCCATCTTGGCCACTATTGCGGTGATCGCCTTACAAAATGCTCGTGCCAAAGCGCGGGACGCACGTCGTGTCGCTGATGTGAAACAAGTGCAAACGGCTTTAGAATTATTTTTCAACGACAAGCAACGTTATCCAACCGCTGATGAATTTGGTGTTGGTTCGATTTATTCTACTTCCTCTTTAGGCACCACTACTTATATGGCCATGATTCCAACTCCACCATCTCCGGCTGATGGACCGTGTTCCAGTACCAGTGCTTATATTTATAATCCATCATCTGATGGTGGGTCTTACACTATTGCTTATTGTTTAGGTGGTCCAGTCAGTCAACTTGTTCCCGGAAAACATTGCGCGACACCGGCCGGTATAAATGATGGTAGTGGTTGCGGAAAAGTGTACACTCTCCGCGATATTGGTCCTGATGGTGGTTATATTTTTTACGTTGATCATGTTTCAGGCTTGACTTATGAGGCGGCGCCAAGTGATTCGGCTATCATTCCTTGGAGTGATATAACAAATATATCGGTGCCGGGTATTGTTGATAATCATAATTGGCCAGCAGATCTTACTGGCAATGAAATAATAGGCGCTGGCGTTTATAATACAAGTAAGATCGTAGCTCAATCTGCAAATAGTGCTGCTGGTGAATGCGTTAACTTAGGTCAGGGTTGGTTTTTGCCGTCACTGGGTGAATTAAATAAGATGTACGTTAATTTGCAAAGTGGCACTGATGAAAATAATGTACAATATACCCCCGTGCCTTATTTCCCTGGCGGTGGTGGTTTTTCGAATTCTTATTATTGGAGTTCGTCGGAATATTCTAGTGGCAATGCTTGGTCTAAGTATTTTTACAATGGTGCTTATAGTGGCAGCTATAAAACCAACACTACTATGTATGTGCGGTGCGTTAAAACTTTTTAAATAACTGCGCCTCAAACAAAAATTTGCTATAATTTATCTATAACAAAATAACCAATTTTCATGAAAAACAAAAAAGCCGCTTTTACGCTCATTGAACTTCTCGTCGTTATTGCTATTATCGGCATCTTAGCGACGATTGCGGTTGTTGCTTTACAAAATGCGCGAGCTAAGGCGCGGGATGCGCGCCGTATCGCTGATGTGAAACAAATGCAAACGGCGCTTGAATTATTTTTCAATGATAAACAAAGATATCCAACGGCTGGTGAATTTGGTGTCGGCGCTATTTATTCTACTTCCACCCAAGGCACAACCACTTACATGGCGATAATTCCAACTCCACCATCCCCAGCTGATGGCTCATGTACCAGCACTAATGCTTATGGATATTATCCGACTTCTGATGGCGCATCATATTCTATTTCCTATTGTGTTGGTGGTCCGGTCGGTACTCTAACTTCTGGCGTACATTGTGCAACCCCAGCTGGCATTGCTGATGGAATCATTTGTGGTAGTGGCGGTGGTGGTGTGGCTGCTTGTTCGGCTAGTACTGCTGGCGGTACAACTTGTTCTTATGCCGGCGAAAACTACCCAACGGTTACTATTGGAACTCAAGTTTGGATGGCCAAGAATTTAAACGTCGGAACTATGATTCCGGGAACTAGTAATCAAGTTAGCACTGGAAATGTTATTGAAAAATATTGTTATAATAATGCTACTAGTAGTTGTGATACTTATGGTGGCTTATATCAATGGAATGAGGCGATGCAATATTATGCCGGAACATTCGACGGTAGTGGTAACCCAACAACAATCGTTCAGGGTATTTGTCCGACTGGTTGGCATATGCCGAGTGATGCTGAATTGACAGTTTTAACTAGCTATCTTTCTGGAAATAGCCAATACTGGTGTAATAGTAATTCTACTTATATAGTCAAATCTTTAGCAGCTACTTCTACCTGGAGCTCAAACACCGGCACTTGTTTCGTGGGCAATAATCAAACCTTAAACAATTTAACTGGCTTTAATGGTTTACCGGCCGGCTACCGCAGCATTGATGGTTCGTCCAACTTTCAATCATATCTTGCGTATTTTTGGTCTTCCACTGTTAGCGGCTCGGGCTCCTGGTTTTGGGTTTTGCATCACGACTATGCCACTGTTGACCGGGATCATAATGACCGAGCTTATGGCTTTTCTATGCGTTGTCTACGAAACTAAATAAACTGATTATAAAATCACCTCATCTCTGGGGTGATTTTTTGTTTATTAAAAAGTTACCAGTATTGCGTTATTATCATTGCGAATAATAAATAATTAATTTTTGGCTCCTCGCTTAAAATTATGTTTAAAATCTTAAAATCGCGTTTGTTAATTTTGGTAATTATTTCGTTGCTCATGATTTCGCCGGTGGCGGTCATGGCCGCACCGAACAACCCAGGCCTTTTTAATCAAGCTAAAGATTTTATGGTCAACAAAGTCGGGCATTTTTTTGGTTCAATTTTTGGCGGGGAAACGCTCTCGCCGATTGTGCTCAGTGATAGTGGCGTCACGGTTAAAACTACGACCGCGCCGAAAACAAGTGCGAAAAAAGCGACGACCACTAAGAAGGCGACGGCAAAAAAAACTACCACAAAAAAAGCCACTACGACGAAAAAAACTGCAAGCACGGCGGCGATTTCCGATACTGAATTAAAGAATATTATTCGCAAAGAAATTGCTGAACTTTTGAAAATGACTGGACAAATTGCCATTGAAGAAACTAATCGAATGCGTAATTATTTGAAAAAATATTCTAGCATCAAAACTTTAACTAAAAACGTCAGTTCTTCGACGGATGCGGATTTAGCGGATAGTGGTTATGATTATAGCGCGGCGATAACACCCTCGGCGACCTTTGTGCTATCGTCTTTTTCTTTTTTGGATTCTTTAAATTCACTACTTCATGTACCGATGATCGTGGCGCCGTCATCGGCCCCGACGCCGACAAGCGAGAGTTCGTCGACCAATAATAATGCCACGAGCACGGAAAACATTTTATCATCAGATTCTGATAACGCCAGTAGTTCGGAAAGTGCAATTAGCACGAGTACTGAAATTATCTCTACAAGCACGGAAACGATAATTGATAATTCCACTAGCACCGAAGCAAGTGATAACGCTACTAGCACTCCAGCCAAAACCACGCCATTAAAATTATTGATCAGTCGCCTTTATGTAACCGGTGATAATGATTTAATTGAATTATATAATCCGATGAGTGTGGATATTGATTTGGCAGCAGGGAATTATCGTTTGGAAAAAACCAAGACCGCCGTTGATCCAGCTATTTTAATGCGCTTCGGCAATCCTGCTGACGGCACTTATCCGGGCGGCACAATTATTAAATCCGGCGGCACTTATTTAATTGTGCGCGATAAGGCCGAGGTGGCTTTACGGGAAAAAGCGCAGGCCATTGCTACAACCAAGACTTTTACTTTTGATTCATCTGGCTACACAATTTATCTTGGTGATGACTCTATTTCTGGCCCGACCGATGAAAATATTATTGATTATGTCGGTTATGGCACAGCTAATTTTTATGAAGGTTTAGCCCCAGCCCCAGAAATTTCTGATAATTATATTTTGCAGAGAAAAACAAATAACGGCTTATTTGTCGATACGGACAGTAATAGCACCGATTTCTCTTTAGTCTCGCCTTAGTATTGTTATAATATTTGGCTTATTTTAGGTATATTTATATGTCATTATTTGACTTTTAGTATCTCCTCTTGTATACTTTTTGTAGGCAAGTGGATGACTGCGCTGTTTTTAATTATTTATAATTAAAAACGGTGAGGAAAGTCCGGACTCCTATAGGACCTCGTCCTATAAAATGATAGTGGGTAATTCCCACCACTTGACCCTGGTCGCAAGATTTCGGTCGATTGAGGAAAGTGCCACAGAGACAATACTAACTCTATCTTTTTGATAGGGCGAAAGGTGAAAAGTTGCTTGGGTCGCAAGACTACAAGTTTGCTGCGTCAGTGATGGCGTATGTTGGTAAACCCTATCAGGGAGCAAGAGCAAAGCCGCGTAAAGCACTTCGTGCCACGCGGTAAAAAGTAGCTCGCCCGAGCCCACTAGTAATATTGGGCCTAGATAAATAGTCATACAGCTCGTCTTCGGATGGGTGGACAAAATCCGGCTTATAGCTTGCTCAATTATTTTTTAATCGTCTTTTGGTTTTATATAAAATTAAATTTTATACTAAAAGACTTTTTGATATATGAAAAAATCCGAATTTGCTTTTTCTTTAGCGCTGATTCCAATCGATTTTTTAATGTTGGTTTTGGCAGCTGTTTCGGCTTACTATTTGCGTTTCACTGATGTGGCTACAGGAATTCGTCCAGTTATTTTTGGTTTTGATATGATGAGCTATTTAAAGATAGCCTTAATGGTAGCGCCAATTTGGATTGTGATGTTTGCGATTTCTGGTTTATATCGCATTTCTGGTCCACAAAAATTAGCTAAAGAAATTTACAAAGTTATTTCGGCTTGCTCTTTAGGTTTAGTAGCAGTTGTAATTTACATTTTTTTTCAACGGGAATTATTTAACTCTCGTTTTATTGTGATGGCCGCTTGGTTGTTCGCAATTCTTTATGTTAGTATTGCCCGAATCTTTGTTCGTTGGTTGCAACGCGCTATGTATCGTTATGGCGTTGGTGTGCATAAAATTATTTTGGTTGGCTATAGTAAGACAGCAGATAGTTTGGTTTATGAATTTTTTTCTCAAGCTAATTCTGGCTATGAAGTAGTTAAACGCGTTCGTGATTTTTCTTTGGAAACTGCGCAGGAGTTGGATGAATTTATAAAAACTTATGAGGCTGGTGCTTTGGCGGGTAGTGATAATATTATTAATGAGATTATTCAAGCTGATCCAAATTTAAGCAAGGCGGAAATTTTACGCCTTTATGATTTTGCCAACGATCATCATTTAACCTTTAAATACGTAGCTGACCTTTTGGATGTGAAAGTTTTACGCACGGAAATCAGTGATATTGCTGGTATTCCAGTGGCTGAAGTGAAGCGCACAACCTTAGAAGGTTGGGGTGCGATTTCGAAGCGAATTTTTGATATCGTAGTTTCGGCAATTTTAATTATTTTATTGTCGCCAATTATTATTATCACTGCAATTATTATCAAAATTGATAGCCGTGGTCCAGTTTTCTTTTCTCGTCGTGACGATGGTTCATATTTATATCGTGTCGGCCAAGGTGGTCGTCCGTTTAAATATTTTAAATTTCGTTCCATGATTCCAGGTTCAGATAGTATGCGTTACAAAGAATTGGCGGATCGCAATTTGCGCGCCGATGGCCCGATGGTAAAAATTAAAGACGATCCTCGTGTCACTCGCTTTGGTAGTTTTATTCGTCGTTGGAGTATTGATGAATTATCGGAATTATTTTTGGTGTTTATTGGTCGTATGAGTTTGGTTGGACCACGTCCGCATTTGCCGGAAGAAGTGGCTAAATACGAACAACATCACCGTAAAACTTTAACGATTAAACCAGGTATTACTGGTTTAGCCCAAGTTTCTGGTCGGAGCGATTTAGCTTTTGAAGAAGAAGTAAAATTAGATGTTTACTATATTGAAAACTGGTCTTTATTGTTAGATTTGGCCATTTTATTAAAAACACCACTCGCGGTTATTCGTCATCGCAGTGCAGAATAATTTATGAAAACAGCTTTAATTCATGATCATTTAGCTCAAGATGGTGGTGCCGAAAGAGTTTTAAAAGTCTTTGCGGACATGTTTTCCGATGCGCCAATCTATACGTTGCTTTACGAAAAAAATAATACCGATAAATATTATAAGGATCGTCGTATTGATGCTTCTATAATTCAAAGATTGCCGGGTGGCGTCAAACACTATCAATGGTATTTGCCATTCATGCCAATGGCGGTGGAGTTTTTTGATTTGTCAGATTATGATTTGGTAATTTCCGATACTAGCTCTTTTGCGAAAGGTGTTATTACTCAACCACACACTCTGCATATTTGTTATTGTCACACCCCAACTCGTTATTTGTGGAGTGACACACATCAATACATTAACGAATTAAAGTATAATAAATTTTTTAAGAAAATTATTGCCCTCGCTTTAACTCGAATTAGAATCTGGGATCGCTTGGCGGCCGATCGGGTTGATTTATTTATTGCCAATTCCAAAACGGTGCAAGAGCGCATTACTAAATATTATCGTCGGGACAGTGTGGTAATTTATCCACCAGTGGAAACTGAAACTTTTAGCATTGCTTTAAGCGATCCATTTAAAAATGATGATAAATATTTTTTGGCTGGCTGTCGTTTAGCGCCGTATAAGAGAATTGATATTATCATTGAAGCTTTTTTAGCTTTAGGAAGTGATTATAAATTAAAGATCTTCGGTGATGGCGTCGACATGGAACGTTTAATGAAAATTGCTGGACCAGATGCTAAAAATATTGAATTTTTAGGTCGCGTGACTGATGAGGAAAAAGCGGTCTTATATCAAAATGCCTTAGCTTTTATTAATCCACAAGAAGAAGATTTTGGTATTATCCCGGTCGAAGCGATGGCTGCCGGTCGTCCAGTTTTAGCCTATCGTCGTGGTGGTCTAACAGAAACAGTAGAAGAGAATGTCAGTGGATTATTTTTTGACGAACAGAGCTCGGTCGCCATTAAAAATATGGTGCAAGATTTTTACGATGGAACAATTTCCGGAAAATATAAATGGGACTCTAAATTAATTCGCGAGCGCGCGGAAAGATTCTCGGTGCAAAATTTTAAAGATGCGATAAAAGAATTTATCAATAAAAACCTGGATCCCCGCCTACGCGAGGATGACAATTCTAAATAAATATGAAAATTGGCATCGACATTAGAACTTTAATGGATAAGCACTACAGTGGAGTGTCGGAATATACTTTTAATTTGCTTAATTATTTAATGGCGCAGGATACTAAAAATGATTATGCGTTATTCTATAATTCTTTCCGTGATATTTCATCGCGCATGCCCCAATTTACTTCACCGAAAGTTAAGGTAATTCATTCGACTTATCCGAATAAGATATTTAATTATCTTTTACAAAAGTTTTTAAAACAACCAAAGGTTGATGAAATTATTGGTGGTTGTGATATTTTTTTAAGTCCGCATATTAATTTTTTGGCTTTATCGCCGTATTGTAAAAAAGTAATAACGATTCATGATCTGTCATTTTTACGTTACCCAGAATTTTTTTCGCGGCGCAAAAATTTTTGGCACAAAAGTATTCGCGTGGAAAAAATGATTTCTAAGTTTGATAAAATTGTAGCTGTGTCGGAGAATACTAAAAATGATTTAATTGAACTGTGTGATGTGCCGGCCGAAAAAATCCAAGTTATTTATTCCGGCTTGGCGCCAGAGTATAAAGTTTTAAGCAAAGATGATCCTCGCTTAAAAACGGTGCGCGCTAAATATGATTTGCCGGCGGAATTTATTTTGTATTTGGGTAATATTGAACCACGGAAAAATATTGCTGGATTAATTCGAGCGTATAATACTTTTCGGGGTGAGCATCCAGAATTATCAGCGGTAAAATTAATAATTGCCGGTGCGACCGGTTGGCGAATTAAAGAAACTTTTACTGAATTACACAATTCACCTTATTTGGCGGATATAAAATTCTTGGGTTATGTTGATCGAGAGGATAAAGTATTTTTATATAACTGTGCTAAAATTTTTGTTTACCCGTCGTTTTACGAGGGTTTTGGTTTTCCACCGCTCGAAGCGATGGCTTGCGGCGTGCCGGTAGTGACTAGTAATATTTCTAGTCTGCCGGAAATTGTGGGCGCAGCGGCGATGACGGTTGATCCCAATAATATTAATGCCATTGCTGAGGCGATGGCGGAAGTTTTAAAAACACCCGATCTATATAATGCTCTAGCGGCGCGGGGCGTGGAACGAGCGCAAGAATTTGATTGGAATAAAACAGCTGCTAAGTATTTAGAATTATTTACTGGAATGCAGCGACCAAAATAATGAAAAAAAGTAAAGGTAAAGTTTTAATGGCGATGTCTGGCGGAGTTGATTCTTCGGTGGCCGCTCAATTGTTAAAAGACCAAGGCTATGATGTCGTGGGTATTTTTTTGCATTTTTGGAAAGATGAAACTGCTCCGGAAAATGTCGCGGAAAATAAATGTTGTTCACTTCAAGCTTTGCTTGATGCTAAAACGGTGGCCCAAAAAGTTGGCGTCCCGCTGCACACTTTTAATTTTTCCGATCCGTTTAAACGGGAAGTGGTGGATTATTTTTTGGAAGATTATAAATGTGGCAAGACACCGAACCCATGCGTGATGTGTAACCGTAAAATTAAAATTGGACGATTACTTGAATATGCTAAAGGTTTAGGTTTTGATTACGTTGCCACTGGACATTATTTAAATGTTAAAAGAGTTGGTAAAAAAACTAAAGTTTATAAAGCTAAAGATAAAAATAAAGATCAGTCATATTTCTTGTACACTTTTACGCCGGAGCAGTGGAGTCATTTAATGTTCCCGCTGGGTAATTATACTAAGCCACAAGTTCGGGTGATGGCGAAAAAATTTAAGTTGCCGGTGGCCGAGAAAAGTGATAGTCAGGAAATTTGTTTTATTCCTGGCAAGCACCATAATGATTTCTTGAAGCGCTATCTAAAAATGAAAGCGGGCGATATTAAATTGATTGATGAAGATAATAAAATTATTGGCCGTCATCAAGGCTTACCGCTGTATACTATCGGCCAACGTCGGGGCGTGGAAATTGGCGGTGATGGACCGTATTATGTGGCTAAATTTGATTGGAAGAAAAATGATTTGTACGTCGTGCGTAAATTCGACGATCCAGTTTTCTTCGGTCAAGAGCTCGTTGCCAGTGATGTAAACTGGATTTCTGGTCAAGAACCAAAGATGCCGTTTAAATGCGAGGCAGTGATTCGTTATCGTCATGCAGCTGTGAAATGTACTGTTACCAAAAATAGTACAGGGAATTACGCTGTACAATTTGCCGCACCACAACGAGCGATTACGCCCGGACAGAGCATTGTTTTCTATAAAGGCGAGGAAATGCTTGGCGGGGGAATTATTGCATAGAATTGACACTTTTACATAATCGTGATTTAATCATATATCACCCAATTTCGCCGGGAAGTGCGAAAATAGTTTTTTAAAAATTTGTAAAAATAGGAGGTCATCATGGCTACTAAACAACAAATTCCTGTCTTAGCTGCTCGATTAGTAGAATTTCAGGAGGGTTTTTACGATCTGCCCAATGAAGATGCACAATGGGCTATAATGCATGCCAAAGAGGCAGTGCGATTGTGTGTTAGTGTTATTAAAAATCGTCACAAGGTGCAGACTGTAAGTAATAATATCACTTGCTCTATTGATATCCGTGTTACGCCTGAAAAATTCATTGCCAAAGAAAGATTTGTGGTTGATACTAGCGAAACAGCCAGAATAAAGATTTCTTATCTTGGTAGGAATTTCATAGATTGGTTTGGGGAAAAAATCGAAGATTCTTTTCCTGGAAGCTCGATCGTTGGTCGTAAGCTAATTGAAAGCTCACTTGATACTCAAATTATAAATGAGTTAGGTGGTGAGAGATTTGCTGAAACAACTTTAATGGAAATTAATACTGCAATGTGGCGACAGGCCAATGGCGAATTCGGCGAATTATCGACAAAAGGTGAGCATAATGTCTTTTATGTAAGAGATGTTAAGGGTATTCTTCGCACTGTTTCTGTGTATTGGGATCCTATTGCTTGTTGGTGTGTGGACGCTGTTTCGATTGATAGTTTTTTTGGCCATGATGCTGGTTGTCGTGTTTTTTCACGCGAGTAATTAGTCTTGGCGGTCTTTTAAACCTTGATCTTTTTCTCTTTAATCCCTTGAATTATCAGAACTTAATGTTCTGGAGATTCGAGGGATTTTTTATTGACAAATTATAAATATTATAGTTAAATAATAGTGGTACATAAAAAATAAAATATAAAAATGAGAAGGGAGGTAAAATAATGGAGATAAGTACTCTGCAATTTGACAGCTTGCTTGATGCAATAGAAAAAAATAATATATCTATTGATGATGCGGTTAGCGTTATTTGTGGCAAGATTATTGCTTCAAAAATTTACGCCGACAAAAAAGGATTTTTTCGCTTAGTGGTTGATTACAATTTGAGTGTTAATGAGATGATCGATAATTGTGGCTATTGTGATGTTTCTTTTCAGCCATCACAGTCAATTTTAATGAAAAAAAATATCATTGAAGTGTTACAGGCCCGTTTATTTATTTTTAATGCGAACATGACATCGGATGATGTGGTTATTTTTATGAAAGATTGTGCTTGCCATCCGGCCAACTTTGCGGAACTTTTAGCTTTAATCACTATTCTTAGTGGTGATATTGATTCCTCGATAATTGCTTTAACCACGAGATGGGGTGCTAGTGATAATTCTCAGGTCTCAGTATTTCATCAAAGAAGCGGTGAACGCAAGCTGTGCTTATATGATTACAATACTAATTGGTCCTCTAAGCGCTGCATATTCTTAGGAATTATGGATACGCAAGTTCCAAAATAACTGTGTCACAAGTGGCACAGTTTTTTATTTTTTTACACCCTTGACTATTACAGTGGTTTTCCGCTATCATTTAGTTATTGTTGTAAAAACAAGAGATTAGCCGCGATGGCGGAATTGGTAGACGCGCACGACTCAAACTCGTGTGGTAGTGATATCATGAGAGTTCGATTCTCTCTCGCGGCACACAAAAAAGACTCTGGCTTAAACCAGGGTCTTTTGTTATAATAATGATGTAAAAATTAAGCATAAAAAATATATGGATTGTGTCTTTTGTAAAATAATTAGCGGGGAATTTGATGCGAGCAAGGTCTATGAGGATGATGATATTTTGGCGTTTTTAGATATTCATCCAGTTAATCCAGGGCAAGTTTTAGTGATTCCTAAAGTTCATATCGATCATTTTATTGATGTTCCAGATAAGTTAGCAGATAAGATTTTTGAGATTGGTCGAATATTGGGACGAAAAATAATGACGGAATTAAAACCACATCGTGTCGGTTTTGTGATTAATGGCTATGGTGTGCCGCATGCTCATTTGATTGTGGTGCCATTAAAAGATCTGGGTGATATTACTAGTGCTAAAATGGCGGAAATTGAAAACGGCAAAATTGTCTTTAAAGACAGTAATTTACCAGTCCCGAGTCGAGAAAAATTGGATGAAATCGCTGGGTTGTTAAAGTTGTAAATCATGGTATAATAAGCTTATTATAATAATCTCAGAAACATGGGAAAAATCATATCAGTTGTTAATCAAAAAGGTGGGGTCGGGAAGACAACCACTGCGATAAATCTGGGCTCCGGCTTGGCGGCTTTAGGTAAACAAGTTTTGTTGGTGGATATTGATCCGCAAGGAAATGCTACTTCTGGTGTTGGCGTTGATCATCATAAATTGACCGATGGAATTTATGACGCCATGGTGGGAAATAAAACTATTTTTGACATCATTAAACGCACGGTCGAAAAAAATTATTATATTGCACCGGCTACTTCATCGCTCGCTGGCGCTTCAGTAGAATTGGTTAATATTGAAAACCGGGAATTTCGTTTAATGAACTTACTCAATAGTGTCCGCGATGAATATGATTATATTATCGTTGATGGTCCACCATCCCTTGGTTTACTAACTGTTAATTCTTTGGTGGCGGCTGATGAAATTTTAATTCCGATTCAAAGTGAATATTATGCTTTGGAGGGCCTTAGCCAATTACTGGAAACAATTTATTTAATTCAAAATAATTTGAAACCGAATTTGCGCATCATGGGCGCCGTTATTACGATGTTTGATAAACGTAATCGTTTGTCTGGTTTGATTAAAAATGAGATTCACCAATATTTTCCCAATCATGTTTTTAACTCTATTATTCCGCGCAACGTTCGCTTAGCGGAAGCACCAAGTTATGGTCGCACGATTTTACAATATGACAAATTTTCAGCCGGGGCTAAGGCTTACGAAGATTTAGCGGCTGAGGTTATTGCCCTTGATGAAAAACAAGATTTAAATAATAAATAAAAAAATATGGCTCAAGGACTTGGTCGTGGCTTAAGCTCACTTATCCCACAAAAAATAAATAATACTTATTCTGACTTTGACGTTAGCGCTGATAATAAATTAGAAATTTCTGACAAGAATCGAATCTTGTATATTGATCCGGCCAAAATTGTGGCAAGTCCAATGCAACCGCGCCAAAAATTTTCTGAAGAAGCAATTGCTGATTTAGCAGCTTCAATTAAAGAGCATGGCATTATTCAACCCCTAGTTGTGGTGCGGATCGACGATGGTTTTGAATTAATTGCCGGTGAACGACGACTTCGTGCTTCTAAATCTATAGGCTTAAAAGAGGTTCCAGTTATTGTTAGGGAAGCAAGTACTCAAAAAAAATTAGAATTAGCTTTAATCGAAAACGTCCAGCGCGAAGCTTTAAATCCGATTGAAACCGCCATCGCTTACAATCAATTGATGAATGAATTTAATTTAAGCCAGGACGAAGCCGCTCACCGCGTGGGTAAGCCTCGTTCCAGTGTGGCTAATACCTTACGTTTAATTACTTTGCCAGCGGAAATTCAGTTGGCGATAATCGAAAAGAAAATTAGTGAATCACATGCTAAATATTTATTGGGCATCGAAGGGGAAGTACAACAATTATCCATGTTTCGAAAAATCATGGTTAATAATTTATCAGTGCGCGACACCGACAAACTAATTAAAAGTGTTGGTGGAACTAAAGCGGCTAAAGTGGTGCCAAATTTTAATGACCGCGACAAAGAAGATCGTTTGGCTCGATTCTTTAATTCCAAAGTGGAATTGCGCCGCAAGAGTCACGGTGGTCAAATTGTAATTAATTTTAGTAACGACGAAGAGTTGGGAGAAATATTGAATCGCGCTGAATGATTTTTTAGAACACTGTAAAAACATATGTCTTTTGTCCACCTACACAACCATACTCATTATTCCTTACTCGACGGTTTAACTAAAATCGACGAGTTGGTTAATTTTGCCAAAGAACAAGGTTCACCAGCGGTGGCTATTACGGATCATGGTTCAATGTACGGTGTGATTGAGTTTTATCAAAAATGTGTCAAAGCTGGCATCAAGCCAATTATTGGGGTGGAGACTTATTTGGCGCCGAACTCGCGCCATGATAAAAACACCCGGGAAGATGCGCGCAATTTTCATTTAATCTTACTGGCAAAAAATAATACCGGTTATAAAAATCTCTTAAAATTAATTTCTTTAGCCCACTTGGAGGGCTATTATTATAAACCGCGAGTTGATTGGGAAATTTTATCACAACACGCTGAAGGTCTAATTGCATCTTCGGCTTGTTTAGGTGGCGAAATTCCACGCTTGATTGCGGCGGATAAATTAGACAAAGCGCGGGAGCGTATTTTGGAATACAATACTTTATTTGGTCAGGGAAATTATTTTTTAGAACTCCAAGATCATCCCGAACTTGAGGGACAAGAAAAAGTTAATGCGCAGTTAATCGCTTTTTCCAAAGAATTAGGTATTCCGTTAATTGCTACTAACGATGCTCATTATTTGCGCCGCGAAGATGATCAGGCCCAAGATATTTTATTGTGCTTACAAAATAAAAAGAAGTTGACTGATACTGATCGCATGAAAATGATTGGTTTCGGTGATTATTCGGTGCGCACCAATGAAAATATGATTGCGGCTTTTTCTCATGTGCCGGAAGCGATTGCTAATACTTTGAAAATTGCCGAGATGTGTAATGTGGAAATTGAATTAGGTAATATTCAGTTACCATACTTTGAAGTGCCAGAGGGATTTAATGAAGATTCTTATTTACGTCATTTATGTGAAGAGGGTTTGTATACTCGTTTTGGTATTTCCGGCGACACGGTTGAGCCGGAACATTTTTCTAAAACAGTAGCAGCGGATATAAAAAAAATTCGAGAGCGAATGGATTTTGAACTTGAGGTGGTTGCTAAAATGGGTTGGCCATCTTACTTTTTAATTGTGTCTGACTTTGTGACTTGGGCAAAGAGCAATAAAATTATGGTTGGTCCAGGTCGTGGTAGTGCGGCAGGATCAATTGTTTGTTTTTTAACTGGTATTACTAATCTTGATCCAATTAAATATGATTTACTGTTTGAAAGATTTTTAAATCCTGAACGTGTGTCCATGCCCGATATTGATATGGATTTTTCCGATACGCGTCGGGAAGAAGTTTTGCAATATGTTAGTAATAAATATGGTCATGATCATGTGTCACAAATTATTACTTTCGGAACTATGGCGGCTCGGGCGGCGATTCGTGATGTGGGGCGCGTTTTAGATGAGCCTTATGATTATTGCGATCGTTTGTCGAAAATGATCCCGATGTTTTATAAACTCGATAAGGCCTTAAAGGAAGTGGCGGAGCTTAAGAAAATTTATGAAACCGAACCGGCCGCGAAAAGAATTTTGGATTTCGCTAAAACCCTGGAGGGTGTATCACGGCATTCGTCGATGCATGCTTGTGGCGTGTTGATCACTAAAAATCCACTTAACGAATATGTGCCGCTGCAATATGCTTCATCGGCCGATAAAAATATTGTTTCTCAATACTCACTTCATCCGGTGGAAGATTTGGGTTTGTTGAAAATGGATTTCTTGGGATTAAAAAATTTAACAATTATTGAGTCGGCTTTGCGGATTATAAAAAATACCCAAGGAATTGAAATTGATATTGATCGTATCCCATTGGAAGATAAAGCGACTTTTGAACTTTTTCAACGCGGCGAAACAACTGGTGTATTTCAATTTGAATCATCTGGCATGAAGCGTTATTTGCGTGATTTAAAACCAACCGAACTAGAAGATATTATTGCGATGGTGGCTTTGTATCGTCCGGGTCCAATGGAATGGATTCCAGATTATATTGCTGGCAAACATAAGAAAAAGAAAATTGTTTATTTGCATCCGAATCTCGAAAAGATTTTGGAAAAAACTTATGGTGTGGCTATTTACCAAGAACAGGTGATGCAAATTTCACAAGCTTTGGCCGGTTTCTCTAAGGGCCAAGCGGATACTTTGCGTAAAGCCATGGGTAAAAAAATTGTGAGTTTATTGGCTGAGCAAAAAGAAAAATTTATTGAGGGTTGTATTGTTAATAGCATTTCTCGGGAATTGGCGGAAAAAGTTTTCTCCTTTATTGAACCTTTTGCCGGCTATGGTTTTAACCGTTCACACGCGGCTTGTTATGCTATGGTGGCTTATCAAACTGCCTATCTTAAAGCGCATTTTCCGGCGGAATTTATGGCGGCTTTGTTGACGGCTGACCAACAAGATATTGATCGGATTGCGATTGAGATTGATGAGTGTCGCAATATGGGAATAAAAATCATGCCACCAGATATTAATGAATCATTTTCATCTTTCACGGTGGTAAATACTGGTTTGGAAAATACGAACGCCGCCGATGGTGTTAAAAAGTTTGATACTATTCGTTTCGGATTATTGGCGATTAAAAATGTCGGCGAACACATTGTTGATACTTTAATTGCGGAGCGTAAAAATAATGGACCGTTTTCAGATGTCTTTAATTTATTGGAGCGAGTGACTGATCGGGATTTGAATAAAAAATCTCTAGAGAGTTTAATTAAGAGCGGTGGTCTAGATAATTATGGTGATCGTGGAATGTTGTTGGCTAATATGGAAATGTTTTTAAATTTTAACAAGGAAACCGCCAAGCTAGCGCAGAGCAAGCAAAATAGTTTATTTTCTGATACACCAAGTTTGTATATTGCGACTCGTCCAAGATTAATTGAGGTTGGTACGATTTCTGATAAAGATAAATTACGTTGGGAAAAAGAATTGTTGGGCTTGTATATTACTAAGCATCCCTTTGCCCATTTTAAACAACATTTAGGTTCCTACGCTGTACCACTTATTAGTTTAAAGAGTTATCAACAAGAGGAGTCGGTGACGACTGCTGGTGTTGTGTCGACGGTTAAAAAAATTATTACACGCAGTAATAAGTCGATGTTATTCGTAAAAATTGAGGATGGTATTGGTAGTGTAGAGCTTTTGGTTTTTCCGTCACTTTTGGCGGAGACGCCGGACGTTTGGCAAGCCGGTACTCCAATTGTTATTAATGCTAAAGTTTCTGATAAGGATGATGATGTTAAGCTTTTAATAAACAAAGTTGGTGTTTTGGATTACGATGACCCAATAAAATCCATTGATGATTTTAAGCGGGTGATGTACGAATTTAAATCTGATCCAAAAAACAAATATCGTAATATGCGCCGACCAGTTAAAGATGCGGCAGAAAAAGTGGCAACACCAATTGCTGAGCCGGTAGTTAATAAACCAGAGCCGTTAAAAATAATCTTTTTAAATAATATTGAAGAAAAAGATTCTTTGGCGCTAAAATCTCTTTTAGCGGAGCATGCTGGTGAGGCGGAAGTGTATTTTAAAATCCCGGATGGTGGGGAGGGACGTATAGTTAAAACCGCTTTTCGAGTTGATAAAACAAATGGTCTGGTGGAAATTTTAAAAAATAATTTTTCGCATGTTTTATCTGTTGTTGAAAATTAAAAAATGGAGTATAATAAAAGTAAATTGAAAAATAAAAAATAAAAGTATGGTTACAAAAAAACCGCAAAAAATTTCTTCTTCTAAAAAAGTTAAGGCGCCAGTTAAGCGCACTTACCACCGCGCTAAACCGGAATTAAAACTTAACGTGGCTAGTTCACCTAAGGTAGCTGCTCCGGTAAAAAAAGAGTCTCTACCAATGGCCCCAATTCGTTCGACATTTGGTGGTGCTTTTGTTGATGATGAAATTAAAGATGACGATGATTTCATTGTGCCAAAAACTGAAATTAATTTAAGCCCAGCGATGCCGGTAGCTCCAGCGACACCAGTAACTCCAGTAACACCAGTTGCAGTTAACGTAAATTCGGTTGCACCACTAGATATAAACCAACCGATAATTGGACACCCAGAAGATGACATTGATTCTCGTCAACAATTTTTCAAAATGATGTCCGAAAAAATAAAGGAAAGTGACCCAAGCAAAGATGTGGAAACTGTTGATAATGAAATGTTGAAAAATAAATCAGTTTCTTTGTATCGTAAAATTGCAATTCGTTTTGCTATTTTTGCTGGTATTATTGCTTTGGTAGTGGCTTATTTCTGTTTTACAAAATTAACAATTTCCTTGGATTTAAATAAGGAGATTGTTAACGATAATCTAATTTTTGATGTTTACGGTAATGAGAAACCAAGCGATTCTATTCGTGGCGTTAAAGGCGCAATTTCTCGTTTTGAATCCGAAGAGTCTGGCGTTTATCCAGCGAGCGGTGTTAAATCAAGTGAAGCTCAATTTAGTGGTCAAGTAACTTTGGTTAATAATTATTCAAAAGATCAACCACTTATTGCCTCTACCAGATTGTTATCAGCCGATAATAAATTGTTTAGAATTAAAAAAACAGTTAACGTTAAAGCTGGTCAATCGGTGGTAGTTGATGTTTATCCAGATGCATCCAGTGCTGATATGGCTATTGCTCCTGGTCGTTTTACAATTCCTGGTCTAGCATCTAGTCTACAAGATAAAATTTATGCTGAGAGTAAAGCCGCTTTTGCTTTTGTGGGTGAGAGTAAGAAATTTGTCCAACAAAGCGATGTTGATGCTGCCGCTGCCGATCTTAATAATAAATTGTTAGATAAGGTGCGCCAAAGTGTTGGTAGTCCAAGTGGTCAATATGATTCAGTTTTGTATAGCGTGGCTCCAGCAGCTATGTCGGTGGAATTAACTGATGCTAAGGTTGGTGATGAGAAGAGTGAATTTACTGTTAAGATTAAGAATGCTGTTAATATTATTTCTTTCTCTTCATCCGATATCGTTAAATTAGCAATTGAACAAAAAGCAGCCGCTCAAAATAAAGATAAGTCTTTATTTGAAATTGATAAGAGCTCGTTAAAGTTTAACGTTTCTAGTTACGACTCTGTTGCTAATGTAGCCAACGTCAGTGCCGACTTCGTTTTGGGTGCCGCCTCTGATAATGTTAGTTTAATTGATAAAACAAAAATTGTTAATTTAAATGAAGCCCAACTTAGAAGTTATTTGTCGACTATCAAAGAAATTAAAGGCTATGATCTTAAATTTTTCCCAAGCTTTATAAAGCGTGCTCCTGGTCTGATTGACCGCATTAGTGTTGTCCCTCGATAATCTAAGGTTAATATAAATTTATGCCTTTTGGCGAATACAATATTAAGCAAAATAATGCCGGTCAGAGTTTTATGTCTGAACGGGATTTGGAAAAGAGAACTGCACCACTGGTGGCTGATATCTTGGGTTACGAGCTTGATAATGGCGACGAAGATGAAGCGATAAAGGCTGGCAAGATAAGACGGTGGAATAAAGAGAAGTCTCGAGCTTATGATATGGCGGCCATGAAGGAACAAATTCGTCATAAAATTAAAGCTGAGATTGATAATGAAATTTCAGCCTCGATCAAAAAATACCTGTTTTTTGATCCTAGTGAGACAATTAAAAAAAATATTTTCAAGAAAGCTTTAGAAACAGTGATTATTGATGCTCCGATGGGTTATAAGTTTATTGATGAAATTACGGAGATATATTTGGATGACCTAGGTGATGAATTGGTGGCCGAAGCTTTAAAGAGCGGTCACAGTTTTCATGAGATCTTGATTTCTAAGCTTAGAAACTCTAATTTTGCTAATTTAGGGATCGATCGGGAAAAATTGGATTGGTATAAAGAGCAGTGGCTTGATAAATATAACGCAGTCATGTATAAGATAGATGAACAGTAAATAATATAAAAATATGGAATTATCAGCTTTAAACGACATTTTAAAAGATGAGCCAAATTACCGCCGTAAACAGGTTGGTCATTTGTTATATAAGGACTTAATCAGTGATTGGGAGGAGGCTACAATTTTATCTAAAACAATGCGGGAAAAATTAAATGCTTCCTGTCCATTATTGATTGAGGGTGAATTATCCAAATCAAGTGATAAAAAATCAGAAAAAGCCCTAATTACTTTGAGTGATGGTGTTCAGATTGAAACAGTGTTAATGCGTCACAAAGATAATCGTCGCACTGTTTGTGTTTCTTCTCAGGTTGGTTGTCCAATGGCTTGTGGTTTTTGCGCTACCGGCATGATGGGCTTTAAACGCAACATGACAAGAGATGAAATAGTGGAACAAGTTTTATTCTGGGCGCGTCGTCTAAAGGCAGCCGGAGAAGGTAATGTGACTAATGTGGTTTTTATGGGCATGGGTGAACCATTCCTAAATTATCAAAATGTAATTGCGGCCATTAGAATAATGAACGATAAAGATGCTTTAAATATTGGGGCACGTCATATTTCTATTTCTACCTGCGGTTTAATTGATGGTATCAAGAAATTGGCCAAAGAAAACTTACAAGTTAATTTAGCGATCTCCTTGCATGCTTCCAATAATCGTTTGCGCGAAAAATTAATGCCGGTGGCCAAGAAATATTCTTTAAATAAGTTATTGACCGCAGTTGATGCTTATATTGAGGCGACAAACCGTAAAGTGATGTTTGAATACGTTTTAATTAAAAACATTAATGACGCCGAAGTTAATGCTCATGAATTAGTTCAATTGATGCACAAGCCACTTTATTTTGTAAACTTAATTGCTTATAACTCTACTGGAAAATTCAAAACCGCCGATAAGGATAAAATTATTAAATTTAAAAAAATCTTAGATAGCGCTGGAGTGGAAGTGGTGGAGCGTTTTAGTTTTGGTGGCGATATTGATGCTGCTTGTGGCCAATTGGCCAATAAGAAAAAGGCTTAATATGGCGGCGAAGAAGGGAGCGGACACCATGCGTTTTATATTTCTCAATGTCTTACTAGTCGCTTTGATTTATCTTTTAATAAAGTGGTTGTGGTCCACAATTGCTTTTAAATAGTCTAAAATAAAAAAATCCGCGTTTCGCGGATTTTTTTGTATACAATTTTTAGTCGTGATTTTATTTTAGTAATTTTTCAGCAACACTAAGGGGTTTGTTAAGAATAACCACAGCGTGAATAGCATTAGCCAGAGCCACAGCTTTGTCTAGGTCGTATTGGTGAATATTACGGCCAATCGCAGTACCGGCAGTTTTAGCAATTTTTATTTGGTAGTAGATGTTTTTCAAGAGATCCTTCGGACTAATGCGACCACCACCAGCACAAATTACTTTAGTGCGGCCAGCCGCTTGAGTTACTTCGCGGAATTTTTGCGCCGTAGCCTCGGTTCCAGTATAAGGATATTTAACTTTTACAAAGTCAGCGCCCAAGGCTAAGGCCACGCCAGCCCCACCAGCAATTAAACTGATATCTTCCTCATCTTTAATTTTTGGTCCACGGGGATACATCCAAATTACCGCAATTAAACCATTTTTATGAGCTTCGAGCACGGCCTGACTAGCTTCACGGAGTACGTCTGCCTCATTTTTTCCACCAATGTATACTGTATATCCAATCCCTAAAATATTTAGTTTGGTTTGTTTCTTGAAATTAACGACATCGGCGACACTTACCAAATCTTTACTGATGGCGCCAGCACTGTCATCCACTAAATTAGTTTTAGAATTTAATTTAACGAGGTAAGGGATTTTTTTGTATGATGCGCCATAACGATCAATTAGACCGAGTTGGGTAGCAAAGACACCGATTTTGGCAGCGGCAGCAATTTTAAATAAATGTTCCGGATCATTGTCTTGCTTTGAAATTTTTGGACCAGAAAAATCTTTATTTAAATGTTCCACTTTTTGATCGCCGGCAAATAAGAAAAGGCGACCGCTGTCGCCAGTGGCAATTTTATAATTTTTCTCATAAGTTTTTAACTTACTTTTTGGCACTGATAAAGGAGCGTATATTTTTGGCATATAGTGTTTAAAAAAGAATAATTATATGTTATAATTGTTATTAGTAATAATATTATATCATATTTTAGAAAAAAATATATGGATAAAAATGGTTTGAGCCAAGGAATAGATTTGAATAAATTTGAGGATTCCGAAGGCATTACTTTGAATAAAATGAATATTGGCTTGTGGTTGGTTGCTCATCGCCGCCGCTTCATCCTTATTTTTATTGGATTTTTAATTGCTATGTCGGCAATTTTTTATGGTTATACTATTTATGGCTACGTTGATTATTTATTCTTTGGCGGACAAAGAGAACGTTTGGCGATTGAAGAATTAACAAAAACACCCTCGGTTAGTGAGGAGCAAAGATTGCAAGCTCAAGCTAAGCCGATAGAAACTTCTGTTCCACAGGCATTTGCTAATGCTGGTAACTACGATTTTTTGGCAAAAATAAATAATCCGAATGATAAATTTTTTGTTAGTTTCGATTATTGTTTTACGGACAGTGGTAAAGATCTAGCTTGCGCTAAAACTTTTTTACTGCCATCAGAAAACACTTATGTGGCAGTATTTAATAGTACTAGCACAGTGCAGTCCCAACTTGGCTTTAGAATGTTTAATACGAAATGGGAAAGACTTAATTTGCATATTTATCCGGACTGGAAATCTTTTGCCAGTGATCATATAAATTTTTCTACCTCGGATATTAATTTTAAATCTTCTCAGGATAGCGGTTTGAGTGAAAAAATAAGTTTGAATTCATTGGATTTTAAAGTAAGTAATAATTCTGCCTATAATTTTTGGGAAGCGCCGTTTACTATTTTAATGTTTAATGGTCCGGCAGTTGTCGCAATTAATCACTACACTTTAAGTAGTTTTATGTCTGGTGAAATTCGTCCGATAAAAATTTCTTGGGCTGGATCAGTAGCGGCTGTAAATAAATTAGAGGTTTACCCGGAAATTAATATTTTGAATGATTCGGTTTTTATGAAGTATAAATAGTTTTATGTTGGATGGAATTAAAGCGCATTTAAAAAAACTTGATTGGTTAATAATATTTTCTGCCGTACTATTGGCTTGTTTTGGTTTGGTTGAAATTTATAGTATTGCCTTGGGTCAGGGTGGAGAAGATTTTTTAAATTTTAAAAAGCAGTTATTGTTTGTGGGACTAGGAATAGTCTTACTTTTTTTATTTTCGTTTATTGATTTTAGATTAATTAAAAGTATTCATCGCTATATCTATCTTGGTGCTATCGGAATATTATTGTTGGTTTTGGTGGCCGGACGTAGTATTAACGGTACTAAGGGTTGGTTTTCAATCGGCGGCTTTGGTATTCAACCGGTGGAATTTGTGAAGTTGGCTTTGATTATTTTTTTGGCCTGGTTTTTTAATAACGCTTCCTTTAAAACGCGCCCCCTTAAATATTTTATTCTATCGGGACTGAGTACTTTTGTTTTGGCCTTTTTGGTTTTGGCGCAACCCGATTTTGGTTCAGCTCTACTATTGGTTTTTGTTTGGATATTTTTATTGATTGTGGCTGGATTTGATAAAAAGTATTTCATTATAATTTTTTTGTCAGCCGCCTTAATTTTGTCAGCCGCCTGGTTTTTACTTTTTAAAGATTATCAAAAAGAAAGAGTTCTTAATTTTTTACAACCAGCTAACAATTCTTTGGGTAGCGGTTATAATATTTCTCAAGCGATGATCGCTATCGGTTCTGGTGGTTTTGCGGGCCGAGGTTTGGGTTTTGGCTCACAATCCCAATTGAAATTTTTGCCAGAAGCTCATACAGATTTCATTTTTTCCGTTGTTTCTGAGGAATTGGGCTTTATTGGTGTTGGTTTAATGTTGTTGTTTTACGGAGTTTTGTTTTTTCGCTGTCTATTTTTAATTCCCAGAATTAATGATGATTTTGCCATTTTCTTTATTTTGGGGTCAGTGGGCTTGATTTTTGTTGAAATGTTTATTAATATTGGTATGAATACAGGTATTGCTCCAGTGGTGGGTATTGCCTTGCCTTTTCTCAGTTATGGCGGTAGTTCAATTTTAGCAAATTTTGTTATAATCGGTATAATTGAGAATATTATTATTAAGTCAAAAACATAATCTTATGGACATTAAATTACAAGCAGAACTTCGTAAAAGTGGTGAAAAAGTTGAAGGTGGTTACATTGCCGCGGTTGTTTACGGCTCAGGTTCAGAAAACAAGTCTTTAAAAGTTAAGCAAATGGAACTAGAAAAAGCTTTTGCGGCTGCTGGTGAATCAAATTTGATTGATTTGGATATTGCCGGTACTACTGTTAAAGTTTTAATCAAGGACACTCAACGTGATCCAATTAAAAACAATATTAGTCATGCTGACTTTTATTTAGTTGATATGACTAAGAAAATTCATACTTCTATCCCATTGGTGTTTGTTGGTGAATCTAAAGCAGTTAAAGAATTGGGTGGTGTTATAATTAAGAACATGCACGAAGTTGAAGTTAAATGTTTACCAAACGATTTAGTTGATCACATTGATGTTGACATTGCCGCTTTAGTTGAAATTCATGATGCTATTTTTGTAAAAGACTTAAAAGTAGCTCCAAGTATGGAAATCTTAGCCGATGCTGGATCTTCTATTATTACTGTTATTGAGCCAAGAGTTGAAGTTGCTTCAGCTGCGGCCGCTGCTCCAGTTGCTGATAAGAAAGCTGCTGCCGATAAAAAGGCTGCTCCTGCTGCTCCAGCAAAAAAATAAGAGCCTCAGCTCTTATCTCGAATTCATTTCAATTATCACTAAACGATCTAGCCCAGCTAGGTCGTTTTTGATTTGGTAGGTGGCCTCAGGTATTTTTTCTTCTAATAATTTAGCTATAGTTTCTTTTTGACGAGGATCAATTTCGCATAGAATGGTAATTTTAGGATTACTCAAAGTTTTAATTTGATCAAAGAGAATGCGGTAATATTTTAAACCGTCAGCGCCCGCCACGAGTGCTAGTTTTGGTTCGTGTTTAATACTGGGTGATGCTTTAATCCAATCGGGGGCTAGATATGGTAAATTGGCAGCAATAACAAGATGTTTATTGTTATTATATTTTAAAATGGGTAAAACTTTTTGTAGTAAATTGCTTTTGATGAATTTAACATTGGGCACCTCTAAATTTTTTGCATTTTTTTTAGCCACACTTAAGGCGGCACTGGAAACATCAATGCCAGTGCAGGGAATATTGGGTGCTAAATTTTTTGCCAGGGAAATAATAATACAACCGGAACCGGTGCCCAGGTCAATTATTTCTGGCTCTAATTCACTCTTGTTAACAATATCCAAGATTTCATCCACCATCATTTCACTCTCTGGGCGGGGAACTAAAACATTTTTATTAACAAAAAAATCCAGACCATAAAAATATTTATGTCCGGTTAAATAGGCAATCGGCCAGAGTTTTAATCTTAAAGCTAAGAGTTTTTTGTATTTAAGTAGTTGGAATTTATTTAGCTTGTCTTCGTTGTGTGTGAGTAAGTGTTCACGACTGGTTTTTAAAATGGAAGCTAAAAGTATTTCAGCTTCTAAAGCTGAATTATCAATGATTGTTTTATTTTTATCGAGAGTTTGCCAGCCGTACTGGAGAGCCTCCTTAATAATCATATGATTATTCGGCGCCACCGACTTGGATTGTTTGACCTCGTTTAATGGCGCTGAGCATATCGTCGATGTCACCATCTAAAATAGTATTAATGTTGTGCCAAGAAGTATTGATGCGATGATCAGTGATTCTGTCTTGAGGGAAGTTATAAGTTCTAATTTTGTCGCTGCGATCGCCACCACCAACTTGGCTTTTGCGTGCTTCGGAGTCAGCGGCTAATTTCTCATCTTCGATTTTAGCTAAAATGCGAGAACGTAAAACTTGCATCGCTTTTTCTTTATTTTGATGTTGGGATTTTTGGTCTTGGCAGGAAACAACAGTTCCAGTTGGGATGTGAGTTAAACGAATTGCAGAATAGGTGGTATTCACACATTGACCTCCTGGGCCACTGGAACAAAAAGTATCGACGCGAATATCGCTTGGTTTGATTTCTATATCAACTTCTTCAGCTTCCGGTAAAACTACCACGGTTGAGGTGGAAGTGTGAATGCGGCCCTGTTTTTCGGTCTCAGGGACACGTTGGACACGATGAGTGCCAGCTTCATATTTTAATTTGCCGTAGGCACCAAGTCCTTTAATTTCAAAAATGATTTCTTTGTAGCCACCAATACCAATTGGGCTGGAATCAATTAAATCAATCTTCCAACCTTGGCGCTCCGCGTAACGGGAATACATGCGGAAAAGATCGCCGGTAAACAGGGCAGCTTCATCACCGCCGGTGCCACCTCGAATTTCGATAATCGTGTTTTTCTTGTCATTAGGATTGGCTGGTCGCAATTCTTCTTGAATATTGTCTTTTAGTTCAATGCGACGAGCTTTTAAATTTTCCAATTCATCGAGTGCCATCGCTTTGAATTCTGGATCGCTTTCAGTGGCGATAATTTCTTCGTTATTTTTAATATCATGAATAACTTTCTCCAATTCTAAAATCATCTCATAGGCAAGCTTGAGATTGGCGTGTTCTTTGGAAATTCTAGTGTATTCTTTCATATCGGCCGTCACATTCGGGTCGGATAACTTTTTTTCCAAGTCTTGAAATTTGATTTTTATTTCTTCGTACATATGTGTCGATGATTTTTATATAAAATTAACCCCCTAATAATTATAGATTAACATGAAGTAATCCACAATGATTAGAGGGTTAAGTAGGAGTCGTTATTTTTTAGCAACTTTCTTTTCAGCTTTAGCCGCTAATTTAGCCTTTTTAGTTACAAGGCTACCAGATGTTTCTTTGGCTTTTTCTACTTTGGCGTTGAATTTTTCAGCACGACGAGCAGTATCTACCAATTTTTGTTTGCCAGTATAAAAAGGATGACAAGCGGAACAAAGATCGAGTTTTAATTCGTTCTCAGTTGAACCAGTTTCAAAAGCGTTGCCACAAGCACAAGAGACTTTAGTCATTGCGTTGTACTTTGGGTGTATTTCTTTTTTCATAAAAAAAATAAGGTTTTAAATCCATTAAGAGGACTTCAATCCATTTATAAATTATTAATCTTTAATTTGTAGTAAAAGGCTATCATATATTTAAAAATTGCGCAAGTCCAGGGCGGGAAATAGCTAAAAATGCCAGATGCCGTAAAAAGAAAAGAGGACCCGATGTTTTGGGTCCTCTAATAATTTATTCCTTTATTTTTGATTTTAAATAGACTTCGAAGAAATCTTCGGCTTTAGAAAAGTCTAAACCGATATGTTCTTCAAAGAAAATTAAAAAATCTTTATCAAAGCCATCTTCCATTCTTTTCTTATGAACATCATCGTGATGGTCGGCAGAGTATGGTTTAATTACACCATCTTTAAAATGAAAATTAGTGCTTTCGTTAAAGAAAAACAGTTCTCCGTTTTCAATTTTGTATTTGAGCTTGGCCATGTGCATATAGATAGCTAGACTATATAATTGTTGTATATCAAGGCCAAATACCTTGATAAAAATGTCATACGGAGTGTAGCTATTGTAATCAAGGCAAAGTAAGCTGCTGCGCATAAGATTTGTGTAATAATCTCCACTATTTTCAAGATTGATATAACGCTCACCATTTTTCCATTCAGTGATTAATTTTGGTCCAAGTTGATCCCAGAGTTTTATAATTGGCTCTAAGAAATTGAGACTACCTTTGTCTAAATAAAACTTAGTTTTAATTTCTATTCTATAATAAATATGGGCCAAAAAAATTATCCAAATTTTTTGTTCAGTTTTCATGATTTATAAGTATTAAATTGTTAGGGAACTATATTTATTTTGATAATGACAATTGTATCACGTTTTTAGCAAAAAGTCAATATATAGCGAGATAAGCCAGTGAAATCAGGGGTTTTTTACGCGCAACCATCCCCGAGCCACCACACCTGAAGCGGGCGAAGCTTTCTTGGAAAGGTTGAGCAAGCGCGAAATCTTTTCAAAAAGATTTGCACGCTTCACCCCACACAGTTAGCGGCATTCTACCGAAGATTATTAAAAGGACTATTTTTTAATCTTTTTTAAAAGTTTCGACCAGCTTCGGATACGGTGGGCTCGGTGAGGGCTTTTTCAGTAATAAAAAAGCTCATCACGAATGATGAGCTTGGTAATAGATGAATATTTTTTTATTCAATTTCGCAGTTGATTGCACCACGTCTTAACTTGGTTGAATAATAAGCTTTTACTTTTATTGCCAATATTCCTTTCTTATTAGCCTTGCTTCTAATATCAGGGGTTAGATTTAGATTGAGAAAAATTTTAGTATCAACAAGGAAGTTAATATTCCAACATTGACCACTTCCATCTTCTGGTGAGATACCTTGCATTATTGCTGGTAATGTCATTTGTCTGCCATTATCTTCAATAATAAAATTAACTACTCTTTTTTCGGTAAAAAGGCGTAAACCATCAAATAATTCTTCTCTTGAAGGACCATTTGCAATTAGAATTGTGTTTGACATCGTACAATGTTTTAAAGAACTCTCTAATTATTATATCAGGGATTAGGGAATACCCTGGAGCCGAAAGGCAATCTTTCCGTACGAAAAGAACTAAGGCGATAATATCATATCTATCGTATTTTGTCAACATCGTAGACAAGAAGCTTTTCGGGTGATAAAATATAATCATCATTAAATATTAGCAATTATAAAGATTTATGAAGATTTTAGTTACAGGTGGGGCTGGCTTTATTGGCTCCAATTTTATTCATTACTGGCAAGAGCAACACCCGCAAGATTATGTTGTTAATTTTGACAAATTAACTTACGCGGGTAATTTGGAAAATTTGGCTGGCATTAGTCAAAATAATTACGAATTTATCGCCGGTGATATTTGTGACGCTGCGGCGGTCAATGCGGCGGTGGCTGGTTGTGATTTAATTGTTAATTTCGCGGCCGAAACTCATGTAGATCGTTCTATTGCAGACAGCACCAACTTTATTAAAACTAATGTTTTGGGCACTCAAGTTCTACTAGAAGCGGCTAAGAATAACGGTAATATTCGTTTTCATCATATTTCCACTGACGAAGTTTTTGGCGCCCTATCGCCGACTGACCCGAAGTTTACCGAGAAAACACCTTACGATCCTCGTTCACCTTATAGCGCCAGCAAGGCTGCCTCTGACCACCTAGTTCGGGCTTACTACCATACTCACGGTTTACCAATTACTATTTCCAATTGTTCTAATAATTATGGCCCACGTCAATTTCCGGAAAAGCTAATCCCATTGTTTGTCACTAATTTATTGGAAGGCAAGAAAGTGCCGATTTATGGTAAGGGCGAAAATATTCGCGACTGGATTCATGTGGATGATCATAACCGTGGTGTCGAGATGATTATTGCTCATGGTCGTATTGGTGAGACTTATTGTCTTGGTGGCGGTAATGAATTAAGCAACATGGACATCGCCCGTCAAATTTTGGCTTTAATGGAACAAAGCGAGGAAATGATTGAATATGTTAAAGATCGTCCGGGGCATGATTTTCGTTATGCGATTGATTTTTCCAAAGCGGAAAACGAATTGGGTTGGCAGCCGCAAATTGATTTTACTAACGGCTTAGCAGAAACCATAAATTGGTATAAAAATAATAAATCTTGGTGGGAAAAACTTAAGAACCGCGTATAGGCAAATAATTTTGCCATGCGGTAATAAAAAATATGAAATTATTAATATTGGGGTATAAAGGTAATTTAGGCGGACAACTATTGCAAGTGTTTGCCAAAAATTCGACTTACGAAATTTTTAAATTAGATCGTGAAGATTTGGATATTACCAATAGCCAAGCAATACTCGAAAAAATAAATACTATTAAACCTGACATCATAATTAATGCAACGGCATACAACGCAGTAGATAAATGCGAAGAAGAACCACGCGAATATTCTTTGGCTAAAAAAATTAACGGCGAAGCGGTGGCTACTTTAGCGCACGCCGCCTTGGTTAATGGCGCAACTTTAGTACATTATTCTACGGATTATGTTTTTGCTGGTGACGCGACAGCTGGTTATCAAGAAAGCGATGCGCCGGCACCAATCAATAATTATGGTCAAACCAAATTATTGGGTGAGCAGGCGATTTTAAATTTAGCGAAAGATGGTTTGAAATATTATTTAATTAGAACTTCAAAATTATTCGGACCACGTGGCGCAGCCGAAGTTTCTAAACCAAGTTTTTTTGATATCATGTTGAATTTAGCGAAAACTAAAAGTGAGATTGATGTGGTGGATGAAGAAATTAGTGCTTTTACTTATACGCCAGACTTAGCGAATCGCACCAAAGAAATTTTAGAAGGGGACAAGTCTTATGGAATTTATCATGTAACTAACACTGGTTATGATACTTGGTATCGGGCCGCCAAAGAATTATTTAAACTTGTTGGCGCTGATGTTAAAGTTAATCCGATTCCGGGTGATAAAATGCCGCGGCCAGCTTTGCGCCCAAAGTATTCCGAACTTATGAATACTAAATTACCAGCCTTACGTGATTATCGTGATGCTTTGCGGGAATATTTAGATATTAAAAAATAATAAAAAAATATGCGTGGAATTATTTTATCAGGTGGAAATGGAACTCGTTTGCTCCCGTGCACCAAGGTAACCTCAAAACAACTTTTGCCGATTTATAATCGACCAATGATTTATTATCCGCTTAACACCTTGATTAAGGCAGGGATTAAAGAAATTTTAATTATTGTTTCACCGCGGAACTCGGGTGATTATTTGAATTTGCTCGGTAGTGGTCGAGAATTTGGTGTGAAGTTTACTTATGAAATTCAAGATAAGGCCGATGGCTTGGCTCAAGCTTTCATTATTGGTGAAAATTTTATCGACAATGAGGACGTTTGTATGATTTTAGGTGACAATATTTATGAAGATGATTTTTCCGAGGAAATAAAAAGTTTTAAAGGTGGCGCAAAAATTTTCGCGACACCCGTGAAAGATCCAGAGCGTTTCGGTGTGGTGGAATTTGATGAACAAATGAATGCGATTTCCATTGAAGAAAAACCGGAGAAACCAAAATCAAATTATTGTGTTACTGGTTTATATATTTATGATCACCGTGTCGTGGAGATTGCTAAAAATTTACAAGCATCGGAGCGCGGTGAATTGGAAATTACTGATGTGAATCGTTGGTACTTAGAGCGCGGTGAATTGGAAGTAGCGAAGTTTAAGGGGGAATGGATTGATGCTGGAACTTTTGAAAGTTTTGCGGCGGCGCAGGAATTGGCGCGCACCAAGTTACAAGATAAAATGGTAATTTAATTATAATAAAAAACTATGCGTGGAATTATTTTGTCAGCTGGAAATGGAACTCGTCTTCGTCCTTGCACGAAAGTGACTTCCAAAAATCTTTTACCGGTTTATAATCGACCTTTGATTTATTATCCACTTAACACTTTGATTAAGGCGGGAATTACGGAAATTTTAATTATTGTTTCGGCGCGTCATGCGGGTGATTATTTAAATTTACTTGGTAGCGGTAAAGAATTTGGCGTGAAGTTTACTTATGAGATTCAAGACAAGGCTGATGGTATCGCCCAATCTTTTATCATTGGGGAAAATTTTATTGACCAAGAAGATGTTTGTTTAATTTTGGGTGATAATATTTTTGAAGATGACTTTGCTAAACAAATAAAAAGTTTTAAGAGCGGGGCGAAAATTTTTGCAACACCTGTGAAGGACCCAGAACGTTTTGGTATTGTTGAGGTGGATGATAAAAATAATGCTGTTTCAATTGAGGAGAAGCCAGCTAAGCCAAAATCAAATTTGTGTGTGACCGGACTTTATGTTTATGACCATCGAGTGGTGGATATTGCTAAAAATTTAAAACCATCAAAACGAGGCGAACTAGAAATTACGGATATAAATAAATGGTATTTAAAAAAGAAAGAATTGGAAGTAGCAAAATTTAAAGGCGCCTGGATTGATGCCGGAACTTTTGATAGTTTGGTGGAGGCCCAAGTGTTAGCTAAAAAGAAATTACACAAAACAATGACAATATAAATTTATGGCGAAAAATATTATTTCAAATCAAGCACCGAAGGGAATGGCTGATTGGTTGCCAGCTGAGTTTGCGGTGCGCAATTACATTTTTACAACTTGGGAGAAAGTTTGTCGGGCTTATAATTTTGAAAGATATCTAACCTCCACTTTAGAAAATGCTGACGTCTATCGCGCTAAATCTGGGGAGGATATTGGTGGTAAAGAGTTGATGGTTTTTGTTGATCAAGCCGGACGGGAATTAGCCTTGCGCCCAGAGATGACTCCAAGCGTGACCCGTTTAGTGTCACGGGTTTATGATGCTTTGCCAAAGCCGGTGAAGTTTTTTTCCATTGCCAATTTTTTTCGCAATGAAAGACCACAACGCGGACGTAACCGTGAATTCTGGCAATTAAATTGTGATATTTTTGGCAGTGATAATATTGCCAGTGATATTGAAATTTTAACCTTAGCGCTCGATTTAGTTTTAGCTTTTAATCCACCACGCGATTCTTTTGTGATGAATTTAAATAGTCGTCATTTAATCGATGGCTTATTGGATTCGTTAAAATTAAAGTCGGAGCAAAAAATTCCGGTCGTGCGCTTACTTGATAAATATACAAAATTAAGTGCTGATAATTTTCTTGGCGCCTTACAAGAATTAAGTTTAAATAATAATCAGATTGATGAGATTGTTAAATTTTTGAGCAGCCGCAATTTAAATGAATTGGTGGAACGCTTGCCAGAATTTTCTAAGAATAATGGTTATTTAGAATTAAAGAATATTTTTGATGAATTGGAGGCCTTGGGTTATGGCGATTACATCGAATTTAATGCTAGTGTCATTCGTGGTTTTGATTATTACGATGGCATGGTATTCGAAGTGTTTGATAAGCATCCGGATAATAATCGCGCCATGTTTGGTGGTGGTCGTTATAACGGCTTGTCTGATATTTTTGGGGTGAAGAATTTTCCGGCTGTCGGTATGGCACCAGGTGATGAATCAACTCGTTTATTTTTAGAGAGTTGGGGATTAATCGAAAAATTAGATTTAAATAAAAACGATAAATTATTATTTTTACCGTTACTTGATAAGACTCTAAGTTTAGCCACCAAAAAACTAGCGCGCACTTTACGTGGCGCCGGTTATCAAGTGGAGATGAGTTTTGAAGTAATTAAAATGGGAAAGGCACTGGAATATGCCAATAAAAAGGGAATCGGCAGTGTAGTGATTTTTGGTGGCGATGAAGCGACGAAAAAAGTTTACAAGATAAAAGATATGCAGACTGGCACCGAGAAGGAAGTGAAAATTAAAATTTAGTTTTTAAAATAATCTTTGACTGGCGCAAAGCTGCGGCGATGAATCGGGCAAGGACCGTGTTTAGCTAATTTCTCCAAATGTAATTTAGTGCCATAGCCTTTGTGCTGCGCAAATTCGTATTCGGGATATTTTTCGTGTAGTTGCATCATCAAATAATCCCGACTCACTTTGGCAATGATCGAGGCGGCGGCAATACAAAAAACACTGGCGTCACCGCCAATGACTGCTTCTTGGTTTTGTACCACTTTAGGAATTTTAAACTTACCATCAGTCAATATAAAATCCGGTTTTACGCCGGATTTTTCTATAGCCGTGCGCATGGCCATAAAACTAGCCTGCAAAATATTTATCTTATCAATTACTTTGTGATCACAAACGCCAATACTAACTGAAGTGGCGTATTTTTTGATGAGTGGAAAAAGTTTTTCGCGCGCCTTAGCACTTAATTTTTTGGAGTCATTAATTAATTTTAATTCTTCGGCGTCAGCGGAAAAGTTTTTATCAACCACCACACAGGCCGCGACCACCGGGCCGGCAAGGGGACCACGACCAGCTTCATCCACCCCAGCTACAAATTCGTAGCCAAGTTCAAATAGCGCTTGTTCTTTGTTTAAATTTAATTCGGTTTTCATAATTTTGTTTGTCATTCCCGTGTAGACGGGAATCCAGGAGTTTATACTTTAATCATAGCTCATTAATGATTTTTTCTAAAGCCCCCTTGAAAATTTTAAACTTAAAATTTAAAGCCTCTTATGAAATATCGCCCCTGAAGCGAGTCGAGACTTTTTACGGGAAATGTAGCCGCTAGGCGAATTTCGCGGAAAAAGGGCTCGATCGATTCGCCCAAGATATTAAAATCACAAAAGAAAGTGGAGTCTCAAGACGAAGCGAAATTACAAGTATTAGATTATAAAAATTGACGTGACCGAAGACTAAGAAGACGGTTATTTATTAATATAAAAACAAAATAGCGCTCTTAATAATCTCCGGTATCCTCTCTTAGAACTTTTATTACTATACCAATCACTCCACTTAAGTTCCGTTTACTTCATAGCTCTTTTAAGCCTGGGTGAATCTGGCAAAGCTTTTGAAAAAAGATTTCGCTCTTCGCTCAACCTTTTTTAAAAGCTTCGCCAGCTTCGGGATACGTTGGCTCGGTGAGGGCCGCGTGTGAAAATGCCGGTTTTATTAGCTTATTTGGCTAATTACAGCCGCGTGTCCGCTTAGCGGGCTATACGCGGTTGACTTTTTGCAGTAAATGTGATACAATGTTTAAATATAAAAATAGTAATTTAATAATTCAAAAGGCATATAGTCATGGCAAAGAAAAGTAAAATTCTTGGAGTTTCGGAAATTTTATATGATGAAAACGGTCAACAAATAGCATCTATTTGCAGATCAACCAAACCATCATCCGCAAAACAAATTATCAGAGAAATGACTAAAGCTGGATATTGTCCAGTCGGTGTATCTGATTTTTGTAAAATATCTGAAACATTAAAAAATGGCGGTCAGGTATTAATCGCTTCTAAAAAATAAATCTCAGACCTTGGTTTGCTAACGCATTCCATGGTCTTTTTTTATTGATTTTTTCTAATGAAACTGCTAAAATTTTGATATGCTCAAAAAAGCCAAGAAAAACAAATACGGTCGGCCAATTGATTGTGAAATTGATTTGCACGGCCTGACTAAAGACGAGGCGATGGATGAATTGATGGATTTTTTTCAATTTTGCAAAGAGAAGAATTATCGCTATGTGCGCGTAGTGACCGGCAAGGGCATTCATTCGCCCAATGGTGTTGGAGTGCTAAATGAAATGGTGCGGGATTATTTGCGCGGTAAATTATATAAATTTTCGAGTGCTAAAATTAATGAGGGTGGCGATGGCGTCTTCATGATTGAATTATGAAAAAGTTAAGTTATAAAAATTTAGAAGCCGACATGATGGCCTTGGCTAATCCGACAAAAGCTAAATTATTGTCCGGATTTTTTAAAACTGGACCAGGGCAATATGGCGAGGGCGATATTTTTTTAGGAATAACCGTGCCCCAAACGAGAGAAATGTCTAAAAAATACACCGAATTAGATTTGTCTAATTTACAGAAATTGTTAAATTCCAAAATTCACGAAATTAGATTGTGCGCTTTGTTGGTCTTGGTGAAAAAATATAAAATCGGAAATGAAGCTGAGAAAAAAGCAATTGCCGAATTTTATTTGGCCAATGCGAAGAATATTAACAATTGGGATTTGGTAGATTTAACGGCTCCAAAAATATTCGGTGAATATTTAATCGGCAAGCCACACAAAGTTCTTTATGATTTGGTGAAATCAGATAATTTATGGGAGCGCCGCATCGCGGTTTTAAGCACCTTTACTTTTATCCGGGAGAAAGATTTTGCTGATATCATGAAATTGGCCGAAAAATTATTGAATGACAAGCATGATTTAATGCACAAGGCGGTTGGTTGGATGTTGCGGGAAATGGGCAAGCGTGATAAAAATAGTTTAGTTCAATTTTTAAATTTACATTATAAAAACATGCCGCGCACCATGTTGCGCTATGCGATTGAAAAGTTTGATAACGAAGAGAGACTTAAATATTTAAAGAAATAATTGTATGGAAAATTTCCCAGATTTAAACAATAATGAAGTGCCAAAATTACCAGGACTAAAAGTCGTTGGTAAGATTAATTTGCCGGAAAACACTCGTCGTTTTTCTAAAAAAATTGAAGGCCGTGATTCCTTGCGTGAAAAATTGGATTTATGTTTGAATAAAATGGCTACTAAAACTAATGTGAAATTTCCAGAATTTTTACGGGATGATGCGCGTATTAATATGTTAAGCGATGACTATTATTATCATGATAAAACTAAAGATTTAGCCACCATTCAATATCTTGAAACAACTTTTGCTGCCGGTCAGGATTTTTATGATTGGAATAAAAAAAGAGAGGAAAGTAATGGTATTTTAGTGGAGAAGGCAATTACGGTTTTATTAGATAAGGTTTTGGGTGCTGATTTTATTGTAACTCGCACTAGCTTGTATGATGATTACCGTCACGGAGTTGATAATTTATTAATTGATAAGGCGACTGGGGCGGCGATTTGCGGTTTTGATGAAGTGCAAGTAGCTAACATTGAAGAGTCGGATAAAAATGAGGAAATAAAGAAGCATAAGATTTTGGAAAATAATGACAAATACAATGGCACTTTTGTGAAATATGGCGCCACTATTCGCGACGGTGAGTTTAAACGCTGTTCACTGCACAATGTCCCGACTTTTTTCTTGTCATTGTCAGAAAATGATTTAGCGGAAATTGCGGCTGACTTAGAGCATGAAGCAGTTTCTGATAAGGAACGCAGCGTTTTGTTGCGGATGATTGCTTCCATGGAAAAACAAATGATTGAAATTTATGGTGAACATAGCACGCTCGATAATGATTGGCGCGCCGAAAGATTGGAGCTTAAAAAGCGCTTAGAATTACTCTCGGTTCGATATGGAGTGACTGGTTGGAGTCGAACACCGGAAGGTTTAACTTTGAAGAAGGAGTTGGGTATTAATAAGTTGCGTCTTAATTTGAATAATTTTAAAGAATCACTTAAGACTATTAAGAAAAAAGTGCAATAAAATTTTATGAATAAAATTTTTTTATATAACACGCTTAGTCGTGTCAAGGAAGAATTCGTTCCGATTAAAGACGGTGAAGTCGGGTTATATACTTGTGGTCCAACGGTTTATAATTTTGCCCACATTGGAAATTTACGCACTTATCTTTTTGAGGATTTATTGAAACGTACCTTGGAATACAATGGTTTAAACGTAAAACATGTCATGAATATTACCGATGTTGGTCACTTAACCGGTGACCAAGATATGGGTGAGGATAAAATGGAGAAGGGTGCGGCCACTGAAGGGCGCAGCGCTTGGGATATTGCTTCTTATTATACAGCGGCTTTTAAAGAAGATTTAGCAGCTTTAAATATTATGGCGCCAAACACTTGGTGCCGTGCAACTGATAATATCCCTGAACAAATTTCCATGATTGAAACTTTAGAGAAAAAAGGTTTCACTTACAAAACGAGTGATGGAATTTATTTTGATACTTCTAAAGTTAAAAATTATAATAAGCTTAGTCATTTGAATTTGGATGAATTAAAAGAGGGCGCCCGAGTGGAAAAAAATGAGGAGAAAAAAAATCCGACTGATTTTTCTTTGTGGAAATTTTCACCAAAAAATGAACAACGGCAAATGGAGTGGACTTCGCCGTGGGGTGTTGGCTTCCCGGGTTGGCATATTGAATGTTCGGCGATGAGTTTGAAATTTTTAGGCAAACAATTAGATATTCATTGTGGCGGCATTGATCATGTTAATATTCACCACACCAATGAAATTGCCCAAAGTGAAGCGGCGACCGGTGAAAAGTTTTTTAATTATTGGGTGCACGGCGCTTTTTTAAATATTGCTGGTGGTAAAAAAATGGCCAAGTCGGAAGGAAATTTTTTAACCTTGCAAAACGCTTTTGTCGCTAAAAATATTGATCCACTAGCTTATCGCTTGGCGGTTTTGAGCGTCCATTATCGCAAGCCAATGGAATATAATGATGAAATTATTTTAAATACCGAAAAATCTTTAGAGCATATGCGTCATCAAGTAGCTGATCTTGGGGCACTTAAAGGTGAAATTAATATGGAATTTAAAGAGCATTTTGTTGATGCGCTTAATGATGATTTAAATTCAGCCCAAGCTTTGGCGGTGGCGCAAGAATTATTGAAATCGGATTTAAGTAAAGAAGATAAATTAGCGACCATTTTAGATTTTGATCGTGTTTTAGGTTTGTCTTTAAAACAAGATATTCCGGCCCACGTCATTGAATTAGCGGAACAAAGAATGGTGGCCCGGCGCGCTAAAGATTTTGCCGAGTCCGATAAATTGCGCGATGAAATTGCGGAGATGGGTTTTGTGGTTAAAGACAATGGTGACTCTTACGTTTTAATGAACAAATAAAAATGGCAAAAAACTTTTGGTTAAAATTAAAACAACCGATTATCGCTTTGGCGCCGATGGCAGGCGTAGGCGACAGCGCTTTTCGCCAAATGTGTGCCGAGCATGGCGCGCAAGTTTTGTATAGCGAAATGGCGAGTGCGGCTGCCTTATTTTATAAACCAGAGGAAACTTTAGAGTTGTTAAAATTTGATTTTAAAAAAGAACGACCTTATGTCGTGCAACTTTTTGGTTCCACACCAGAACACTTTGCGGTGGCCGCGCAAATTATTACTAAAAAAGTAAAACCAGATGGAATTGATATTAACTTTGGTTGCCCGGTAAAAAAAGTTATAAAGACTGGGGCGGGCGCGGCTTTGATGCAAGATTTAAAGAAGTCACGCGCCGTGATTGAAGCGGTGATAAATAATACTAATTTGCCGGTATCAATAAAAATTCGGGCCGCTTCCGGAAAAATTTCGGCCGAAAAATTTTTGCTAAATATTTCTGATTTAAAAATTACCACCCTAATGATTCACGGTCGAACTTTAGCTCAAGGTTTTTCCGGTGACATTGATTGTAACTTAGTGAAGATGGCGCGCCAATATTTTTCCGGAATTATTTTAATTAATGGTGGGATTAATAATTATACCGACATTGAAAATATTTTAGCCAAATCGGGTGCGGATGGTGTTGGAATTGCGCGCGGAGCTTATGGTAACCCTTGGATATTTAGCGGTGAAAAACCGGCTATGCCCGTAATTTTTAAAACCGCTATTAAGCACGCCGCTTTGATGTTTAAATTAAAAGGGAAGGCTGGAATTATAGAAATGCGTAAACATCTTTGTTGGTATATTAGTGGTTTTGCTGGTGCTGCTGCTATTCGAGCTGAACTCGTTAAAGTGGAAACACTCGCTCAAATTAAAAAAATTTTAAAATAAAATTATGAAAAAAGCGTTGATTACCGGGATCACCGGCCAAGATGGATCTTACTTAACAGAATTACTGTTAGAAAAAGGTTATGAGGTTCATGGTTTGATTCGCCGTGCTAGCACTTTTAACACTTCACGTATCGATCATTTATATTCTGATTCACACTTAAATGGCGTGCGTTTATTTTTGCATTACGGTGACTTGGCGGATGCTAGTAATTTGTCACGCTTGATTGAAAAAATTCAACCGGATGAAATTTATAATTTGGGAGCGCAAAGTCATGTCCGTGTTAGTTTTGATATTCCAGAATATACCGCTGATGTGACAGGCTTAGGTGCCTTGCGTTTGCTTGACGCCGTGCGCGAGTCTGGTGTAAAAACTAAAATTTATCAAGCTTCATCTTCGGAAATGTTTGGGTTGGTGCAAGAAGTGCCACAACGTGAAAATACACCATTTTACCCACGCTCACCTTACGGTTGCGCCAAAGTGTATGCTTATTGGATTACTCGTAATTATCGCGAGAGTTACGGTCTTTTTGCTTGTAATGGAATTTTATTTAATCATGAGTCACCTCGTCGCGGTGAAACTTTTGTGACTAGAAAAATTACGCGCGCCCTGGCTCGGATTAAATTGGGTGTAGAGGAAAAGTTATATTTGGGTAATTTGGATGCTAAACGTGATTGGGGCTATGCCAAGGATTATGTCTATGGTATGTGGTTAATGTTACAACAAGACAAGCCAGATGATTATGTGCTCGCAACCGGTGAGACACATACGGTGCGCGAATTTTTAGAGGAATCCGCTAAAGTTTTAGGTTTTAATATTAAATGGGAAGGGAATGGTATAAATGAAAAAGGAATTGATGTGAATTCCGGTAAGGTTATAGTGGAAATTGATCCAAAATATTTTCGTCCGGCGGAAGTTGATTTATTAATTGGTGATTATACTAAAGCTAAAAATGAATTGAAATGGGAGCCGGCCACCAAGTTTAATGATTTAGTTAAATTGATGGTTGAATCTGATTTAGAAATTGAGAAAAATAAGATTAATTTAAAATAATTCCTGGATTCCGGATCGAGTCCGGAATGACAGGTTGAAGATATGGAAAAAGATACAAAAATATTTGTGGCCGGACATCGTGGTTTGGTTGGTTCAGCAATTGTGCGCCAACTACAGGCGCAAGGATTTAATAATTTAGTTTTAAAAACTAGAGCTGAATTAGATTTGTTAAATCAAGCGGCAGTGGATACTTTTTTTAAAGATGAAAATATTGCTTATGTCTTTTTGGCAGCAGCCAAAGTTGGTGGCATTATGGCTAATCGGGAACAGCCAGCCGATTTTATTTATGAAAATCTACAAATTCAAAATAATATAATTGCAGCGGCTTATAAATATAAAATTAAAAAATTATTATTTTTAGGATCTTCTTGTATTTATCCACGCGATTGCGCTCAACCGATTAAGGAAGAATATTTAATGACCGGGGAATTAGAATCAACTAATGACGCTTATGCTTTGGCTAAGATTGCGGGTATTAAAATGTGCCAAAGTTTTAATAAACAATATGGCACCAATTTTATTTCGGTCATGCCGACAAATTTGTATGGCCCGCAGGATAATTTTGATTTAGTTAGTAGTCATGTTTTACCGGCTTTAATCCGTCGTTTTTATGAAGCCAAGAAAAATAATTTAAGTGCTTTAACTTTGTGGGGTAGCGGCGTGGCGAAGCGTGAATTTTTACATGTGGATGATTTGGCTGAGGCGGTGATTTATTTGATGAATAATTATGATGATGGCGCGATTGTAAATATTGGCACGGGTGAAGATCTAAGTATTAAAGATTTGGCTTTAAAAATTAAAAAGCTAATCGGCTATGACGGTGAAATTATTTGGGATACAACCAAGCCTGATGGAACACCGCGTAAGTTGTTGGATGTGGCTAAAATAAATAGTTTAGGTTGGAAATATAAAATTGCTTTGGATGATGGTTTAAAAACAACGATTAGTTGGTTTGAGAAAAATTATGATAATATTATCAAGTAGAATAAAACGCTAATTATAATCTTATGACTTTATATATTGATACAGCTGGCGGGGAAGAAATATTTTTATCATTGTCTCGTGGCGATATAGAGATTGACGCGATTCGATTTGCGGCACGCCATGAACAAGCGGAAAAATTATTGCCGGCGATTGAAAAAATACTGAAGAAAAATAAAAGTAAATTGTCTAGTTTAAAAGCTATTGCCGTTAATAATACTGGCGATAGTTTTACGGCGCTACGTATCGGAGTGGTCACGGCTAATGCTTTGGCATTTGCTTTGAATATTTCCGTGAGCATTAAAATTCCAGAGGGCGAAGTTGCACCCGATTCTGTTAAAAAATTTAAGAACTTCTCGGTGGTAAAACCATTTTACAATCGTGAACCAAACATCGGCTAATATGAAAAAAATAATTATTCCCATTTCCATATTTTTCTTAGCACTTAGTTTTTATTTCGCGCCAAGTGCTCAAGCAGCTGATTTGCGTGGTCGGATTTTGTTACAAGTCCAAAGCCACGGTGAGGCTTGGTATATTAATCCAGGTGACGCTAAACGTTATTATCTCGGCACAGCTACTCAGGCTTATAGTGTGATGCGCCAATTGGGCCTGGGAATTTCTAATAAAGATTTTTATGCGGCGGCGGTAAAAATGCCGAGTCGTTTGGCGGGTAAAATATTAATTAAAGTGGAAGATTCTGGTCGAGCTTATTATGTTGATCCGCTAAATCTAAAAATGTATTACCTGGGTAAACCAGCTGATGCTTATGAAGTGATGCGCTCACGAGGCTTAGGTATTACTAATGCTAATTTAAATTTAATTGCTATTGCGCCGTCATCCGCTCGTCCGATTGCCACTATTACTGTTCCGGTTAATACTAACAATACAAATCCACCAGTGGTCCTTAATGCTGATCAAAAGCTGACGCACTTCACTTGGAAATATAATTCTAAAGATTATTATTTAGATGAAATTTTTAGTAATGCAACTTACAATAGTTATGTGAACACACCTAAATCTCTGTCGTATAGCAGTAATAATCCGCCAGCCAATATGCGCGACGCTTTTTATGCGATGCTCATTGCACAAAAATCCGGGGACAATACTTTGCCTAATGTCATTAACGATTTGAAGTCCTTGGCTGCTAAAGATTCAATCTCGGGCGATAAATTAGTTGATTTTATCATGGCCTTTGTTCAATACATTCCTTACGACACAAGTAAGACTAATACGAGTCAGCCAAATTTTATTTATGAAACTTTGTATAAAAATTCCGGTATCTGTTCCGATAAAACTTTTTTAAGCGTGGCGATTTTGCGCGACCTGGGTTATGGTGCGGCCATTTTTGATTATCCTGATCAAAAACATTCCGCGGCCGCAGTGGAATGTCCAAATGATAAATCAACTTATGGTTCTGGTTATTGTTATATTGAAACCACTAACTATTTTCCGATTGGCACTTTACCGCAAGTGGTGAGTTCTAATTCTTCCGCTAGTCACCCAACTCAAATTGAAGACGTTTTTAAAACTGGCGGTTTTACGACTTTAGAAAAATATCAAATGACCGGCGGTGCGACGTATAACGGAATTACTGACACGATGAACCGGGCGGCGGCGATTACTAGTATGCGCAATAATATTTTAAGCTCTCAGATAGCGTTAACAACAATTAAGGCTGATATTGATACAGCTTCAGCTGATTTAGCGACCATGCAAGCGCAAATGCAAGCTTATCGTGATGCTGGTAATTCGACAGCTTATAATGCTCTAGTACCGCAATACAATGCTAAGGTGGCAATCTACAATGCCAAGGTGGCTGACCAAAAGTTAAAAATAGATCTTTATAACGGTTTTGTTAATGATTACAACAAAGCTTTGAGTGGTTTTTTTCAAAAATAATTATTAAAATAAAAAATATATGGCGATTGAATACGAGGCAACTTTTCCTGATATTGATAAAGATGAAATAAAAAAACGATTGAAAAAAGCTGGGGCTGTTTTGGTTCATGCTGAAGTTTTGCAAAAAAGAAGTAATTTTTATCCGCCACAAAATAATGATAAAGATTCTTGGGTGAGAGTTAGGGATGAAGGCGATGGAATTATTACTATGAGTTTTAAAACTGTTCCGGACAAAACGGAAAATATTAGCGATCAAAAAGAAATTTGTTTGAAAGTCGATAATTTTGCGGAAGCTAAAATTTTTTTGCTATCTCTCGGATGTTCGGAAAAAAGTTATCAAGAAACAAAAAGGGAAGCGTGGAAATTGGATGGCGCCGAAATTACTCTTGATGAGTGGCCGTTCCTTTTGCCATTTGTGGAAATAGAATCTAATTCCGAAGAGAACGTTAAAAATGTTTCCGAAAAATTAAACTTTAATTATCAAGATGCTTTGTTTTGTAATGTTTTTTATCTTTACAGTCAACAATATAAAATTTCAGTGGAGGAATTAAAAAAAATGGTCTCAACGGAATTGAGTCGATTGACGTTTGATAGCGACAATCCGTTTATAATAAAATAAGCGCCTTTTTATTTCCCCAATTTCTTCTGACTCTGCGGTTCATCTAAATAATTATCACGACTAATTACTTTTTTACCAATACGTTTTTCTAGCTCCTTTCGGGCATGGCCAGCAATATTACCACCTTTCTTGGCAACCTGGCGATTCTCTGTAAAAGTTTCCGGTTGTTCCACTTCGGATATTTTGGTGGTTGAGACCTCAGCTAACATATTTAAAACTAACTCTAAATTAGTCATGTTGTCGCGCAGACTTTCTTTCTTTAAGTTTTTTAAATCTTTATAATCTTTGATTTTTAATCCCGCCCAAGCAAAAGTAATATCATCGGTTAAAATAGCAAATTCATTGACAGTTTTTATTCCCCGATTAACCCACTCATTAGTTAAATCTTTTCTAATCTCAATACCCTTTAACCTTAAATTAACCCATTCCGGGGAATAGCCTTTTTTAAGATAAGTATTTAACGATCTTTGAATAGCTAATTCCGGATCATGTACTTCTTCCACTCGTTCATAGCCAACTCGCGCCAACCACAGCTTAAATGGCTCAGCGTTGGGTGAGGGAATTGATTGAATTAAACGAAAGATGGTTTCGGTGTCGGCCATGTCGGTTAAATAAAATTTTCCGTCAGATGCTTGCATTTTCAGTTGGTCACATTTTGTGACGACCTCACTCCCCTCGGTTTTTAGACGATTTTTTAAAGTCGTCCAGTAACTTTGTGACTTTTTATGATCCGCTTGATGAATTAGTGCACCAACCACATCCACCACCGAAAAATACCATTTTTCTTGTTTTTCATCCCAAAGTCGACGGATTTTGTGATCGGAGAAAAAAGCTAATTTTTTAGAGTCCATAATTATATTCATTAATTGTAAATGATTATAATTATGCCAAAAGCGAGATAAATTTTTTATAAACAAAAAATGACAAAAATCGCTAGTATTGACTTTTTGGCTAAAGTGTGCTACAATTGGTTTATTAATCAAAGAGTGATTAATCCTCAATCTTCCGGGAAGTGAAGAAACGTTTTTTTACAACAAAAATACTTATTGTCATGGCACAAAAATTTAATGTCACCGGCGACCAACATTTCGGACTTACAGGACAAATGCTCGAAATTCAACGTCAAATTCGTCTAAACGGCGGTAGTCCAATCAATCCAGAATTAGTTAAAATTGCTTTACAAAATATTATTGAAGGCAAATTTAATACTTCTGAATCTCCGATTAAAAATTATATTCTCCGTCCATTAATTTTGGATGAAACTATGCTTATCGAAGATATTGTTAATAGCGAAGTAAGTATTGCCAAAGCTAAAGCTACCTTCAAATCGCATATCGACGACAATTTTAAAAATTGGGGACTCGATAAGTCAAGTGTTGATACTGCAGAAATTAACGTCAAACCATTTGAGCTAATCGCTAATGCTAAGTTCGCTGAAATATTTACTTCATTTTCTAACGATTTAGACGAGTTGTGTTTTACTCAAGCGCAAATTATTCGCTTCTGTGAAAAATACCCACGTCAACTTCGTCAAGATGGCAATGCTAACTTTTTCTTAATGAAAGAGAATGATGAATATTTCGTGGTTAGCGTGGGCGTGGGTTCCGGCGGCCTCGGCGTGCATGTCCGTCGTTTCGACAGTGGCAATGTCTGGGATGCTGCGTACTTGCATGGCGTTTTCGTTCCGGCAACTTGTACCTTGAAAGCTTAGTCTTTTGAAACTTTATTCCTTGGTCCCTTGGATTTTTAGAACTTAATGTTCTTGAAATTCGAGGGATTTTTTATTATAATAAAACTGTAGTTTTGGATAATTCGTCGGTCATGGCTGGCGGGTCAAAACTATTTAAAAATATTTTCGAGATTTTCATCGGTTACGGCTAATGAAAGAGGGAAAGTATTTTTAACAAAAAAACATAAGTTGGTATGGAGTGCTGGCGGACTTTTAAGTCTCGAATAATATTCAGCCATTTCTTTTTTTGGTCAGAGTGGCGGTGATTCTTGATGGCATTTCATATAGTTTCGTGGTTAACGTGAACGTGAATTCCGACGGCCTCAACGTGAATGTCAATCGTTTCGACAATGACAATATCTGGAATGCTGCGTACTTGCATCGCGTTTTCGTTCCGGCAACTTACAAATTTCTCCCTCGCTCACGCGGGGGAGTTTTGTTTTCCAAACCTTTTTTCCATCCGCCCAACATGCGCCCGATTTCATCCAGTTTTTCCGATAGCTCGGAATATTTTACATTGGCCACACATTTATTTTCCCAAGCTAGTTGCAGAAAAAATTTGAGACTGTCGAGTTTTAAAATCGCGAGTGATAATTGGTTTGACTTTTTGTCACCAGCGAGATAAATTGTAATGAAAATATTTTCCAGAAGTGCTAGAAAATTTGTTTCAATTTTCCCGCCCAAATTATAGCGATAGACTTTGGGAAAATCAGCCAGCAACCCAAACCAAAAACTATAAGCTTCTTTGGCCTTTAATAGCACGACCGGTGAAGAGATACTTGTGCTCATAAAGATAAATGAAAAAATTTACTAAAACTTATCAAGAAATTATGACTGTGCCGAATTTACTTCGAGCTTGGGAAGAATTTTTGTCCGGTAAGAAAAAACGGCGCGATGTGCTTATTTTTCAAGGTCAGTTAATGAATAATATTCTGGCGCTTTTTTATAGTTTGAAATCCAAAACTTATTGCCACGCCGGTTATCAAGCTTTTAAAATTTCCGACCCAAAACCGCGCGATATTCATAAGGCGACGGTGCGTGATCGTTTGCTCCATCATCTGCTCTATCAAGAAATGTACGATTATTTTGATCGGCAATTTATTAATGATTCTTATTCTTGTCGTTTTAATAAAGGCACGCATCGAGCGATTTATCGTTTGGCGGAATTTGCCGGCCGCGTTTCTGTAAATAATAGAAAAACAGTCTGGATTTTGAAATGTGATATTCGAAAATTTTTTGCCAGTATTGATCATAAAGTTTTAAAAAATATTTTAGCCAGATATATTCTTGATCAAGATTTGTTGTGGTTATTCGGACAAGTAATTGATAGTTTTAATACGACCGATAAAATTGGCGTCGGCTTGCCACTCGGAAATTTAACTTCACAACTTTTAGTTAATGTTTATATGAACGAATTTGATCAATTTGTGAAACGGGATTTAAAAGTTAAATATTATATTCGTTATGCCGATGATTTTGTTTTTTTAAGTCCGGATAAAAATTACTTAATTAATTTGCGCTCGCAACTGGATAAGTTCTTGAACGATGAACTAAAATTAACGATGCATCCCAAAAAAGTTTTTCTGACTACTTTGAATAGCGGAGTTGATTTCTTGGGTTGGGTAAATTTTACTGATCATCGGGTTTTGCGCACTAAAACTAAACGCCGAATGTTGGTCAGGATTACTAAAAGCAATAAATTGGCGACGCGAGCAGCTTATGCAGCGATGTTGAAACATGGTAATGCTTATAAATTAAGTCAAAGAGCGAAATTGATTAACAAAGAACAATAGCATTTTTTTAATATTTTGGCAAGCGCTATTATTAGTAAAATCATTGACACTGCTCACAATTTGTTATATTATTACATCTAGAGACCTTTAGATCTCTATTTTATTTATTAAAAAATCACACTTTCTATTTTTCTTGGCTAATTTTAGCCTGATTGAGAGTGGTAGCTCGCCTTTGAGCGGGGTAAAAAGAAAAAACTATGAAAACAAAGTTAAACATCGAGGATTTGTTTAAAGCTGGGGCTCATTTTGGTCACCGTACTAATCGTTGGCACCCAAAAATGAAAGAATATATCCATTCTTCTAAGAAAGGTATTTATTTAATTGATTTGAACAAAACTCAAGATCAATTAGACGTTGCTTGTGATTACATCCAAAAATTAATCAAAGAAGATAAAAATGTTTTATTCGTAGGTACAAAAAATCAAGTTAAAAAACCAATGCGCGCTATGGCGGAAGAAACTGGTATGCCATATGTAGTCGGTAAATGGTTAGGTGGTTATATCACTAACTTCGCGGTAGTAAAAAAATCTATTAAAAAATACACTGATTTATTAGCTCAAAGAGAGAGCGGTCAATTAGAAAAATATAATAAAAAAGAAAGATTAAATATCGATCGTGAGATCAAAAAATTAGAAGCTCGTGTTGGTGGTTTAGCCAACTTAAATAAATTGCCAGACGCTTTATTTGTTTGGGATTTAAAACAAGAAGAAATTGCTATCGAAGAGGCTCGTGCTAAGAACATCCCACTTATTGGTATTTGTGATACTAATGTTAATCCAGAATTATTGGATTACCCAATTCCAGCCAATGATGATTCTAGCAAGACTGTAAAATTGATCTTGGATCATGTGAAAGAGGCTATTTTAGAAGCCAAAAAAGAAAAGAAATAATTATTAAAAAGTAAATAATTAATAATATAAAAATATGGAATTAATTAAAACTCTACGTGATCGCACCGGCGCTGGCATGGTGGAATGTAAAAAAGCTTTAGATGAATCTGGTAATGATATTGAAAAGGCGATTGAGATCTTGCGTAAGAAAGGTATTGCGAAAGCTGCTAAACGTGGTGATCGTGAAACTAGCGAAGGTATCGTTTTAGTAGCCGCCAATGATGATAATACTGAAGGTTATATCATGGAGTTGGATAGCGAAACTGATTTCGTGTCTCGTAATGATAAATTTCAATCATTTGCCGCTGAAGCTATGTCTTTAATTAAAGCTAACAAACCAGCTTCTTTAGAAGCTTTATATGCCTTGAAAATGGCTGATGGTTTAGCTTTGAAAGAATCTTTGGAAATTTTAAGTGGTACAATCGGTGAAAAATTAGAATTAAAACGTTTTGAAATAGTGAGTGGTGCGACTGTAGCAGCTTATTCTCATGCTGGTGGTCGAATTGGTGTTTTAGTTGTTTTAGATGCTGCCGGCAAAAAAGATTTAGCCGGTGATATCGCTATGCAAGTAGCAGCTGCTAATCCACGATATATAAATTCAGACGAAGTTCCAGCTACTGAAATTGAAGCGGAAAAAGCAATTTACCGTGAACAATTAATTAAAGAAGGCAAACCAGAAGCAATGATTGAAAAAATTGCCGAAGGTAAGATTAACAAATTTTTCTCAGAAATTTGTTTGGCTAAACAAGAATTTATTAAAGACGATAAGCAAAGTGTGGAAGCTATTTTGGCTGGTACAAAGATTGAAAAATTCGTGCGCTATTCTCTTTAATTACTCACTTTAAATTATGAAAATTGTTCAAGTGCAGTTTGCGCCCTGGGACAAGAAATATAACTTTTCTCCGGCTGGTTTAGATTTGTCCGTGGGTGATGATGTTATTGTTGACACTGAATTTGGTTTGGAATTTGGCAAGGTGGCTGGTTTTAGTGAGGTTAGCTCAGAAGAAGCCGAAACTATTAAGCCGGTTGTGCGCAAAGCGGCTGTCGCTGATTACGAAAAAATAAGCAACGCTAATCGCAAAGAAGAGGTCATGGATTATTGTCATCAGTTAATTCTTAACTATGAGCTGCCAATGAAATTGGTGGATGTTCATTTTTCTTTATCTGGTAACAAAATTAATTTTGCTTTCGCTTCTGATGGTCGTGTTGATTTTCGGCAATTAGTTAAAGACTTAACTGTCCATTTTAATTCTGGTATTCGTTTGACTCAAATCGGTAGTCGAGATGAGGCGCGTATTTCCGGTGATTGTGGTCATTGTGGTCGTGAACTTTGTTGTAAGAAATTTATTAAAGATTTTTCTTCTATTAGTTCGGAGATGGCTGAAGCACAACAAGTTGTGCATCGCGGTAGTGATCGGATCTCTGGTCAATGTGGCCGTTTGATGTGCTGCTTGCAATATGAGTACGAAGGTTATCAAGATTTGGCGAAAAAGTTACCACCACTTGGGGCTCGTGTTAACGTTGATGGTCGGCGCGGTGAAGTGCTTAGTCATCACGTTTTGAAGCAGTCGGTGAGTGTTAAATTCCCAGGTGATCGCGGTGAAGGTTACACGATTGTTGAGGTTGACCTTAATCGTCATAATAAGCCTAAAAAAGAATAGTTGATATATTGGTAAAAGAGCGTCTAAAAACGCTCTTTTATTGTAATTTGACTAGCAGCGCCACTTAGGGTAATATTATAGTATTATTTGATATAATTTCATAAAAACTATGTTCGCAAAACGCATTGGAATTGATCTCGGAACAACTTATACTTTGGTTTATCTACCGAAACGCGGCGTGGTTATTAATGAACCTAGTGTTGTGGCGGTTTCCAAGGATGATCGTAAAATTTTAGCTGTCGGTAATGAAGCGAAAGATATGTTAGGTCGCACGCCGGATACGATTGTAGCTTTAAAACCATTGAAAGATGGTGTGATTGCTGATTACAAAACAACTGAAGCGATGTTGCGTTATTTTATTAATAAAACTTTAGGCGGTATGCGTATTTTTCGTCCGGAAGTTATGGTGGCGGTGCCAGCTGGTATTTCCTCAACGGAACGACGTGCGGTAATTGAAGCGACTATTGCGGCTGGAGCTAAAGCAGCTTACATTATTAAAGAACCGGTAGCAGCGGCGATTGGGGCTGATATTCCGATTTCTTCAGCAACTGGTCATATGATTATTGATATTGGCGGCGGCACAGCGGAAATGGCCGTGATCTCTTTGGGTGGTGTCGTGGCCTCAACTTCAGTTCGGGTTGGTGGCGAAAAATTTGATTTAGCGATTTTGGAATATATAAAAAAGAAGCACGGTTTAATGATTGGTGAACGCACTGCAGAAGAAATTAAAATTAAAGTTGGCTCCGCTTTATTTTTACCAGATGAAGAACGATTAAGCATGGAAATAAACGGTCGCGATATGGTTTCTGGTTTGCCAAAAACTTTAACTATTACTAGTGATGATGTGACTGAGGCGATTCAAAATGAACTTGAAGAAATAATCAGTGCGACAAAAAGAATTTTACAAAAAACTCCACCGGAATTGGTGGCGGATATTATTGAAAAGGGAATTGTGATTTCTGGCGGCAGTGCACTTTTACGGCATATTGACCAACTTTTCTCCCGGGCTATTGGTGTTGCGGCTTATATCGCCGACGATCCAATGTTGTGCGTAGCTAAGGGAACTGGAATTGCTTTAGATAATTTAGATTCATATAAACGCAGTATTTTAGCGACAAAATAAATATATGAAAATTGGCATTGATGCCTCGCGCGCCAATAAATGCTACAAGACTGGAACTGAATGGTATTCTTATTATTTGATTAGGGAATTAGCGGAAATTGATAAAAAGAATACTTACTGGCTTTATTCCGATACTCCACTTGTGGGCGGTTTGGATGACCTGGTAAAAAAGAATAAGAATTTTAAGGCTAAGATTTTGCACTGGCCTTTTTCTGGTTTTTGGAGCTTAGGTCGTTTGTCACTGGAGATGCTAAAATTTTGGTCCCGACCAAATGTTTTATTTGTGCCTGCCCATTCTTTACCATTTTTTTGTCCGCGCAAAACAATTACTACAGTTCATGACATTGCTTATATCAGCGACAGTAGTTCTTATGAAAAGCCAAAGTTTTTCCAAAAAAATAAGTTTTTAGGTCGATTATTTTCGGCATATCTTAAAATTCATTTCTTTTTAAAGCGCCGTCAAATCCACCGCGCCCCAACTGATTATATCGATTGGGCCACTGAATCATCTTTGCGTCGCGCCAAAAGAGTAATTACGGTTTCACAGCAAAGTAAGAAAGAAATCATGGACGTTTATAAAACAGCCGCAGATAAAATCTCGGTAATTTATAATGGTTATAATGACAGCCTTTACCGGAAGATAAATGATCGTGTGGCGATTGATAAGGTGCTTGAAAAATATGGCCTTGGTTCCGATTTTATACTATATGTCGGACGTCTGGAAAAGAAAAAGAATATTGCTGCCATGATTGAAGCCTTTGCTTTGTTACGCGAAAAGCGGTTGGATATTAAAACTAAATTGGTTTTAGTGGGTGCGGCTGGTTTTGGTTACGATCAAATTAAATATACCGTGGAGGAATACAACTTGAATGCTGAGGTTGTTGCTTTGGGTTGGGTAGAAGAGGTTGATATGCCTTATTTGTATAATGGCGCCAAAGCTTTTATTTTTCCGTCACGCCATGAAGGTTTTGGTATTCCAATTATTCAAGCCATGGCTTGCGGTGTGCCAAGTGCGGTGTCTGATATTCCGGTTTTTCATGAAGTGGCTGATGACAGTGTCTTATATTTTGATAAGGATGATAAAAACGACATGGCCGTTAAAATGTTTACGATCTTAAACGATGAGGAATTACGGGTAGAATTAATTGCTAAAGCTGATAAATTGGTTAAGAATTTTTCCTGGAAGAAGTGCGCACGCGAGACGCTAGAGCTGATTGAGAAAATGTAATTTGATTTTTTAAATATAGACGTGCTAAAATATAGATATTATGAAGAAAATAATATCTTTTTTTGTATTCGGACTAACATTAGCAATTCCTTTCACCTCGGCCCTCGCCGCGGTTTTTCCGAGTGATTCTTACTACTCTAATCAATGGTATTTGGAAAAAATTGGGGCTAACATCGCTTGGGATAAAATCACTGCTACACCCGACATAACTATAGCCGTGATCGATTCTGGCGTAGCTATTAAACACCCGGATTTGAAAAAAAATATTTGGAAAAATACTAAGGAAATTCCAGGTAATGGCATCGATGATGATCATAACGGTTTTATTGATGATGTTTCCGGCTGGGATTTTGTTACTAATACAGCCGATCCAAACCCTAAAACATCAATTGATGCGACGCCGACCGCTTTGTCTCATGGAACTATTGTGTCTGGTATTATTGGGGCGGTGGGTGATAATTCTTACGGCATCACCGGTGTGACTTGGAATGTGAAAATAATGCCACTGCGCGCTTTGAATGAAAAAGGTGAGGGGCGTGTGAGTGATGTTATTAAAGCAATTGATTATGCGATTAAAAATAAGGCCGATATTATTAATTTAAGTTTCACTGGTTTTTCCTATAGCGAGTCTTTACGGGAAGCTTTGATGAGAGCTTATAACGCCGGTGTTTTAGTAACAGCCGCGGCTGGTAATGATGAAACCGTGACTAGTGATGGTTATAGTACTGATAAAACTCCAATTTATCCGGCTTGCTATCAAGGTAATAATGGTGAAAAATTAGTGATTGGGGTGGCAGCGACTGATCAAATTGATGAGAAGGCGCCTTTTTCTAGTCATGGTCATCAATGTATCGATTTGACGGCGCCTGGTGTGGGTTTTTTTGGTACCATGGCTCGGGGCTTTGGTTTTGATAATGAAAAGTATCGCGGTTATTTTGATGGTTATTGGTCCGGCACTTCTATGGCCACGCCACTGGTTTCTGGAGCCTTAGCTTTAATTAAAGAGGCTAATCCGAACTTAAGTCACGATGATATTATTAAAATTCTTTTACGGAGCACGGATAATATTGATAAAGCCAATCCAAATTATATTGGTCAACTCGGGGTTGGTCGCTTAAATGTTGGCACAGCGGTTAATTGGGCATTTGATAAGCTTAATGATTTTACTGGGCAGATAATTATTTCACCGTACTATAGTGGTAACAACGTTAATCGTTTTGAATCTCATCTTAATAAAATTAAACTGACACAAGCTAATGGTACTACGTCTATGGCTGATTTTAATGTGTCCAGTATAAAAACTAATTCGGATATTAGTGTGGCTGGAGTTGATCTTGCGGGTGATGGTAATGACGCAATTGCCGTTGGCAGTCCCAAGGGTGAAGCGCCGAGTGTTTCTATTTTTTCCCGCTATGGAAAACTAAAGAAGAAATTTTCTGTGTTTACTAAAAAATATTTGGGCGGTGTTAGTGTGTCTAATATTGATATTAATGGTGATGGTAAAAGTGAAATTATGGTTGCGCCTTTAGGTGGTTACCAACCTTTAATCCAGATTTATGATGCTAGCGGAAAATTAAAAAAAGAATTCTTGGCTTACGACAAAACTTTTACCAAGGGAATTAGTGTGGCCGCTGGTGATGTTGATGGTGACGGCAAAGTAGAGATTGTGGCTGCTCCGGGGATTGGCGGTGGACCACACATTAAAGTGTTTGATACTAACGGTAAATTGGAAAGTCAGTTTATGGCTTATGATAAAAATTTTCGTGGTGGTGTAAAAATCGCCGTCGGTAACGTTGATGGTCGCGTTAATGGTAGTCGCGCGGAAATAATTACGGCGCCACAAAGCGCGCTTAAACCGCAAGTGAATGTGTTCGACAGTTTTGGTAATCTGAAAAAAACATTTTTGGCTTACGATAATAAATTTACCAATGGTCTAAGTTTGGCGGTCGGTGATTTGAATAATGACGGTTCGGTGGAAATTATTACCGGAGTGAGTGCTGGTGGCGCTCCGCATGTCCGTGTCTTTAAAGGTGATGGGGAAATGCTGCAATCTTTTTACGCTTATCCGGAAACATTTTCTAGCGGCGTGAATGTCGGCTATGTCAGTTTTGTAAACTAATAAAATTGCCACTTTTTCCACTTTTTGCTATAATTAAGCTATTGATATATTAATTTTTAAGTTTATGCCTAAAGTTATATTTGATAAAAAGAATGTCCTCGTGACCGGCGGTGCTGGTTTTATTGGTTCACATTTATGCGAAGAATTGATGGAAACTTCTAAGGTGATTTGTGTGGACAATTTTTGTACGAGCGTTGAGAGTAATATTGACCATTTATTGCACAACCCTGATTTTGTTTTTATTAATCATGATATGAGCGAGCCACTTGATTTGGAGGCTTTACCAGAATTAAAAAAGTTTAAAATCGCTTTTCAAGGTATTCAAGAAGTTTATAATTTTGCTTGTCCGATGTCGACCAAGAACTTTGAGGCTAACCGTTTTGCGACTTTGTTAGCTAATTCCTATGCTGTTAAAAATGCTTTAGATATTGCTGTTAAATATGGCGCTAAATTTCTACACGCTTCATCTTCGGTAATCTACGGTTTGCGTAGTGATGGTATTGACGGAAAAATTAAAGAGGATTTTAAAGGTGTTGTTGATGTTTTATCTAGTCGGGCTTGTTATGACGAAGGGAAGCGCTTTGCCGAAACTCTAGTTAATGATTATCGTCGCCTATTTACATTAGACACTAAGGTTATCAGAATTTTCCGCACTTTCGGACCACGCATGCCGCTTAATGATGATCAAATGATCCCAGACTTTATTAATAACGCCTTAGACAACCAAGATTTAACTATTTTGGGTGATGAGAATTTTTCTTCCTCATTTTGTTATGTGAGCGACGTCGTTGATGCCACACTAAAAATGATGGATAGTGCCATGTCTGGCCCAGTTAATATTGGTGCCGAAGAAGATGTGAAAATTGTTGATATCGCTAAATTTATTATTGAAGAAACTAAAGCGACCTCCAAGATTGTCTTCGCGGAGAAAGTTTTGTTTATGGCTGATTTGCCTTTGCCAGATATTTTTGTGGCCCGCAACGAACTTGGTTGGATGCCGGTGATGACACTAAAAAATGGTCTAAAGAAAACCATTTTTGATCTTCAAGCGAAGAAGCAGGTAAGAGGATTTGGTGCTTAATTACTTATTAATTGTTTATAAATTTTTGAGGAGTGAAACGAGGTAGCTTTGCGGCGCCTCGTTTTTTGTTTGGGTAATTTTAAAATCATTATGATGATTGGCAAAATATTCAATTTCGCCTTTTAAATCTTCTTTGTCACCAGCTCGGAAAAGTAGTCCGCCATATTTTCGGGAGAGTTCGGGAATGCCGCCAATATTGGAGCCGATAAAGGAGGTTTTAACGCTTAAGGCTTCATAGATAACTGTCGGGGAGTTTTCATAGCACAATGATGGCACAATCACAGCATTAGCACTCGCCATAGCCGCTAAAACCTCATCCTTGGCACGTTTACCGAGATAAGTGATTCGTTTGTCATTCTTAATTATTTCTTTCAATTCGGCGCGCAAGGAGCCATCACCAATAATAGTTAAGGTAATAAAAGGATTAACGATTGCTTTGAAGGTTTCGGCTAAAAAAAGTGCGCCTTTATGTTTTTCAATTTGACCTACGTATAAAAAATTGGTAATTTCGCCATCAACTTTGTCGGTGGTGATAGCAGTAGCATCTTTTGTTTTTACCGGATTTTCCAAGACCACTTTCTTACTGTTAAGAAAGAAGGCTTTTTGGGTGTATAAATCTAACAACCAATGAGATGGGGCGACGACCAGTTCAGGTGTGGCAAATAATTGGCGGGTAAAATATTGATAAAGTTTGGCGCCCAGGGAATCAATAATTTTTTCTTCCCCAAAATACATTAAGCCACTAGGATGTAAAAGTTGGATGTCATGGAGAATTTGAATGTTTCTGATTTTTAATTTTTGACACAAGTAAGGCAAGAAAAAACCGAGCCCCATAATATTGTTGGAGATAACTAGGTCAATTTTATTTTTCTGCAAGATGTTTTTAATTTGGTAATACTTGCGTAAATTAAAGAGATTATTAATTTGCCATAAAGCTCGAAACAGGAGTGATTTTTGGCCAAGATTATAATAAGATGACTTTAAATAATAAGTGTTGTCTAAAAAATAACTTTTATCCGGCGCCGTGCTAATAACAAAAACTTGATGACCAAGAGCGCTGGCTTGTTTTACAATTTCCTCGGCGACAGCTTCAGCGCCACCGCGATTATAAGGTTTGTATAAGTTGTTGATAACGGCAATGCGCATAAAATGTGTTGATATTGTCTATTTAAGTGATTTTCTGCTATATTTATAGTATGAAAAGCAAATTATTTACGTCGAATTTTTTTATTTTAGCCCTAATTTTTTTGGGACTTTTGTCGTTTACAGGCGGTGTGGTTTATTTGGTATTTAAATTGAATTATTTTGGCGTGATTTTTAGTTTCATTTTGTCGTTGTTTTTGCTCCTTCTAATTATACGATATTTAAGTCCTAATAAGCAAGTCGAAATAAAAAAAAATATTGGCAGTGAAACTTATTCGCGTTGGTTTTTGTTGGCCCCAGTTTTGTATTTAATCTTTTTTGGTTTGGCGCTTGGTTTGTTGTTTAAAGTGCAGACAACAATAGCTATTGTTTCGCCGTGGGATGTGGTTAGTAGCAAGTTTTTTTATTGCTATGGCGCGGCAACTTTATTTTTACTTCTACTTATTAAATTTAAAAATAAATTGTCCGGCTTATTTATTAGTGCTCATTATTTTTTAACATTCTCCGTAGCACTTATTGTTTATAAAATTGGTTTTGGTTATGATCCTTTTATTCATTTAGCTTCTTTGCGCGTTATTGATAATTTAGGTTTTATTGCACCCAAAACATTTTACTACGTCGGACAATATGCACTAGAGATAAGTTTGCATAAATTATTTTTTATCCCTCTAGATTTTTTGAATTTAATTCTCGTGCCAGTTTTGGCCGCGCTCACTTTGCCGACCGCTATTTATTTAGCTTGTTGTGACCGCTTTGCCGATAAAACTATGGCGCGAGTTTTACCAATTTTACTTTTAGTTTTGCCGACTTCCATTTTTATTATGACCGTGCCGCAAAACTTGGCTTATTTGTTTTTGTTGCTCACGGTAATTTTAAGTTTTGGCGTGGTGGATAGATTGAAAATCACCGCTATGATGATTTTATCTTTGGCGGCGCTCCTGATTCAACCAATCGCTGGTTTACCGGCCTTTTTCTTCGCCTCCTATATCTTGGTGCAACATTTAAATATCCCCGAAATACTTAAAACTTTAAAACGACCATCGATTATAATTGCTAACATTGTTGCCATACCATTGCTTTTGGTCTTTTTTGCTGGCGCTCATTTTTCTTTTAGCCGGTCTAATTTTAATTTGTTAAATTTTTCTTTGGCGGGGAATGAAAATTTTATCTTGAACTTCATTTATTTTTTCGCCTTTAATAAGGCACTTATTTTTGGATCAGCCTTTTTGTTTGCGACCTTTGTGGCTTTTAAAAATAAAGCCTTGCGCTTCTATTGGTATTTTTTGGCATCATCATTTTTGGCTTATTTAATATCTTTAAATTTATCCTTTTCTGCTTTGGCGGCCAGCGAGCAAGGGGATTATCCAGCACGTATTTTAATTGTAGCTCTAATTTTTTCTGTGCCGTTACTCTTGGAATTTTGCAAAGAAATTATTATTCGATTTACAGTCCAAACTAAAATGACCAAAGTTATTTTAGGCTTGTTTTTAATTATCTTAATTTGCACGTCTTTATACTTGTCTTATCCGCGCCAAGATCGTTATTCTAATAGTCATGGTTACAGCGTTTCAATGGCTGATCTCGATGCGGCGAAATTAATTGCTACCGAGTCACCTCAAAGTGATTATGTGGTTTTGGCTAATCAACAGGTGGGCGTGGCGGCGATTAATTTGTATGGTTTAAAAAAGTATTACCACGACGATATTTTTTATTATAGCACTCAAACCGGTAGCCCACTGTATCAATATTATTTGCAGATGGTGACGGCGCCAAGTCGCGCGACGATGCTTTCGGCAATGGATTATGTCGGGGTAAATGAAATGTATTTTGTATTAGATAAATATTGGTGGGCCGCGCCGAAAATTTTAGCCGAAGCTAAGCTGTCAGCTAATCAATTTTGGGAAATTGATGGTGGGGAAGTGTATGTGTTTAAATACTTGAAATAATATTGATATTGTGCTAAGATTAAGGTAAATTTACAACAATATATGTCAAAATTGATTTCACTAATCATCCCGGTATATAATGAGTCCAAAAGCTTAGCGGCGCTCCATAAAGCGCTGTCTTTAGTTCTGCCAACACTTGCCTATGATTTTGAAATAATTTTTGTTAATGATGGTAGTCGCGATGACTCCGTGGCGGAAATTGTTAAACTGCAAAACTTTGACAATCGAATAAAGCTATTAGATTTTTCCCGCAACTTCGGTAAAGAAATCGCGCTAACGGCCGGTTTGAATAATTGTGTTGGTGACGCTGCTATAATGTTGGATGCGGATTTACAACATCCAGTCGAATTGATCCCGGAATTTATTGCCAAATGGGAGGCTGGCGCTCAGGTCGTGGTTGGTGTGCGTGCTAAAAACTCTAAAGAGGGAATTATTAAACGCTTCGGCTCTAAAATATTTTACGGCATTATTTCTAAAATCTCTGATACTAAGATTACGCCCAATGCCACCGATTTTCGCCTAGTTGATCGCGTGGTGATTGATGAATTCAACCGCTTTACAGAACACAGCCGCATGACCCGAGCCCTGATTGATTGGTTGGGCTTTGAGCGTGACACGGTTGTGTTTCAAGCTGCCCCGCGCTTTGCCGGTGAAGCCTCGTATAGTGTCTGTAAATTAATTAAATTAGCTTTGAGTAGTTTTATATCCCTAAGTCTCTTGCCTTTAAAATTGGCCGGATACTTGGGGCTTTTTATTATTTTCACGGTCGGCCCTTTTGGCTTATATGTTTTGTTAGGTAAATATTTTTTTCATTGGCCCTTTGCCTCTAGTTTTTCCGGTCCAGCTCAATTAGCTTTCTTGTTGCTGTTTATGGTTGGTATTATTTTAAGCGCCTTGGGTTTGATTTCATTGTATGTAGCCAGTATCCACGGGGAAGTTATTGGAAGACCTCTTTATGTGGTGAAGAAGAATAAATAATTATAAGAATATGGAGACAGAAATAAATAATCCAAAAGTTTCCGTCTTAATGCCGGCGTATAATGCGGAAAAGTATATTGGTGAAGCAATAGAAAGTATTTTAAATCAAGCCTTCAATGATTTTGAATTTATTATTATTGATGATTGTTCAACCGATAAGACTTGGGAAATTATTCAGGAATATGCCCAGAAAGATTCGAGAATTAAAGCTTTTCATAATGAAAAAAACCTAGGCATTGCCGGTAATAGAAATAAATTGAAAAAAATTGCCCAAGGAGAGTATGTTATCTGGCAAGATGCCGATGATGTTTCTGTGAATACTAGAATAAAAAGACAAGTTGCCTATATGGATAATAATTCTGAAGTAGGTATGTGCGGTGGTTTTTTACAATTTTTTAATAGTAAAGGTAATTTGCATATTAGGAGATATAAAGAAAATGACGAAGATCTTAGGAAAAATATTTTTCGATTTTCGCCCGTGGCTCAACCAGGAGCAATCATTAGAAAAAGTGTTTTAGATGAGATAGGTGATTATGATTTAAACTATCCGCCAGCTGAAGATTTGGATATGTCTTTTCGAATCGGTCGAAAATATAAATTTGCCAATTTACAGGAAGTGGTTATTAAATATCGGGAGAATAACAATAGCGCAACTTTTACAAAATTAAAAACCATTGAATTAAAGACAATTAGCATTAGATTGAGATATGCTGACGATAAGTTTTATATTATGACATTTGGTGATCATATTTATTCTATTGCTCAATATATTTCTATTTTTATAATTCCAGCCAAATTTAAGATTTTTTTGTTTGGTTGCTTGAGAAATAATAAGAAAATATAATGAAAATTGCTTATCATCTACCACACCCCAATTCTTTAAATGCTTATAGGACTATATATAATGGATTTAAAAATGCCTTTGTTGATATGGGGCATGAATTTTATACTTTTACTGCTGATGATAATTTGGAAGATTTTTTAATTAAAAATAAGCCAGATATTTTTTTAACTTCTACCCATTTTTACTATAAAAAATTTTTAAATTTTGTTATTTTAAAAAAATATCGAGACACTGGAATGAAAGTTTTTGTGAAGGTTGATTTTTGGAATTCCCCAATTAATAGTAGTCGGGTTAATGAGGCTAAAAGTTTGAAAGATGATAAAGATACTGTTGAGCTGATAAAAAATGGTATTTATGGCGATGTGTTTTATCATGTGGTTGAACAAGGTGATAAAAGAATGGATGGGTTTAAAGAGGAAACTGGATATGAATATCATACGGTTCCATTAGCAGCCGACAGGATTGTATTGAAAGATGTTTTTGCGGAAAAATTTAAATCGGATATTGCTTATATCGGAACCTATTTGGCGCAAAAAAAGGATGCTTTTAAAAATTATTTGTTTCCATTAAAGAAAAAATACGATGTAAAAATATATGGGCAGGACTGGTCTTCTGCGGATAGGTTTTTTGGTTTTATTCAAAAAATTGGTCAATATTTTAATATTCCTATTATAAAGTCTCTGCGTCAACCAAAATTACAATTAGAAGATGAGGGTAAAATATACAGATCTTCAATAATATCGGTAAATATCCACGAGGATTATCAAAAAGAATTTGGAGGTGATTGTAACGAGAGAACTTTTAAAATTCCTTTTTGTGGTGGTTTTGAAATAACTGATGAGGTGGCTTGCATTCACAGATATTTTAAGGAAGGTGAGGAGATTATTATTGCTAAAGACAAAAAAGACTGGTTTGATAAAATTGATTATTATATTAAAAATCCAGAAAAAAGATTGGCTATTATTGAGGCGGGGAAGAAACGTGTTTTAACTGATCATACTTACCACAATAGATCGGCGCAAATTATAAATATATACAACTCAGTTAAATAAAGAATGAAAAAAATATACGTATCAGCAATTTACACTAGCCCACCAAATTCAATGGGCGGAAATACTAAAATCACGATTGAGTTAATAAATAATCTTTGTGATTATTATGATTTTGTGATATTTACCACAGAGCCAGAAACTTTCAAAAAAAATTTAAACTGTTTAGATAAAATTAAAATAGTTGAAATTACATACAATTTTAAAAAGTTTAATTATTTCTCGCACCTAAAAGAAATTAAATATATTTCCGGTATTTATAAACAATATTTTACTGTTAATAAGATGACTGCTGATGATTATTTCTATTCTGCTTCTGATTTTGCCCCCGATGTTTTGCCGATTTTTGAATTAAAAAAGATTTATAAGTTTAATTGGATTGCTTCGTTGTATCTATTTATTCCTAATCCAATTGAAAATCTTATTAATAATTATGGCTTTCCGTTTTTAAAATATGTAATATATTATTTCTATCAAAAATATCTTTTTGCTAAGATTTTAAATAAGTTTGATCTTTGTTTAATAACTAATAATGATGACAAAAAATATTTCCCCAAAAATCAAGTTAAAGATGTTTTGGCAATTTACGGCGGTGTTAATGTTGAACAAATTGACCTGGCCGTTAACGAAGTTAGTGCAAATCCAGAAAAGAAGTATGACGTTATTTTTTGTAGTCGTTTGCACCCCCAAAAGGGAATTAGCCAAGTTATAGATATTTGGCTGGAAGTGATACACGAAAAACCTAATTTAAAATTGGGGATTATTGGTAATGGTGAAAAAAATTTTGAAACTTATTTAAAACAAAAAGTTAGTGATTTTGGTTTAAATGATAATATCGAGTGGCTAGGCTATGTTAATAATGTTGATAAGTATAAGTTGTATTTAAAAAGTAGAATTATGATTCATATGCCAGTTTATGATAATAACGGCATGGTGGCAGCCGAGGCTCTATGTTCCGGTTTACCAGTTGTTATGAATGATTTATCTAAGTTAAAATTTTATACCGATGGCTGTGTTAAGGTTGATGCAAAAAACAAAAAAGAGTGTGCGACGACAATTATTAAATTAATAAGTGATATTGATTATTATAATTCGGTCAAGCTAAACGGAGAGGCTATTATTGCAATGAGAAATTTTTGGCAGTGGTCGAATCGAGCTTTAATTTTTAAAGATTTTTTACAAAAATATGAAAAAAATGTTAATTAAATTATATTCTTGGTTGCAAAAGTTTTTCGGTTTTAAGAGGATTGGATGCGGCAGTGTTATAAAGGGCCCATGGAAAATTTGGCGCAGAGATTGTCTCGAAATTGGTAATAATACTTTTGTGGCGGAAAATTCATTTTTTGCTATAACAAAATTAAATAAGGAACCGCTAATTAAAATTGGTGATAATTGTTGTTTGGGGGCAAATTTTTTTGCCGCTTGTGTTGATGAGATAATAATAGAAAGCAACGTTTTGGTGTCTGATCGTGTTTTTATTTCAGATCATATGCATGGTTATCAAAATGTTGAACTGCCAATAATAAGGCAAACATTAGAACCGCGTGGCCAAATATTAATAAAAGACGGGGCTTTTATTGGTGTAAATGCGGTGATAATGCCAGGCGTCACTATTGGCAAAAATTCGGTTGTCGGTGCTTCGTCGGTGGTGGTTGATAGTGTGCCAGATTTTTCAGTTGTGGCCGGCAACCCCGCTCGAATTATTAAACAATATGATTTTAATAAAAAAGAGTGGTTAGGATTATAATATAAATAATATGAAGTGCCTACTTTGTGGTTCCCACAATTTAATAAAAATAGCTTCTATAAAGTTAAATGATTTAAAAACTCTATATGTTATGGCACTTGGATTAGATGTTAATAATGAATTCTGTTTGGATGCTGAGTTTATTGATTTATATAAATGCAATCGCTGTAATTTGGAGTTTTTTAATCCAACTATAGTTGGCGGACAAATACTTTATGAATCTTTACAGAGGTTGCCTTGGTATTATGTTGACAGTAAGATTGAATATGACATCGCCACAAGATTTATAGATAAAAATGACAATGTTTTAGAGATTGGTTGTGGTTCTGGAAATTTTTTTAACAATATAGAATGTAAGAAATATTTAGGCTTGGAATTTAGTGAAAAAGCTGTTGAAAAGGCAAAATTGTCCGGCATTAATGTGGTAAAACAAGATCTTAATAATTTTGTATGTATCAATGATGAGTCGTACGATGTGGTATGTTTTTTTCAGACCTTAGAGCATATTGATAATCCCAACTTGTTTATTAAAGATTCACTTAGTGTTCTGCGCGATGGCGGATATTTAATATTTTCCGTACCAAGTAATGATGGTTTTTTAAGATTTTTAAAAAATAATATTTTTAACTTACCACCACACCACCAAACTAGATGGTCCGATAAAACTCTTAATAAATTGGTTGATATTTTTAACTTGGAATTGATTAGTATTAACCATGAAAGATTATCCGTTGAACATTTTAGTTTGTATATCAAATCTGTTGCTGAAGCTATATTTTTTAAAAACAATAAATATGTAGATAACAGTCTTTTGTATAAAATATTATCTATTTTAATAAGGGGGCTTAGCATTCTGTTTCTGCCGGTTATTATGTTAATAAAAAAAATAAATTGGAATGATATAAATGGTCACACCGTGACGGTGGTTTATAAAAAAATATAATTTAACTTTATGAGAATAGAAATATTAAGCACTTTAGATATTATTGGTGGCGCCTCTAAGCCGGCATATAATTTACATAAAGGTTTATTAAGGTCTGGTGATGATTCTATTATGGTTGTTCAGAGAAAATTTAGTAATGATTCAACGGTAACTGGTCCGCGTCAAGATTTTATTAGTTTTATAAAAAATAAGTTTATTTATCCTGGTTTTGATGAGCTGGTAAGATTGTTATTTTTTCGGAATGAAGAAAATTTGCATTCCGCCGCTTTATTTTCCTCTATTAATTTGGAAAAAGATATTCTATCTAAGAGACCTGATATTATAAATGCTCATTGGGTGTGGGGTGGTTTTGTTAAAATGAAAGATTTGTCTAGAGCTGGTGTTCCAATTGTCTGGACGCTTCATGATATGTGGCTATTTTCAGGGGCTGAACATTACCCTAAGGATGAGCAATATGTTAATGGTTATAGAAAATTGTTTGATTTTAATAGGATTATTTGGCAGAAGAAAAAAAGAGATTTGGCTCAAATAAAAAATTTAAGCTTTGTGGTTCCTAGTCGTTGGCTCTACGAGCGGGCTAAAAATAGCATCATGTTAAAAAAATATGATATTAAAATAATTCCTTATGGTCTTGATGATAATATCTTTAAGCCAATTAATCGGATTGATTGTCGTAATATACTGTCAATTGATGGTAGTAAAAAAGTTATTCTTTTTGGTGCGACTAATGGAATAAAAGATCCGAGAAAGGGTTTTGATTATTTAAAAAAAGCTGTTGATAGCTTGGTTGCTACTGATCCGAAGTTAAATGATGAGTGGATGGTCGTGTTCTTTGGTTGTCAGGAGCCGGAAGGTTTTAAATTTAGTATTCCATATAAATTTTTAGGCGCCATTAATGACCATAATTTTTTGCCAACAGTTTATTCTAGCGCTGATGTCTTTGTGGCACCGTCACTACAAGATAATTTACCAAACACAATCTTAGAGGCCCTTGGTTGCGGTGTTCCTGTTGTGAGTTTTAATGTTGGCGGTATACCAGATATGATAGACCATAAACAAAACGGATACTTAGCTAAATATTTAGATAATGATGACTTAGCTAATGGTCTTAAATTTGTTTTAAATAATGAACATATTGATGATTTAAGAAGTAGTGCCTTGTTGAAGTTTAAAAATAATTTTACAATTGATCTTATGGTACGACGATATCAAGATTTATTTAGAAAAATAAGGGAAATAGATGAAAATTAATTATAAAATATTAAAAAATACAATTGCTTTTGCGTTATTTATTATTCCTATTATTGTTTTTAAAAATGGTGTTTTTGCTGGTGGAGAATCTTATATGACCATTAATCCTTTAATGTTCTTGCGGGCCGGTTTTTATACTTGGAATGGCGGTGTTCTTGGTTTGCCAAATTTATATTTTATCCCACAACTATATCATTATTTTTGCTATTTATTAAATATTATTTTTACTTTGGGGATTACGCAAAAGATATTGTTTGGCGCGTCTTTAAGCTTGAGTTTCTTGTCAATGACGTCTTTGTTGTCTTATATTTTTAAAAATAATAATGTTTCAATTTTAATATCAGCCTTGTTTTATGTGTTTAATCCATTTTTTATAATGATGTTTCCGTGGTTCCCAGCATTTGCATGGTTGTTTTTTATAACGCCGTATTCGATAAAAATAATTATTGAATATTTAGACAGTGATAATAATCAACCTTTTATTCTTCTAAAAATGTTGATGTTGTTTTTGCTTTCATCGGTGCTAGCTATAAATGTTAGTATGTTAGGACTTTTTGTTTTGTTGGTTGGATTATTTGTTGTTTTTTATTTATTTTCTACAAACCGGAGTGGAGTCTTCATGTTAAAAAAAATATTAGTTATCTTTTTGTTTTTTCTAGCGGCTAATATTTTTTGGATTTTACCACTCTCAACTACCTATAAGGATATTTTTGGCGGAGCTACTGTGTATAAAGATGGAACGTCAAAAATTAGTTTATTCCGTTATCCAATATTAAATTCTTTAACACTCAATGAATATTACTGGTTTGACAAGATAGACGCAAATGGTAGTTATTTTTACAAGTACTCTACTTATTATAAAGATTTTAGCAAGATTTCTATGTTGGTTATTCTTTTGTTGATATTGTTGAGCTATGTAATTAATAATAAAAAAATAAAAAAACTAGACATTGGTATAAGTAAATTCTTATTAATATTTATCGTTATATTCATACTTGGGGTTTTTTTGTCGAAGGGTAATGGCAACCCTTTTGGCGGTTTTTATGTGTTTTTACTGGAAAATATTAAGTTTTTTAGCGTGTATAGGTCTAGTGATATAAAATTTCCATTTTTACTATCGTTTTCTATTCCGTTTTTAATTTGTTTTGGATTGCTATTATTTGATAATAATAAAAAACAAGCCTATTATTTATTTATATTTTTAAATTTGTTTTGTGTAGTTGTTTTAGGCGCTCCGATTATCTTTGGTCAAGCGTTAGATAAAAGTAATTTTTCTAACATTCCTAATTATTGGCATGATGAGCAAATTTCCATTGACAGTAAAAAAATAGATGGTCGAATATTGTTATTGCCTAGAAATTTTTCAGCCTTTGATACTTATAAATGGGGTTATTCTGGCGCACCGCTAAGCACTCAGATGTTTAATAGAACAAGTTTTTCCTATTCTTTTCCTTATGGACCATCGTTACAAGAAAAAAATTTTACAAATTTAAATTCACTTTATAATTATTTAGAGCTAAATGATATTGGTTCATTTTTAAAAAAATCCAGCGGGTTTGGGCTTAAGTATATTTTATTTAGAAATGATTTTGATTTGGCAAGTAATTATAAATCAGCCCCAACACCAGAATTTGATGTGAATAATTATTCAGAAAACGTTAAAAGTATTCTGGATAAAAATTTTAAAAAGCTATCTACTAATGGTGAATTAGATTTATATGAAATTGGTGATAGTTTTTATCAGCACATCTATTCTTTAGCGCCTTCAAGTTCTCTTGTTGTAGAATTTAAAAAAATAAATCAGACCAAATACCGTGTTATTATTCATGGTGCTGTTGATAATTTTTCTTTAGTTTTTTCTGAATCATTTCATGGCGGTTGGAAAACTTATTTAGAAAATTATAAAAAAAGTTCAGTTAGTCTAAATGAAGCTGATTATAAAATTTTAGATGGTAATGATAATGATCAGGCTAGTACCGACGAATTAAAAAGTTATATTAATAGCGGGTATATTTCTTCATTTGGTGATTTGCGAGAAAAGAATATTAAACATACCAAATGGGAAAATAATAAAGAAGTTTTTGACTATAATGAACCATATAAAATTGATTTTGTTTCTAAAAACTTTAACGGCACAATTCAAAATGATAATTTGTCACCCGGTAGTTTTTATGAAACTTGGTTGCAAAAACCAATTAATGATAATAACCATTTAATGGTTAATGGCTATGCTAATTCTTGGAATATTAATCCAGGTGAGCTTTGTATTAATAATTCCAAATGTGTGAAGAACGCTGATGGTAGTTATGATATGGAGTTGGTAATAGAATTTTGGCCCCAACGATTATTTTATATCGGTTTGTTTGTCTCCGGCACCACACTATTATCCTGCCTCGGTTATTTAATTTTTATCAGAATTAAGAAGCAAAAAAATAAACATGAAAAATAATATTACCAAAATTATAGACGCGTTAAAAAACTGGACCAAAAAATTCTGGCCTTATCTTTTAGTTGTGGTCTTAATTGTTTTTCCGTGGTTCGGCCATTCCGGTTACTTGTTTTTTACCGATTATTCCATTGGCCCAAAAATTAATTTGGATTGGACGAGCTCTTGGTTTCTAATAAATACTTTGTTTAAGTTTTTGTCTTTTATTTTCCCACTTTATTTTTTAGAAAAAATATTTATTGCCGCTACTTTGTTTTTTGTTCTACTTGGTGGTCGGAAAATTGTTTTGCTTGTTTCTCCTACTTTAACAAACGGGGAAGAGTTTAAAATTTCGCCGGCACTTGTTTTTATTTTGAGCTTGTTTGCGCTCTTTAACCCTGTCGTTTATGATCGCTTGCTTTATGGTCAAATTGGGATTGTAGTGGCTTACGGCGCTTTGTTGTTTGTGATTGCTTATTTATATCGCGCCGCTTTTACTCTGGAATGGAAGAATTTGTATGGCGCCGCTATATTTAGTGCTTTGGCCTTGATGTTTTCCGTTCACTTTATTTTTTTCTTGGCACTGTTTTATGTTTTATTTTTTGTTTTATTGATTGGTAAATGTTCAGAAATAAAAGTGACAACCAAACTCTGGCCGTTACTGCGAGTTTTAATTGTAAGCTTGCTAATTATTATAATTTTAAACGCCAATTGGTTGATCGCGCTAACAACTGGTGCTTCGGCGACGCTTGGTTTTGTGGCACAGGGAATTGGTACTCAAGATTTGACGGCTTTTGCTACGGCGGGCGCCACGCCGCTACAAACCTTAACTAACATATTACTCATGGGTGGATTTTGGGGTGCGGCCCAACACCGTTACATTGATTTTAGTGCTGGTGATTTGTGGGGCTTGGGTTTTATCTTTTTGTTGCCTTTAATTATTTATGGAATTTATATTAGTTTTAAAAAAGCCGACTATACTCATAAAATTTTAAATAGCGGACTCTTAATTATTTTTATCACGGCGGTTGTTTTGGCACTAGGAATTAAAACTTCATTCTCTAATTCTATTTCTTTATTTCTTTATAATCATCTACCGTTTTATAAAGGTTTGCGCGAACCGCAAAAATGGGTGGCGGCCATGGTCCCAGTTTATTTATATTTTTTATCTTGGGGCGTGGCTAAATTATCCAGTAAAAAATGGTTGGTAGAAAATGCCGTGGTCGTGGGAATAATTTTGGCAGCTGTTATTATTATCCAAGCACCACTCTTACTTTTTGGTTTTAATCATCAAGTTCGACCGACTAATTACCCAACGAGTTGGTCTGAAGTCGATCGCTTTCTTTTAAATAGATCGGCCGATTCTTATGGCTGTTTTGATCAAGTTTTATTTTTGCCATGGCATATGTATATGCATTTTTCCTGGATTGGTAATACTGTGGCCAATCCGGCCTCTGTCTTTTTTTCTTGTCCGATACTTGTCGGTACAAACATGGAATGGGGTGGGATTTATGATAATAGTTTGGATGCACGCGGGTTGGCGGTGGAAAAATGGTTAAGCATCCATGGTCAAAATAATTCTTTGCCTAGCACGGTGCGCTATATAATTTTAGCTAAAGAGGTTGATTGGCAAACTTATTCCTGGTTAGATGGTTTGACTTATGTTAAGCTAATAAAAGATTCTGATAATTTACGTCTTTATGAAATTGATCGCTAAAGTTAAAACTCTGTGGGCCGATAATTTTCTGCGCGGGACAATGTTTTTGTCAGTCGTAAATTTTTTTGGCGCTTTCTTAAATTATTTGGTGCATCCAATTTTGGCGCGTCATTTGTCTGTAGCCCAGTACGGTGATTACCAAGCGTTATTATCTTTTATAACCCTTTTAGGCTTAATGGCTGGGGTGGTTAGTTGTGTGATTACGCGTGAGGTTTCTAGTATGGTTGATCGCCAGGATCAAATTGATGTGTTGCGCCGGAAGATAAATTATTATTTAAGTGGCTTGGGTATTATTATTTTTTTATTGGTACTAGCGGCTGTGCCATTTTTAAATACCGTTTTTAAAGTTAGTCATGGGGCCGCGCTCGCTTTTGCGTCTTTATTTTTATTATTCTTTTTTCCGCTCACCGTTAACCGTGCCGTGCTTTCCGGTTTGCAAAAATTTACCGCCCTTTCTGGTAACACGATTTTAGATCAAATTTCACGTTTGGTTTTAATTGTGCTTTTAGTAATAGTTTGGCCCCTGCAAATTGTGGGTGCCGGTTTAGCCTTGGGGCTCTCTAGTGTGCCGGCTCTAGCGGTTGGTTTTTGGCAAATTAAAAAATTACAATTACCGAAAGGGCACTACAAATCACCTTATGATTTGCGTTCTTTGTGGCGTTATGGTTTATTGGCTATCTTGTTTTCTGTACTACTTCAGTTTTTTTATAATTTTGACATGTTATTTGTGAAGGCCTGGTTTAGTCCAGAAGAAGCTGGTTTATATGGTGCTCTACTTACTATTGGCCGCATCGCTTATTTTATCGGTGGAGCCGTACCAATGGTTATGTTTCCTGTTGTGGCTAGTTTTGGTCCATCCGAGGCGATGCGTAAATATAAAACTTTAGGGAAGTCATTGTTACTAATGGCACTTATGATGTTACCGGTCGCCGGAGTAATGATTTTTTGGCCTAGCTTTGTAATTAACTTTGTGGTTGGCGCAAAATATTTATCGATGGCGCCGTACTTGCCACTATTTACAGCGGTAATTTTTCTCTTAACTTTTATGACGGTTGTCGGACAATATTATTTAGCCCTCGCTCGACGTAGTGCTTTGTATTTTTTGCTTTCCGGGGCGATATTGGAGATTATTTGTTTGGGAATTTTTCATGATAGTTTATATCATTTTATTTGGGCTTTGTTTATCGCCTTTACCATTAACACTTTAGGGTTAATGGTGTTGTTGGGATATGATTATTGGCATGACAAAAAATATGAAAAATAAAAAAGCTAAATTAATCTGGTCACATTTTGCGGCGGACGTAAAAAACTTCTTTCCGTTTTTTGCCGGCTTTTATTTATTGTCATTATTGATTGCTAAATTTTCCATTACCTACAAAGATTTTTTTTATTGGCCAGCTTTTAATGGGGCGGCACTACTATTGTTACTTGTTTATATTGCCACGTTTAATCCGTGGTTAAAAATAAAATTTAAAAAGCCAAACTTAAAAATTAATTTTAGCAATCTTAAATTAGCTTTAGAAAATATTTTTTTATTTATTAATAAAATATTTTCAAATTTAAAAAGGTTTATTTTGCTTCATTGGCCGACTCACCCACGCTGGTTTTTTACTCGAGTTATTATGATTGCCGGGATACTTATTTTTTCTTTAATGCATAATATTAGCTTCGTGGATTTTTTAATTTTAGGCTATGCCTTGGTCGCATTTTTATTTGTTGTGGATAATCGTTATGCTGCCGGTGGAGCATTGGTTTGTTTGGCGATTTGCCCTGTTTTATTATTGATTAAAAATGATGTTTTAGCTGAGTATTTTGCGGTTTATGCTTACTATTTTTTGGTGATTACAGTACTGGGCGCGATTATCGAGATGAGGCTCGAAAAGCGCTAATATTTGTTGTTATTTTATCGGCTGAGGTGTATAATTATTAGATAAAGGTCGAAACGTTGATCGATTAAAAGAAACACGTGATTTTTTAATTTGATTAACATTTTAAAAATAAATACAATTGAAAAAAAATTATGACAAAAAAATTGAAAAGTTTGATGTCAGGTGAAAAAAACGTTTCCAAATTTATTTTTGGCGTTTTAATGCTTGTCGTTTTTTCTCTAGTTTTTGGTCCTAAACTGTACGCTCAATTTGCTCGTCAAACTGGTGCTGAAGGTTGGGGATATGGTTACGGTTATGGTTACGGTTATGGCGGTGGTTTTGATGGCGGTACAATCGCTGGTCGAAGAACTGCGGGTAATCCTGATCCAACTGTTTATGAATATAACTATGGTTACGGTAATATCGCTTCTGGCGTTACTTACGATAGTACCAATGGTTATACTGTAAGCCCAGCTCAAATGAGTTCTTTGGTACAATCTGGTGTTATGATTCCTAACGGAAATAATATTGCTAGTACAACTAAAGTATCTTTTGATCAAAAAGTAAGTTTGGATGTAAACAGTAATATTTCTGTTACTATTCCAGCTGGTACTAGTTTAACTGCAGCTTCAGCTGGTGATTTTAGCGCTTTAGCGGCTTCAGATAGTATTTCTACTAGTGATCTAACTAACGTTGGTGTTGTTGGCTCTATGTCTTTTGGTTTGCCTAATCTAGGTTTAACTGTTAGCCCAGCCATTACTATCGCTATTAATCTTGGAACAAGTTACAACGGTAGAACTTTTACTGTTTATCGTAAAGATGCTGGTGGATCTTGGGCTGATTCTGGAACTACTTGTTTAGTGGCTTCTGGTATTTGTTCATTTACTACTACTCACTTATCATCTTTCGCTGCTGGTACTGCTAGTAGCGGTGGTGGAGGAGGAAATAATGGTGGCGGCAATGGCGGAAACGCAATTCCAACTACTGTTACTCCAACTTCAAGTGAAGAAGTGGTAACTACTGGTGTTGAACCAGTGTTGATTTCAGAAAATGTTGGTGATAATTCAGCTTTCATTACTATGGAGAAATCTTTAGTGAAGAAAATTAGTGCTGCTTTGTCAGCTCGTTTATCTGGTCGCATCTTATTGCAAGTTGAATCTAAGGGTGAGGCTTGGTATGTTAATCCATTGAACAAGATGAAATATTTCTTGGGTCGTCCGGCTGATGCTTTTACAATCATGCGTAAGCTTGGTTTAGGTATCTCCAACAAGGACTTTGCTGGTTTAGCTAAAAATAAAACTTTGCTTAACAAATTGAAGGGTCGTATTATTTTGACTGTTCAATCTCGTGGTGAAGCTTATTATATCAACCCAGTGACTCTAAAGATCACTTCTTTAGGTCGTCCAGCCGATGCCTTCGCAATTATGCGTGGTGTTGGTTTGGGTGTTACTAATGCTAATTTGAGACAAATTGGTGTGAGTGAAGCTAAATAGTTTTTAGCTTTATATAAAATAAAAGACTCCATCTTAGGTGGAGTCTTTTATTTTTAGGAACTTTATTTATTTTATTTCCGAAGTACAATGCGGACAACGGGTTGCTTTCAAATTAATTTCCATTTGGCAAAAAGGGCAGAGCTTGGTAGTAGCTTCAATTATTTCCGGTCGCTTTAATTTATTGATAACCTTAATCATAATAAAGACCGATCCAGCTACCAGTAAAAAGGAAATTACCGCATTTAAAAATAAGCCATAATTTAAGGTGATAGCTCCAGCTTCTTTGGCGGTTTTTAAAGTGCTGTATGAACCGTCGGATAGGGTAATGAATAAATTAGTGTAGTCAATTTTTCCGAAAATGCGACCAAGTGATGGCATGATAACATCGTCAACCATTGATTTGACAATTGCGCCGAAAGCGGCACCGATGATGATACCGACGGCCATGTCGATGGCATTGCCACGGACGGCAAACTCTTTAAACTCTTTAAAAAATCTCATATATTGTTTTGTTAATTATAAATAAGTGTTTAATTTTTCCTCAACAGCTCTAATGCTTTTTTTGGTGATAGCTTGTCTGTCTTCGGACATGGTTTTTATTTCTTTGTCGTTTTTAGCGTAAGCGATGGAGTCTTTGGCGTATTGTAATATTTCTTCATAAAGTGGCTTGGCTTCTTTTTTGTTTTTTAAATTATCGAGCATGTCAAAAATTGCCTCTTGCCATAAACCTGTATAATCATCCGGTGTGTAGGCGCGATGATAAGTACTGGCATTAATTTCTTTGCCGATAGGGGAGAATACTCCATTATTAACCGCATTAACATAATCAACTAAATAGCCAGCGCTCATTATTTCGGCTATTTTGGCTAGGTCATCAATGTATTTATCTAGTCCCAATCTTTTGTATTCATCGACGATTTTTTTTAGTCCACGGACCAACTCCATAAAGCGATCATCTTCACCGTTTAATGCATATTCGTATTTAATTTGGTGGGCAAATTTTTTGGCAATATCACAGATAAATGAAGCTTCGTCGACTGTTAAATCTTCCTTGTTAAAATTTTCTAAAAAGCTAATAAAATCATTTTTGTTTTTAAGGTTGATAAGTATTTCACCTTTAGCACCGCCAATATCTGGTGTCACAATTTCACGCTCTTTTGGTGCCGCGGCCGCAATGCCCATAGCAGCAAAAGATTTTTTGTGCACAGTATTTATATCCTTAGCTTTTATTTTACGATCAACTGCTTGTTTTAATAATACTAATTCGTATTTTTTTTCGGTACTATTTTCTATAGCTTCGATTCTTTCGACGTCCATTTTTATGTAATTCCAATTTTCTTCGGAGTGTTGAGTATCGTAACTTGCGAAATCGCGTTTTATTGTTAACATCTCACTCACTTTGGGAAATTCTTTGTTTTTTTCAGGGCTATTAGGTAGAGCTTCATGCATAGTTGTAATTGTTATGTTTGATTAGTGTGTTAATTTTATCATAAATTTTGGTAAAAAACAAGTAGTTCGAAGCCTTTACAATTGACATAAGTAGTTTCTTGTGGTATAATATGTACAGTTAATTAAAAAATAAATAAATCTTCAGAAAATGGAAAAGATAACTTTTATCGCCGAGTTTGTAAAAACGAACTCTTTTAGCTTCATAGTATTAATGAGCTTGTCTGTAGTTATAATGCTAGTGTCTAACTTAATTTTTTTTCGAAAAAAAGCCAAACTACTTGCATTATTCGTAGCTATAATTTCTGTCTTGGTTGCTTCTATTGCCCTAGTTGCTTTCTATAAATCAATAGATGTTGCAATCCTTGGTGCCACATTTCCGTCTGTCGTGTTAGGTTTTGTAGCTATAGCTATTGTCTTTAGTATGCTTACATTCTTTGCTATTATCAAACGACTTGAGGAGCGCGAATATTTTTGTGGCAACATACTCTATTACGGGGTAGCGCTACTATCATCTTTTGCTTTACTGTATTAATAATTAATGTAAAAAATACATTAATCGCCCTAAGCCATGTTATTTAAGATAACATGGCTTTTTTATTTGTTATATTGACACAATTAGTATTATATTGTAGAGTATTAACAATTAAAAATTTGAACATTCACAATTTAAAAAACTTAGAAATAATGAAAAAAATAAAAATTATTTTGTTGGTGTTAGGCGTGTCATTTGGTGCTATGTCTCAAACTCGGTTACAGCAAGATGCTGCCGGCAATGTTCGTATTAAGTTGCCAAAACAAACTGATTGGCATGATCTAAATGTTCTTATTGATCCAGGCGCTGAAAAATACCTCCCCTTTGTTAAAGAGGCAATTAAAAATCCGGGTGATACTATTTTAGTTGATCGCAATCATGAATTTGTATTTATTAAAATGATTGGTTTAACTCAACAAAAATCACAAAGAGAAGAGTTGGGCATTGTTTTTGTTGAAAGTGATAATAAAATTATTTGTGTTAGCGGTAAAACTGAAAAAGTAAGCTTCCCGTGGAGTTTTGTTCTAATGGTGGCATCTTTAGTTTTAATGTTGCTGGCTAATTTTATTTTTTTTCGAAAAAATGCCAAGATTTTATCGTCAGTTATTGCTCTTGTATCTGCTATAACTATTTTGGCTGCTTTTACGACACTTAATGATGTTAAAATGTTTGGACCTGCTGTGGCTTTCTCATTTGTTCTTTCTATAATAACTTTATTTGCGTTCTGTTTGGCAACATTTTATGCTGGATGTGGTGCTCTTAATAAAAAACACGTTATTAAATGTGACATTTGCTATATGTCGGCTGCAATATTTTCTTTTTTATCATTATTTTTTCCAAATTGTTAATTTCTTTAAAGCCACCTTACTTAATGTAACGTGGCTTTTTTATTTGGTCACTTGACATAAATCCGCCCATCTATTATAATAGTCTCATAAATTAAAAAATCGGTTTTGCCATAGACAGCGCGCCTTTTGGGATGCTCCAAAAATAAGTCTCGCCGAGGTAGAAACAAAAATAAGCAATTATTCTTGTTTTTTCTTCTTTAGTCTGTGGTTACGCCACAGTTTTTTTATATAATTAAAAAATATGCCGAAAAGCAAATTACAGAAGCAGGAAATTACCAGAGACATGATCGCTAAGATCGGTCGGGCTAAATCCATCGTTTTTGCTAGCTTTAACGCTTTAACAGTTAAAGACAACGAAGAGTTGCGCTTGAAACTTAGAGCGGAGAACAGCGAGTATTACGTAGCGAAAAAAACCCTTCTAAACTTAGCCATGAAAGATGGTAATTTTACTGACTTTAACATTAAGAGCTTGGGCGGTAAAGTTGCAGCAGTTTTCTCATACGAAGATGAAGTTGCTCCAGCTAAAATTGTCCATGCCTTCCGTAAGAGCCGCGAAGACAAAATCGTTTTTGTCGGTGGTATCTTGGAAAATCGCTTTATCAGCAAGGCTGAAGTTGAAAGTCTCGCATTATTGCCAAGCAAGACACAATTATACGGTCAGTTAGTTGGTTCATTAAATGCTCCAATTTCTGGTTTCGTTAACGTGTTATCTGGTAACTTACGTGGACTAGCAACAGTCTTGAAAGCAATCGCCGATCAAAAGGCTTAATAAATTTATTAATAATTGAATATCAAATTGATATTCTCTAATTTTCAAAAATATGGAAGACAAAAAAATCGAAATTCCAGCTAAATTCAAATCTTTAGTTGAAGAAATTGAAAAAATGAGTGTTTTAGACTTAGCTGAATTGGTAAAAGTTTTAGAAGAAAAATTTGGCGTTTCTGCGTCTGCTCCAGCTATGATGATGGCTGCTCCATCTGCAGCTGCTGAAGTTGAAGAGAAAACTTCTTTTGACGTTGAAATTACTGAAGCTGGTGCTAGCAAAATCAATGTTATTAAAGCTGTTCGTGAATTAACTGAATTAGGTTTGAAAGAAGCTAAAGATTTAGTTGACGCTGCTCCAAAATTGATTAAAGAAGGTATCAAAAAAGAAGAAGCTGAAGCTATCAAAAAGAAATTAGAAGAAGCTGGTGCTAAAGTAACTTTGAAATAATAATTTCAAGTCTCGAAATAAAAAAACTCTTCCACTTTGGAAGAGTTTTTTGTTTGTAAAAAAGAGGGAAGCACTAATTATTTTAGGCTGGTTTCTAGCACTGAGTTGCCGTTTAAGAAATAGATGATGTTGGTTGTTTCATCAACGCTAAAGTCCTTAAGGTTGTTTAACTCATCGGATTGAAATTGTTTAACTAGTTTACCGTTCTTATCAAAGACAATCACGCGCTTGTTCTGTGGCTCCATGACGTAGATGTTCTTTAGAACTTTGACTTCGGTCGCGGCAGCAATAGCTGGGGTGACAGCGGCTAAATTAAGATTTTGTTGCTTGCTGTTATAAAATTTCTGGACGGTATTATTTTTAAGAAGGTAAACGCTACCAAGATCACTTCGGCTTTTATCTAATTCAATGGCAAAGCTATTAATATCCATGTTTTCAATGCCAAGACTAAGGCGAGTTTCTGGTTTATCGTAAACGCCGTTTAAAAGAGAGAACTTAAGTACTTGGCGAGCAGTTTTTTCAAACATGTATAATTTGTCATTATAAAGGCTGATGCCAGTTGGGTTTTTGTCTGCGCTTAAATTTAATGCGTTAAAACTTAGTTGATCATTTTTGGTGTTTAGAGTGGTGATTTGATTTTGATCGATATAATAAATTAAGTTATTCTTAACGACAATTGGATAATTGTTACCACTTTTTATTTTATCGGAAGTAATAACACCATTAACGCTATCGTTTATATTTCGTTTAAAAATAGTCTTTTTATTGTTGGCACTGGCATAAAGTTTCTTAACTCCGCCATCGTTGACAATGGTGATATTATCAATAACTGCATCAGCACTAAGCTCGGAAAAATTAATGGTATTTTTTAAGCTTAAGGGAATAATTTTTACCACGTGGTTGATTTGGTCTGATAAGGCTTGATATTTATTTATAAGTACAGTGTAGTTATCAATATTTTTAATATCATCCGCATTTAAGCCGTCAATTATTGTTTTTAATTCACTTAAAACGCCGCCAGCTTCTTTCTCATTTTTATATAGTAAATAAGAATCAATTTGATTTTCTTTTTGTTCAATTGTTTCTTTTTGGGATTTAACTCTAATTTCGGTTGCGATTTGTTTGTTGCTGTGATTTTTAAATAATAAGCTACCAGCAAAAACAACAACTGCTAGAGTTAAAATAATTCCGGCAATTTTTAGAACTTGACGACGAGGAGAATGATCATTTAAAAATTCTTTGTCGATGCTTGTTGGGGTGATATTTTCAACCTTAGGTCGGTTAGCATTTTCGATTATTTTTTGACTAGTGGCGGAAATGGCATTTATAACTTTATTATCTTTAATAATGTTTATAACGTTCTCCTTTATTTTTTCAGTATTAATGATTCCGCCGGAAGATAGTATGGCGGCTGTTTCTTTTTCGATGTTCTTTGGTTTTTTGTCCACTTCACTGATATAGGGAATTGCCGGAGCAACTTTAGCCTCACTTACAGTATTTAGCGTGTTAGTATTTTGACGTTCATCGGGATCTAGATCACCGGCATTATTTTTTATAATAATTCCAAGAAAAGGTGCTTGTAGATTTAGGCTAAGCAAGGTGTTTTTAGCTTGTTCGGCGGCACCGGCCGGAGCTAGCTTGCTGATAACTTCAATAATCTCTTTGTTGAAGAGATATTCTGATAAGCTTTCGTTGGCAAAAATGAAATAAGATTTCGCTGGAATTTCGCCGGAGATAATAGAGGAGAAAATTTTCTTTAAATTATAGTCATTGCCACCACCGTGCTCATCGCATTTTATGTTGATCATTTTATATTTACCGTCATTTTCGCGGTGCAGGAGCATGGGCTTGTTCTTACCGGTGTTAGAGAAGTGAATTTGATCTTCGTATATTATGCCGATGGTAATATTAACATCTTGAGGACGAATGGAGATTTTTTTGTTAATTAAAAAGTCAACTAAGTCGCTATTAGTTTTAACTAAAACTGTTTCAAAAATATTTTCAATTTTTAAATCTTCAATTCGGTCGCGGAGAGAGAGTTTTTCGTTTTCGTAGTAATTAATATTGGCGCGTTCCACAATAAAATTAGCCACGCTTTTGGCGTCGTTTTTTCTGGCTTCAATTTCAATGATAGCAAATAATTTTCCAGCTAAACGTTCTTGTTCCAAGCTCGGTTCGGCTACGAAAATTAAGGCTTCGCCATTTATTTTTTTTTCAGCGTTAGCAACGATTGTTGCGAGTTTCATGGGCATAGTAAAATACCTTGTTTTTTTGTATACAATATTATATCATAGTAGTATACACTTGTATAAAAAAAGTATAGCACATAATTTTTAAACAGTAAATTATTTTTGCTGAAATATATGTTAGATGTTTTCTTTGGTTCTAAAGCTCGCGTTAAATTATTAAAATTATTTTTCCTTAATCCGGACGAGAGTTATTACTTGCGTCAAATCGCGCGCGATCTTGATTTGCAAGTTAACTCGGTGCGGCGTGAGCTTAAAAGTTTAGAGTCTTTTGGCGTGCTAGTTTCCGATGCTGTTGCGCCAACTTCTAAATCTGGAACTTTAAGTTCTGATGACGCTAAAACGACTACGTCCAAGACTAGTCGTGAGAAGCATTATTACCGCGCGAATAAGAATTTTATTTTATTTCCAGAAATCAGATCATTTATTTTAAAATCACAAATTTTAGCGGGAGAGAATTTTGTTAAAGAATTGCGTGAAGTTTGCGAGCCGGAGTTATTGTTCCTAACTGGAGTTTTTGTTGGCGATCCTAGCATTGCGACTGATGTTATGTTAGTAGCTGATGTTAAAAAAACGCAAATAGTTAAATTGATTAAAAATTTAGAACAGGAGATCGGCCGAGAGATTAATTACACAGTTATGGATCCTAAGGAGTTTACTTATCGCCGAGAGATTGCTGATGTTTTTGTTCATAGAATTTTGGTAGCTGAAAAGATTGTTCTGCTAAACCCAAATAATTTCATTTTTCCTCAAATAAAAGATAAAGCCTAAATTTATGCTTAAATTTTTAAAATACTCCTTGCTCATCCTGATATCTGTGGTGTTAATTTTTGTTTTGTCCAACCTCTTTTATTTTAACAGTTTCCGCTTGATTTACTCCAATGGCATAAAGGCTAAAAACCTTTTAAATTCAGCCGTGACCTCAGCGACGGATAATAATTTTGCGGCCGCTGTTTTAAATGCCAATGAAGCTGATGCCGATCTAAAGATTGCATTAACAGGGCTTGATAAAATTTCTCAGAGTTTTTTATATAAACATGTTGCTATTTTAAATGACCAATTGTCAGAAGTTAAATATTTACTGTCGACAGCTGATATTCTTAGTCGGTCATTATCTCAGGGTGGCGCTGTTGCGCAAAAATTAAATGACGCTGTTTCCGGTAAGGGTGGTGTTGGTTTTTTTGATATGAGTTCGGAGCAAAAAAAAGTAGTTCTGCAATTAATCTACGAATCATTACCGGAATTGAACGGGGTTAAGGCTAATCTTGATTTGGCGCTTTTGAATTTAAATAAGGTGTCGGGCAATGGTGTTTTAACACCGTTTAAGGGACAAATTGTAGTCGCCCGGGATCAATTGCAAACTGGCGTAGCAGTAGCTAGTAAGGCAATTATAGCCGCTCAAATTTTACCAGGACTTATTGGTTATCCATCTCCATCTAATTATCTAGTCCTTTTGCAAAATAATAGTGAGTTACGTCCAACTGGCGGATTTTTAGGAACAGTTGGTAATTTTGAAATTTCTTTGGGTGATATTGCTAAATTTAAAACTGACGATTCTTATCATTTAGATATGCCGGCTAGTTTGGATAAAAATTTTAAAGTTACACCACCATGGCAATTACAAAAATATTTAAATGTTGACAGGTGGTATATGCGTGATGCTAATTGGTCACCTGATTGGCCAGAGAGTGCCCAAAAAATTGAATGGTTCTACCGAGCGGAAGCTAAATATAATAATGATCAAGAAATAAAAAATGTTCCAGCTAAGTTTACTGGCATCGTAGCCATTACTCCAAGTTTGGTGACAGATTTATTGGCCTTAGTTGGTCCGGTTTCGGCTGGCGGCAAGGAATATAATAAAGATAATTTTGTTGATCTCTTGCAAGCTGAGGTGGAAATAAATTATGTGGCCAAAGGTGTTTCACAATGGGATCGGAAAAAAGTGATTGCCGATATTTTATCGGAGTTAAAAAAACGTTTGTTTAATTTACCGAAAGATCGTTACTCTGACCTTTTTAATATTGTTACTGACAATGTGAAACGAAAAAATATTTTAGTTTATTTTAACGATGCTCAGCTAAATACGCTAAGTAGTGGTCTTGGTTGGGGTGGTGAAATTAAAAACACGCCAGCTGATTATTTGATGGTGGTGGATGCTAATTTGGCAGCCTACAAAACTGATCGCGTCATGGATAAGACAATTAATTATACGGTTACGGAAAAAGCGGATGGTTTATATGCTTCACTTAAATTGGATTATGATCATAACGGCAGTTTTGATTGGAAAACTACAACCTATCGCAATTATGTGCGCGTTTATGTTCCGAGCGGCGCAAAATTAATAAGTAGTAGTGGTTTTGCGGCTAATGCTATTGAAAGTCAAGATGAAACATTTACTTTTGCCAATGCTAAAAAAACTTATTTTGGCGGATTTTTATCGGTAGAACCGGGTCATAGCGCTAGTCTAAGTTTGGAATATAAATTGCCTGATTACATTAAGGATTATATGGCAAAGGGAACTTACGATTTGTATGTGCAAAAACAACCAGGCAATAAAACTAAAGTTCTAAATGTTAACATGGAATTAAATAAAAAATCGGCCAGTTATACGAATACGCTAACAAGTGATGCTAAATTTAATTTACAGTTTTAGTTATGTTTAAATTTAAAAATGACAATCTTTTGTTTTTATCATTTGGCGCTTTATTGCTGTTGCTGTCTTTGATTTTGGTCCAAAGTTATTTACCGCAAATAATAATCATCGCTATTGTAATGGCCTTGATTGCTATATTTTATGTTAAGCCGGAAGTAGGAATGTACTTAACGGCGATATTTCTTCCAGTCTCAGAATGGCTTTTTTCGATTGGTAATTTTTCTGCCGCCTTAATTGAGTTTTTATTTTTATTGGTTTTAATAGCTTATTCTGTAAAACTTTTAGATCCGCACAAATTAAAGTCCGTAAAATGGCCGGCGATCGGCGCTTTTCTTTTATTTTTTTCTGCCAGTATTTTGTCGGCGCTTTTTTCCAAAACTATCAGTGCTTCTTTGTGGTTTAGTGTGCGGTGGTTTTTATTTTTATATTTAGCTTATATATTTTTACCGTTTAACTTGATTAATAATTCTAAGATTTTGCGCCGGGTCATAATATTTTTGTCATTATCCGGACTCTTAGTGGCTCTAATGGGTTTGTGGTCGTTGATTCAACAGGATTGGTCAAGTAGTATTTTTTATGCGAAACCGTTAGCAATTTTCGGTGTTTACCCGATCGGTGATAATCATAATTCGATGGCGGAAATTTTAGTGCTTAGCTCATTTTTAATTTTATCTTTGAAATATTGGTTCACCGGACTTCGGGTTGGTCGGATTATTGATATTTTATTTTTATTTTTCGTGCTAATTGCTCTCGCAACCTTGTCACGCACGGCCTGGATTGTTATTTTTTTGCAAGTAGCTTTTTATTTTGGTTATGATTTTTTTGTTGTTAAAAAGCGTCGCCTCGATTTGCGTTACACGTTAATAACTATAATTTTTTTACTGACAATATCATTGCCATTTGTTAATCGTATATCTAACATGGAAATAAATCAGGGCTCAACCGCCAGCCGTTTGTTGATGACGGAAATTGCCATTAAAGCTTTTTGGGCACATCCAATATTGGGCACTGGCCCAGGTTCATATGTTAGCTTGGTAGCTAATAATATTCGCTTTACGGCTAATTACGGTGACCCACTCGATTCTCATGGTCTCGGACAAAAAGTACTAGCTGAGCTTGGCGGTCTTGGGGTGATAACCTTTGCCTTTTTCTGTTTATTTATTTTTGTTAAATTTTTTAGAGCTCTAAGAAAATACCCGCGCCAAGTAAAATTACTTTTGCCGCTTATCACCAGTTCTTTAGGCATCTTCTTGTTTCAGTTTTTTAGTACATCATATTACAAAGGCCGAGTTTGGTTTCCAATTGCTTTAACGTTAATCACTATAAAATTAATTGAAGAAAAACATGAACAACACCGCCTCGCGAAAATCGCAAAAAATTAAAATTATTTTTGTTGCGCCATCGCTTGATGCTGGTGGAGCCGAGAAATTTTTAGTTGATTTGCTAAGCAATCTAAATACAGAAGAATTCGATTTTAAATTAGTTTTGTTCGGCCATGCTGGGTTTTTTTTGGATGAGCTAAAATCTCGCGGTGTTGAAGTTGAAGTTCTGCAAAAGAAATTTAAGATAGACGTCGTAAATTTTTGTCGCTTGTATAGCTTCATAAGAAAAAATCGTCCTGATATCGTTCATACACAATTGGGTGGTGATGTTTATGGTCGCTTAATAGCTAAACTTTTAGGTGTTAAAATAATTGTTTCCACGGAAGTTGGCATTAATGTGAACGAAGGTTTTTTAATGCACTTGATTAAGATTTGGACAGCGCGCTTTGCTACAAAAATTATAGCTGTCTCCGAGGCGGTACGACGTGATGTAGCGCAAAGATATTTAGTATCCCTTCGTCGCGTGGAGCTTATTTATAATGGATTAGATGTGGCCCGTTTTTCTGGTTTTAAGAAAGCGCCGCGAGCTAGTGATAGAATTATTTTTGGCGGCTTAGGACGCTTGTCTCCGGAAAAAAATTGGCCAACCCTAATCCGAGCCTTAGCTTTGATGAAGAATAAAAATGTTGATTGTATAATTGGTGGCGCTGGTGAGATGCGAACTGAATTAGAATTTATGGCTGATGATTTGGGTGTGAAAAAGCGGATTAAGTTTTTAGGATTAGTGAAGGATGTACCGGAATTTATGGCTGGTTTAGATTTTTTTGTTTTACCATCGACCCGTGAAGCTTTTGGTATTGTTTTGATTGAAGCTGGCATGTTTTCGCTGCCGGTGCTTGCGGCGGCGGTTGGTGGCGTTACGGAGATTATTGATAATAATAAGACCGGTTTTTTATTTAATCCACGTAGTACGGCTGATTTAGCGGAGAAGTTGGATTATATGGCTGAGAATATTGATAATCCGGTTGTGAAAAAGATGGGTGCGGATTTACATGATTTTGTACAGAAAAATTTTGATATAAAAATTATTACAGCTAAATATGAAAAGTTGTACAAAGACCTATATAATAAAAAGTAAATTATGAAAATACTTCAGGTTAATAAATTTAATTATTTACGGGGCGGGGCAGAGCGCTATTTTTTGGAAATTAGTCGCCGCTTAGTTGAAACTGGTCACGAGGTAGCGGTTTTCTCCATGCATCATCCGAAAAATTGGACTGGTCATTGGAATAAATATTTTGTTTCACGCATCAGTTTTAATGAAGCAAAACTCCGTGATCGTTTTTTGGCGCCGGGACGCATAATTTATAGCTTGGAAGCAAAAAGAAAATTTACTAAGTTGGTGCAGGATTTTCGTCCGGATATCATTCATATTCATAACATCTATCATCAGATTTCACCTTCAATTTTGGATGTGGCTAAGGAATATAAAATTCCGGTGGTAATGCATGTGCATGACTATAAGCTGGTTTGTCCAAACTACAAATTGTATACCGAGGGTCAGGTTTGCTACCGTTGTCTAGGAAAAAAATATTGCCAAGCAACAATGCATAAATGTTTCCGTGGTTCGTTTTTAGCTAGTTTATTGGTGAGTGTTGAAATGTATATTCATCATAAGTTGCTAAAAATTTATGAAAATAATGTTAGTCATTATATTGCGCCGAGTGAATTTATGGCCGGGACTTTAAATAATTTTTCTTACCCGATAAATAACTTATCAATTTTGTATAATTTTATTGATGCGAAGTTTTTTAATACTAAAATTAATTTTTCTCCGGAAGAATATTTATTGTATTATGGTCGCCTCTCAGATGAAAAAGGTATTTTTACTTTGATCGGTGCTATGGACCGGATTGAGAATAAAAAATTAAAATTACTCATTGTGGGTGATGGCCCGGCACTAGGCAAATTAAAAAAAGAATCCTGGGCTCTTAATTTGGGGAAGCGCGTGGAATTTGTGGGCGCTAAATATGGCGATGAATTAAATGATTTAATTAGTCGCGCTAAGGCGGTAGTAATTCCATCGGTGTGGCTAGAGAATATGCCGTTTGTGCTGCTAGAATCATTAGCTTTAGGCAAGGTGGTTATTGCTTCTAATATTGGTGGTATGCCGGAAATTATTACTGATAATAAAAATGGCTTTTTATTTAAGCCGGGTGATGAACGTGATTTGGCTAAGAAGATTGATAATCTGGATAAAGTCGATTTAAAAAATATTGCCGAGAGTGCCCGACATAGTGTTTCAGCCCTAACATTGGACAACCACTTAGCTGAATTGTTACTTGTTTACAATAATTTGATTAAATAAGTTCTTGTTTGACGATTTTGACATTAATCTTTGCTGGTGTTAGCATAATAAAAGTTCATATAAAATTTAATTAAAAGAAAGAAAGGAGATTTGCTATGGGGCATTATGTTGTTATTATTATTCTTTGTGCTTTAGGAGTATTATTTTTTCTAAGTGGCTTAATTAATTTTAATTTAAAACAGGAACCAATTCTTGATATTGACCTGGAAATTAATTACGGTAAAAGTGTGCGCGATTACGTTGACATTGGTAATTTTGCTAAAATTAACGAGCACTTGCATCGGTATGCACTGGGTGATATCTGGATTCCATTTTGGCAACCAGAAAACTCAACCAGCCAAGCCATTCGCTTAAAAGCGGCTTTGTTTCCGCTCGACAGTGAGATTGCAGTTATAAACAATCATTGCTTAGAGCTTGGTTATCGCCTGGCTACAAACAGTGAAACATTGGTTTTTGTGGTTACCCACAATAATTTATGTAGTGACAAACAAATTTTTTGTCCGACAATTTTTGAAAGCTTTGGTACTAATTATCTCATGGTTTTTGACTTTAATGTGTTCGGGGAAAGGGAAGCTAGTTTGTATTTAGCTGAAAGACATCCTCGTGCCAAGAACAACTTTGTTTTAATGGTAAAAAATCCTTAAGTCTGGTGGTCCTGTTTTTTAAATAAAACAGGGCTTTTTTATTTGTCTTATTGACAAATATCTTTAATTATGATATCATAGTAATCATGTCCTTGTGGCATAAACGTTTAATCTTTTAAGTTTTCTGCTATAATATTAGTATTAATATTTAAATCAAAAATTACTATGGAATTTTATCAATTTATAAAATCAAAAAAACAAACTCTATTAGCCTTCCTGTTATTCTTTTTGATAATTGGTGGTACTTTTACTTTTGTTCAAACCTTTAAATATAGTACTAAATCACAGCTCTTAGTTATTCAAGAGGGTGCCGGCGGCGTTGATCCTTTTGCAGTTTCACGCTCAGTGGAATATTTAAGTACACTTTTTTCTCAGATTGTTTATTCTAATTCTTTTTTTAATTTAGTTTTAAACTCTAAATATAATATTGATAAAAATTACTTCAACGGTGATTCAACCGCTCAAATGAAGCTTTGGAAAAAAACGGTGAGCGCGAAAGTGATTGAAAATACTGGTATTATTGATATCTCTGTTTACCACCCAAGTGGTTATCAAGCTAAACAAATCGCTTTAGCTGTTAATGATGCTTTAATAAATCAAAATGCTAATTATCAAGGAATCGGTAGCTCGGTTAAAGTGACCGTGATTGATGAACCAATCGTTTCTAATTATCCTGATCAACCAAATTTATTATTAAACTTCGCTTTAATAATTGGATTGTCGTTTGTTTTTGGCTTTATTTATATCTATGTGTTTCCAGAAGAGAAGTATAATATTAGTTTATTTGGTAAAAAGAAAAAGAAAGTGGTGGCTACAAGTCATGTTTCTATTCCAGAAGCGCCTGTTCGTCAGGAAAGAGGAATGGCACCTGACCGTAATATCTATGAACATGATACTAATTTAACTGGCAACACTTACACCCCAGAGAGCTCAGCTAATATTAGAAATATTTTAAAGTAAACCGGTATTTTCTCCCAGGTATTGACATTTACAATTATTCGTGATACAATATAATATAAAATTTTAATAATTTAAATTGATCATTCACAACTAAATAATAAGGAGGAACAAATAATGAGAAAGTTAGTAATTTCTGCAATAGCGATAGCCTCGATGGCTTTCAATTCATTCGGTCAAACCAAGTTTGATTGTATGGAAATTAATCTTGGTAGTAGCGCGATAAGCCTACCAAATAGTGCCCATTCCAATCTGAATAGTATTGATGGTAAAATTTTTATCCGCAATAAAACAGAACGGAATAATTATTTCGGTATTGGCCTCTACGGAGGTTATGATCGCAGCAGCACCGCTTTAGATACTTCGGCTGACGTAAGACAAAAACTTACCATCGGTCTTGATCTAAGATGGGCTGGACGCACTAGCAGCAATGTTAGTTGGTATTCATTTAATTGTGCAGCTGATCTTTACGGTGGTTATTTAGCTGGAGATAAAACTTCAAGCACTATCTACACTAAAGATAATTTTGCAACACTACTTTACGAATATCGTCGATCAGTAAAATCTGATGCTACTAATTTCGGCGCCAATATTGTATTTTTTAAGGACAACCCCGGACTTTTAACTCCGAGTGAAAGATTTCCTTATTCTGTCAGTATTGGTTTTAATGCTTACGCGTCGCAAGGTGTTAAAAGTGGTGTTCTAACAAAAACAACGTTTGTAAATAATGTTGCAGATGTTACTGATACTATTTACCCAGTTACTCGTAATGCTGATGAAATGTCTGGAATTACTGGAACTGTTAGCTTTGGAATTAATCTGTACTCCTTTCCAATTAGTGGAAAAAGAGATGGAATTTGCAAATTTGGTATTTCACCACTCGATGCTAAAATATCGTACGGTTATACTAATGACTTCAAATTCCAACCCGGATTCACACTAGCTGTCGGTCCGAGTATCGATGATTATTCTCGCATTGGTCAAATTGCATCAGTTAAAATGGTTTATACTAGTCTCCCTGGAGCTACTGGTGTTGGAATCATGGGAACAGTATCTGTTCTTCGTCTGATCGATTTATTCAAATTTAGAGAATATTAATTCTAACCACAAAAATTTTACAACCCCAAATTAAAGCAATTTAATTTGGGGTTTTTGATTTTTACAGAATTGTTATGGTAAACAAAAAACCCGAGTCGTGTGACCCGGGTTTTTTTAGAGTGATTCTTAAGGCTTTATTTTTGAATTGGAACAACAGTAACAACTTTGTTGAATTTAAAGCTACCGTCAAATTTCTTGAATTTCTTAGTTAAAAATTTAACTAAGCCATTTTTCATAGCAAAAAGAGTATCATCAGTGCCGATACCAACATTTAGACCTGGGCGATATCTTGTACCACGTTGTCTGATAATGATAGAACCGGTTTTGGCGTATTGACCATCGGACAATTTAACACCTAGACGTTGAGCAGCCGAATCACGGCCTAAACTGGTAGAACCAGCTGAATTCTTATGTGACATATTTGTCTGTAATAACGCATAAACCGAGCCGTTTACCCGCTCTGTTAGTGTTACGCGATACCTACTTTAATTGTTTACTTGTTAAATATAACAAAACTTAAAGTTATTGTCAATATTTAGCTCTGGCTATTTTCCTTATTTAAAAAATGTGTTATTATTGGAGGGTAGTGTAAAAATAAAAATTAAAATTAAAAATAAAACTATGATCGTAAAAGTTGACCCAGACAAATGTATTAGTTGCGGTATGTGTGTAACACTTTGCCCAACTGGCTTTAGAATGAATGATGATTACAAATCAGAACCAATTGAGGGTGGTGGATTTGATTGCGCTAAGAATGCGGCTGAGAATTGCCCAGTTGATGCTATAAGCGTTGAATAATTTATTATGCCTGAAGACTTATCTTTAAGAAAGCTTGAAACTCCAGCCTCAGTTGAGGCTCCGGTCAGTCCTGATGCTGGTGCTTTTGAGCGTGGCGTTGAGGCTAACTTAGAAAGAAAGCTCGAAACCGCTAAGAGCGAACCAGTTGGTGAGCCGGTAAATATACCAGCTACGCCATTGCCGGTAGTAAAAAGCCAGCAACAAATCCGTGAAGCGCAAATCGACCAAATTCTTTCTAGTGGTTTGGAGGATATTTTTTTAGGTTTATCTCCGCAAAAACAATTGGAATTCAGAAATGAGGGGGAAGTAACAGTTAAAAAAATTAACCAGTTAATGGACTCAGCTAAGTTTAAAGTTAAAAGTATCGTCGAATTGATTAAAAAATGGTTGGCGATTATTCCAGGCGTCAATAAATTCTTCCTCGAGCAGGAAGCTAAAATAAAAACTGATCAGATTATTGCTTTGAGACAAAAATAACTTCTATTTATGAATACAGACATTTCCCCAAATGTTTTAAGTGACGGCGTCCAGCAAGGTATTAATACCTATGCTAATTTAAATACGGCTTATTTAGCTCTATTTATTGTCGCTATAATCGTTTTGGTTGTAATCTTTAGAAAAATCTTTACTTCAATTTCAATTCAAAACAGCATGAATGATTATGCTGTTTTTTTAGTGCGTTTACCAAAGGAAAAGCCAAAAGATGACGGTGGTTCGAAAGATTTGTCAGTTCAACAAGTGCGTGAAGATATTTCTTTGGCGGAAACAATATTTGCCAGCATTGGTGGTATGCGACCGCAACATGGATTTATGCCGTGGCTTTTTGGTCGCAGTGACAATTTTTCTTTTGAAGTGGTGGCTCATGCCGGCAAGATTTCTTTTTATGTAGCCGCGCCAAAAGAATCAGCTCTATATTTAGAGCAACAAATCAACGCTTATTACCCTGAGGCGAGCGTGGAAGAAATTCCTGATTACAATGCCTTTAATCCACAAAATAGTATTGCGGCTGGCTCCTTGAAGCCGGTGCGTGGTTTTATGTTTCCTTTTAAAACTTATAATGATATGGAGTCGGATCCGATGAATTCACTGATTAATATCATCTCAAAAATGGAGCCACAAAATAGTATTAGTATTCAATATGTGGTTCGCTCCGCTGAAGGTGGTTGGCATAGTGTTGTAAAAAGAGCCGTACTTAATGCTTATAACAACAAGAGTGTGAGTGATATTTTTCACAGTGGCAACAACATGTTATCTGGTTTTGCTAGTTTTATAATTTATCATATTATTGGTGGTATATTTGGCGCAGTGGAGCCGAAGGACAAAAATAGCATGGAGAAAAAAGTTAATACTAAGGAGTTGACTGACAAGGAGAAAGAAATGTTGAAAAAAATGGAAGAGAAAAATTCTAAAGCTGGTTTGGATACCAATATCCGAATCGTGGTTAGTGCGACTAATAAAATTCAAGCGAAGTCATATTTAGAAAATGTTGTAAACGCTTTTACTGAGTACAATTATTATACATATGGCAATAGTTTTAAAAAAGGTTTGGGATCGGCGCAACAAAATAAATTAATTAATCATTTTATTTATCGTCGTTTTATTCCAGAAAAAGGCTTTATTTTAAGTACGGAAGAATTGGCGAGTATGTATCATTTTCCACTCCCACACACTGAAACGCCAAATATTGATTGGTTGTTATCTAAAACCGCACCAGCTCCAACTAATACTCCGCAAGAAGGAATTAATTTGGGTTACAATTTGTTCCGCGGTCACAAAACTGATATTCGAATTAAACGCGTTGATCGTCGTCGTCATTGTTACATTGTTGGTAAATCTGGTACTGGTAAATCGGTCGAATTATTAAACATGGCGATTCAAGACATTGAAAATGGTGATGGTGTTTGCGTAATGGATCCAAACGGTGACTTGATTGAAGATATTTTAAATCGCATTCCACCACATCGTGCTGAGGATGTAATTGTCTTTTCTCCGGGTGATTTGGAGCGACCACTCGCTATGAATTTGTTGGAATATGATGAACGCTACCCAGAACAAAAGAGCTTTGTGATTAATGAGGTGATTGGGATCTTTGATAAGTTGTATGATTTGAAGGCGACTGGTGGTCCGATTTTTGAACAATACATGCGCAATGCTTTGTTGTTAATTATGGATGATCCGGAATCCGGTTCGACCTTAATGGAAATTCCAAAAGTTTTGGCGGACGAAGATTTCCGTCGCATGAAATTATCACGTTGTAAAAATCCAACCGTGGTTGATTTTTGGCGCAAGGAAGCGGAGAAGGCGGGCGGAGAAGCGGCTCTAGCTAATATTGTGCCGTACATCACTTCGAAATTAACTCCATTCGTGGCCAATGATATGATGCGTCCGATTATTGGGCAACAAAAAAGTTCCTTTAATATGCGCGACATAATGGATAACAAAAAAATCTTGATGGTGGATTTGCCGAAGGGTTTAATTGGTGAAACTAATGCTTATCTTTTGGGTATGATTATTGTTGGTAAGATTTTAATGGCCGCTCTTAGTCGCACCGATATGCCAGCGGAAAAGCGGAATGATTTTTATTTATACATTGATGAGTTTCAAAACTTTACCACAAATTCGATTTGTCAGATTTTATCCGAAGCTCGAAAATATGCGTTGTGTTTAACCGTGGCCCATCAATATATTGGTCAGTTAAGCAAAGGTCAGGATGCTCAAATTAAAGATGCGATTTTTGGTAACGTTGGAACACTGATGAGCTTTAAAGTTGGTTCTGAAGATGCTGATTTCTTGGTAAAAGATTTTGGTCCAGTTTTCAATCAATTTGATTTAACTAATGTCGGTCGTGGTGGCTTTATGAAATTATTAGTTGATGGCAGCACCACTCGTCCTTTTTCCTTCCAAACTATTTGGCCCTTACTTGGTAATTACAATGAAGGTTTATCTCAAAAAATTCGGGCTCTAAGTCGTTATAAATTCGGCCAAGATCGTCGTTTAATTGAAATGGAGATTGCGCGGCGCGCTAAAGCGACTGTTTCGACTGATTTTTAATTTTTATAATTTAAACAAAACTATGAAAAAAGGTTTTAAGGTTCTATTATTTGTCGTTTTACTTGGTGTGCCATTTTTTGCTCTAAAAGCGGCTTCAACATCAAGCAGTGTAAAAGGGAAAATATTTCTTCAAGTTGAAGATAAAGGGCAGGCTTATTATGTCAGTCCAAAAGATGGACAGGCTTACTACATGGCTAATGGCAATGATGCTTTTAAAGTGATGCGAAGTATGGGTGTTGGTGTTAGTAATACCGACATGAATAAAATAAAAACTGATGCTAATTTCCGAAAGAAGTTTATGGGAAAAATACTTTTACAGGTTCAAGATAAGGGCCAAGCTTATTATATAAGTTTTGATGGTCGTTATAATTATCTTAAGGATGGCGCAGCTGCTTACGACGTCATGCGAAAATTAGGTGTTGGTATTAGTAATAATAATTTAAAAAATATTAAGGTTGTATCGGCGACTAACGCTAGTTTGGATGTGCGCGCTGATAAAAGCAATAACGTTGATAATGGAAATAGTGTTAGCACAAACGTTGCCACTAATACTACCGTTAAACCTGACGCTACTGCCAAGCCCAATACAATATCTAATAACCAACAAGCAGTTATAACGGAAAATGTTGGTCAAATAGATTATCAAAATCCAAATTATACTTGCGATGAAATTAATAATAATGACACTTGCACTTACAATGTTGTTAAAATTTGTGATAAAACTGGTAAACGTTGCCAACAATGGCTAAAGGAAAATCTTAATATCGGAAAATATACTGAAAGCAGAATGTCATCATCATCTGAATTTGCAAATTGCGTTAATATTGGAAATAGCGATGTGCCATCTTGGTCGTGTCAGATTGATTCTGGTTTGCAAAAATATTGTTACGGCAAGGTTGCTCAATCTGGCGGCTTAGAAAAAAATTGTCAAACTGATGGTGGCTTATACGAATGGTCTGAAGCTATGGGCTTGCCAGCTAAATGTAATAGAGCTTCTTATGATAAAAATAGGGGGGCGAGTGATAGTTCTTGCACGCTGTCGTCGACCAGTAATATTCAAGGTATTTGTCCAAATGGTTTCCATATTCCAAATCGACAGGAATTTGTGCAGCTAGCAAAAAATGTTATTAATGATCAATTCTGTGACCCACTTTACGGTGGTTGTAAACCAGCCGGTCATAAATTAAAAAAGAGAATGAATTTAATAGATTATACGGCCAATAGAACGTTGACAACTGGTAAAGGTTGTGATGCTTCAGTGCGTGAAGATGGTAGTGAAAAAGATGACTCCGATTGTGGTTCTAGTGGTTTTGAGGCCTTGTTTACTGGTATGAGAGACGATATTCAAGGGACGTTTGACGGTCGAGGTCAGGATACGATTTTTTGGACAGCAAATCCGATTGATAATGCTGCTTACTGCTTTGGTGTTGGTGACGGCAACTCAACCATTTCTCAAAATCTAATTGGTAAAACTAATGGTCTTTCCATTCGTTGTATAAAAGATTAAATTTATTGCTAACTTTTTATAATTTAAAAAAATGAAACATAGTATAAAGCTATTATTAGTGATTATTTTGCCAGCATTATTTTTATCGGGGTGTAGCGCTGTTAACATTCAAACACAAATAACTGCAAACAATGATAATTCCTCTGATTGTCCAAAAACTGTTAAATATGATGGTGGTGCTTATGATCAAGGTGGAGGAAATGGGATTTTTGGTGGTTATTATCGAACTGTTAAAATTGGAACTCAATGTTGGCTTAAGGATAATTTAAATGTTGGCACGATGATAAAAGGAACTATTGATCAGTCTGACAATAAAATCATTGAGAAGTATTGTTATGATAACAATTCTGGCGGTTGCGATGCTAATGGTGGGCTATATCAATGGGATGAAGCTATGCAATATTATGGCAGTAGTAGTGTTAATTTTGATAATAGTGGTAATCCGCTTAAAAATGTCCAGGGTATCTGTCCATCTGGTTGGCATATTCCGAATGATGTTGACTGGAAAGCTATGATTAAATACTTAGGCGGTGATGATGTGGCTGGTGATAAATTAAAGGCAGCTTCAGTTTGGGGTGATAAGGCTAATAACTCTTCTGGATTTTCAGCTTTGCCAAGTGGTCAATTTTTTGGTGAACGAGGTTTTGTGGCGATGTATGGTAAGTTTTTTCTTCAAGGTTCTGGTGCTGTTTTTTGGTCATCATCATATAATTCCAGGTGGACTTTATTAAAAGATGATTCTAAATTTGATCTTGGCAACAAAATTAGCACTCATGGTCTTTCCATTCGTTGTATAAAAGATTAAATTTATTGCTAACTTTTTATAATTTAAAAAAATGAAACATAGTTTAAAAATATTACTAGGCATTATTTTGCCAGCATTATTTTTGTCGGGGTGTAGTGCTGTAAGCATACAAACACAAACCATGGCCGATGGTGATGTTGCGCAAATTCCAGTTAAAAGTCAGACAGCTTCTTCTGATGAGCGTCAAGTTGATCAAGTATCTGTAAATGATAAGCAAAAAATTGTTCAAGATCGACCAGCTGGAGTTAACGTTCCCGCTAAGGCTGGTTTGAGTATTGATGGATTAAAAGTTGGTGATAGATACAATAGGGACTTTATGATTATTAAAATTTTGCCACTTGATAAAGCTAGACCGGTGGGTGATGATAATTTTGCAATTTCTTATGCTGGCATGACCTCTGTTACTGGTAATTATACTTGTGATCCTTCTGGTTTTTCAACCCTAATTCCGGATACTATGGAAGGGTTGCCAATTATATCTGGTAGTAATTCTTATGATATTCTTTTCCCTAAAGCGCACTGCAATAAGTTTCCTAAAAATCATGCGACAATTACTTTTAAAGATTTTGTTTTGCAATCTGTTGGTGATGATATTACAGCTTACTCTAATGAAATTTTAGTCGAGCTTTTTAAATAGTCTTGCGTACTTAAAGAAGATCTGGTTTTCGTCTGGTCTTTTTTGTTAATTCCAATATTATCGCTTTGTTGTCAACGTCTTTTAAAAAGTATTTTTCTCCTGTATAATGTTCCTATATGGCAACATTATATCGACAATATCGCCCACAAAATTTCGCTGAGATTTTAGGACAAAACTACGTCAAAACAATTTTACAAAATGAGATAGGAAGCGGCAATATTGCGCACGCCTATCTTTTTTGCGGTCCACGCGCAGTTGGTAAAACCACTATGGCGCGTGTTTTGGCGAAAGCGGTTAATTGTTTGAATATTAAAGCAGGTGAATTTGAGCCTTGTGATAAATGTGATAACTGTTTAAGTATTAATAACGGACGGAATTTGGATATTATTGAAATTGATGCAGCATCTAACACTGGCGTGGATAATGTCCGCGAAAATATTATTAGTTCTAGCCGGGTTGGTTCTCCAACCAATAAATATAAGGTCTTCATTATCGATGAAGTGCACATGCTTTCGATTTCGGCTTTTAATGCTTTGCTTAAAGTTTTAGAGGAACCACCGACTCATGTGATTTTTGTGCTATGTACAACAGAACTTCATAAAATTCCGAGTACCATTATTTCTCGTTGCCAACGCTTTGACTTTAAACGTCTTAGTGTTTTGGATATGGTGCAAAAAATGAAGCATATTGTAGAATTGGAGAAGATTGAAGTGGAAGACGGCGTGCTCGAAGCCGTGGCGCGTCACAGTGATGGTTATATGCGTGATGCTGAAAGTTTACTGGGACAAATCATGGCCATTGGCGAGCATAAGATTACCCGGGCTGACGTTGACTTAGTTATTCCACGTAGTGACTTTGCGGAGATTATAAAATTAATTGAACATTTAAATAATAAAGATGCGGCCAAGGCAATTGCTTTAGTCAACGCCCTGTTTAATGATGGCTTTAATTTGAAAAGTTTTTTATTGGATGCAGTTGAGGTTTTGCGCAAAATGATGCTGGATAAATTAAGTCCGAATTTAGCTAATAATCTTGGTTTGGATTATGGTGATAGCTTGGAAATTGAAATCAATAATTTAAACGCGACTTTAAAATTAGAACAAATTGCGCTTTATGCGGAAACTTTTAGTGCTGCGATTAATGATTTGAAATATAGTGCTATCATTCAATTACCACTCGAAATCGCCATTATTAATTTGTGCTCCGCTGTTAAGATAGTGCCGGAAATTGTAACTACTACGATTAGTGCGAAGCTTGTACCAAGCACACCAAGCGCACCAGTTAACCAAGGAAATTTTGTTAAAGAAGAAGTGAAGATTACTCCGGTTAAAGTGGTCTTGAAAGATTCTGCTTCAGTTTCCACAGATTTAATTACTGAAAGATGGAACGAGGTGCTATTGAAAGTAAAACCGATTAATCATTCTTTATATTTTGTATTGCAGTCATCTCGGGTTGATAGCTTTGTTGATAATGTTATTAACTTGGCGTTTAAATATAAGTTTCATAAAGATCGGATCATGAGTCCGGAAGTAAAAACTAGTTTGGAAAATATTCTAGTTGAGGTTTATAGCGCTAATTTAAGTATTAACGCAACACTTGATGAAAATTTGGATTTATCAGCGGTGGTAGTAGAGGAATCTGCGCTACCAGCGCCATCTACTCCAGTAGAAACAGTCAAAAAAGATGACAGTATTATTAATAATATTTTAAATACTTTTGGCGGGGAAATCGTCAATTAAAATAAAATTATGTTAGATTTAAAATTTATCCGCGAAAATGCGGAATTGGTAAAAAAGAATTGTGCGGATCGCTTGGTTAATGTGAATGTTGATTTGCTTTTGGAGCTTGATGCAAAAAAACGCGAGACCGAGAATGCGATTGATAATTTGCGCGCCGAACGTAATAAATTTTCTAAAACAAAACCAACGCCGGAAATTATTGAACAGATGAAAGCGGTGGGTGAACAGATTAAGGAAAAAGAAGAAGAGTTGATTGGTTTGGAAATCGGCGTGAAAGAAATTTGGTATTCTATTCCAAATTTAACTCATCCGGATGTGCATGTGTCTGACAACGAAGATGACAATCCAGTTTTGGAAATTTTTAAAGAGCCGACTAAGTTTGTTTTTACACCAAAAGATCATGTGGAAATTGCCGAGGCTTTAGACTTGGTAGATTTTGATCGCGCCACTAAAGTTTCGGGAGCCAAGTTTTATTATTTGAAAAATGAATTAGCGTTAATGGAATTCGCTTTAATTCAATACGCGCTCGAGATTGCTTTGAAACATGGCTTTACGCCGATGACTACTCCGGATATTGCCAAGCGGGAAGTGTTGGAAGGTTTAGGCTTTAATCCCCGCGGTGAATCAACCCAGATTTATAATATTGAAAATTCCGATTTAAGTTTAATTGGAACGGCTGAAATTACTTTGGGTGGTTTACATCAAGAAGAAGTTTTTGCGCCAATTGAATTGCCGAAAAAATATATCGGTGTGTCACATTGTTTCCGCACTGAAGCGGGATCTTATTCTAAATTTTCCAAAGGTATTTTCCGTGTCCACCAATTTACTAAGATTGAAATGTTTGCTTACGCCATGCCGGAAGACAGTGAAAAAGTCCATCAAGAATTATTGGCAGTGGAAAAAGCTATCTTTGGCGGCTTAGATATTCCATTCCGCGTCATTGATCATTGTACGGCTGATTTGGGCGGTCCATCAATTCGGACTTATGATTTAGAAGCCTGGATGCCAGGGAAGCCGGCAGCGAGCGGGGAAATGGGAGAATGGGGAGAAATTACCTCGACTTCCAATTGTACTGATTACCAAGCCCGGGGACTAAATATTAAATATAAAGATGCTGATGGTAATAAAGGTTTTGTTCATACCTTGAATGGCACCGCAATTGCGATTACCCGCGCCATGATCGCCATTTTGGAAAATTACCAACAAGCTGATGGTTCTGTGTTAATTCCCGAAGCTTTACAGAAATATTTCCCAAATAATTTGAAAGAAATTAGAAGATAACTGAAGAATACTAAGAATATAAAAACCACTTTTTAAAAAAAAGTGGTTTTTTGTTAAAATAATCATCGTAAGCTTACTTATGAAATACCGCACCTGAAGCGGGCGAAGCTTTCTTGGAAAATTTGAGCGTTAGCGAAATTTTTTCAAAAAGATTTGCACGCTTCACCCCACACAGTTAACGGCATTCTACCGAAGATTATTAAAAGCACCATTTTCTTTTTATATTAATAAATAACCGTCTTCTCAGTCTTCGGTATCTCGGCTTGAATAAGCTAATCTATATAATTTCGCTTCGTCTTTCGACTTCGCTTTCTTCAACGCTTTTATCTTCTGGGGCGAATCTGGCAAAACTTTTGAAAAAAGATCTCACTAACGTTCGAACTTTTTTAAAAGTTTCGTCCAGCTTCGGATACGGTGGCTCGGTGAGGGCTTTTTACTTGATTGACAAAACATTATTAAATTAGTAATATTTTATATTCTTTAACAATTTAACAGCGTTGTATTATGTTAAAAACTAGATGTATTAAAAGTACCCGGCAAACTGATGATGGCTGGCGCATTTCTATTATGAGTCGACATACTAAGAATGATGGCGTTACTCCTGATGAAGATATCACTAACGATTCTTATGATGAGTGGTGGTCGAAATTAAGCCCGGCGCCAAAATTAGTTGGTGATTATTATCGAGGAACTTTATCTTGGGAAGATTTTGCCATAAAATTCAACGAATTTCTAAAGCAACCAAACACTCATGATAAGCTAATGGTATTAGTTAGCTTGGCAAAAGTTAGGAATATTACTATTTTATGTATAGAAGATGGTCCGGAATATTGTCATCGGCGATTAGTGGCTGAAAGGTGCTTAGAGTTAGATAACACACTAGAACTTGTTATCGAATGAGATTGATTTTTATTAACCGTGGTAAATTATACCGCGGTTTTTTATTTTTCCGCCCAGATTTGACATTTCTCAAAATTTAGTTTAAACTCTAGTTATTAAATTTTTTATTAAGAAATTGCGCCACGACGCGTAATTTTTTTATGTTTATTCTATGGAAATCAGAAACATTGCAATTATTGCTCACGTTGATCATGGTAAGACTACTTTGACTGACGCCTTAATGCGCCAAACCGGTTCATCTAGTGATGATGAGGTTAGTATGGACTCTAATGATTTAGAGCGCGAACGCGGCATTACTATTTATTCGAAAAATACCTCAGTTTTTTACGCGGGTACTAAAATCAACATCGTAGATACTCCGGGTCACGCCGACTTCAGTTCTGAAGTGGAGCGTATTTTGCGTTCGATCGATTGCGTTTTATTGTTAGTTGATGCACAAGAAGGTCCTATGCCTCAAACTAAATTCGTATTAAAGAAGTCTTTGGAATTGGGTTTGATGCCAATCGTGGTTATTAACAAAATTGACAAACCAGCCGCTCGTCCAGCTGAGGTAGTGGAAATGGTTTATGAATTATTCTTAGATTTAGGCGCAACTGACGAACAATTGGATTTTCCAGTAGTTTACGCTATCTCTAAGCAAGGTATCGCTAAAACTCGTTTAGAGGATGAATCAACTAATCTTGATCCAATGTTAGATTTGATCTTAACTCACGTTAAAGCTTCATCTAGCCCAGCCCTTGAAACAGAGGAATTATTAGCTCAACCTTTTAACTTAGCTTATGATAACTTTTTAGGTCGTTGTGCAATTTGTCGTATTTATAAAGGTACATTAAGAGCCGCGCAAGAAGTGGTAATTAAAAATGGCGCTGGTGAAAATCGCAAACGCAAAATTACAAAATTATTTAGTTTCTCTGGTTTAGTTCGTAAAGAAGTAACTGAAGCTGTGGCTGGCGATATCGTGATGGTAGCTGGTTTACCAGACATCTATATTGGTGAAACTATTTGTGCTAACGAAGCTCAAAATGCTTTACCGGCTATTAAGATTGATGAGCCAACAATTTCCTTGAATTTCTTGGTTAATAACTCACCTTTTGCTGGTCGCGAAGGTAAATTTGTGACTAATCGTCAAATCAAAGAAAGATTAGAAAAAGAATTGGAAGTTAACGTTGGTTTGAAAATTGACTTTTCTGATGCTAATTTCTATAAAGTTTTTGGTCGCGGTGAATTACACGTGGCGATTTTATTGGAAAACTTACGTCGCGAAGGTTACGAATTACAAGTTTCTCAACCCCAAGTTATTATTAAAGAAGAAAATGGTGTAACTGTTGAGCCGTTTGAAGAAGTAACAATTGATGTTCCTGAAGCAGTGTCCGGCGTGGTAATCGAAAAGATTTCTAAACGTCGTGGCCAAATGACTAGTATTAAAACCCAAAATGGCCAAACTCGTCTATTATTCGACGTGCCAACTCGTGGTTTACTTGGTTACCGTAATGAATTTGTGGTTGATACTCGCGGTGAAGGTATTTTATGTTCTCATTTTTTAGGTTTCCGCCCTCATGTGGGTAATATTGAACGCAGCGAACTTGGTTCCATGATTTCTATGGTAACTGGTAAAGCTCTAGCTTATTCTTTGTGGAATTTGCAAGAACGCGGCAATTTGTACATTGGACCGAACGTAGAAGTTTACGAAGGTATGGTGCTTGGCAGTGTGTCTAAAGGTAATGATATGACTGTTAATCCAATTAAAGGTAAACAACTTACTAATGTGCGTGCTTCTGGTTCTGATGAAGCGATCAAATTAATTCCACCGGTGGAATTGAGTTTGGAAATTGGTCTAAGTATTATGAATGCCGATGAATACTTAGAAGTAACTCCAAAGAGCATCCGTTTACGTAAGAGACTTTTAACTGAAGTTGAAAGAAATCGCTCTAAAAGATCATAAAATATACTGTCTTTTTTTAAGAAAAGTCTGACCTTCGGGTCAGGCTTTTTTTATTTCCCCTAAACAATTTCTATGATATAATAATTTTATGACTAAAATTGCTAACATTGCTAAAAACACATCATATTTAACCATCGCCCTGATTTTGCAAAAGGTGATTTCTTTTTCGTACTTTGCAATTTTAGCGCGCGCTCTTGGCCCGGAAAATCTCGGTAAATATTATTTTGCCATTTCTTTTACGACTATTTTTGCGATTTTTATCGATCTTGGTTTTATAAATTATTTAACCAGGGAAGTAGCTAAAAAGCAGGAAGAGGCGATGCGTCTAATTGGTAGTATTTTTGGTTTTAAAATTTTGCTTTCAATCTTAACTGTGGCAGCGGTAATATTCTTTACTAATTTTTTAGAGAGCGATCCTTTAACACGAAATTTGGTTTATATTTCGATGATTTCGATGGTGCTCGATTCTTTTTCGACCACTTTTTTTGCGGTGATTCGCGGTTTTCATAATTTGAAGTATGAAAGTATTTCCTCGGTAATTTTTCAATTGATTGTTTTGGTTTTTGGTTGCTTGGCCTTAAATTTTAATATGGGCTTGCAAGTTGTAATTAGTACTTTAGCTTTAGCATCTCTGTATAATTTTATTTATTCACTTTTTGCTTTGCGCTATAAAATCGGTGTAAAGTTTAAATTGGCGTTAGATAAAAATTTAATTATAACAACCTTTAGATCAAGCTGGCCGTTTGCCTTGTTTGCGATTTACCAAAGATTTTATACTTACATTGATTCAATTTTATTATCATATTTTGCCGGTGATTATTTTGTTGGTATTTATCAAGTGGCTTTTAAAATAATTTTTGCCTTACAGTTTTTACCGATGGCTTTTACGGCGACGCTATACCCAGCTATGAGTGCTTATTGGCAAAATAATCGACCACAATTAACAATTGCTTTTGAACGGGCTATAAATTATTTATTGATAATCTCATTGCCGATTTCTTTTTTTGCTATAATTGCGGCTGATAAAATTGTATTGATTTTTAAGGCTGAATATTTATCAGCGATTGTGCCAATTCAAATTCAATTAGCCTCTTTAATTTTTGTGTTTTTAAGTTTTCCGGTCGGTTCATTGCTTAATGCTTGTGATCGACAAAAGAAAAATACCAATATTATGTTAATGGCGATGATGGCCAGTATCGTTTTAAATGTTTTATTGATTCCGTCCTTAAAGGCGACAGGTGCTTGTATTTCTGATTTGTTAACTAATGCTCTTATTTTTATATTTGGCATGCGCTTGGTTTGGAAAATTATTCCATATAATTACAAAAATAATACCACGGTGTTTTTGAAAGCTCTGGGGGCTTCCGTTGTCATGGCTTTGTTCACATTTTTTGCTAAAGAGTATTTTAATATTATTCTTGTCGCCCTATTAGCAATACCGCTTTATTTTGGCGCTCTCTTTGTTTTTGGTGGTATTGCCAAGGCTGATATTGAATATATTATAAATTCTTTTCGCCGTAAGAGTAACGATATTGATCCGGCTAAATTAAGTGAGGAAAATTTATGAAGACATTACTTTTTACATTAGAATATGAACCATTTAAAGGTGGTGTGGCTAACTACTATAAGAACTTGGTTATTAATTGGCCGGAACCAGATAATATTTCGGTGCTGTATAAAAATTATTTAGGCCGACGCTTAAAACATTTATTTTATTTACGTGACTTGTATCGTGAATATCGAAGATCTAAATTCGACTACATTTTAGTTGGTCAGCTTATGCCACTAGGGTCGGTGGTTTATTTATTTGCTAAAATTTTTAAAGTTAAATATGCCGTTTTTATCCATGGCATGGAAATTTCACCTTATTTGGCTGGCGGTAAAAAGGCGGCGTTGGTTCAAAAAATATTACGGCAAGCTGATAAAATAATTACGCCTAATAATTTTACAGCTGAATTAATTAAAAAAGTCTTAATTAATAATTTAGAAAAAATTGTAGTAGTTAGTCCTGGAATATCAGGGCGACCAGAAGTAAACAAGGCTCGTGTGGCGCAGTTAAAAGAGCAATATGGTGTTGATGGAAAAAAAGTAGTGCTTAGTTTGGGGCGCTTGGTGAAACGTAAAGGTTTTGATACTGTGCTTGAGTCTTTAGAGACGATGACACTCGCGGAGCTAGAAAAAGTTATGTATGTTGTGGCTGGTGCCGGACCTGATAGTTATTACATGCAATCTCTTTTTTTGAAATATCCACGCCTTAAAGAACATGTGTTATTTTTAAGCGAAATTAGTGATGACGATAAATGGTCCTGGCTTGATTTGTGTGATATATTTGTGATGCCAGCGCGTAATATCGCGGGCGATTTTGAAGGTTTTGGCATTGTTTATCTTGAAGCTAATTTGAGTCACAAGGCTGTGATTGCCGGTAGGGCTGGTGGTGTGCCTGATGCGGTTGTTGATGGTTTAAATGGTATTTTGGTTGATCCAGAAAATAGGGAAGAATTAAAGGTTAAAATTTTAGAACTTTTAAGTGATGTTAAATTACGACATGAACTGGCTGAGCGTGGCTACGAGCGGGTGATTAAAGATTTTAAATGGAGTGATAAAATTACCCAAATTTACAAAGCGGTTAATTTTAAATAATTATGATTTCAGTTATTATTCCTGTTTACAATCAGGCTGATAAAATTACGACCACACTTGATAGTTTGATTAAACAAAGCTATCAAGATTTGGAAATTATTATCGTTAACGACGGTTCACGTGATGGGCTTGATCTTGTTTTGGAAAATTATTTTAAAACGATTGAAACTAAAATTGGCTTCATGGTTTTACATCAAGCTAATGGTGGCGCTCCGGCGGCGCGCAATGCTGGGTTTAAAAAATCACGCGGTGAATATTTATTTTTTTGCGATGCTGATGCGGTGCTCGATTATCAAGCTTTAGAAATAATGTTGGCAAGTTTAAATACGCACCCGGAAGTCTCTTACGTTTTTTCCTCGTTTTATTGGGGAAAAAAGTTGTTTCGCTTGGAGGAATTTTCGGAAAGTAAATTAAAACAAATGCCATATATTCATACTATGTCGCTTATTCGACGGAGCAATTTTCCAGCTACCGGTTGGGATGAAAGCATTAAGAAATTACAGGATTGGGATTTATGGTTAACAATGCTCGAGGCAGGACATCGCGGCTTGTGGATTGATCAGATATTATTTAAGGTAACCCCAGGTGGTCATATTAGTTCATGGTTACCGGCTGCCGCCTATTCTTTATTTCCATTTTTACCACAAGTTCAAAAGTATAATGCGGCCCTAAAAATAGTCAAAACTAAACACCATTTATTATGATTATCACCCGTAAAAACAAACAGAGATTGATAAAATATTTAAGTTTATTTCTATTTTTTGATCTCCTTTCTATTCTGGCTCATAGTTTTCCGTGGCTGGGGGCAATTTTTTTTGGCGTGATCATGGTGTTATTTTTGATTTTGGCGATTCATGATTTTGAAACCGGGTTAATCGTTGTTTTAGCGGAACTTTTTGTCGGCTCTCAAGGACATCTTTTTGATTTAAATATTATTGGTTTCACCTTTTCCATTAGAATCGCTTTTTGGTTGATTATTCTATTTGTTTTTTCTTATCGCTTAGTGCGCGATTGGATTGTGGGGCGGAAAATATCACTTAAATATTTAGAACGCTTTAAACATTTAAATTTCTTTTTGTTTTTATTTTTATTTATTCTAATTGGCTTACTTGTAGCCCTGTTTAATCATAATGATTTGGCTAAAATATTTTTTGATGTTAATGCCTGGTTATTCTTTGCGCTCCTTTTTCCATTTTATTCGGTGAATGAAAATTGTGCCGAACGGGCGGATTTTTTTAAAAGAGTAAAGATTATTTTTATTGCCGCGTTGATTTATTTAGGTTTTAAAACCTTAACCTCGCTTTATATTTTTACGCACGCTTTGCCGTTCGCCGATTTTATTTATCATTGGTTACGCGATACGCGGGTTGGAGAAATTACCCAAGCCGGTGGTGGTTTTTATCGCATCTTTTTCCAGTCTCATATTTATGCCGTCTTTGCTATCATCATCGGCGCGGCACATTTTTTTGATGAACTGGTTGGTGAGCGAAGGTTGAAAAAAATCTGGCCATTTTGGGGTTTGATGGTGCTGGCGACTGCGATGGTGGTAACGAGTTTTTCTCGTAGTTTTTGGTTAGGTTTAGCTATTGGTTTATTGTGTTTGTTTATTTTGTTTTTACGCGCCGGTTTTAATAAGCGCTTTTTTATGTCTCTGCTTTATGTTGGATCGTCTTTGGTTGCTGGCGTTTTGTTGGTAGCTATGATTACTTTATTTCCATGGCCAAGAGGTGGTTCATTTGATTTATCGTTACTAACTGATCGGGCCGACTTCAACCAAGGTGAATCAGCTATTTCGTCTCGCTATGCCTTGCTTGGAGTGCTGAAAAAAGAAATTTGTTCCTCACCATTATTAGGTCGCGGCTTTGGCGCGACGGTGACTTATAAGAGTAGTGATCCGCGCATCTTGGCACAAAACCCGGACGGGATGTATACAACTTATGCTTTTGAATGGGGCTTTTTAGATATTTGGTTAAAGATCGGTTTTTTGGGTTGTTTAGCTTATATTATTTTGCTGGCCAATTTGATTCGTAAGAAGTTTACTACCGGTGTCTGGTTTGGCCGAGCGTTGAGTATTAGCTTAATTTCTTTATTAGTTATTAACATCTTTACCCCGTATTTAAATCATCCGCTAGGGATTATTTGGATTATACTGGTGGCCCTATTTTAGGGGCCTAAAACCCTTGTCTTATTATTTAAAATAAGGTATATTGAATGCAATAAATTTATAAGTAAATATCTTGCTTAATTTAAAGTTTTGGCTTTAAATTGGCGGAAAAAAACTATGCCGGATCAAATTATTATTTCGCAAGAAGGTTACGACAAGTTAAAAGAAGAATTGGATCATTTAACCAATGTTAAACGTTTTGAAATTGCTGAAAGAATCGAAAAAGCTAAAGATCTAGGTGACTTAAGTGAGAACGCTGAATATAGTGAGGCTAAAGATGCTCAAGCTTTAAACGATGGTCGCATCATGGATATTTTGGCGATGCTAAAAAATTCTGTAGTGGTTGATAAAAAATCTGACGCCCAACATGTTTCTATGGGATCGGAAGTGACCGTGGAAGTGGCTGGGCAAAAAAAAGTGTACACCATTGTTAGTTTTAACGAAGCTAATCCATCAGACGGAAAAATCTCTAACGAATCTCCAATTGGGATGGCTTTTTTTGGTAAGAAAAAAGGTGATACAATAACCGTGGAAACTCCACGCGGCGAAATACTTTATAAAATCGTTAATATTCAATAATATGGAAGAAACTAATTTGCAAAATCCGGTTAATGAAAGGGAAGAGCGTTTACGCAAATTAAAAGATCTTAAAGACTTAGGTATTAATCCTTTTCCGGCGATAGCTAAAAAAGATTATTCTTTGGGTCAGGTTATTGAAAATTTTAAAAAACTCGAAGCTGACGCGAGCGTCTTTTTCGTGTGCGGTCGTTTGCGCACTATTCGTTCTCATGGCAATTTAACTTTTGCCACTTTGCAGGACGGTAAAGAAATGATGCAAATTGCGTTATCTAAAAATGAATTGGGTCCAGAAAAATACAAAGAGTTCGTAAAGCTAATCGATATGGGTGACTTTATTGAAGTTAGCGGTAATTGCTTTGTAACTCATAAAGGTGAGAATAGTATTTTAGCTAAAAGCTACAAACTCTTAACTAAAGCGGTGCGACCGTTACCGGAAAAATGGCATGGTTTACAAGATGATGAAGATAAATTACGCAAACGTTATTTAGATATCATGCTTAACCGCGATGTTTATGAGATGATTGAAAAGCGCGCTAAGTTTTGGCAAACAACTCGCAGTTTTTTATGTGAGCGTGGTTTTATTGAAGTGGAAACTCCAACGATTGAAGTGACGACTGGCGGAGCTGAGGCTAATCCTTTTAAAACTCATCATGATGATTTTGATGTCGATGTTTATATGCGTATTTCAGTTGGTGAGTTATGGCAAAAACGCTTAATGGCGGCTGGTCTGGAAAAGACTTATGAAATTGGCCGCGTTTATCGTAATGAAGGTTCTAGTCCGGATCATTTACAGGAATTTACTAATGCGGAATTTTATTGGGCTTATGCTAATTATGAAGACGGCATGAAATTATCCCAAGAATTGTATCAAGAAATTGCGCAAAAAGTTTTTGGAAAAACTAAATTCACGGCCAAGGGTTATGAATTTGATTTGAGTGGTGAGTGGCCCCGCTTGGATTATCAAGCAACTGTTTTGGAACACACTGGGATTGATGTTTTGCGAGCGACAGAAGATGAAATGCGAACAAAATTAGATGAACTTAAAGTTAAATACGAGGGGAATAATCGAGAAAGATTAATGGACACACTTTGGAAATATTGTCGCAAACAAGTTGCTGGTCCAGCTTTCTTAATTAATCATCCAAAATTAGTTTCGCCCTTAGCCAAGGCGAAGGAAGATAATCCAGAGTTGACCGAGCGTTTTCAAATTATTATTGCCGGTTCAGAAGTTGGAAATGGCTTTTCTGAATTAAATGATCCAATCGATCAACGGGAGCGTTTTGAAATTCAAGAAAAATTAATTGATCGCGGTGATAAAGAAGCGATGATGCCGGATTGGGAGTTTGTAGAAATGTTGGAGCATGGTATGCCACCAACTTGCGGCTTCGGTTTCGGTGAACGTTTATTTGCCTTTATGATGGATAAACCAGTCCGCGAAACAACTTTATTTCCTTTAATGAAACCTAAATTTGAATCCAATGAAAAAATTGAAAAAGATAAGCAATAAGATAAAAGAAATCTTAAAGGTAGCTGGTCCTGGCGTGATTACTGGTGCGGCTGATGATGATCCATCGGGAATTGCGACTTATTCGCAAACTGGGGCACAATTTGGTTACGGCCAATTGTGGACTGCCTTTTTAGCTTTGCCGTTCTTAACGGCCGTGCAGGAGGCTTGTGCGCGTATCGGGGCGGTGACTGGCAAAGGTTTGGCGGCAGTTATTAAAACTCATTATAATAAGAAAGTTTTATTTATTGCTGTTGGTTTGGTTTGTATTGCTAATACGATTAATATTGGAGCGGATATCGGAGCAATGGCGGCAGCCGCAAAACTTATTTTACCACAAATAGATTTCACAATTTTTGCTTTATTTTTCACAGCTTTAATTTTAGTTTTGGAAATATTTTTAAATTATAAAAAGTATTCCAAGATTCTAAAATGGTTTGTGTTAAGTTTATTGGCTTATCCAATTACAGTTTTTATGATTGCTCAGCCATGGAGTGAAATTGCCCGAGCGACTTTTATGCCGCACTTTGAATTTGGCTTTGCCTTCTTCTTTGTGATTACTGGTGTGTTGGGTACAACTATTTCACCTTACATGTTTTTTTGGGAAGCCTCACAAGAAGTGGAGGAGGAGCGCACTAAGCATCTTATTAGAAAAACTGGCAGAATATTTGGTTTGAAAAAAATCGTCCACAATTTGAAAATCGATAATTTCATGGGCATGCTTTTTTCACAAATTGGATCGTGGTGTATTATCGTAGTAGCCGCGACAGTTTTGCATGGTCATGGTATTACTAACATTAACACGGCAGCTGATGCGGCTAAGGCTCTTGAACCACTAGTTAGTACTTTTCCCAATGCTGGATTGTTATCAAAATTGATTTTTGCGATTGGTGTTATTGGCTTGGGCTTGTTGGGTGTACCAGTGCTTTCTGGTTCCGCCTCTTATGCTTTATCCGAGGCAATGAATTGGCGTGATGGCTTGAATTTGAAGTTCAAGAAGGCTCACGGTTTTTATGGTGTAATTACGATTGCGACGATTGTTGGTCTAGGTATAAATTTTATTGGCATTGATCCGATGAAGGCTTTGGTGTTTACGGCGGTATTTAATGGTGTGGTTTCAATTCCATTATTGTTCTTAATTGCCAAAATTGCGCGTAATAAAGAAATTATGGGTGAATATCGTAGTGGAGTATTTTCCAGTATTTTAGTTTGGTCCACTTTTGCGATTATGTCACTGTCAGCTGTATTTATGTTTGTGGCTTTAGCGCGAGGAATGTAAAAATAATTAAAAGTTTATGCGTCTGTGGAGTTTGAATCCCAAATATTTGGATCGCGCCGGATTGCTTGCGGTTTGGCGCGAGGGGTTGTTAGCTAGAAAAGTTTTATTAGGCGAGACAGTGGGCTATAAAAATCATCCCCAGCTAATTAGATTTAAACAATTTAAAAATCCGGTAAAAGTGATTGACGCTTATTTGAATGGAATATTGGAGGAGGCGAGTGAGCGTAATTATAATTTTGATTCTACTAAGATTAAGCTGATAAAAGATAATTTTAAGATTCCGCTAAATCAAGGTCAATTGCAATATGAATTTTCTCATCTCTTGAAAAAGTTGGAGAAAAGAGATAGATTGAAATATCTGGAATTAAAAAAACTGGATAAAATTACACCTCATAAAATATTTAAACTTGTGCCGGGTGAAATAGAAGATTTTGAAAAAGTAATAGAATAAAATATTCGGGGATCGTCTAACGGTAGGACGACTGGTTCTGGTCCAGTTAATCGGGGTTCGAATCCCTGTCCCCGAGCTTTGTGTTATGTTTATAGTATAATAATTAACAAATAATCTATGAAAAAAATTTACTTTTTTATCTTAATTTTGCCATTAGTTTTTTTATCAGCTTGTAGTTTGAATAAAAATGTTAAAAGCGATGTTGATAATAAAAATGTTAATCAAATAAACCTTGTTACAACGACCAGTCAAGTAACCGAAAACATTATTCCTGGTGTTATGGATTTAAAAATTGGTGATAAACTTGAAAATTTCATAGTTTCCAAAATTTCTCCTCTTAATAATGAACACGTTTTAAGTGGTAATAATTTTTCCGTTTATTTAGTTGGAACAACAACAGTAACTGGTAATTACGATTACAACGACATGTCCGACACGCCTTATTTGACACCAGATACGATGAACGGCTTGCCGGTATTCTTAGAAAAAAATATCTATGAAATTAGTTTTCCTAAAAAATATTTACCCGATACCGCCAATCGCAAAGGACGAGCAACAATTAGTTTAAACGGATTAGTACTGCAATCGCCAAGTGAAGAATATGCCCAGGACGGCTCTGATACAATAATTAAAATAGAGATATTAAAATAGCATTTTTATGCTATTTTTGTTTTATAGGTAAAAAATAATAATAATTAACCACCTCGTTATTATGACAAAAAATAAAGGAAAAATTTTTTTAAACACGGTTTTTTGGGGATTTATTCTTTGGCTCTTTGGTTATATTTTGGGTTTCTTATTTTTTGCTTTGGTACCAAAAAATGTTATCGGTTGGTATATTATGCCATTTGGGCTAGCAGCCACGCTTTGGGTGTTGCTTAAAAAAATCAAAAGGGAAGAGTTTATGTGTTATATTGGTCTTGGCGTTATTTGGACAATTATGGCTATTGCCTTGGATTATTTCTTTTTAGTTAAACTTCTTAAAGCAGTTGATTATTACAAGCTAGATGTTTATTTATATTATTTTTTAACATTTGCTTTGCCCGTTGCGGTGGGAATGTATAGGTTTAATAAAACAAAGAAAGCATCTTTATAAGTTAGTGTATATGGATAACTTATTAAAAGTATTTAGCGAACAAGTATTTCAAGATATCTCGATTCCGCAACAAGATTTGAGTCATCGGGAGTTTTCGAAATGTAAATTTAAGAAATGTGATTTCAGTGGCTATAAATTTATTGGCACATCTTTTATTGATTGCTCATTTATAGATTGTAATTTATCGAATATTAAAGTTGATAATTGTGGTTTTCAAAATGTGCTTTTTGAAAATTGTAAAATATTAGGTGTGACGTTTTCTAAAGTTGATTCCTTGCTAGTATCTTGGATTTTTAAAAAGTGTAATATTTCCTTGTGCGATTTTAGTAATTTGGATATCAAGGAAAGCCAATTTTTGGCTTGTGACATAAAAGAAAGTGATTTTATCAAGTCTAACTTAGCCGGCTCCGATTTTTCCGAATCCACTTTGGCATTGTGCAAATTTCAAAACACGAATTTAGAGAAAGTAAATTTTGTCGGCGCCCGCGATTATTATATTAATCCGATAAATAATAAACTAAAGAATGCTAAATTTTCCTACCCAGAAGTTTTAGTCTTGTTGGATGATTTTGGGATTAAAGTTGAATAGAAGATTGTAATTTTGGTGAGCCAAATAAAAAAGAGTATAAATAAATTTATACTCTTTTGTGTTTTTTTTGTAGTTTTTAGCGAAAAGACATTTTGTGTAAGCCTTCACTTTTAAAATAAACAGTACCGTCTTGAAGGCGAATGCGTTCATGTATGATTTCGTTGAGAATATAGCTCTGCCAGCCATGTTCGATTTTATTAACTCTGGCCGCTAATGTTTCCGGCGTGTCATCTGGTCGAATTAAAACTGGAATTTTTACGATTCCTGGTCCGCGATCATATTCATCATTAACAAAGTGGATGGAAACACAGCTTTGAAATATTAGTCTTTCTTTGAAAGCTTTAATAACGGCTTCGTGCACGTGATGACCATATAATCCAGGACCGCCAAATTCTGGCAATGGTCCAGGGTGAATGTTTATTGTTTTGCTTGGGTTAAGTCCAACGACCAACTTTAACCAACCAGAGCACATCACGTAATCGGCTGAGAATTTAGCCACTAAATTGCGGTAAGTTTCAGCTGTAAAAGGTCCAGGGCAATATTCAAAAGCAATGGCGAGATCCATGGCTTTTTTGCGAACGCCACCATTGGCATGATTAGAAACTACGCCGACAATGTCAGCATCTAAAATGGCTGGGCTAGTTCTGGACTGTTCAACCATTTCCTGAAAGCCAGAGCCACCACCAGTTTTATCGCCCGAAGCGAAAATAAGAATTTTTTTCTTACTCATAAATTTATATTTTTAAGGTTCAACAAATTGATTGATTTTTTATATTACAATAAGACTTAGATTTAGTCAATTGGTTTTTTTTCTTGTGAAAATGTGCTATAATCAATTTATAACAAGTAATTTGTGTTTTTATGACCTTAGTTCTATGAAACAGTTACTGAAAGTTTTATAGATAAAAAACGTCAGGAAATATTTAAAAAAATTAATAAAAAATAATAAAAACATGACTATCTCGGATTATCAAGCAATAACTAGTGCTCAAAACAAACAAATAAAAACCTTGGAGAAGTTAAATTCCAAAAAATATCGAGAGGAATTGCAACAATTCACGGTCGAAAATTTGGTGATTATTTTAGATGCTTTGAAATCTGAGCACGACTTTGAAGCTTTGTTTGTGACCGAAGAGTTTTATAGTAAACATTTAGAGCAGGTGAATTATTTGCAGAACAATTCCAATTGTAAAGATTTTTTTCTTATTAATCCGAGAATAAATAAAATTTATTCTAATTTGGACACTCCTTCTGGTATTACAGCTGTTTATAATATTAAGGAAAAAACATTAGATAAATCATCGGTAGTTTATTTAAATGCTGTTTCTGACCCGGGCAATATGGGGACTATTATGCGCAGCGCTCTGGCCTTTGGTTTTGTTAATTTTGTGTTGGATGAAAATTGTGTGGATATTTATAATTCCAAAGTTATTAGTGCTGCTAAAGATGCTATTTTTAAATTAAATATTATTGAAGATAAGTCAGGTGCTTGGTTAAAAGCTAATAAGCTACCACTTTATATTACTAGCTCACACAATGGCCTTGATTTGGCCAAATTTAAGCCTGCTAGCGCTTTTTGTCTTGTTTTGGGTAATGAGAGTCATGGAGTCGATTTGCGTATCATGGCTATAGCTAGTAAGGCTTTAAAGATAAAAATGTCATCTGAGATCGAATCACTAAATGTGGCGACGGCTGCCGCAATCCTATTTTATGAACTTGGAAAAAAATAAATTAATTAGAATTGAAGAAGTGACTTTGGGTTTGGATGAAAATGAAGCGATTTTAAAATCTAAAATTGCTAAAATTTTAGGCGTGCCAGAAACGGGTGTTTCGGAGTTTACGATTGTAAAAAAAACGATTGATTCGCGTAAGAAAAGTAATATCTTATTTGTTTATTCAGTGGATGTGAAATTGGATAATATTAAAAGCGTTAAAAAATTTGATGTTCGTTATCGCGCCCGAATTATCGAACCGTTTGTTTATCAAGAAAAAGTCATTGCCAAAAAAGTAAACAAAAAAATTGTGATAGTTGGTAGTGGTCCATGCGGACTATTCGCCGCTTTATTATTGGCAAAAGCTGGCTTAAAACCATTACTTATTGAACGCGGTAAAGATGTTGAGGCGCGCGTGAAAGATGTTGATAATTTTTTTAAAACGCGGGAATTTAATCCGAATTCCAATGTCCAATTTGGCGAAGGTGGGGCTGGTACTTTTTCGGACGGTAAATTATACACACTCATAAATGATCCGCGTTCCAAATATATTTTTGGTGAATTAATTAAAGCTGGTGCGCCAGCGGAAATTGCTTATAGTGGCACACCACATATTGGCACGGATAAATTACGTGGCGTGGTAAAAAACATTCGCGCTGAAATAATTAAATTGGGCGGGGAAGTCAGATTTGAAACTTGCTTAAGTGACCTTGAAATTAAAAATAAAAAATTAAAAGCGATTATTGTTAACGGCGGTGAAAAAATCGCGGTAGATGATTTGGTTTTGGCAACCGGCCATAGTGCGCGTGATACTTATGAGATGTTGTATAAACATGAACTTAAAATGATTCCTAAAGCTTTTGCGGTTGGTTTGCGGATTGAGCATCAAGCCGAGATGATTAATAAATCCCAATACGGCGCTTGTTATAATAATCCAAAATTAAAAACCGCCAAATATAAATTAGTTCAACATACCGAGGGTTTTCGCTCTGTATACACTTTTTGTATGTGTCCCGGCGGCTACGTCATGGGTGCGGCCTCGGAAGAAGGTATGGTGGTAACAAACGGTATGAGTGAATATGCCCAAAACGGCCAAAATTCCAATAGTGCCTTGTTGGTTCCAGTAACACCAGCTGATTTTGGCTCCGATCATCCTTTGGCCGGAATTGAATTTCAACGTCATTTTGAGCGAGAAGCTTATAAAATGGCCGGCAGTGATTACTCGGCTCCAGCCCAATTGGTCAGTGATTTTTTAGCAAATCGCGCATCTTTAAAAAGTAAGAGTGTAAAGCCAAGTTATCGCCCAGGTGTAAAAATGATGTCTCTAAATGGTTGTTTACCAGATTATATTATTGAGAGTATTCGGGCAGCTTTGCCTCAAATGGACCGAAAAATTAATGGTTTTGCTCATCCGGAGGCAGTTTTAACCGGACCAGAAACTAGAAGTTCTTCACCTCTACGACTAGAAAGAAATAAGGAATGTGAATCTAATATTGCTGGAATTTATCCAGCCGGCGAAGGTGCTGGTTACGCTGGCGGAATTGTATCGTCAGCGATTGATGGTTTAACTGTGGCCGAGGCGCTAATAGCTAAGTATATATAATATGATCTATACTCCAAAAATTCAAAGAGCAATTAAATTTGCCGCTAAAACCCATAATCACTATCAACAACAAACCCGGAAAGGTAAGTTGATTCCATATATCGCTCATCCACTGACTGTTGGTATTATTTTGGCGCTCTCTGGCGCCTCGGAAGACGTGGTGGTAGCTGGAATATTGCATGACACTATCGAAGATAGTGTTAGTGCTAAAAAGGTTAGCTTTGAAATGTTGGCGGAAAGATTTGGTGATAACGTGGCACAATTAGTGTTGAGTGTGACTGAACAAGATAAAGATTTGAATTGGGAAGAGCGTAAAAAACTAGCCTTGGATCACATTAGTCATTTTTCCAACGAAGCATTATTGGTGAAGTCAGCTGATGTTGTTAGTAATATGTCGGAGTTAGTGGATGACTACGCCCGCTATGGTGATGAAATTTTTGCTCGTTTTAACGCGCCCAAGGAAAAAATTATTGAAAATCAATTAAAAGTTATAAGTGCTATAATTAATGTTTGGAGTGATAATCCGCTTAAAGATGATTTATTATTACTGCTTAATAATTTGGGTGATTTAAATAAATAATAAAAAATATAACATGTTTTATCCGCTGGAATTATTTGCGAATTGGTTAGTCTATTATGTTTTAGATATTGCGCCCCAAACCTTGCTGGGTAATACTTTAACTTTTTTTGTAGCTGATATTTTAAAAATATTTATTTTGTTGTTCGTTATAATATTTATTGTTTCTTTTATTCGCACTTATTTGCCGGCAAAAAAAGTTCGTTTCTTTTTAGCTAGTAAAAATAAGTTAACCGGCCATACTCTTGCCGCCTTATTAGGTATTATAACGCCTTTTTGTTCTTGTTCAGCCATTCCATTATTTTTGGGTTTTGTTGAAGCCGGAGTACCTCTGGGAGTAACTTTTTCTTTTCTGATTTCTTCACCCATGATTAATGAGGTGGCTTTGGTTTTACTTTTTGGTTTATTCGGCTGGAAGATAGCGTTATTATATGTTGTAAGTGGTTTAATTATTGCAATTATTTCTGGGTTGATTATTGGTCGTATGAAAGTGGAAAGTTTAATCGCTGACTTTGTTTGGAAGAATAAAGCGGAGGATGATTTGGTGGAACTGGAAAAAAGAACTATAAAAGAACGAATGATTTATGCTAGTGATTATACTTTGAGTATAGTTGATAAGGTTTGGCCCTATATTTTTATCGGAGTGGGGTTGGGCGCCTGGATTCATGGCTACGTGCCAGCTGATTTTTTAGCGGCTTATGCTGGGGCGGATAAATGGTACGCTGTGCCATTGGCCACGTTAATTGGTATCCCGCTTTATTCTAATGCGGCTGGAATTATACCATTGGTTAGCGTTTTAACGGAAAAAGGTGTGGCTATGGGTACAACCTTATCTTTTATGATGGCGGTGACCGCACTGTCATTGCCGGAGTTTATGATTTTAAAAAAAATCATGAAAACTAAATTAATCATTATTTTTGCCACTGTGGTTGGAATTGGAATTATACTAACTGGTTATTTGTTTAATTTGGTTTTAAAATAAGATAAAAGTAGGCGTGAAATTATTTTATAATAAATATAAAGTATTAATTAAATAACATTATGAATGAAGCAGAATTAATTGCTAAGCTAAAAAAACAAGAGTCGGCCATGCTAAATGTAATGGATGATATTGAACTGGAAAAGAAGAAGGTGGAGGATTTGGCGGCTGATTTGGAAAAATTTAAATTGGCTGTGGCCAACGCAGCAGAACATATGGTTATTACCGATCCTGATGGTATTATTTTATACATGAATCATGCCGCTGAGAATATTACTGGTTATTCAATTGGAGAATCGCTTGGTAAGAAGGCCGGCTCTAAAGATTTGTGGGGCGGCTTAATGCCATTGGAATTTTATGTCACCATGTGGGATACTTTAAAAAAACAAAAAAAAGTTTTTGCCGGTGAGATAAAAAATAGAAGAAAGAGTGGTGAATTATATGATGCTTATGCGATGGTGGCGCCTATTATTAAAAATGGTGCAGTTAGTTTCTTTATTGGAATTGAGCGTGATATTACGGCGGAAAAAAATATTGATCGAGTTAAAACCGAATTCGTTTCATTGGCTTCACATCAATTACGCACTCCGATTGGAACCGCCAATTGGTATACCGAAATGTTGTTAAACGGTGATGCTGGTGTCTTAAGCGATGCACAACGAGAGATGTTAGAGGAAGTTCATGCGGAGAATAAATTAATGATGGAGCTTGTAGAGTCATTGTTAAATGTTTCACGGATGGATCTTGGTACTTTTGTGGTTGAGTCAAAACCGACTAATATGACGGAATTATGGCAATCGGTTGTTAAAGAGCAAGCTCAAACTTTAACACAGAAAAAACAAAATTTAGAACAACAAATTGCTTCAGATATTCCAGCGATCTCCGTTGATCCTAAGTTGTGGCGAATGGTATTTCAAAATTTATTGTCCAATGCCATTAAATACACCCCGGAGAGTGGCGCGATTAAAGTATCTATGGAAATCGGTAAAGCTAAAACTAGTTTTAATGAAGTAGTGTTAGAACAAGATTCTTTGTGTTTTGCAATTAGTGATACTGGTTATGGCATTCCTAAAGAACAACAAGATAAAATATTCGGTAAATTATTCCGCGCCAACAATGTTAAAGAGAAAGACATTGAAGGTACCGGTCTTGGTCTTTATATTGTAAAATCGGTTATTGAAACCTCGGGTGGTAGTATTAGCTTTGTATCAGTGATAAATCAGGGAACATCATTTTATATAATTTTGCCCCTAGTGGCTAAAAAATAAATTCATTATTATGCCGCAAAAAAATGCCTGGGAAAGAGAATATCAACAACAACTACTTGTTAGTAAAGATGAGCGACCACAAAACTTTTTAGTGCAATTTCTCAAATATCTAAAAAAAGATAAAAAATTAGCCATGACCGATTTGCAGGTTTTGGATTTGGGTTGTGGCACGGGGCGTAACACTAATTATTTAGCTGAGCGGGGAAATAATGTGGTGGGAATTGATATTGCCGCTAACGCTTTAAGGACTGGTGAAATGCGCGTTAAGAAATTGGAATTAGAGTCATCAGTTAACTATATTAATCAAAGCATTGGAGCGCCGTTACCATTCGCTGATAATTATTTTGATTTAATTTTGGATATCACTTCCTCTAATTCACTTAAAGAGTCGGAGCGGGAAATTTATTTAAAGGAATGTCATCGCGTTTTAAAACCAGGTGGCTTTATTATTTTGCGCGCCTTATGCAAGGACGGTGATAAAAATGCCAAGAAGCTCTTAGAACTAAGCCCGGGAAAGGAATATGATACTTATTTTATGAAAGAGTTGGGTCTTGTTGAGCGGGTTTTCAGCGAGAAAGATTTACGGGATTTGTATGGGCGTTATTTTAATTTTGATAAATTAACTAAAGATATTGGCTATCCAAAAGTTGGTGGCCGAGTTTACACGCGAAGATATTGGTTGGCGATTTTAACGAAGAAATAACATGATAAAAAAAATCTTAATTATTGTTGCTGTGCTTTTGGGCTTAGCGGGTTTATCGATTTTAGTTTTAACACCAAAATCTGTTCCGGTTGGTAACAGTCTTAATATTGTTGATGTTAGACATGTTGATGTGCCAGTAGTTAAAAGCGAAATTAGTTTACCGCCAAAAACTCCGACGGCTGTGCCTGTTAAAGCACTGCCTATAGCAAGTAGTACAACCCCAAGTTCAACTCCACCATTCAAGAAGGATCTTATTAAATTAGATGTTCCATTTACAACTCAATCACCGTTTGCGCAGTGGTCAGATTTACGCCAGGAGAATGCCTGTGAGGAGTCTGCGGCTATTATGGCGGTGTATTGGGCTAAAGGGAAAATATTTACGGCCCAAGAGGCGCGAGACATGATTGTGGCGATATCTGATTGGGAAAAGAAAAATTATGGTAGCTTTGAAGATACCTCCGCTAAAGATACGGTGGATAGAATTTTTAAGAAGTATTTTAATTATCAAAAAGTGGCAGTGGTTAATAATATAAAACTTGAGGATATAATTACTGAACTGGAGAAGGGTAATTTAGTGATTACTCCAATGGATGGGCAAAAATTAGGCAATCCATTTTTTACACCGCCTGGACCAGTGACGCACATGTTGGTTATTATTGGTTATGATTATAAAACTAAAGAGTTTATTGTTAATGAATCTGGCACCAAAAGAGGGAAGGCTTATCGTTATGACCGGGATGTTTTATTTGCGGCAATTCGGGATTACCCAACTGGTAATCATGAGCCGATTGTGGGAATTAAAAAGAATATGATTGTAGTTAGAAAATAAGGTGTATATTGACAAATAGCATTATTTATGATATAATAATTTACAGTTAAATAAATAGTAATCGAACATTAAAAATCATATAATCATGGAAGTAAATGTAATTGGCAAAATTGTTCCAAGTGAATTATTTGCAAGCGCTCACGAAGACGAGGCTTTAGTTAATAGAAATGATCCTCGTAATAATTTTGTTCCGGTTGAGGATGTGGTTGGCAGTGATGAAAGCGATATCATTGAATATATTTCAACGCGTGAAAGACTTATGAATCGCCTTAAAAACAATACCAGAAATCGCGATCATAAAATAAATCGTAAAACCAGTTCAAATCTTGATTGCCAAATTATGGTAATGAGTAAAGATAGCGATGAAATTGGTGTTGAATGTCAACATTTTATTGGTGCAGCTTCAATTGTTAATGGTGAGGTTGTTTATTCAGAAAATATCGCCGTTGATATTAAAGAGGAACTTCGTGTTTACATGGCGCCAGAGAGAATTGGAATTAATAAATCTCATTGTAATGCAGGCAAACACTTAACCGATATAATTGGTTTAAAGCGTTTCTTTAAAAATTCTGACAAAGAAAACCTCAAGACAATGCCCATAGCCAAATTACAAAGATTATCACGCGCTGAACTCCGTGAGTATCGTGGTAAATTCTAAAACAAAAAAATCGATTAGACAGGCCTTAAAAACCTGTCTTTTTTTATGATTCATCATTGACAACACGCTATCTTCATGATACAATTATTTACAGTTAATTGAATTCTAATCGAACATTAAAAATTATATAGTTATGGTAGCAAAGGAAAGCGATCTTCCCGAGGAAGATGAAGTGATAATTGTTCAAGATTATCCAAATAAAAAAAAGGTTTCAGCTGAAGAAGTGGTGGATGATAGTATTGATATTATTGAGTACGTCGAAGAGGCATTACAAATAAAAAGACTAAGACGCCTCCGTATCGAAAACTTAAAATCAAGAGGATTGGTATTACCAGAAACGGTTGAAGCTGATTGTTTTATTGGCGCCGCTTCAGTCTTTTCAGATTTTATCGTAGTTCCAAAATGGAATGCAATCTGTAATCTGGCATTATAATAATTTTCGTAAATCAAGTGTTAATCTAAAATGGAAATAATGGAAAAGAAAATAATTGTTAATGGTAAAGAGTTGGAGTATCACGGTCAACCGCTACAAGCCTTTGTGTTTGATGGTGAAGCTTGGGGTGGTCGCAGTAATTTTATCGAAGAAGGTGTGTCCGGAAAAAACATTAGTTGTTTACGAGATACCTCTAATTGTTTTTGGTGGATAAAAAATTGGATTTTATTGGAAGGTGATAAATACGGTTATGTTTTGGATTATTACAATCAAGTTGTGTATTATGACAAAATTGAAGCCCTTGATTACCTCCAAAAAGACTATTTTTTAGTTCATGGTTTAAATGATTATTTCGTGGAATTTATCCAAAAAGATTTTTTGGAGCCAGCTGCCTAAAAAACAGAAAAACAGTCCAAGAGTATCGCCAAATTACGGTGATACTCTTTTTATTTGCCAGCTTATTGATTTTATTTTAGTTATGCGTTAGTATGGATATTATTCATTATTAAACAATTTATATGGCCAAAAGAACTACTGGGGTTGGTAAACCTCACAAAACCCACTCTCATAAAACTGCTAAGCGTTTAGAGATCAAGAAACAAATGCTTGAAGCTAAAGCTGCTAAAAGAGGTAATAAAATCAAATAAAGTCCTCTTTATTTTATGGATAACCTCAAAAATGTTTGCGCCGTTTGTCATCAACCAATTTTGGAGTCTTATTATTTTTGCCCAAACTGTGGAGCTAATTTAAGAGAGAAAACTGCACCAGTTTCGGTTATTATGCAAATCGGTCTTTATGCTTTAGCAGTTTTTGTGCCACCACTAGGTTTTGTGCCAGGTGTTAAGTATATGATGAAAAAAACGACACAAGCTAAGCGTGTTGGATTAATTACAGTTTTACTAACCACAATCTCAACCGTCCTAACAATTTGGGCTATCTTTGCTTTTCTAAATAAATATTTAAGTGAAATAAGTGGTCTTGGTTTAGGTTTGTAGTAAAATACAAAAAAAACAACCTCAGAGATTGAGGTTGTTTTTTGTTTGGTGTAGTTTTTATTATTTAGTAGAAGTGGCGTTGGTAGCTGGAGTTGGTGTTGGTGCTACAACTTGGCTATTAGCTGGGATGTAGTTACGATTCATCATTTGGCGACCGCCGAAGTTTTTTTCAAAATTTCCTTCATTGTGATTATTTCTGGCACCCATGTGAAATCCGATTGAGAAGATGGCGACAATGATAGCTATTTTTACTAAAATTTTTAAAGCACCACCGTGACAACAACATTTAGATTTCGCACTTGAACAACAATCTTTTTCACTTGAACAACATGATTTTTCTTCAGAACAACAATCTTTTTCACTTGAACAACATGATTTTTCTTCAGAACAACAATCTTTTTCACTGCTCATTTCTTTGTCGTCATGTGAACAACAAGTGTGTTCATTTTTGTCTTTTTGTTCTTCCATATCCTATTTTTGTTTAATTTGTAAGTAATAACCAGTGGTTATCAATGTTGGAATTATATCATATATTTTTGATTTTGTCCATGATTGGTTATTTGCCAAAAGGACCTTGAAAATGCTATAATTAATCAGTAATTTACTAAAAAATTTAAAATATGGAAAATAAAGAGGTGGTGCAAAAGACTTGGCACGAAAAACATGTTGCGGCCTCAACCGTTGGTCAAAAAATAGCCGATAATACGGCGAATTTTATGGGTTCATGGAAGTTTATTATTGGGCAAACTGCCTTTGTGATTTTATGGATGACGTTTAATTGTATTGCCTTCATTAATCACTGGGACGTTTATCCATTTATTTTGCTTAATTTGATTTTCTCAACCCAAGCAGCTTATGCGGCACCAATTATTATGATGGCGCAAAATCGGCAAAATGAGCGTGATCGTTTTCAAGCTAGCGAGGATTATCACACTAATGTTGTGGCCAAGAAAGATATTGAAAATTTACAAAGAGCTTTGGCTCGAATTGAAGAGGATAAGTTAGATAAGATTATTGAAATGTTGAAAACGAAATAAGTTTATAAATTAATTTTTTATTATATGTCTGATATATACGAAGAGTCTGTGGCTTGGCATCGTGCCCAGCACGGAAAAATGGAGCTTAAAAGTAAAGCGCCCTTGCTAACTAAAAAAGATTTATCATTAGCTTATACGCCAGGTGTGGCTGAAGTGTGTCGCGTAATTGCCAAGGATGAGGCGGAGGCTAAAAATCTAACATTAAAACATAACACTGTGGCAGTAATTAGTGACGGTAGCGCTGTTTTGGGTTTAGGTAATTTGGGTGCAGCGGCAGCTATACCGGTTATGGAAGGGAAATGCGTATTATTTAAGGAGTTTGCGGGAGTTGACGCTTTTCCAATTTGTCTTGATACGCAAGATGAAGAAGAAATCATTAAAACTATAAAATATTTAGCCCCGGTTTTCGGTGGCATTAACTTGGAAGATATTTCTGCACCACGTTGTTTTAATATTGAAGCGCGCCTAAAAAAAGAATTGGATATTCCAGTGATGCACGATGATCAGCACGGGACCGCTACTGTGGTGTTGGCTGGACTTATTAATGCTTTGCGTTTGCGCGAGTCAGATAAAAAAGATGTTCGCGTTGTGGTTAATGGGGCTGGAGCAGCCGGAGTGGCTATAACAAAATTGTTATTAGAATTCGGCTTTGTAAATATAATTGTTTGTGATAGTAAGGGTGTAATATTTTCTGGTAGGGATGATTTAAATAGTTCTAAGACAGAGCTGGCCAAATTAACTAATAAAAATAAAACAACTGGTGATTTAATTGCAGCCCTTTCTGGTGCTGATGTTTTTATTGGTGTTAGTACCGCTGAAGTTCTTAAACCAGAGATGATAAAGCTAATGGCTAAAGATCCAATTATTTTTGCGCTAGCCAATCCAACGCCGGAAGTTATGCCGGATGTGGCAATGGCAGCCGGCGCTTTAGTGGTGGCTACTGGTCGGAGTGATTATCCAAATCAAATTAATAATGTTTTGGTTTTTCCAGGAGTATTTCGGGGCGCTTTGGACAATAATGTTAAAGAAATCACTGATGCAATGTTGATTAGAGCTGCGGAAAATTTAGCTAGTTTAATTGAAGAGCCAAGCGCTGATAATATTTTACCGGATGTCTTTGATAAACGCGTAGCTAAAGTAGTGGCTAGTGCGATTTGTGAAATATAATTAATATAATTAATTTAAAAAAATATGAAAAATAATCTAAAAAAAATAATTCTTTCCTTATTTGTGATTGGGGCATTTATTTTTTATGCTATCTATCGCCAAGGAAATTTTACCCCTCAGACTAATGATAAAAATACTGCTAACAATAATACTCCTAGCAGTAATACGGGGAATAAAACTAATGTGATTTATAAAGATGGTGAATATACTGGGGCTTCGTTTGACGCCCTGTACGGCGTGCTTCAAGTTAAGGCTGTTGTTCAAGGTGGCAAATTGACCGATGTGATTTTTTTAAGCGGCACACAAGAAGGTGGGCGACCACTGAGAGGACTTGATACGTTAAAGAGTGAAGCTATTACTGCTCAAAGCGCTAATGTGGATACAGTTTCTGGCGCGACCAATTCTAGCGGAGCTTTTGTTAGTTCTTTAGCTTCTGCCCTAGCTCAAGCTACAAAATAAATTAATTATGAAACTTAGTAAAATAGTGATGGGCACGGTAGTAACGATTGATATTGTTGATCCCCAGGTTTTAGCAAGTGATATTGAGAAAGTTTTTAATTACTTGGAGCAGGTTGAGGAAAAATTTAGCGTGTTTAAAGTAAGTAGTGAGATTTCTAGAATAAATCGCGGTGAATTGAACCACGAAAATTATAGCGCGGAGATGAAAGAAATTTTTTCTTTGGCCGCTAAGACCAAAGTTGAAACTAATGGCTACTTTGATATTGTTACTGATAAAGGTCAATTTAATCCTTCGGGCATTGTTAAAGGTTGGGCAATTTCAAAAGCCGCTGATTTACTAAAAGTTGCTGGCTTTAAAAACTTTTACGTCGAAATTGGTGGTGATATTGAAGTCGCAGGGAAGAATTCATCAAATAATTTGTGGCGCGTGGGTATTAGAAATCCGTTTGACCTGGAAAAGAATGTTAAAATTTTAGAACTGGACAATTGCGGTATTGCGACCTCAGGTATTTATTTACGTGGTCAACATATTTATAATCCACACAATCCAAATGAAAAATTTTCCGATATTGTGAGCTTAACCGTTGTAGCTAAAAATGCTTATGAGGCCGATAGATTTGCCACTGCCGCGTTTGCGATGGGACGAGAGGGAATTGTTTGGTTGGAAAATTTCCCCGAACTAGAGGCTTACATGATTGATAAAAATGGCCAGGCGACTTTTACAAGTGGTTTTGAAAAATATATAACAAAATAATTTTATGAAAAAAATTGATTATTATCTTAATCGAGTAACGATGTATCGTTTACTTATTTATTCTCTAAGCTTCTTTTTATTGGTAGCTATTGGTTTAAGTTTTTTTAAACTTTTTCCATATAAACCATTAGATATTATAATGTCGGCCGGTTTTATCATGGCGCTTTGTTTTATTGTTAATGGTGTTTTTGCTTACGCGTTTGAAGCTCCGAGCAATGATGAGTCAGTGGTTATTACGGCTTTAATTTTGGCCTTGATAATTACACCACAATATTCCAGTGATTATGTAGTTTTAGCTGTTTGGGCTTCGGTTTTAGCGATGGCTTCTAAATATATTTTAGCTATTGGTAAAAAACATATTTTTAATCCCGCAGCAATTGCGGTGGTCTTAACGGCTATATTTCTAAATCAATCAGCCAGTTGGTGGATTGCTAATTTGTATACCGCTCCAATTATTTTTATCGGTGGATTTTTAATTGTGCGCAAGATAAAAAGAGCTGACTTGCTTTATGCTTTTTTTGGCACGGCATTGTTAACAGCTTTAATCTTTGGAATAGGTAAGGGTACTAATCCGATATTGGTTTTAAGTATGACGATAATTTATTCATCGTTAATGTTTTTTGCCTTTACCATGCTAACTGAACCGATGACTACACCACCAACTAGAAATGGTCGAATCGCTTATGGTGCTTTGGCGGGATTTCTATTTGTGCCAGCGGTACATTTTGGTTCACTTTATTTCACACCAGAATTAGCTTTGATAACTGCTAATATCTTTTCTTATCTTATTAGTCCAAAGCATAAACTAATTTTAGAATTTAAAGAGAAAGTTTTGGTGGCTAATAATTCTTATGATTTTATCTTTACTCCTAGCAAAAAAATAAATTTTAAGCCAGGGCAATACATGGAGTGTACTTTGAAACACGAAGACTCTGATAGTCGGGGTGTGCGCCGTTTTTTTACGGTTGCCTCATCACCCACCGAGGACACAGTTCATTTTGGTATAAAATTTTATGATAAGCCTAGTAGTTTTAAACAAACTTTATTAAGTTTAAAGTCTGGTGATACGATGGTGGCTGCTCAATTAGCAGGTGATTTTTATATGCCAGCAGATAAAAATAAAAAGTTGGTCTTTATCGCTGGTGGTATCGGAGTAACACCATTTCGCAGTATGATTAAGAGTTTATTGGATACTGGCGAGGCGCGCGATATTGTTTTCTTTTATGCTAATACTGAAGAGGCAGATATTGCCTATAAAGACATTTTTGATGCCGCTAATAGTAATTTAGGTATAAAAACAATCTATTCTTTATCTAAAACTGAGGCGATTCGGGCTGATTGGCCTGGAATTAAAGGTTTGATAACTAAAGAGCTGATTTTAGCCGAAGTGCCGGATTATAAGGAGCGAATGTTCTATATTTCTGGTCCACATGCCATGGTGGCTGCTTATAGCGGTATTTTACAGGAATTAGGGGTGACTCGTGACCAGATTAAGGTTGACTATTTTCCCGGTTTCGCGTAATCTGACTAGGTGTTAAGAGTTTTTTAATTAATGTCATGAAAAAAGAAATTACAATTTCCGGGCGCAAAATCGAATACCGTCTCGAGCGCCGGCGCGGCATTAAAAATTTATGTCTAACGATTGGTTCTGATGGTTGTTTAGTGGCTAGTCGCCCGTGGTATGTAGGCCAAAAAACGATCGAGCTATTTATCATGGATAAGTCATCTTGGATTATAGAAAAGATGGATGAATTTAAGGAAAAGTATCGGAAAGCCAAGTCATTTGTTGATAGTCGGGAGGCTTATTTGCTATATAAGAAACAAGCCGAAAGAATTATTGCTAAAAAAGTTAAAGAATTTAATGAATTTTATCAATTTGATTTCGCTAAAATTGTTATTAGAAATCAAAAGACGCGCTGGGGAAGTTGCTCGGCCCGTGGTATATTAAATTTTAATTATAAATTAATTTTTTTACCGCACCATATAATTGACTATGTCGTAGTACACGAATTGTGTCATTTAAAAGAAATGAATCATTCAATTCGGTTTTGGAATCTAGTAACCAAAAAGGTTCCGGATTATAAAGCGATTAGAGTTTTACTACATAAAAAAGGATTAGATTTAAGATAAAATAATATAAGAGTTTTTAAAATAAATGAATAAAAATAATTACGTCGCTAAATTAAAACGAACTATCACTTCAATTTTACCGGTAAGTAAGAAGCGTCGAGGTTCCTGCAATAATTGTGGTAAGTGTTGTTCTTTGCCTAATCCATGTTGGTTTTTACGAACCAGTGCGGACGGTAAAACTCATTGTGCGATTTATAAAATTAGACCACTTAATTGTCGTAAATATCCCCGCACCGAAAGTGAATTATTAACTGCGGATAGCTGTGGTTATCATTTTGAAAAATAAAAAATTAATTTAAAAATAATATGGCCGAAGAAGTAGTATTGAGATTTGATGATGTGAGTTTTGAATATGTGCACAAAAAACCGATTTTAGATGAGGCGTCTTTTAGTGTGCGTAAGGGTGCTAAGGTAACTTTAATGGGACAAAATGGTGCTGGTAAAAGTACAATTTTTGGCTTAATTAAGGGTGATTTAAAACCAAAAAGTGGTCGCCTATCAATAACTGGCGGTGCAAGTATTGGCACAGCTAGCCAAACCGTGGCCAGGGCAGATTTTCCACTAACAGTCTTAGAATATTTTTCTAAAGCCTTTGAAATTGTTCCGGGAAATATAAAAAGTCGTATCGCCAAGGTGTTGGATGCGGTTAATTTTGACATTCCACTAGATCGCATTGTCGGTGATCTTTCTGGCGGGCAACAAGCGCGTTTACTTTTGGCTTATTCCTTAATTCAAGATCCTGATATTTTATTATTAGACGAACCAACAAATAATTTGGATAAAGACGGAATTGATCATTTGATTACTTTTTTGATTATGTATGAAAAAACTGTAATCGTAATTTCCCATGATGCTGATTTCTTAAATTGTTTTACAGAAGGCGTGGTTTATTTAGATGTTTTTACTCATAAAACTGAACTTTATGTCGGCGATTATTATTCCGTAGTTGAAGAAATTGCCTCTCGCGTGGAAAGAGAAATCATGAAAAACGCTCAACTGGAAAAGAAGATTATTGACCGTAAAGAAAAAGTTAACTTCTTCGCCAATAAAGGTGGTAAGATGCGTAAATTAGCCCAAAAACTAAAAGAGGAAACAGAAGAATTGGAAGAAAATAAAGTTGATGTTCGTCGGGAAGACAAAACTATTCGAAATTTTGAAATTCCAGTTCAAGATGAACTCGTTGGCGAAATTGTCATTTTAAAAAAAGTACGAGTGATAAAAAATCATGAACCGATACTTAAAGATATTGATAAAGTTTTACGTAAAAAAGACCGCTTGTTAATTACTGGACCAAATGGTGTTGGTAAGAGTACTTTACTGCGATCATTGGTGTCAGAGGCGCAAGATGGCGCTACGATTCAACCAAAGATTAGAGTTGGTTATTACAGTCAAGATTTTTCGGCGCTTGATTTTGATGAAAAAGTTTTTGATTCTTTAATGGGTATCCGCTCTGAAGGTATCGATGAACAAATGATGCGTGCAATTGCGGCTGGTTTCTTAATTACTGGTGATCTAATGGAAAACAAGATTGGTTCATTATCAGAGGGACAAAAAGGTTTGTTGTCTTTCGCGCGTTTGGTTCTAATGAAACCAGGTTTATTGATTTTAGATGAGCCAACTAATCATATTAACTTCCGTCATATTCCGGTTATTGCTGAAGCTATTAATAAGTTTGACGGACCAATCATTATGGTTAGTCATATGCCGGAGTTTGTGAAAGAAATAAAGTTTAACGATGAACTCGATCTAGGTAAATTATTATAATTTAGAATCTACTCTTTATGAGCATATATGATGTCGTGGTTGTGGGCGGTGGCGCCTCAGGATTAATCGCGGCGGGGCGAGCGTCAGAATTGGGCGCGCGCGTTTTGTTGCTGGAAAAAAATAAACAGCTGGGCGTTAAACTTTTAATGACTGGTGGCGGTCGCTGTAATTTTACCAATCAATCATCACCTCGCGTGCTAGCCGAGGCCTTTGGCCAAAATGGTAAATTTTTGTTATCCGGTTTAAACCGTTTTGGCTCCGAAGAATTAATTGATTTTTTTAGTGTCCGCGGTTTAAAATACAAAATTGAAGATCGTGGTCGAGTTTTCCCGGAAGGCAATAAGGCCCAAGAAATTTTAAAATTATTAGTTGATTACATTAAGGATGGTCATGGTGAAATAAAAACTGATTCTAAAGTTACAAAAATTATTAAAACTGGTAATAAAATTTCCAAATTAATTTTGGCTGATGGTTCTGAAATTATAGCTAAGAAATTTATTATTGCGACTGGCGGAAAATCATATCCACTCTCCGGCTCTAGTGGTGAAGCTTATTCTTGGTTAGCTGAACTTGGCCATAAAATTATAAAACCACGCGCCGCCCTTAGCCCAATTATTATTAGTGAGAACATTAAAGATTTGGAGGGTTTAAGTTTGTCTGGTGCCGAATTAACATTGGTGCACAATGGTCAAAAAATTGGCCACAGCTTTGGGGATTTTATTTTTACTAGTCGATCTTTAAGCGGTCCAGCAGTTTTAAGTTTGAGTCGTGATTCTGTTCGGGCCAGTGTAAATAAGGCTGAGGTGGTAATAGATTTTTGCCCGGATCTAAGTGCGGAAGACTTGGAAGATAAAATTATAGCTCTGGTGGCGGAAAATAAACAAGTTGATATTAAAAATATTTTGGCTCGAATTTTTCCGAAACGTTTAAGTAATTTCATTCTACTTAATAACAGAATTAATCCAGACAAAAAAGCCAATGGTTTAACTAAAATTGAGCGTCAGCTTTTAGTAATGGCTTTTAAAAAATATTCATTGACCACTTTTGGGGTGGGTGATTTTACTGAAGCGATGATTACTTTAGGTGGCGTTGATTTAAAAGAAGTTGATCCGAAAACGATGGCCTCTAAACTTTATTCTAATTTATATTTAGCCGGGGAAGTTTTGGATTTAGATGGACCAACTGGCGGTTATAATTTGCAAGCAGCTTGGACGACCGGCTATTTGGCTGGGGAAGCAGCGGCAAGTGATTAAAATAGGGCATGGAAGCTTAATTATTGATAATATCGGCTTATTCGTGTATAATTTTGGTGTTATCAATTAATTTTTAAATTTATGAATATTAATACTAATCCGGAGAAAATTGAAGAATTATTATCTCGTGGTGTTGAGGAAGTTATTTCTAAAGATGATTTACGTAAGAAATTGCTAACCGGTAAACAATTGCGCGTGAAGTTAGGTATTGATCCAACTAGCCCGAATATTCATTTGGGTCGCAGTGTGCCGCTTTTAAAATTGCGTGATTTCCAAGATCTTGGTCATCAAATTGTTTTTATTATTGGTGACTTTACCGGTACAATTGGTGATACTTCCGATAAGAACGCGGAACGACCAATGTTAGATGATGCTACGATTAAAAGTAATATTAAAAATTATGTCGCGCAAGCCGCTAAAGTAATTGATATTGATAAATGTGAAGTTCATTATAACAATGACTGGCTTGGCGCTTTAACTTATAAAGAAATTTGTAAACAAGCTAATGCTTTTTCGATTAACGAATTTATTTCTCGTGATAATATTGCGCGCCGCTTAGAGTCTGGTTCTCGGGTGTCGTTACGTGAAGTTTTATATCCTTTAATGCAGGGCTACGACTCCGTACAGTTAAAGGCGGATGTTGAAATCGGTGGGACAGATCAACGCTTTAATTTGTTGGCTGGGCGTGAGTTGCAACGCTTGTATGGTCAAGAGCCGCAAAATGTCATTACTAATCCAATTATCGAAGGTTTGGATGGTCGTAAAATGAGTTCTAGCTGGGGTAATACTGTAAATTTATTCGACACCCCACGTGAGATGTTTGGTAAAATAATGTCACTCCAAGATGAATTTATTGTTAAATATTTTATTTTAGTAACACGAATTGATTTGGGTTTAGTAGCTGAATATAAAAAAGAATTAGATGGCGGCGCTAATCCGCGTGATTTAAAAGTTAAATTAGCCAAAGAAATTGTTAAAATGTATCACTCCGAAGCCGAGGCTGAGGCTGAAGAACTTAATTTTATTAAAACATTTTCTAAAAAAGAAATTCCCGATGAGATGCCGGAAATTACTCCGGGTGCTTATGATTTAATCTCAGTTTTAATGGAGGCAAAATTGGCCACTTCTAAATCGGATGCTCGCCGTGTCATTGAACAGGGTGGGGTGAAGATCAATCAGGAAGTTATTAAAGATATTAATTTTATTATTCCTGGTGGCGCCGTGCTGCAAAAGGGAAAGATTAATTTCTTAAAAGTTCTATAAATATTAGTGTAAATAAAAACGCCTCGCAATTTTTTTGCGGGGCGTGTTTGTTTTAAAAAATCTCAGCCGTTGTAGCTAGAGGCGATATCAATCCGACTGTTGCTTTTTTGTCAGGATAAACTTTAAAACCTTCGCGACTAATCCATAAACCACCAATCATTTCCGGAGACTGATTCTTTTGACAAGTAAATATTAAGCGGTAAATAACGCTTTGTTTATTTCTTGATGGCGGAATAAAGAATTTTTGCAGATAGGAGGTATCATTGAAGATAAATACCTTAATAGCGGTCATGGTTGATAGATTGCCGTCATGACGAAATTTGCGCCATTCTGGGTGCCAAATGCGACTAGCTCCATTTTCTTGTTTAACACAAAATGCTTGGCTCCAATCGATTTCTTCTTCGTAATTATTGGGGCTAACTCTTCGCCATAATTTTAACCCTTCGCCGATGACAAAATCAGTTTTGAAAGCTGTTTCGTTGTTTAGGGCAATTTTTTCATCCATCCAAGCTAAATGATGCCCAAGGAAATTGCCAGCCAAGCTTTTAACAATACGAGTATCCTCTAAACCATTATTATAGTGAAAGAGGTTTAACCTGTTGTCAGTTGGTGCGCAGTCCAGTGATAATAAACCTTCAACCTGGTGGGCATTTTGTAGCTTTTGGGCAAATCTCTCCGCTTCGATTTTGTGCCATTGAGTTATTTCGACAATATTGTCAGAAATACCGAAATCATTTTTTACTTTTTCCATGATTAATTAATTTTTAGATTAGACATTTATTTATATTTTATTGTTAAGAAACAAAAAACCGGACTTTTGATCCGGTTGATTTTTATTGATGTGATTCGAGCCGTAAACTGGGAACTAATCTGCTTTTTTATCAATAAAAACCGTCCGGATATTCATCCAGAAATTATTGTAATTGTTGCAGTAGTTTTTATTTAATAAATTTAGCATATACTAATATTAGCATATATTTAATAATTGGCAAGACTATGCTATAATTTTGAATATAATAATAAATTTATGACTAAAAAAACAATTTTAATTACTGGAGCGCGGGGTGGGATTGGCCGGGACGCGGCCATGGCTTTAGCGACTTTGGGACATCGAGTTATCGCCACTGTTCATCGCGAAGAATCAATAGAGCCATTATTGGCTGATGCTAAGAAGCGTGGCGTGGAACTTGAGGTTTTTAAATTAGATATTACTAGTGCGAGTGATCGAGAAAAAATATTACCTTTAAATATTGACGTTTTAATAAATAACGCTGCAATTGGTGAAAGCGGATCTTTAAGTGAAATACCGATGGCACGCGTGCGGGCTAATTTTGAGACGAATTTGTTTGCTACGATTGAATTAAGTCAATTAGCCTTAAAGGGGATGATGACTAAAGACTCTGGTCAAATTATTTTTATCAGTTCGATCGCTGGTCGCATGCCAATGTCATTTTGGGGATCATATTGTATGACTAAATACGCCTTATCAGCCGCCGCAGATATTATGCGCCAAGAATTAAGGGAAGTGAGTCGTAGTGTTCGCGTTTCAGTTGTTGAACCAGGAACTTACCATACCGGTTTTAATCAGAAGGTTATGGCCACTAAATACACTTGGATGAATGAATCGTCTTACTTTTATAAAATTATAAGTAAAATAAAACAGCGCGAAGAAATGATGTTTAAAATTTTGGAACGTAAAACCACTAAAACAATTGTGGCTAAAATCGTTCAAGCCGTTTCAGCTAATAAGCCGCGTTTACGTTATACGGCGCCGTGGTGGCAAGCTTTTGGTGTCGCTATAGCTCGAATCTTTGGTAAATAATTTAAAAAAGAGTCCCGTAAAAGGGGCTTTTTTGTTGTCGTTGACAAAATATCATAAAAATGATACTATAGATAGAATTATGCAGTTCCTAAACAATTTAATATATTAAAGCTATGAAAAGTGATCTGAACAAGGTTTTTAGAGTTTATGCACCGCAATCCGGTGAATTAAAACATATCGAACAAACAATTAGAAAAGCTTATTTGTTTTTCTTGCGAAAAGTTAGTAATTCTTATTACAGCTTAATTCTTAAACCATTAATGAAAATTAATGAGGATGTACCATATTTAAGTGAATCTGAAATTGAGGAAATTGAAAACAAAGTTAATGACTTAAGTGATGGTGATTATCAACATAAAGAAGTTTTTCATGAAGCCTCAGCTCGAATCTCTGGCTTACGTAAAATTAATTACATCCGCTATTTATTGATGTGTGAGGGTTACCGCTCTTACAGAGCTTATGCCGATGGAAAGTTATCTATTGATAGCCGGAGCGCCAAAATGGTTACGACTAATGTGGATATGGCTCAAATTAACCGTGATGTTGCCAATATGTCTTATTCTAAAATTAACTTTGAACATCCCAAGGAGAGAAAGTTGCTTTCAATTATAGATCATTACAGAGATGGCGTATTAATCTTTTTGGATAATAAAGACGCGATCAATTGTTTAGCTGATATAATTAGAGAACGTTTTCCTTTGACGGTTGTGGCTACTTTATTTTTTAATAAAGCTAAATATAAACATGTTCAGGTGGTTGATGATTTTAACAATGGAGCGATAAATATTTTAATTGCCACCTCATTGCGTGAAACTCAAATTCTAGCTGGATCTGTAAAAGCTATAATCCATTATTCTTTGCCAAAAAATGATAGTTTACTGGAAAATCGTTGTTTATCACTTAGAAATACCGATGAACAATCAGTTTATTTTATCGTTTCTGATTACGAAGAGGCACACTATCGTCAATTGGTAAAAAAGAATGGAATTAAATCGATTGATTTTAAAAGTTTTAATACCCAAATCAGTTTAGATTTTGCGGAATAATAAATTTCAAAACTAGAGCTCAAACATTTATTTGTTTGGGCTTTTTTATTTACCTCGCCATAGTTTTAACGAAGGCAGGTTGCTATTTACATTTTTTAGTTATTTATGTTATTATAGAGATAAGCTGATTGTTGAAACTACCAATTTCAATTTTTGTCGGAAACGACCAGAAGGATTAAAATCCCCAAAGCTTAAAACAATTCTAAGTGTTTGCTCAATATTTTTTGGGTGAAAAACTGGGTGGAACCGCGAGACTTATGTCCCGTCCCGGTCAATACATAATTTTTTTTGTGTATTAACCAGGGCGGGTTTTTTGTTTTTAATAATAAATTAACATAATTTTATGAAAGAAGAATCACAAGTGGAAATTAAGCGTCATTCTTTGGCGCACTTATTGGCTTATGCTGTTTTAACAAAATATCCTAATGCCAAGTTGGCGATCGGACCAAGTGTTGATAATGGTTTTTATTATGACATTGATTTCGGCGATGCCAAATTAACCGACGCCGATTTGAAAGGTTTGGAAAAACAAATGAGTCATTTTATTAAACAGAATTTAAAATTCGAACGCAGCGAAATGCCAATCGCCGAAGCTTTAAAATTAGCCGAAGTGGAAAGTAACCCATACAAAACTGAAATTATCTCTGATTTACAAAAAGCTGGTGAAACTGTGGTTAGTTTTTATAAAGTCGGAAACTTTACTGATTTATGTCGCGGACCTCACGTCGAAAGTACTCGTGATATTAAAGAGGGCAGTTTTAAAATCAATCGTTTGGCTGGTGCTTATTGGCGCGGTGATGAGAAAAATAAAATGTTGACTCGTGTTTACGGTTTAGCTTTTGATAATAAATTAGAACTTGATGAATATTTAAATTTAATGGCCGAAGCTGAGAAGCGTGATCATCGTAAATTAGGTAAGGAGTTGAACTTATTTATGAATCATGAATTTGCGCCTGGCATGCCTTTCTTTTTACCAAAAGGTATGATTATGGTGCAGGAGTTAATTAAGTTTGTGCGCGAATATTCTTATGGCGTTGGTTACCGTGAAGTGCGGACCCCGCAAATATTTAATTCTGAACTTTGGAAGATTTCTGGTCACTGGGAACATTATCAAGAGGATATGTTTTGTATGCATCATGACGAGGATGATGTGGATTTAGGTCTTAAGCCAATGAATTGTCCAGCACATATGTTAGTGTTTAAACGTGATTTGCATTCTTATAAAGAATTACCTTTGCGTTTGGCAGAAACTACCACTTTATATCGTAATGAAAAGTCTGGCACTCTTCACGGTCTAACTCGCGTTCGTAGCTTGTCTCAAGATGATACTCATATCTTTTTACGTCCCGATCAAGTGTTAAGTGAAATTTCTGATTTGTTACAAAAAATTAAAAATATTTACAAAGTTTTTGATTTGCAAATTGATGAGATTCATTTATCAACTCGCCCGGAAAAGTTTTTAGGTGAGAGAAGTGTGTGGGATCAAGCCGAGGATAATTTAAAAACTGCATTAACAGCAGCTAATTTGGAATATAAAATCAATGAAGGTGATGGTGCATTTTATGGTCCAAAAATTGATGTGAAAATTAAAGATGCAATTGGTCGTCAATGGCAATTAGCTACTATTCAATTGGATTTCCAATTACCATTGCGTTTCGAATTAACTTACACTGATTCTGATGGTAGCGCTAAAACACCAGTAGTGATTCATAGAGCGCTACTTGGATCAATTGAACGTTTCTTTGGTATTGTTATTGAGCATTATGCCGGCGCTTTCCCATTATGGTTGTCACCGGTGCAAGTTAAATTAATTTCCGTGGCCGAAACTCACATTGCTTATTGCAAACAATTAGAGGAAGAGTTGCGTGGCCATGGTATTCGCGTGGAAATTGACGACACAGATTCAACTGTCGGTAATAAAATTAGAAAAGCGGTCAATGAAAAGTCACCATACATGTTAGTGATCGGTGATAAAGAAGTAGCCGCACCAACTTTAAGCGTTAGAGCTCGAGGCGAACAGGAAGCAAAAGAATTCGCTAAAGATGCTTTTATTAAACAGTTATTAGAAGAAATTAAGACGATGGGTAAATAAAATATTATGAATCCACTTTTAATCATGTCGCTAGTGGTAATTATTGTGGTGTTTGGTGGCCATTTATTTTTGTGGTCTACCTTGGTTAAATTTTATGCCATAGAAAGCTTGTATTGGCGCTATGGTTTATTGGCCGTTATTATTGTTTTGCTTTTAATTTTAGCGGCAGCCTTATGGTTGAAATTGCCTAACAATAATTTTTGGACCAATTTTCATGTGGGGGCTTTTTGGTGGATTGGTATTTTAGCCAATTTACTTATTTTCTCAACCTTAACTTGGATAATTTGGTTTAGTGCTAGTCGACTTAATTGTCCAGTAAATAGCCCGATTTTAATTAGTGTGATGCTGGGCTTAAGTCTACTTATTTCGATTATTGGGCTGATTAATGCTGCTCATCCGGCAATTGTAAATTTAGATCTAAGTTTGCCAAATTTACCGGAAGCCTGGAAGGGTAAAAAAATTGTACAGCTATCTGACATGCATTATGGCGCGATTAATAATGATGATTATCTGCAAAAAATTACTAATATTGTTAATGGTTTGCACCCCGATTTAATCGTGTATACTGGCGATTTATTTGATGGTACTGGTGGGGCTGGTCCGAATTTTGCCAGCATTATAAATCAAATGAAGGCGACCAGTGGCTCGTATTTTGTTTTTGGCAATCATGAAACTTATTTTGGGATGGATGAGGTGAATAAACTTTTGGCCGAAACCAATCTTAAAGTTTTGCGCGACCAAAAAGTTGATCTTAATGGTTTGCAACTCGTCGGACTCGATGGCTGGAACTTTAACGGTCGCAGCGACTTAGCTCAAGTTTTTACTAAAATTAATCTCGATAAAAATAAACCAAGTATCTTGCTGTATCATATTCCAGCGAATGTGCCAGAAATTAAAGCAGCCGGCATTAATTTGTGGTTAGCGGGGCACACGCACCGCGGTCAACTTTGGCCCTTTAATTGGTTGGTTACTTTAATTTATAAGGGCTATGGTCATGGTTTATTTCAAGATAAAAACTTCATAACTTATGTTAGTGCTGGTGTCGGTACTTGGGGTCCACCAATGCGCACCTCCGGTCGCCCTGAGATTGTGGTGGTGAATTTGAAATAATTTATGTACCACCTCTACATCCTCCAATGTGCTGATAAAAGTTTGTATACTGGCATCACGGTTGATTTGGTGCGGCGAGTAAGGGAACATAATAGTTCGAAGCTCGGCGCGAAGTACACTAAAATGCGGCGGCCGGTGCAATTGGTTTACAGTGAAGAATTTGCTGATCGCAGCGCGGCGAGCAAGGCGGAATACGAGATGAAGCAATTGACGCGGGAGCAGAAATTAAAATTGATAAAATAGAATTTTAAAAGAGAAGTTGGAAACGACTTCTTTTTTTTATTTCACCTCGCCTAAAGCCTCTTATGAAACATTGCATCTGAAGCGAGTCGAGACTTTTTACGGGAAATGTAGCCGCTAGGCGAATTTCGCGGAAAAAGGGCTCGATCGATTCGCCCAAGCGTAAAAAAGCTATTAAGTAAACGGAGTGAAATTATATAGATTAGACTATTAAAATTGACGTGACCGAAGACTGAAAAAACGGTTATTTATTAATATAAAAAGAAAATAGCGCTTTTAATAATCTCCGGTAGAATACCGTTAATTATGTGGGGCGAAGCGTGCAAATCTTTTTGAAAAGATTTCGCTAACGCTCAACCTTTCCAAGAAAGCTTCGCCCGCTTCAGGTACGGCATTTTAGGGAAGGCCACTGTTTAAAAACTTGACATAAATCAAAAACTATGATAAAAAATAGGTAATTAAATTTTCGAACATTCACAATTTAAATTATAGAAATAATGAAAAAGAAAAGTTTTTTATTGCTCACCGGCGCACTTATGATTGTCGCCTTTATTTGTTATCTAAGTGGTTATCATACAACCATTGTAATACGTCTAACTTTGAGTTTGCTTATCGGTCTGATAGCTGGTTTAATAGCAAATTTTTTTACCAGTGTTAGTGTGGTAGATTTGGTTGAACACGATAATCCGCTTAAAATTGGAAAAATGCTTTTAGTTGGAATTATCGTTGGTGCGATCATGGCTCTTATTAATTATGGTTTTTATCACCAAGAATCTTTCGTTCTTTTTATCGGCTCGGTAATTGGCACTTTAATTAGCTGCTCTTACAAACAAGAAGACGATGACGAAGAAAAAGGTGGAAATATATAGAATTTTTTCTCTCTAAGCCATATTACATTTTGTAGTGTGGCTTTTTTATTTGTCCAGTTTAATTTTAATTTAGCTTCATGCTATAATATTAAAACATGAATAGTGAAGAGCAAAAACTTATCACTGATTATTTTTCTGGGGATACCAAATCTCTGGATTTATTGATTGCTAAATATTTAGACGTCGTTTATCGTCTCGTTTTTTGCTATGTGAAAAATGCGGCGGATGCTGATGATTTAACCCAAGAAGTTTTTGTAAAAGTTTGGCAGCACCTCAAGAGCTTTGACCAAGCTAAGAGTTTTAAAAATTGGGTGCTAGCGATTGCTAAAAATACAGCTCTGGATTTTTTGCGGAAGAAAAAAGATTTACCGCTTGCCACCTTTAATGATGAATATGTTGATAATCTTTTAAACACTCTAATTAGCGCCGAAATTGCGCCGGGTGATTTGCTGGATTTTAATGCGCAAGTTGATACTGTTAAACAGATTCTAGAAGCCAAATCCAGTGATTACTGGAAAATATTTAGTTTACATAATTTTGGCGGTTTTAATTTTCGCCAAATTGCCTTAAAGACCGGAAAGCCGCTTAATACCATAAAAAGCCAATATCGGCGGGCTTTATTGTTGATCAAAAATCAGACGCGCTAGAAATTAAAATAATTTGCACCAAATTAGCAGCCATTATCGTATTATAGATAGTGGCCTTTTTATTATTTGACCAATAACGATAAATTTATGACTAAACAAATCTACGATATTCCAATTCCAGGTGGCTTATTAGACCGTGTGCTTAATCGTGTTCATTACGAAATTGATATCATGGGCGTGAAAAAGAGAATTGTTTTATTTTCTGTTATTACACTGGCATTGGCCGGTGTCTTTGTCGTCGCCTTAAAATCATTAAATGGACAATTGGCTGTTTCCGGTTTCTTTTATTTTTCTGCTTTACTATTTTCTGATTCCAAAGTTGTTATGAGTTATTGGCAGAGTTTTTCTTTAGCCTTAATCCAATCATTACCAGTATTTACATTGCTATGGACCTTATCGATTTTATTTGCCTTACTTAAATCATTACAATCATTATTAAAAAACGCCGGCGAATCATTAGGATTTTATCGCCACGCTAAAATTAATTAATATAAATAAAATAAATATGAACAAAGAAATTATTTTAAAACCTAGAATTCTAAAAATATTAGTTGCTATTATGTTAGCCCTGGTAATTTTCGCTTTAGCTTTTTCAGCTGGAGTTTTTATTGGTGAACGTAAGGCTCGTTTTTCTTGTGCTAGTGGCGATGCTTATCATCGCAATTTTGGTGCTCGTAATAATTTTTTACCAGGAGCAAGATTTGATGTTGGTGAAAAAATTCCAGAAATTAATGATCGCGAATTTATGAATCCAAATGGTGTGTTTGGTAAAATCATAAAGATTGTAAAAAGTTCTGATATTAATTTGCCATCAGCCATAATTATTTCTAGTCCAAATGGTTTAGAACAAAATGTGTTAATAAGTAGTACAACTAATATTAAATTGATGCGCGACGATATCAGTATTGATCAGTTAAAAAATAATGATTTAATTGCGGTAATCGGTGATGACAACTCTGGCCAAATCAGTGCCAAACTTATTCGGGTAATGCCAGCCCCACAAGGGTTTAATTTAAAATAATTTCTGGATCCCCGCCTGCGCGAGGATGACGGTATAAAATTTATGAACTTTATTAAACAACACAAATTTGTAACAGCGCTAGTCTTGTTAATTATTATTGGGGGCTCTTATTATACTTATAGCAAATTAACCGCGACCACAGCGCCAACACGCTATGTTTTAGAAACGGCTTCTAAGCAAACTTTAATTTCCTCAGTTTCTGGTACTGGGCAAGTTTCTTTACTAAATCAAGTTAATATCACCCCAAAAATTGCGGGTAGTGGCAGTTCAGCTAATCTATCCGGCAATTTAACAGCTGTTAACGTGGTTAATGGTCAGGCCGTTAAAGCTGGTGATGTGATTGCTAAAATTGATTGCTCGGACTTAACTAAGCAATTGCGTGATGCTCGTATTTCTTTGGCCAGTGCCCAAGTGAGTATGGCTAAATTAAAACGCGGTTCTACTCCAGCCGACCTTAAAGCCGCTAATGACAAAGTAGCTTCAGCCCAAAAATCTTTAGCTGACGCCGGGCAAGCTTTAATTGATACGCAAAATCAAAATGTAACCGATTTAAATAATAAATATTCTGATGCCGTTACCACTTTAAATGATGCCTATAATAAAGCTAATGATATCGTCACTAACCAAATCAACCCCTTGTTTAAAGATTTGCAAACTGAAAATCCATCTTTAAATTTTATTACTAGTGATCCACAATTATCGGCTAGCGCTGTTTGGAAGCGTGCCGCTGCTATTAATACTTTGAAAGATTTGAAAAATACAGTTAGTGCTTTAAATGGTGATCAAAATTCCATCAATGCGGCGTTAAACACGGCTAATTCAGATTTGGCGACAGTAACTGATTTCTTTAATAATTTATCAAACGCGGCCAATAGCGGCGTGGCCACTTTAGATACACCACAAAATACTTTAAATTCTTATGCGGCCAGTGCTAATTCGGCTCGCTCCTCAATTATTGGTCTAAGTAATAATATTACTGCCGCCCAAAGAGCTATCACCAATCAAATTACCACCAACAAAAATAACATCACCGCGGCTAACCAAAAAATTTCTAATGCCAACGATTCTTTAACTCAGGCCAAGGATAATTTGAGTACCATGCAAGCCGGACCGGATTCTTTTGATGTTAAAAGTCAGCAAATTTCCTTACAACAAAGAATAAATGCTGTGACTGATATCGAACAAAATTTAGGCGATTGTACAATTAAAGCACCATTTGACGGTGTAGTTTCCACTATTAATTTTCAAGTTGGTGACGCTGTGACTAGTGCTAGTAATATTACCACTTTGTTAACTACGCAAAAAATTGCTTCCATTACTTTAAATGAGGTCGATGTGGCTAAAATTAAAATCGGCCAAAAAGCGACTTTAACCTTTGATGCTTTACCAGATTTGTCTCTAGCGGGAACAGTTAATGCGATTGATGCGATTGGTACGGTTAGTCAGGGTGTGGTTACTTATGGTGTAAAGATTTCACTTGATTCGCAAGATGACCGTGTTAAGGCTGGGATGACTGTGGCCGCTTCAATTATCACTGAAGTTCATGCTGATGTTTTAGCAGTTTCCACTGGATCAGTTAAACAAAATACTAATGGCGATTCATACGTTTTAATAATTGATAATCCAATCACCACGTCTGGTGTACAAGGCGTAACTACTGCCACTAGTACTCGCGAGCAGATCGTGACTACTGGTGCCTCAACCGATGCACTCGTAGAAATTATTTCCGGCTTAAATGATGGCGACTCTGTGGTTTCTAAAACCGTATCATCAGTAAGTGCAAGTAAAAAAACCACTAGCGCCTCAGCTACCAGCTTGTTAGGTGGCGGCGGTGGCGGCGGTTTTGGCCGCTAATTAAGTTGGTGTTGATAAACTAAAATTTATTATGATTGAATGTAAAGATATTAAAAAAGTTTATAAAAGTTTTAATGTGGAAACTGAAGCTTTAAAAGGAATCAGCTTTACAATAAAAGATGGTGAGTTTGTAGCAATTATGGGCTCATCTGGCTCAGGTAAATCAACCTTAATGCACATTCTTGGTGCGCTCGATTCACCGACTGGCGGAACTTATCTTTTGGATGGTCATGATGTTTCTAAAATGTCCGAGGATGAACTAGCCACTATTCGTGGTGAAAGAATTGGTTTTGTTTTTCAATCCTTTAATCTTTTACCGCGGGCCACTGTTTTACGTAATGTGATGTTACCACTTATTTATGATGGCACTAAAAGATCGGAACGGGAAGGGCGCGCTCGAGAAGCTTTAAAAGCGGCTGGATTACCAGAAGATCGTTTTTTACACCTTTCCAATCAATTATCTGGTGGTCAAATTCAACGCGTGGCGATTGCCCGCGCCTTAGTTAATAATCCAACTTTGATTTTGGCGGATGAACCAACTGGTAATTTAGATAGTAAAACCGGAGAAATCGTTTTAGCAACCTTTGAGAGGTTAAATCGAGAGCATGGAAAAACAATTGTGCTAATTACGCACGAACCAGATGTTGCTGTTCATGCCGACCGGATTATTATTATTAAGGATGGTGAAATAATTGAAGATAAAATTAATACAAAAAAAGTTAAATCTAAATAAATATGAAAATTTACGATATTTTAGACGAAACATTTTCCGCTTTACTCAGTAATAAAGTTCGTTCTAGTTTGACCGTGCTTGGTATTGTGATTGGTATTTCTTCAGTTATTTCCATGTTGGCGATTGGTAATGGCACTAAGACTTCAATTGAATCCAGTATTCAATCAATTGGTTCTAACTTATTAGTGGTTATGCCGGGAGCACAACGTGTTCCAGGAGCATCAGTTAGTGCTGGTCGCGGCTCGTCTCGAACTTTAATTTCTGAAGATGCTACAGCAATAAGTTCTTCGGTTTCCAATATTAAAGCCTTATCGGCTGATGTTTCTGGCCGCTATCAAGTAACAGCTAAAGGCACTAACACTAATACGAGCATTACTGGCACAACTGCCTCTTATGCTGATATTAGAAATGTAGCAATTGACTCTGGTCGCTTCATAAGTGATCAAGATGTTAAAAGCTACTCCAAAGTAGCTACTTTGGGCGCAACTACAGCCACTGATTTGTTTGCGACCGGCACCAATCCAATTGGTCAAGTTATTAGAATTAAGCAATTAGAATTTACAGTTATTGGTGTGGCAGCGGCGAAAGGTGGTTCTGGTCCAAGCAGTCAAGATGATTCTATCTATATCCCAGTTTCTACTGCACAAAGATTTTTAAGCGGTGGTAATTACTTAAGTGATATTTCAGTTTCAGTGACCGACTCCAGTTTAATGACAACTGTTCAGAGCGATATTTCGGATTTATTATTAGTGCGACATAAAATTACTGATTCGACTAAAGCTGATTTTAGTATTATGAATCAAGCTGATATTTTAAGTACAGCCTCTAACATCACTGGAATTTTAACAGCTCTACTAGGATCGATTGCTGGAATATCTTTGGTGGTTGGTGGAATTGGTATTATGAATATGATGTTAATGACCGTTACTGAAAGAACTCGGGAAATTGGTTTACGCAAAGCGATTGGGGCTAAGCGTCGTGATGTGAGTACACAATTTTTAGTTGAAGCTATTGTTTTAACTATGTTCAGCGGGGTAATTGGCATTTTGTTAGGGTGGGGAATTTCTTGGGCGGTAACGACTTTTGCTTCCATTACCACCACGATTACTATGTCTTCAGTTTTAATGGCTTTTGGTACTTCAACTGTTATTGGTATAATCTTTGGTTATTATCCAGCCCGGCGCGCCTCAGCCTTAAATCCAATTGACGCTTTAAGATACGAATAGTTTATTAATATAATTATAATTAACAAGAAAAATATGAACAAAAAAACAAATTTAATTGGTGGCGCAATTCTAATCGCCGTAATAATGTTTGCGGCTGGCTACGAAACAGCCAACATAAAAAATCCTAAATCAAATAATTTAGGGAATCCGGGTACTAATTTTTCCAATAACATGACTGGCGGTCCCGGTCGCGGCACTCAGGGATCTCAAAGTGGTTCTCGTCGCACCGGTTTTGCTGGTGGTGTGAGCGGTGATATTTTATCAGTTGATGATCAAGGCTTCACAATTAATAATGCTAGTAGCGGTTCAGCAATTATTTTTATTAGTCCGGCCACAAAAATGGAGAAGAGAGTTGAAGTTGCTAAAACTGACTTTAAAATTGGCGACATAATCACGGTTATGGGTCAAAAAAATCCTGACGGTAGTTACACGGCACAAAATATTAGCTTGGGCGCCGGTGGTTTTGGCGCTCGTCCAAATACTCCAAGTAGCACCCCGACAAAATAAGTAAGAATAAAATTTTAAGGCTTGCCAACCCCAATTTAGGGGAATTGGCAAGCCTTATTTTTTTAAACAAATTGGCTAAAAATAGCCAAAAGTGATAAAAAAACAGATAAAAATGCTTGACAAGATTTGTAGTTCATGTTAAAATAGCTTGCATTGTTTCATAATTATGCTAGGATTTTTATTCCCCTTAATATTAAACTATGAATTTATCAAAAAGTAGAAAAGTAATTTTAATGTTAGCTGTTACGATTTGGATCGCAAGTCCGAGTCTAGCACTAGCTAGCGCTATCAACTCAGTCGAGTCAAGTACTCCAAAGGTACAAGATGTTGTGGCTGATGATAGCGATCCTGGTAGTAGCATCGGGGTTTCTGAAAAGAAAACCCCGGCCCCATATGTTCAGCCAAAATATTCAGTCGTAAGCATTAGTAATCACATGGCAACTGCCTACACTTCGGAAGCAGCCCAAACTGATAGTGATCCTTGTACGGCAGCCAGTGGTTTTAATTTGTGTCAACATGGAATCGAAGATTCTATTGCGGCTAATTTTTTACCACTTGGTGCTAAAGTACGAATTCCAGATTTGTTTGGTGATCGTGTCTTTACAGTCAGAGACAGAATGAATGCTCGTTTTAGTAATCGGATTGATGTCTGGTTTAAAAATAAACGAGATGCAATCAACTTCGGTATTAAAAATGTTAAAATCGAAATTGTCGAAGAAAACAAATAATAAAAAAGACCTCGAATTTACCGGGGTCTTTTTTTGTGCTATTATAAAGTTACTTAAGTATTAATAAATAAAAACTATGGAAAACAAAAATCGTTTAGTTTTAGCAATGGGGGCACTTGGTTTAAGCTTGATCGTGGCGACCGCTCTTGGCGCCTTTGTTTTTTACAAAGTAAAATCAAGTGAGGGTAGTGTTTTAAGTGTGACTGGCTCAGCTGATCAAATTATCAGTTCAGATACAGTTAAGTGGACTAGTGCTTTTTCCCGGAATGTAGCCCCAGATAAATTAAAAGATGGTAATGTGCAAATAGCCACCGATTTAAAAACTATCATGGCTTATTTTAAACAATCTGGAGTAGCTGATAATGAAATAACAGTTAACCCGGTAACTATCAGTCCGTTGTGTGACTCACAAAATAACGTTATATACGACAAGACTGGTAATCCAAATTGTGCTGGTAACAATATTTCTGGTTATTCTTTGCAAGAGTCAATTATTGTTGAGTCGTCTCGCGTTAACGATATCACTGACTTAACTAGAAAATCGTCTGACTATTTAATTGCTAAAGGTTTAGTTTTTTCCACTCAATCACTCGAATACTATTATAATAAATTAGCTGATTTACGTTTAGAGTTATTAACTAAGGCGACGGAAAACGCTAAAGAGCGCGCAACCAGAATTGCTCAAAGCACCGGAGCAAAGATTAATTTCTTACAATCAGCTGCTACTGGCGTTTTTCAAGTCACAGCTAAAAACTCCGTTGATGTTTCTGATTATGGTGTTTATGATACCACTTCTATTGATAAAAAAATCACCGCTGTAGTTAAAGCCTCATTCTCTTTAAAATAATAAAAGAATCATTTAAAGGCCCTTCACAAAAGGGCTTTTTTATGTTATAGTTAGTGGTATGGAAGATAATTATAAAAACCTACCGTTGGCCACTTTTTTGCGACCACAAAGCTTAGATGATTTTATCGGACACGACAATGTCGTTGGTGCGAATAGTTTTTTGCGTCAAATGATAAATAGTGACCAAATTTCGTCTTTAGTTTTTTGGGGACCACCTGGAACCGGTAAAACCACCCTAGCTTTAATCATTGCCAAAGCGACCAAATCAGAATTCAAACAGATCAGCGCCGTTAATAGCGGTGTAAAAGATTTAAAGGAAATTATTCATGGCGCCGAAGCTGATTTACGTTTTGGTAAAAAAACCATTTTATTTGTAGATGAGATTCATCGTTGGAATAAAGCCCAACAAGATGCGCTTCTGCCAGAAATTGAAAGTGGTAAAATCACCTTAATTGGTGCGACCACTGAAAATCCAAGCTTCGCTTTAAACTCGGCGCTTTTGTCGCGTGTTAAAGTTATTGTTTTAAAATCTTTAAGCAGTGATGATTTAGGGAAGATTATTAAAAATGCCGCTAAGGTTTTAAAGGTTAAACTTGATAAAAAAATTACCGCTTTGATTGCGCGCTTTGCCGATGGTGATGCTCGGGTCGCTATAAATATTTTAGATAATTGTGCTCGAAAATCTAAAGACATCACCTTGGAAAGTGTTAAGGATATTATTAATAATCCTAATTTACTGTACGACAAAAAGGGTGATGAACATTACAATATTATTTCCGCTCTCCATAAATCTATGCGCGGCGGCGATGCGGCTGCGGCGGTTTATTGGATGACACGGATGTTGGAGGGCGGAGAAGATCCGTTGTATGTAGCGCGGCGAATGTGGCGTTTTGCCAGTGAGGATATTGGTTTAGCTAATAACAGTGCCACAATGTTAGCCGGAACAGTTTTTGATGCCTGTAAAAATATTGGCATGCCAGAATGTGCGGTGCACCTATCTCATCTTGCTATTTATTTGGCGAAGTCACCTAAAAGTGTTGTGGCTTATGATGCTTATAACATAGCTAAAGAAGAAATCGCTAAAAGTGGTGCTTTGCCAGTACCAATTCATCTGCGTAATGCCCCGACTAATTTTATGAAGGATTTGGGTTATGGTAAAGATTATAAATACACGCCTAAAGTTGATAGTAGTGAGCAAGAATACTTACCACCAGAAATGAAAAATTCTAAATTAAGGAAGCTAATTAAATAATTATGTTAGATATTATAATCATTGCCTTGGGAAAGGTTAAAGAATCTTATTGGCTAGAAGCTGCTAATGAGTACTTGAAGCGTTTAAAGCCTTATGCTAGGCTCAAGGTCGTGGAATTGGCGCCAGAAGCTTTTGATAAGTCAAATGCGACCAGCGCTAAGCAAAAAGAAGCGGCTAAAATTTCTAATGTTTTAGCTAAATATCCTGATGCCACCGTTTTTCTACTTGATGAACGCGGCGCGGAAATGACTTCGGTGCAATTTTCACAGCAACTTGATAAAAATTCTGGACCCCTAGTCTTCGTGATTGGTGGGTCTTTAGGCATGAGCCAGGACTTATTAGATAAGTATCAAAAAATTGCCTTATCAAAATTAACTTTTCTCCATGAAGCGGCGCGCGTAATATTATTAGAGCAAATTTATCGCGGCGTCACTATTATTAAGGGAAAAGATTATCATCACTAAAATGTCCAACTTATTTAAATTAAAATCAGATTTTTCTCCGGCCGGTGATCAACCGACGGCGATTGCCAAACTGCTAAAGGGAATAGCGGCTGGTTTTGATTACCAAACTTTACTTGGTGTCACTGGATCAGGTAAAACTTTTACCATTGCCAATATTATCAAAGAACTTGGTCAACCAGTTTTAGTTATGGCACCCAACAAAGCTTTGGCGGCGCAACTTTATCGTGAATACAAAAATTTCTTTCCTGATAATGCCGTGCATTATTTTGTGTCTTATTATGATTACTACCAACCCGAAGCTTATTTGCCGACAACTGATACTTATATTGAAAAAGAGGCGATGATCAACCAAGAGATTGATCGTTTGCGTCATGCTGCCACCACCGCGTTAATGACTCGCCGAGATGTCATAATTGTGGCCTCGGTTTCCTGTATCTATAATTTGGGTGTGCCTTTAAATTACAGTGAGTCATCTATTCGTTTAGAAAAAGATAATCCGTTGGTGCGAGCCGATTTAATTTCGCAATTAATAAAAATTCAATTTGAGCGAACCGTGGGTGATGTGAAGCGCGGACAATTCCGGGTTCGTGGTGATGTTTTTGAAATTCGTCCAATGGCGGAAAATATTATTTATCGTTTAGAGTTAAAAGATCAAAGTATTGCCGACATTAGTGTGATTGATGAATTAACAAAAAATATCCTAGAGCATTTACCAGAAATTATAATCTTTCCACCAAAACATTTTATTTCCACCCAACCGCAAGTTGAAGAAGCAATAAAAAATATTAAAGAGGAATTACAAGAACGCTTGAAATATTTTAATGATAATAAATTATTTTTAGAAGCGGAACGTTTAGAGCGCCGTACGCGTTATGATTTGGAAATGTTACGCACTCTTGGTTATTGTCATGGCATTGAAAATTATTCACGTCATTTATCCGGAAAACTAGCCGGAGAAGCGCCGGATTCTTTATTGGCTTATTTTCCTTGGAAAGATGGCAAACCAGATTTTTTAACCGTCATGGATGAATCTCATATCGGCGTACCACAGGTACGCGGCATGTATGCTGGTGATCGCGCCCGCAAAGAAACCTTAATCAAATATGGTTGGCGTTTGCCGTCCGCTCTGGATAATCGCCCGCTGCGTTTTGCGGAATTTGAAAAGAGAATTGGGCAAACAATCTTTACTACCGCCACTCCAGGAGAGTTTGAAATTAAACATTCTAAAGCAATTGCCGAACAAGTTATTCGTCCAACCGGTTTAGTTGACCCAGAAATTGAAATTCGCCCAGTCTTTGATAAAGCAAAAAATTACAGTCAAATAAATGATGTCATGGCCGAAATCGAGAGATTGGCAGCGAAGAATGAACGCATTATCGTTAACACTTTAACTAAAAAACAAGCGGAAGATTTAAATAGTTTTTTAGGCGCTAAAGGTTTTAAGGCTAATTATTTACATTCCGATATTAAAACTTTAGAGCGCATGGATATTTTAAAAAAATTCCGTGAAGGTGAATTCGATACTTTGATCGGAGTTAATTTATTACGTGAAGGTTTGGATTTACCCGAAGTAACGCTCGTGGCAATTTTAGATGCTGACCGTGAAGGTTTCTTGCGCAGTCAAACATCACTTATGCAAACCATGGGGCGGGCAGCGCGTAATGTTTCCGGTAAGATTATTTTGTATGCTGATAAAAAAACCGACTCAATGAAAAAAGCAATTGCTGAAGTTGATCGTCGTCGTACCAAACAACTAGCTTATAATAAAAAACATAACATAACTCCAGAAACTATTAAAAAAGTAATTGAGAATTTTTTGGATACTCCTAATTAATTATAAATATATGGAAGATAAAATAATTATCCGTGGTGCACGGATGCACAACTTAAAAAATATTAACCTGGAAATACCGCACACTAAATTAACGGTAATTACGGGTGTTTCCGGCTCGGGTAAATCCTCGTTAGCTTTTGATACTATTTTTGCTGAGGGTCAACGTCAATATGTGGAATCATTGTCACCTTACATTCGGCAATTCTTGGGGCAGAAAAAACCAGCTGATGTCGACCAGATTATTGGTTTGGCTCCAGCGATTTCCATCGACCAAAAAGCCTTATCACATAATCCGCGTTCGACTGTTGGAACTTTAACTGAGATTTACGACTACTTGCGTGTACTTTATGCCCGTCTCGGTGAAGTATATTGTCCAAAGTGTGGCACTAAGATTGAAAAATTATCACTTGAAGAAATGATCGATATTATTTTAACGCGCGCCAAAGATTTTGGCGCCCAGTATGTCGAAATTTTAGCACCGGTCGTCCGTGATCGTAAAGGTGAGTATTATCAATTACTTTATGATTATTTATCACTCGGTTACAGTGAATCACGAGTGGATGGAAATCGACATTTTTTACGTGACCAAATTAAATTAGCCGCCACCAAAAAACATAATATTGATATTGTGGTTGATAAAGTAATGCCCAGTGATGAAACACGTTTATTTGAGGCAGTGGAAAATTCTTTGGACTACGCGCAAGGTTTGGTGATGGTGCGTTTAATTTCAACTACTAAAAATGAAGCCGGGGAAAGCGAAATAGAATTTCTATTATCATCAAATTGGACTTGTCCGAATGATGGCTTTGCTTTTCCAGAAATTGAACCGCGTTTATTTTCTTTTAACTCACCGCACGGCGCCTGTGAAGCTTGTTCTGGCCTAGGAAAGGTTGGATTCTTTGCCGAAGAGCCATGTCCAAAATGTCTTGGTCAGCGTCTACGCGTTGAAGCCTTAAGCGTTAAAATTGGTGGCAAAGATATTGCCGCTGCTTGTCACTTAAGTATTGATAAGGCACATGATTTTTTCTTTCACTATTTTACTCATTTAAATAAACGCCAAGAATCGATTGCTTCCGCCGTGATGCAACAAATAATTGATCGCTTAGATTTTTTGAGTCGCGTCGGTTTAAATTATTTATCACTAGACCGGGAAGCAGAAACTCTTTCTGGTGGTGAAGCGCAGCGCATTCGTCTGTCGTCCCAAATTGGCTCACAATTATCACATACTTTATATGTATTAGATGAACCAACAATTGGCTTGCATGAACGCGACACTGATCGCTTAATCGAAACCTTAAAAACTTTACGCGATAAAAATAATACCGTCGTAATCGTAGAACATGACGAACGAACAATTTTAGAATCCGATTATCTAATTGATCTTGGACCATTAGCTGGTGTGCATGGTGGTGAGGTAGTGGCCATGGGTGAAACTAAAAAATTATTAGCTGATGAAAATAATTCTTTTCCAAAATCATTAACCCTTAAATATTTAAACGGAAAAAAGGAAATCGAAGTGCCGCGTCATCGTCGTCAGCAAAATCATGGTAGCTTGAAAATTGTTGGAGCACGCGCCAACAATTTAAAAAATGTAAATTTGGAAATTCCACTTGGCCGCTTAGTTGGGATTAGTGGCGTTTCTGGTTCCGGCAAGTCATCCTTGCTATATGATGTGTTGTATAAAAATATTAATCACATCAAAAATAGCCGTGGCGCACAAAGAAAATTAGTGGATGTTAAAGACATTAAAGGCACAGAATTCATCAATAAAATTGTAGTGATTGATCAATCACCAATTGGGCGTAGTCCGCGTTCTAACCCTTCGACTTACACCGGTATTTTTACGCCAATTCGCGACTTCTTTGCTGCTTTACCAGAATCCAAAGAACGAGCCTACACAATATCAAGATTCTCCTTTAATCGTCCTGGTGGGCGTTGTGAGGCCTGTGAGGGGGCTGGATTTAACCTAGTGGAAATGCATTTCTTACCAGCAGTATTAGTGGAATGTGAAGTATGTCGCGGAAAGCGCTTTAATCGCGAAACCTTGCAAGTTAAATATAAAAATCACAGCATCGCTGATGTGCTTAATTTAACGGTGGATGAGGGAATTGATTTATTTGCCGACAATTATCATATTGCTGATAAACTTAAAGTTTTAAAATCGGTTGGCTTGGGTTATCTAAAATTAGGTCAATCAGCCACCACACTTTCCGGTGGTGAAGCACAACGCATTAAAATTTCCAAAGAACTAAATTATTCTTACGGCCAAAAAACTCTATACCTCTTAGATGAGCCGACCACTGGTTTGCATTATGAAGATATTAATATGTTACTGGTGGTCTTGAATAAATTAGTAGACAAAGGAAATTCCGCTTTAATTATTGAACACAACTTACATATGATTAAATCGATGGACTGGGTCATTGATCTTGGACCGGACGGCGGAGAAGCTGGTGGTAAAATTTTAGCCAGCGGTGAACCAGAAGATATTGTGCGTGAAGAAAATAGTTTAACCGGAAAATATCTTAAACCATACTTGGAGAAAAAATAATTTTATATGAATATTACCCTAAAAGATAAGGTGAAAAATATTCCTCATGAACCGGGGGTGTATTTTTGGTTGGATCAAAACGGGGAAATACTTTACATTGGTCGTGCCACCAACCTACATCAACGCACCGGACAATACTTACAAAAAAATATTAGCACCCGCATCGCCGAGATGATTAGCTTGGCGTGTGATGTAAAATACCAAACTACTGAAAGTTTACTGGAAGCTATTATCTTGGAAGCTAATTTAATAAAAAAACATTGGCCCAAATATAACGTTAAGGATCGCGATGACCGATCATTCGTTTACATTGTCATTAGTAAAGGTGATTATCCTAAGCCGATTATTATTCGGGGGCAAGATTTAAAAAAAATCCCTTTAAAAGATGCAAAGGTTTTTGGACCATATCAATCATTAACTTTAGCTCAAGCCGCACTGCGTATTATTCGGCGCATTTTTCCGTACAGCACTTGTGTGGCTCATAGCGGCCGCGCTTGTTTTGATTATCAAATTGGCTTATGTCCCGGAGTCTGTTTAGGTATAATCAATAAAAAAGATTATCAAAAAAATATTAATAATATAATTTTATTACTTGGCGGTAAGAAAGAAAAATTATTAGCCAACTTAATAAAAAATAATCCTGACAAAGCTAAAGCCCTGCAACACATCCAAGATGTAACTTTATTAGTGGAAGAAAAAAATGTGTCCGAGGAGAATATAAAAAGAATTGAAGGCTATGATATTTCTCACTTAGCCGGTAAAGAAACTTATGGTTCAATGGTGGTTTTTAGTAACAACCAACCTGACAAGAATGAATATCGTTTATTTAAAATCAAAGACGCACCGGCCGGTGATGACGAACGTGCTCTAAGTGAAATGCTTTTACGGCGCTTGGCTCACCATGAATGGCCCCAACCGGATTTAATTATGATTGATGGCGGTGGACCACAAATTGATTTCATCCAAAAATTGTTTAACAATCATGATGTTAAAATACCTTTCGTGGGAATTTCGAAATATGCTGGTGATAAATTAGTTTTTCCTGATGGCACTAAAAAAAATTCTAAAGATTTAATGGAAAATATTAAACCAGTTTTAATTAAAGTGCGAGAAGAAGCTCATCGTTTTGTAATTTCAGCTGGACGACGAGCTCGTCAAATAAAAAAATAAAATTATTTTAAAAAAAAACTCTTGGCGATAATAAAAAAATTTGCTATAATAAATTTATCAATAATAAATTATAAAAAAAATTATGGCAGAGACAGTGAAAAAATTTTATCGCTCACGCGACGAAAGAATTATATTTGGCGTTTGTGGTGGCTTATCAGAATATTTTAATGTCGACGTCTCAATTATCAGAGTAATTTTTATATTATTAGCTCTAACCGGTACGATTGGTTTTTGGTTGTATCTTTTTTTAACTATTATAGCACCACTTAAACCGGTCGCCGGAAAAGAAGAAATTATTTCAAAAAACAAAAACAAACAATCACGCGAATTATTCGGATTATTACTTTTATGCTTAGGCGTGGTTATAATTTTACAGAAACTATTAAACTTCTGGTTTGACTGGAGTTTATTTATGTCGGTTATTATTGTATTCTTGGGTGTTTATTTGCTTGTTAAAAATAATAAAAAATAAAAATAACATATTAAAAAAACTATGCCTATCAAACCTGTCAAAAAAACAGTTGCAAAAAAACCAGCTGTTAAAAAAACTCCACTCGTTAAAGAAGTCAAAAAAACAGTTGCAAAAAAACCAGCTGTTAAAAAAACTGTAATTAAAAAAGCCGCTCCCTTGAAAAGCGCTATGCCAGAGTTTATGGTTCCGGTGGCTGTAAAAAAGACAATTAGTAATGAGGTGAATAGAGTTTTGACACCAGCGCCACAAGAAAAAATTAATACAATCAAATCCGACACAATGAGTTGTGAAAAAGATGGTGATGATTGTGCTTGTTGCGGTCATGAGAATAAACATAGTTTTAGCCGTGCCATCATTGGATTGGCTTTGATTATTTTTGGTTTGATATATTTAGGAAAGAATCTTGGTATTTTACCATTCTTTATAAATTTAAACTTACTAAACTTTTGGCCATTAATCTTGATACTTATTGGTTTTTTCATGGTTAATAAAAAAGCTAAATTATCAATTCTAACAGGTGTTGTTGGAGCAGCTACTTTTGCGCTCATTATTTTCTTTATAATGCTTTACGCCGATTCTAATCTTAAATCAGATTCCGAAGCTTTATCCCCAACAACACTCGTTCCACATATTCAAAAAAATATTGAGGCTGAAAAAGCGGCAAGTGATAATATTGAAAGTAGTAGTACAATCGAGCTAAGCAATATCATTGCTAATCAAGTTGTTAGTGCTAGTCCGTTACACGTTGAAGGTAATGCGCCTGGCGCTTGGTTTTTTGAAGCCTCCTTTCCGATTAAAATCGTTGATGAAAATCTTAACGAACTTGGCCAAGGTCAAGCTAAGGCAATCGGTGATTGGGCAACTAGCAGTTTAGTTAAATTTACTGCCGATATTACTTATAAGAAATCAAGTTCAACTAAAGCTGAGATTATCTTTGCTAAAGATAATCCATCAGGATTGGAAAAAAATTACGAGAAATTCACAATCCCAGTGGAATTAAAATAGTAAACCATAATGCATGTTTAAAAAATTATTAAAAAGTTTTGCTTTCTGGAAATACCTAACCAATTTTTGGACGATTTCTTATTTTGTTTTTATAGTTATTGATTTCTTACTTAATAATGAATGGGAACAATATTTAGATATTTTAGGTTTTATCTATATCGGTGTTTTAGCTATATATGTTGGTAATAAAGAATTCGAGCGCTGGTACCATAAACATCTTGCGAAGCATCCTGGTGAAACTTTCGTTCTTGTTTGGACAGCATTAATCTTCATTCTATTGTTAGCCACTATCATAACTAAAAAACCATACAAGATTCCAAGTGTTGTTATATCGTCTTATGTAGCAGTCTTAACCATCCTGGCTATTACTGAAAAATCAAAATCATTATTTCGCAATAAAAACAAATAAACTCAAAATAAAAAACGACTCAATCATTGAGTCGTTTTTTTGTCCCATTGCCAAATTATTTTTTCAAATCCATTTTATAGCCATGACCAGAAATATTATAAATAAGATTTGAGCGTTTATTAATATTAATCTTTTTCCGAAGCTTTAAAATATGTGACTCGACGGTATTAGAGAAGGGATCAACTTCCATTTCCCAAACATGCTCCATAATCATAGCGCGCGACATCGGCTTACCTTGATTTTGTAATAAATATTTAAGCAAACAAAATTCCTTTTTTGTTAAATATATTTCTTTATTACCGCGCCAAACTTTATGTCGAGCGTCATCAATAATTAAATCACCAATAGAAGTTATTGGAGCCTCAATCTTGCCGGGGCGACGAAGTAGGGCGCGAACTCGAGCTAATAACTCTTCAAAGACAAATGGCTTGCCAAGGTAATCATCAACTCCAATTTCAAAAGCCTTAAGTTTATCGTGCATTTCCGCATTAACGGTTAACATGATTATAGGCATGGTTTTACCATCAGCCCGAATTTCTCGGACCACCTCATCACCATTTTGAGTGGGCAGGGAATAATCAACAATAATCAAATCGTACTCATTGGTGCGCGCTAAAAAAGAACCTTTAGCACCATCAATACATTCGTCAACCACAAAAAACTCTGACTCCAAGCTCATTTTTAAAAACTTACTAATGTCGAGATCGTCCTCAATGATTAGAATTTTCATAGCGATTTTTGTTAATAATAAATAATAACAAATTATAATAAAAAGTAAATAACTTTTTTCTAAACTTGAGTCTAATAAAAAAACCCTCGATTTTATGAGGGTTTTTGAGATGTTTTTGTCTAGCAATTAATGTTTGCCGACTTTTGTTTTGGAATTAGTTATTTTTTCCACAACGACGTTAGCCTTGGCCATATTTTGCAAGTCCATTTCGTCGATTTCGTCTTGCGGAATAATACCGGAAAATTCAGTTGTAACTAGTCGTTTAATATCATCTTCGGCTACTTGTTGTTTGACGAAGGGATATTTTTTAATTTTAGAATTTAACCACCCAATAACTTGTTTTAAGTTTTGGGGGGAATTAAAATACTTAATTACTTGACTGGCAAAATTTGAATCTTTTTCCTCAGCACTATTGTAAAGGAATTTGCTTTCAGCTGGAATCAGCTTTGATTTACCATTATAATCCAAGTACCAAACTATTGCTTTTTGTGTAATATAGTCTTTCCAGCTTAGACCGGGAAACCATTTACTTATACTTGGCTCTGGTGTTTCTTGAGCCGAAACCATATTTGTACTTATCAAACTAATGACAAGTAAACTAATTATAAAAGAACTTTTCATGATAACCTCCAATTTTAGTGAATAAACTATATTAACACTATAATTACAATTTGTCAAGATATCAGCGGTTTATAAATTGACAATGCTTAAATTTTATGCTATTATAGCTTTATGAACAAAATTACAAAAATCATCACAATCATATCTTTTTTGACTTTATTGTTACCGCTCTCGGCTAATGCTGAATCTTTAGCTATAAGTCCAAAAAATCCCCGCCTAGCCAATTATTTTTTGAAATGGACGATTGAGGATAATGAAGTAGCTCAACTCGCTAAATGGGACGTTTTAATCTTGGATATGGATGTCCAGGAGAATAGCCGGGCTAATCTTCAAAAAATTAGACAATTAAACCCAAAAATAAAAATCCTAGCTTATATTGGATCACAAGAAGCTAATGCTGATATCTACTCTAACCAATGGGCAAAATACGGTGTTCTAAAAAAACGCTTAGTTGATAATATTCCGGATGGTTGGTGGATGAAAGATTCGAGTGGTGCTCGAGTATCATTTTGGCCAGGGAACTACCTTTTAAACGTTTCAGATGGTTGTTTAACTAATACTAGTGGCCAACGCTGGAATGATTATTTACCTCAATTCGTCAGCAGTCAAATCTTAAGCACTGGCTTATGGGACGGTGTCTTTTATGATAGTCTTTGGGGCGATGTCACTTGGTTTAAACGTAATTTAGATATTGATAATAATAAAAATATCAGCAGCGAGGCTGATATAAATAATAAATGGTCATCTGGCATGAAAGAAATTATTGCCAAAACCAGAGATATTAACGCCGGTAAAAATTATATTATTCTTGGTAACGCTAACGTTTTCTTTCCATATCAAAGCAACTTAAATGGCATGATGCTAGAAGGCTTTCCAAGCGCCTGGGAAGCTGGTGGTACTTGGTCCGGTTCGATGACCACTTATGCCAAACTTGGAAAAATTAATCTTGATCCTAAAATTACTATTTTAAATAGCTTCAACAAGAATCAAAATGACTTTGCTAAAATGCGTTTTGGCTTAGCTAGCACCTTACTCGATGATCATGGCTACTACAGTTATGATTATGATGTTAGTAATCATGGCCAATTATGGTGGTATGACGAGTATGATGTTAGTTTGGGTAATCCAACACTTCCAGCTTATAACGTTTTAGATAAAACCAATACGACCTATAAACCTGGTCTATGGCGCCGTGATTATGAGAATGGTATTGTCATCGTAAACTCAACTAAGGACTTACAACGTTACATATTTACAAAAGAAGAATTTGAAAAAATAAACGGTACCCAAGATCGCAGCGTTAACAATGGCACAATTATTAACTATATAAAAATAAACCCTGGTGACGGCATAGTATTACTGCGCCGAAAATCTGACATAGTTAACACCAGTTTTTACAATGGTAATTTCGTTAGAGTTTTTAACTATTCTGGCCAACAAGTCCGCAATGGTTTTTTCTCATACTTAGATAGCTTCCCGGGCGGCAACCAAATCATTAAAGCCAATATTGACGGTGACAAGAGCTTGGAATATTTAAGTGATAGTCAAGGTAAAATTTTATTAACCAAGGACGGAAAAAGAGTTAAAAATTTTGAACCATACGGAAAACTATATAAAGGTAATATTTTCATGGCCATTTCCGACTTTGATAATAATGGAAAATATGAGATAATTAGTGGAACTGGAAAGGGTGGTAGCTCACAAGTAGTCGTTATGGGAAGTGACGGAAAAATCATTAACAGCTTCTTTGCTTACGACAAAAAATTTAAAGGTGGTGTTAGTGTGGCGAGTGGTAATATTGGCGGTGACAGTAAAAAAGAAATTGTGACTGGTGCCGGCCCAGGTGGCGGTCCAGAAATTAGAATTTTCAGTCAAACTGGTCAACTTTTTTCCAAATTCATGGCTTACGACAAAAACTTTAAAGGTGGCGTTAGCGTGGCCGTTGGTGATGTTAACGGTGATGGTCAAAATGAAATTGTGACTGGCGCAGGCGCAGGCGGTGGTCCAGAAGTTAGAATTTTTGATAAGAACGGAAAATTACTGAAAAAATTCATGGCCTATGATGCTAATATTAAAACTGGAGTCAAGGTTAGCGTTGAAGATATTGATAACAATGGAACTCAAGAAATTTTAGTAAGCTCAGCTAATTTCTAAAATAAAATATAAAAATATGCTCAAATACTTAAAACGACGACACGAAAAACATTATAAAGGTAAACCATTCCATTTGTTTGCGGATATCTTTTTTGTCTTAACCATAATTACATTGTTAATCACTTTTTTTGTCATTAAAAATTGGCAACCAAAAGCAACGGTCAGCGTTAGTATTAGTGGCCCAAGTAAAATAAGTAGTGGCACAACCAACGACTTTACTTTTAAATATCAAGCCAATCAAGATACAAAAAATAATGTTTTAAATTTAAATTTACCAAACAATTTCACTATTACTGGAGTTGAGCCAACCAGCACTTATGACATTAAAACTAATTCCTTAACTATTGGAGATTTAAAACAAGGACAATCGGGTGAATTTAAAATTCATAGTATAATTTCTGGCGCCATAAATCATGATGCCCAGCTTTTTTCCAGCCTTACTTGTGATCAATGTGGCACAGGAATCTTGAGTTACTTTGATTATAATATCAACGATTCTGCTTTAAGTATCGAGACAGAACTACCGGATAAAATCTATAACAATATTGAATTTAGCGGTAAGTTAAAAGTTAAAAACAATGGCGCTACCACGACTGATGAGATAAAATTAGTCATTGATAAACAATTACAATTCAGAGGTCTTGAATCTGGTGTAAATGACAATACTTTAATTATTAAAAATCTTGCTCCCGGACAAACCAAAGATATTAATTTCACGGCTATTAGCAGTTCCGGTGTTGGTCTTAAAAATATTACCATTAGTACCTATCTAATAATCGACGGAGAAGAATTAAAGCAACTTGATAAGCTTGTCGCGCTTAATGTGGGCGAATCAAATTTTAAACTATCAATTACACCTGATAAAAATACTGCTCGAGGCGGGGAAAGCATAAACTACTTAATAAACTTTCAAAACAAGGAGGCTAGTCAATTATCCAATATTAAATTTAGCCTTTTTTCTGGCCACAATGATTTTGAGATAAGCTCTATTAAACTACTTGATTTTGATAAAAAAACGACACTTAGCGATAAAATCATCAACATCACAGATTCATTAAATCCAGGTGAATCAGGTAAAATCAATATTACAGTTAACTACAAGAGATTAAAAACTGACTCTGAGGTAGAGTTACCGCTCGATGTTCTTGTGCAGTATAAAATTAGTGAACAAACTTTAAAATACCACCTAATTTCTGATAAGACAAAAATTTTATCGAGTCTAAAAGCTTCAGCCATGGTTCGTTATTACAGCCAACAAGGTGATCAACTTGGTGTTGGACCAGTACCACCAATGGTTGATATGGCCACAAAATATTGGGTATTTTTAGAAATAAACAACAAGGGAAATGACCTTGATAATATAACTGTTAGTGCTGACGTGCCAAGTGCTGCTATCTGGACTGATAATAAAAGTTTGCTGTCCGGTGGTTTAAATTATAACAGCAACACTGGTCATGCCCTATGGCAAATGGATGAAATTTCTAAAGATGGTAACGGTGTTTATCGTGTTGCTTTTGAACTTGGTGTTATCCCGGAAATCAGTGATATCGGAAAAACTATTTCTCTGCTAAATAATATTCGCTATACCGCTCATGATAAATTTTGCGATCAAACTATTTCTGGAAATTTAAATGATCTTGATACTAAAATTACCGACTCTCACTTTGGCGCTAATAACGGACTAGTGGTAGCGAACGAACAATAATCTATAATCAACTTTCAACTACAAAAAACGTCTCATTTCTGGGGCGTTTTTTATAATTGAAAATCTTGTTTATATTTAGATAAAATGCTAAGATTATAATAATTAAAATTGTTTTAAGCTATGATTGATTTTTTCCGAAAGCTAATTAAGCCTAAATATTGGCCTCTAAACGAAATCCAAATAATTAAACGCAATATTTTAGAAAATTTTGCTTATTTACAGTCCATCCAAAAAGATGCGACTATTTTTCCGGTTTTAAAATCCAATGCTTATGGCCACGGCCTAAAAGAGCTTTGCCAAATACTAAATGAGTCATCAGCCAAGGCCGTTATTGTTGACTCTTTTCCAGAAGCTCAAATTGCTTATAAAAATTTCCGAAAAAAAGTTATCATCTTAAATGAAATGCCACTTCAAGCTTACGGTTATTGTCGGCTCGATCGCAGCGAGTTTTGCGTTTACAATTTAGCCACCATTAAACACTTAGCTGACAAATATCCAGGTGCTTTTATTCATCTGTTTGTTAACACTGGCATGAACCGAGAGGGAATTGGCAACTTTAAAGAGTTTATGGGACAGGCTAAAAAACATTTAAACAAACTTAATGTTGTTGGTTTATGTTCTCACCTAGCCTCAGCGGAAATAAGTTCTGATTTAAACGACAAACAATTGAATAACTTTTTAAACTATTTAGAAATTTTAAATAATTCTGGATTTCATCCTAAAATTGTTCACCTAGGAAATTCAGCTGGTATCTTCACTATAAATAACCCCAAAATAAACGCTTACCGCGCCGGGATTGCGCTTTACGGCTACAACATGTTTTCACCTGAACACCCAGCCTACAAGGCTGCCAGTGGCCTAAAACCAGCCCTCAGACTACTATCAACCGTTTCCGCTACCCAAGATTTAAAACCAGGAGATTCCGCCTCTTATAATGAAAGTTATATTGCTACCAAAGCCACCAAAATTGCCACTATTCCATTCGGTTACTATGAAGGACTTGATCGAAGGCTGTCGAGTCTAGGCGAATTTAAAATCATGAACAACAAACCATTCTTTGCTAAAATTGCCGGACGGGTTTGTATGAATTTAACTTGTCTTGATTGCCAAGATAACGACGTGGCGATAGGGGATAGAGTAGAGCTAATATCGCTTGATAATAGCGCACCAAACTCCGTTAACAATCTAGCTAAACTTGAGAACACTATATCTTATGAAATATTAACCGATCTACAATCTAACATTCATCGGGAAATAATATAAAAATCAAAATATGTCAAGCATGGAAATAAGAAGTTATTACGAAAACAAAGGGAATATCAAACAAGACTACAGTCGAAAAAGTCTGCAAAATCCGTTTTACGGTAAACGGGGAAATTCCAACAAAAATATCTTCGGCAATTTTAAAATTATTTTAATTGCTGCGGTTTTTTTTATTATTTTATTATTTTGGTTTTTTTTATTTTCACCAGTGTTTAATATTAGATCTGTAAAAATTGATGGATTAATTCGAACCAACGAATCAGATGTTTCCAGTATTATTCAAAATCAAATAGCGAGTCAAAGGGCTTTAATATTTTCGCAAAAAAATATCATTATTTTTAACAAGGGAAAAGCTATTAATGATCTTTTAGATAAATTTGGCTTTCTCGATGTTTCTATTAAAAAAAGCATAACTGGCAACTTAAATATTTCTGTCCACGAACGAGAATATGCCTTTATTTGGGGTGAGAATGGTGATTACTATTATATTGATAAAGATGGTCATGTTATCAATAAAATTCCAAGTAATTTTACCCCGATTGCCAATTTAAATATTATACCGAGTGTAAGCACTAGCACCGATTTAAATGCTAGCAGCACTGATATTGCCAGCGCTCCAGTGCCAGATGTTTTAAGTATCCAAAAGGAAGCCTTAATTGAAGTTAAAAAAAATAATAAAGATAATTATTCAATTATAGACAATCTATATAATCCTTTAATAAAAAATGATATAATTACTATTGATCCGATCTATCTGGACTTTGTTAATAAAATTAGCAAAATTATGGATGCTGAGGCCGATCATAGTTTATGGGTTAGTCGTTTTATCATAGACTCAGATATTGACACTATAAAAGCCCAGTTAAATTCCGGCCTAACCATCTACTTTAGTGTCAAACAAGTGCCAGAAGACCAAATAAAGAGCTTAACAGCACTTAAAGATAAATTAAATAAAACAATTAAGAAAAAAGTGGATCTGCGGTATGGTGATCGCATCTACTATGAATAAAAATATATGAACATGAATAGTGAAAAACTTTTTAAATTTGTGTTTGGTAGTGCGATTTTTGTTTTTTGTTTAGTAACTATCGGACTATTTTTAATAATCCTAAAAATTGCTTTAATCTTTACACCAAGCATTAATTTAATGGGGTTAGTGATTAGTTATTAGTTATTAGTACTTTAAGTATTATATATCAAATAAACGGCTGTAAAGCCTAAAAAGATATATAACAATAGGTGGATTAATATACATTATGCGAAGTATTGTATATCACCGAATTTAAGCATTTAAAACATTTAAGGTATTTCCCTATGGCTAAAGCGATAATAAAATATCTTGGCGACTTTATTGACTACTGTGAAATTGAAAAAGGTTTATCAGTTAAGACTCAAGAAAATTATTCACGATTTTTAAACAAATTTTTTAAATGGCTAAAAAGTAGCGACTTAGCCGAATTAACTCCAGATCAATTAAGTGATGATCATATTTGGCGCTACCGTTTATTTTTGTCTCGCTTCGTTGACCCTGTCAATAAAAAATTATTAAAAAAGAGCACTCAGAACTACTACTTGATTTCCCTGCGCAGTTTATTAGAATTTTTTGTCGAAAAAAATATTACTTCTCTACCGCCGTCAAAAGTAAAATTAGCTAAGGATCGGGCCGAGCGCGAAATAAAATTTTTAAAAATTGATCAACTAAAAAAATTATTAGAAGCCCCAAGTATTTTGGATGTGCGCGGACTTCGTGATCGCTCAATTTTAGAGACCCTCTTCTCTACCGGACTTCGTGTTTCTGAGCTAACCAAAATTAATCGTGATGACCTGCGTTTACGCGCCGCTTCAACCGATTTAGAAATGACTATAGTTGGAAAAGGTTCTAAGGTTAGAACAGTTTATTTTTCCGAAAGAGCGGTTAATATCATTAAAAAATACCTCGAGAAACGAACCGACATGGACCCTGCCCTGTTTATAAATTTTAAACCTGGTATCGCTAAAACCGACAAAGATCGCCGCCTATCCGTTAAAAGTGTCGAGGAATTAGTTAAAAAATATGTCCGCGTTTCCGGTCTACCGGTTAATGCGACGCCACATACTTTAAGACACTCATTTGCCACTGACTTACTAGCACAAGGAGTTGATTTGCGCCTTGTACAAGAGTTTCTGGGCCATAAAAATATCTCCACCACTCAAATCTATACTCACGTTACCAATAAACAATTACGCGATATTCATAAAAAGGTTCACAATCAAAGCCAGTTTTAATAGTAATATCTCAACAAAAAAAACTCCAATGCGGAGTTCTTTTTTAATTTTATTTTTATTGTAAGTATCCGGCTGGATCAACTGGAATACCGTCTTTTCTGATTTCAAAATGTAAATGAGGTCCAGTGGTAAATGGTCCAGCTCCAATTGAGCCTGGCATACCGCCACTGTGACCAATAACTTGTCCTTGTGTCACATATTGATCAGCTTTCACGTTAACTGCGGACACGTGGCCATAAACACTAGAAAGACCGTCACCGTAAATAATCATAATGTAAGCGTAGTTTTTAGAGCCATCAAATTTAACGCGGGCCACATAACCATCAGACACCGCATACAAATTAGAACCTTGACCAGCTTTAATATCCCAACCAGGATGTTCACCTAAAGTCTTTCTAAAAGGATAATCTGGATCATGAAATCTTGTAGTTATGTAATTTTTCGCTACCGGCCAAATAAAGCCACTGTAATTTAAGGCTGGTTTATTTTTTAAAGAATTAAGTTTATCTCGAACCTGTTTCTCAGTCTTAGAAATATCGGCTGACGCCTGGGCGTTTTCTTGTCTGGCAGCTGCCAATAAACTTTGGTATTGGCGCTCAGATTTATTGGTATTATCTAAGACGTAATTTTTATCACTTAACTCTGAATCTAAAATTGCTTTTTTCTCATCCATCACTTTTTTTAGATCAGCGAGTTGTGCTTGTTTGTCGACAAGTAATTTTTCATTTTGTTCTAATTTATCCTTGTCAGTTTTTAAACCATCAACACTTTTAATTATTTCCTCGTTAGTATTATCAAGATACTGCACCTGATTTATAAAATCAGCCAAGGAATTATTTAACAATAAAATTTCTAAAGTGGAAACTTTATCATTCTTATACATAATCTTTAAAAGATTGGCGATATGATTTTTTTCTTGCTCAATTTGGTCGTTAGTATTTTGGATATCAATCGTCGTCCGCTTCATTTCTAAATTAGTTTCATCAATTTGCAAAGCAACAGTATCAATTTCGGATTGGGATTGAGCGATCTGCGCACTAAGGGTATCGATTTGATTACTTAAATCACTTTTCTCTGACTCCTTTTGTAAAATTAAATCACTATACTGTTTTTGTCGGGCTTGAGCATCAACGATTCTTTGTTTGCTCGCGTTTATTTGATCGTTTAATTTTTTAATTTCTTGATTCACTTCATCTTCTTGGCTACCCCAAGCAAAACTGGCTCCACGAAAGAGAGTAAAAATTAATAAGAGTAAAATTGAGATTTTAAATATTTTTTTCATGACACTATATTAACACGTTTTTTAATTTTTGTAAATACTACTATTTAATTTTGTGTTTAGAAATATACTCATTAAACTTTTCTAAGAATATTTTAGTCGAGGCTCGGCGCAATGGATGAACTGAATTTAAAAGTTTATCACTACGCACCCATTGCCAGTCACAATGATCCCAATAATTTAATTTTATATCTTTATCTTTCCCGACAAACTCTGCCAAAGCTAAACCTTGGCGTTGTCCTTTATAAGAAACATGCTTTTTATTTTTCTTACCAAACTTATATTTATATAAATTGGGAAAGGTGGCCGAGATTTTATAATTAGAATTTCCTGTTTCCTCGCTCAACTCTCTAAAAGCGGCCACAGCTAAATTTTCATCATCGGTTCCGCCTTGAGGTAATTGCCAATGATCATTATCATCTTCCCTTTCAACTATTAAAACATAATAATCATCAGCTTCTTTTTTGTAAGCCAAGCAGGCAATATTATCGCGATAAAACCAAGGATTAACTAAACGTGACTTTAAAAAAGCCAAAGAAAATTTTACAACCGCATTATAAATACGACCAGCTCGTTTTTTTGGATATTTAACTAGACGCCACAACCACTCCATGCCAAGTTGGCGCATTATTTTTGGAGCTCGAGTGGCCTTACCACTAACAAAATCAAAAGAACCACCAACACCAATAGCTAAACGTAAACCAAGAACATTGTGTAAATTATGATAAATAAATTTTTCCTGATGCGGTGCGCCAGTAGCAACAAACATAATATCAAATTCTTTCTCTTCTTTGCCCAGATTTGGCATCCTCATGGAATCAAGTTGAACACTTTTAACACAGAGTTTTAAATTGGGATATTTATCTTTAAGCGCCACTTGAATTTCGCGGTCGCAAGACAATCCATTGCAATGGTTAATTATTAAAACCCGTAAACCGCGCTCACTGGCCGTTTGTAATATTTCCAAACTTAAATCAGCACCAGTTAGTCGTGGAATTCTTTTCCCCAAAAGTCGCGCCACGAATTTCAAACCAACACCATCAATAAGTGATAAGTCGGTTTGATTTAATATGTAAAAATATTCCTCATCTTTTTGAGCGGCCAATACTATTTCTGGATTTAATGTCGCCACAAAACGCGGTCGATTAGAGCGCAAAAAAATATCAATTCGTTCCCGAACTTCTTGTGCGCTAAATTCATTAACCTTAACACCTAAGATTTTTATCATATTCTCTATTATATGATTTTTTGCATAATTTAGCAAATTTTTTATTTGTCGGATTTTATTAAATATGTTAAAATTAAATTAATAATTATTATAAAAAAATATGAACGATTTCAAAAAGATTAGTAATAAAATATCGCAAATAACATTGGGCGGGTTAAAGGAAAAAGACAATATTGTTTGGACTAACATTATTGACGCCGGTGATGATGAAATCAACTTCTTACAAAGCAACTACGACTTTAACCTAAGTCATCTAGAAGCTTCTGCGGCCACTGTCTTTTCCCAAAGACCAATGATTGCTAGAGAAAAAAAATATTTTTTTATAATTTTACATTTCCCTGTTTTAATTAACGGAAAAATAATTGCCGGCGAAATAGAATTTTTTATTAGCCACGGCTATTTAATAACCGTTCACAATAATAATGTTCCAGCATTAATTGATTTTTTTTCTAACTGCAGCAATGACAAAGAATATTTAAATAATTATAACATCAAGTCATCAATCATCTTATTGTATGACTTACTTAATTGCCTGATAAACGATTGCTACAAATTAATTGATAACACCAGCTTAGACATTAATCGAGTGGAAGACTTAATCTTTTCCAAAAAATCTAATGCTGCTACAAATTTAATTTTGAATTTACGTCGCAATATAATCAACTTGCGTAAAATATTACAAAACCACAAACATATTCTCGGCGAATTAACCGAAGTTAAAAGTGGTCTAATTAGTCAAAGTGAAATTAAAACCCATTACAACAATTTAGTTGACCACTCTGATCGAATTTGGACAATGCTTGATAACCAAAAAGAAATGATTGAAGCTCTAAATAATACCAATCAATCATTACTCGACAATGAGATGAGCAAAGTTATGAAAACCTTAACCATCTTTTCGGTTATCGTTTTCCCTTTAACTTTACTAGCAACAATGTTCAGCATGAGCGTTCCTGGAATTCCCTTTGCTAATAATCCCCACGCCTTCTGGATAGTTTCCTTGATTATTGGAGGCCTAGGCGTAATTATGCTTTTATTTTTTGTCCGCAAAAGATGGTTGTAGCTCTTGTTTAAAATTTATTATCTAAAAATAGCCAAAATTACTTGGCTATTTTTTTATTAGCTCTTCTTATTGACAAATATATAAAAATCTGCTATAATCTTAAATCACTAATAAATATATGAAAATAGCTTTAATTGGACAAAAAGGAATACCATCAAATAGCGGCGGCGTTGAGACTCACGTTGAGAATCTAGCAATCCGCTTGGTTCAAGCTGGACATGAAGTTATTGCCTATTCTCGTAAAGGTTATACTGGCAGCGATTTAAAGGAGTATAAGGGCGTAGAAATAATCAACATTCCCAGCGTTAAAAGTAAAAATCTGGAAGCTATTGTCCACACTTTTTTGTCATGCCTTGATCTTATTTTTAAACGCAAAGTTGATGTCGTTCACTTTCATTCTATCGGACCATCATCTTTAATGTTTTTAATTAAACTATTTAAACCCCGAACTCCAATCGTTTTCACCTTTCACTGCCAAGATTACTATCACCAGAAATGGGGAGTATTTGCTCGTCTTTATTTAAAGTTTGGCGAAATGGTTGCTTGTCACTTAGCTGATAAAACTATTACTGTTTCTAAAGATTTAGAAGCTTATGCTAAAGCTAAATATAATGCTCGAGCTAAATATATTCCTAATGGCGTAAGTTTGCCAGAAATTTTAGAGGCTAACAGCATTAAACAATGGGGTCTAGCCAAAGATAACTACATTGTGGCTGTTTCCCGTTTAATTAGACATAAAGGTTTACACTATTTAATTGCAGCTTACCAACAAATTAAAACCGATAAAAAATTAGTAATCGTGGGCGACAGCTCTTATACTGATGACTATGTTGAAGAATTAAAAGCTTTGGCGGGTGACAATAAAAATATTATCTTTACCGGTAAACAAGGTGGTCAGACTTTAGCGGAATTATTTTCTAATGCCTATTTATTTGTACAACCATCCGAATCTGAGGGTTTATCTATCGCCCTTTTAGAGGCTATGTCTTATAAGAACGCTTGTTTGGTAAGTGATATTCCAGCTAACCGTGAAGTAGTTGATGTAAATGGCCTAAGCTTTAAAAATACCGACATCCACGATCTTAAAGTTTCGTTGGAATACTTATTGTTACACGAAGAAATTATCAATAAAAATAAAGAAGATATGTACGCCCGAGTTAAGACTGAATACAGCTGGGATGATATTGTTAAAAACATTATAAATGAATACCAACTATTGACAATAAAAAAATAATGTGCTACACTAATACATCAGATTAATGTAATATAATATAAAATTGAAGTTCCTTAAAAATTGAATATAAACGATTAAAACCATAGATCATGAGAAATGTAAGTATTTTCCTAAGCATGGCAATTGTAGCTTTATTAAGCTTTAACGGTTGCAAAAAAGATCCTAATTTATACATTAATAAAGACGGATCAGGTAGAGATACTACCACAAACAAAAACAATGATATCTGGACTTACGCTTGGAATTACCAACCGCAAAATCTAGTTAGCTCACCAACAGTTAGCAGTCTCGGAACAAAAAGTTCCAGGGGCTATCCGAGTGTTAAGGCTACTTTCACAGTTAGCTTAGCCAATTCAAAAGTTGATCCACGTAACGGAACATTAAACATTCCTCACGTTGGTCCTGGCGGAGTAACTATTTATAGTAACGTGGCAAATGATGCTACCTACACTATAGAAAAGATCGACAAAGCCAACGGAACAATTACTGTTAGCATCGCGACCGACGTGCCACCATCTGGATATACCGACTTATTATTTAACTTTAATGTTGATAATGGTGACGGAAAACTCCACTGGTTTCAGGCTTACGGAACATACGCAAAATGCAAAAATTCTTTAACAGATGACGGTTCAACCAACATCTACGCTATGAGAATTTTTTACAACAAAGTTGATCCCCTATTCTAGGAATTAATCTGAAAAAACAAAAACACAAAGCCCCGAAGAAACATTCTTCCGGGGCTTTTTTATTTACCTTAATATTATTTTTTCAGTGACTTGCAAACTTTAATAAATTCGACGAACAATGGATGCGGACTTAAGGGGCGAGAAATATATTCGGGATGAAATTGAGTGCCAATAAAAAATGGGTGTTCCGTGATTTCGACGGCCTCCACAATCCGACCATCCGGCGAAGTGCCGGCAATCGTCAAACCATTCTTAGTTAAAAGTTCACGGTAATCATTGTTGAATTCATAACGATGGCGATGACGTTCGGAAACAGTTTTCTCTTTTGTAAATTTAGCATAAGCTTTGGCCATGTGCGTATTGGCATTTATCTTACAAGGCCAACCACCTAAACGAATTGTGCCACCATAACCTTTTTCCCGAATTAATTTTTCTTGCTCCGGCATAATATGAATAACGGAATACAAAGTTTTTTTATCAACCTCTTCGGAATTAGCATTATTTAAACCGCAGGCGTGGCGCGCAAATTCAATCACAGCCATTTGCATACCATAGCACAAACCAAAATACGGCACATTATTTTCACGACAATATTGAATGGTCATAATCTTCCCTTCGGCGCCGCGACTACCAAAGCCCTGAGGCACGAGAATGCCCTTTAAATGCTTTAGAATGCCAACACCGTCTTTCTCCACATCCTCAGCGCTAATCCACTCCACCTTAACCTTGCAATGATTATAAGCAGCGGCATGTTTTACAGCCTCCAACACCGAGATATAAGAGTCACCCAAGGAAAAATCACCAGTCGCAAAATATTTTCCGACGATGCCAATGGTAATTTCGGAAGTTTTAATTTTACTCGCTTTAACAAAATTTTCCCAATCCTTATTGCCGCTAGTGCGACGAACGCGTAAACCAAATTGTTTTAACATGCGATCACCTAAACGATCCTTTTCAAAATTTAATGGAATATCATAAATAGAATCAGCGTCAGGAGCGGAAATAACATTCTCCGGAGAAACATTACAATTAATTGCCAACTTATCCCGACGATGTTGATCAATGTGCACACTGGAGCGCGCGACGATAAAATCCGGTTGAATTCCAGCGCTATTTAAATTACGCACCGCGTGTTGGGTTGGCTTGGTTTTCATTTCACCAAGCATACTTGGTAGTGGCAAATAAGACACAATCACAAACATCACATCTTTTGGATTTTGCAATTTCATCACACGTGCTGCTTCTAAAAATAATAAGTTTTCATATTCACCAACCGTACCACCAATTTCAATCACCATGATTTCTGCTTTGGTTTTTTTAACAGCCTTGTCGATACGACTTCTGATTTCCATTGGGATATGTGGCACAACTTGCACGCACTTACCCTGGTACTCTAAATTTCTTTCCTTATTGATAACTGTCTGGTAAATTCGACCAGTAGTCATGTAATTTTCTTTATAAATATTTTTACCCAAAAATCTTTCATAGTTACCAATGTCTTGATCAGTCTCATCACCATCCTCGGTCACAAAAACTTCACCGTGCTCAATTGGATTCATGGTGCCAGCATCAACATTAATATAAGGGTCCATTTTCATGCAAGAAACCTCATAACCTTTAGATTGTAAGATTTCAGCAATAGAAGCAGTCGTAATTCCCTTACCCACACCACTCATCACACCACCAACCACAAAAATGAACTTTGTTTTTTTTGTTTTAGTCATACTATTGCTTTTTTTTAATATTTATGTTATTATTTTAATAGTTATTTAAATGTTTCACTCCAAAAAAAATAAGAAAAATGGTAACGATATCGATCTTTAAAAAAAACGGAAAATTCATCTTTGTCGACAGTGAAAACGGTGAAGAAATTATTCGAACAAAAATGCCAGCTTTAATATCTTATTTAGTCGAAAACTTCGAGACTGAATACAATGAAGTTGGTGACCAATTATTCAACTTTTCTCGTAAACATGAAAGTCTTAATAAGCCTCTTGAAAAATCTAATCAAGAAAAAGACAAAAACAACAAGAACAAGAACAATGACCGAATTAAAATAACACTGGCTTATAATGAATTAGATGGTTATGAACAATTAGAATTAATTAGTGAATTCAAAGCAGCTCTTTCCTTGGCTAATGGGCTCGGTATAGAAATCCCAGAAGATTTTGAAGCCGAATATTAATTCACAAATTTAAAAAAACAACATGCGACTCACCTTTCGGTCAGTCGCATTTTTTTATACTATTTAGACAATAAACTTTTAACAGCTTCATCCATTTGTGGATCGCGTCCCTTGTTATAATCATCATTAGTCATTTCAACTTTTTTATTTGGCTCAATTCCAATTTCATTTATACTGTCACCATTCGGTGTAAACCACTTGGCAATTGTCACTTTCACAGCTGAGCCGTCAGCGAAATCAACTAGTGTTTGAACCGAACCTTTACCGAAAGTTTTTTGACCGATTAAAGTGGCCTTATTGTAATCACGTAAAGCACCGGAGACAATTTCAGAGGCTGAGGCACTGCCCTGGTTAACCAAGATAACGGTTTTAAAATTCTTTAAGCGCGCATTACCGTTACTTAAATATTTATTCTCTTTACCATCACCTGATTTTTCAATCACCACTGGGCCAGCCTCCACCCATTCACTTGCCATGGCCACAGCCGTATCTAGATAGCCACCTGGATTATTTCTTAAATCTAAAATTATACCTTTAGGATTTTTCTGCAAAATATCGCCCACCGCTTTATCAAATAAGCCACGAGTATCATTATTAAAAGCTGAAACAGTTACTACGTAAAGACCATCAGACCGCAAAGAAGTTTTAACGCTTTTAACAGTGATTACACCACGATTAATAACATAATCTTTTGGCTTGTCTAATCCACTGCGATAAACTGACACTGTCACTGAAGTATCTTTTGGTCCACGAATCATACGCACCACAGCATCAACACTAAGACCAAGTGTAGATGTACCGTTAACTGCATAAATTTGATCACCAGCACGCAACCCAGCTTTTTGTGCTGGCATACCATCTAGTGGTGAGACGATTGTTATAACGTCATTTTTCAAAGCAATTTCCGCGCCAATTCCCTCGAACGTTCCAGCCATGTCATTTTTAAAATCACTATTATTTTTAGGATCAAAAAAGACTGTATAAGGATCACCAATTGAAGCAGTCATTCCCTTTAAGGCACCGTAGAAAGCATCCTTATCACTTATCTTACCTTTATCAACATAAGATTGTTTTAAGCTACTTAAAACCGTTTGATATAAATTATAATCAAAACCCTGAGTATCAGCGCTAACCTCTTTAGATGATAAGATGTTTACAATATTGGAACGTTGCGCTGAATAAGCACCAGAAACAAAAGTTACAAACAACACCAACAAAACCACAATAACAATAAGAACTACTCTTAGTATCTTTTTATACTTCTTCCGTTTTTCACCTTGAAACATATTTTTAAACATAGTATTTTTTATATTATTTAATTTCTTATAATCTTTATATCGTTTATATCTCTAATATCAATTATGCGGGACGACTCATTATCAAGCACACCATCATCAACCACCACATCTGGGCCAATAGTTTTAAAATATTTATCTAGATTCTTAACATTATTTAAATTTTTTTTAGCACTAAGATTTAAGCTAGTAGAAATTATTGGCTCACCTAATGACTTTATTATTTTAACTAAAAATTGCTTGTTTGGCAAACGAACTGCGACACTCCTATCTGCCGCCATCACATTCCCCGGTAAAATATCTCGCCCCCGCAAAATTACAGTTGTCGGACGAACACCATCCACCCAAACCGAACGCAAATATTTATCCTGTTTAGCGGACAGATAAGTATATTTTTTTAACATACACCAACTACCAACCAAAATTATTAACGCCTTACTAACATCTCTTTCTTTAATCTTATAAATTTTGGTAATAGCGGACTTACTATTTAAACGGCAACTAAAACCATAAATTGTATCGGTCGGTAAAACTACTACTTTATTATTTTTTAAACTATTAACAATTAAATCATTATCTGATAAATCCGTCTTAATCATAAAAATTAAATTTCACTTAGCTTATAATCGATTTTAAAATACGTAATGCTTCCGGGTAAAGTGGAGTTAGGACGTCAACTAATTTTATTAACGTTGGCGCAATTTTAGAACTAGTCATTTGCGCCCCTAAAAAAGTTGTAATTAAAGTATAACGTGAGGCTACGTAAATAATAGTTCCAGCAAAAAACGCACCTTCTGCTAAACCAAACGCGCCACCAGCCAATTTATCGATTAATTTAGTAAATGGAATAATGGAAATTAAATTAAACACTTTTTGTAAAATATAAAAAGCGATTCCCACCACTAAGCGCACCAAAATTAAAATAATTACAAAAGAGGCGATGCGACCAAGATTCTCATGACCGAAATAAAGCCAAGTAGTATTATTATAAAAAGTTAAATAGTAATGAGCCGCTAACCAAGAACCTAAAATTAAACCAACAAAGTTCCCGGCCATTTTTAATAGACCATTAAAAAAACCGTAAAAACAAAAACCGGCCAATACTAAAATTAAAGCTAAATCAAAAAATGACACCATATTTTTTAGAATTATTTAGACTATCTTAGGAAATAAAGAATCACCTTTTTTAACTTGAGCGTAGGAAAATTGGCGCAATATTTTTTTAGCTGTTTCCGGCAAAAAAGCTTGCAAACAATAAGCAATGTTTAAAATATTTTGGGCCACCGGGCGCAAAGTATTAGTAATTTGTTCTTTTTCAGTCATCTTCCATGGCGTTGTTTGACTCAAAAATTCATCACTCTGTTTTATTTTTTCCCAAACTATTTTCAAAGCTTCAGAAAAATTATATTCATCCAAGGCCGCAAAAACAGCTCGACTGAAGTCCGTGTCACTATTTTCCACTAATTGTAATTCAATCTCATTTTTTTCTAACAAATTAGAAGTGCGGGCCACCAAATTACCTAAACCATTAGCCAAATCAGCATTGTACAGTTTTTCCATTTTTTCATAAGAGAAATCACCATCTTCAAAAGTAGAAACTTCCTTTAATAAGTAATAACGCACCGGATCAACCCCATATTTTTCCACCAACTCGCGTGGATCAATTGTGTTGCCAAGTGACTTACTAATTTTTTGACCATTGAGTGTTAAGAAGCCAAAAACTAAAACTTGTTTAGAATTAGCAACACCAGCCGACATTAACATCGCTTGCCAAATCGCCGTTTGTTGGCGCAAATTATCTTTACCGCAAACCTGCACGCCCGGCCAAAAATTTTTAAACTCGGCTGTCTCATTTGGCCACCCTAAACAAGAAATATAATTAACTAAAGCATCAAACCAAACGTACATAACTTGATTATCATCACCCGGAACAGTAATCCCCCAAGGCATTTTTTCCTTTAAGCGTGACACCGAGAAATCCTGCAAACCACCAGCCACGAAATTTTTTATTTCATTAAAGCGATGATTGGGTACTACGAACTCAGGATTTTCCTCGTAAAATTTCAACAACTTTTTTTGATAAGCGGAAAAACGAAAAAAATAATTTTCCTCATCAATAATCTCGAGTTCTGCATTTGGGTGCAACGGACAGCGACCATCAACAAGCTCTGAGTCAGTCTTTTCTAGTTCGCAACCCACGCAATATTTAGTGCTATATTTCTTTTTATAAATATCACCATTTTTCTCACAACGGCGCCAAAATTCTTGGGCGGCCGCCACATGCTTAACATCAGTTGTCCGAATAAAACTATTACAACTTAAGTTTAATAATTCTTGCAACACTTTAAACTTAAGCGCACTATCATCACAATATTTATCAACACTCACACCCAACCCTTGAGCTTTTTGGTAAATTTTTAAACCATGTTCATCGGTGCCGGTATTAAAAAATATATCATCACCTTTTAAGGCATGATAACGTGCAATTACATCAGCATTAATAATTTCTTTAGCAAAACCAATGTGTGGCTCAGCATTAATATATGGTAAAGTTGTGGTGATATAAAAATTTTTATTTGGCATATTTATTTTTCATTCTTAATAATAACAACGAATTCCCCTTTTTGCTCCACCGCTGTCGCTTCCAGTGTTTGCAGAATACTTTCAGCGCTACCGCGATAAATAGTTTCATGCATCTTGGTTAATTCCCGACCAACCACCAAGTAAGCGCTTGGCATAATCAATATAATTTCTCTCAACATTTTTAAAATGCGGTGCTTGGATTCATATAAAATTACCGGGTATTGGGCGAGCGCAATTTCTTTCAACATCTTTTGGCGGCCGTTTTTATTGGGTAAGAAGCCGTAAAAAGCAAAGCGATCAATTGGCATGCCAGAAACCGCCACTAAAGCTGTAATGGCTGAGGCGCCAGGAATGGAAACAATTTTAGCATCAGCATCCAATTTTAATATTTCCTCAATTAACTTTCCACCAGGATCAGAAATGCCTGGAGTGCCAGCATCAGTAATAAGCGCCAAGGAATTTCCCAGGCGCAATAAGTCAATTAAATATTTAACTTTTTCTGGACTGGAATGTTGATGAAACGAAATTAATTTAGATTTTATTTCATAGTGCGCTAAAAGTTTTCCGGCAACACGAGTATCTTCACATAAAATATAATCGACCTCTTTTAGAGTTCGTAGAGCACGTAAAGTAATGTCTTCCAAATTACCAATTGGAGTGGATACAATATATAACATAATATTATCTTAATTCCTCTTCTCTTTCACTTAGATATCTTGACCACTCCTCAACAATACCAACGATAACCTTAAATGGAGTTTCAATAATAAAATCTAAAATGAAAATAAAAATATTAACGCGTGAAATATTATCCGATAAAAATTTACCCATCGCTACAATCGGCATGTAAAAAAAGTTAAACAAGAAACTAAAAATAGTTTCCTTCTCTTCTGTAATTACATATTTACGAACATCACGTTTAATTCTAAAACTAAAAAAACTAACAAAGGTTAAGAAGAACAAGAAAATAGTGATACTAACCCAGTTGAAATTTATAAGAATTAACAAATAAACCAATAAGCTAACTGAAACCAAAAAAGCCAAAGAATAAATCGCATTAAAAATCGAAGCGGTAATAATATTACGCTTGGTTAGTTTCCGCAAATAAATCGGCTGGCGACGCATATTGTCGGTATAAACAATTTCCTTAATACCATCAATGATTTTCTCCGTATTTCGTTCGTTCGGCGTTTTAGTAAACATAATAACAATCAATAATAAGACTGCCGGGAAACAAATATTAATTAACAAGGCGCCATAATTAATCGGTTCACCAAAAAGTTTAATAGCTGGAATTTCAATAATAAAAACGAAAACCGATTTTGTTAAAAAAATATAAATTATACTTCTCATGCCAGCGCCCCACAAACGTCCTTTAACTACGGCGTATTTTTTCTGACACTTTTCTTTCACCAAACCAATGAAAGCCTTCATATTAGAAGAGGCGCTTTCAAAGTTTTTTGCTGGATCCTCCTCGGCGATTTCTCGGAAAATAGAATAATATAAAGTATAGCGGCGAACAATTTTATCAATTTGCTTTATAAGCGGATGGTCAAGTTGATACTCGACGGCCGAATGAATACCTTTTAAATTTTTAGCCACCTCAATCAACGCTTCACTCGAAATATCTTCCCAATTATTATAATATTTAAAAACCACAAAACTAAGCATCTCGTGATCTAAATTCATGAAGTTACGCGCAATACTTAAATAGATTTGAATATCTAAGTCGTTTTGGTAAGGTAAGTCATTTGGCAATTTTATAATGCGAGACAAGGTCTCAAACATATTTGAAACAAAAAATTGACGAACCTCATCTTTACTTAAATTATCTTCCACTTCAGTAGCCGCTAAAGTAATAATCCAATTTATCATCTTAGCGCCTTCAGAATCATCTTTATCAATATCAACAATGTCATCTTCCCCATTTAACACTAAATTTTTATAGTTCTGCTTCAACTCAATATATTTATCCAGCAAACCGGCTACTTCTTTTATTTTAGCCTCCGGAATTTTATCATTCGGCAAATATCCAGCTTGAATAAGCTCTGTTAACAAGTTGTATGACATCTCTTCACTCTTGTAAGCTCTGACGATACCCTCAATCACAATATAACGCTTTAACAAGCGCTTAATAGCATTCTTTCTAAGTAAGTGATCGTCATCATAATCAACCGCATTACGAATCTTTTCATACAAAAAAGACAAGCGTGAAACGATGTGGGAAACATGAATTCTTGGGACGTCATCATCAAAATTTTTAATCGCTGATTTCTGTTTTTTACCTAAAATTAGCTGAAATATCTTCTTGGCATTAGGATTAATTGATGAATTAACCTCATTTTTTTTGATCAAATTTGGACTAACCATATAAAGAAAATTTACCCCTCGGGGATTCTTAAAAATAAGCTTAAATTAAATCATTATTTTATATCTATATTTTAGCGCTCCCGGCAAAAAAAAGCAAACCACCAGAAATAATCTTTAAGCTAAAAAACTATTGACACCCCTGCTTTTATCGGGTATTATATAGGTATATAAACAAATGGCCGACAAGGCTGTTTTTATTTAAACAAATATGAGCAAATTTACACAATACATCAAAGACTCAGTAGCTGAAATGAAAAAGGTTACTTGGCCGACAAAAAAACAAACTTATCACTACGCTATTTTAGTGATTGGTATTAGTATCGGCACAGCGGCTTTTTTAGGCGCTTTGGATTGGGCATTTACTTTGGGATTAAAAATGCTAATTAAATAATAAAATTAATAATAAATTAAATTTATGGCCAAACAAACTCTAAACCAGGGGCGCCGCTGGTACGTTTTACACACCTACTCCGGTTATGAAGAAAACGTTGCCCGCAACTTAAGACAAAGAGTAGAAACTTTGGACATGGGCAATAAAATCTTCAGCGTTTTAGTTCCAACTGAAAAGAAAACTAAAATTAAAAACGGCAAACGTCGTATTATTGAAGAAAAGATCTTCCCTGGCTATGTCTTAGTAGAAATGGAAGTGACTGACGAATCTTGGTATGTTGTTCGTAACACTCCAAATGTTACCGGTTTCATCGGCGTTGGTTCAACTCCAGTGCCAATTGGCGACGAAGAAGTTAAAGCTCTTAAGAAAAGAATGGGTGAAGAAGAACCAAGATTTAAAATCGACGTGGTCATGGGTGATGTGGTTAGAATTACTGAAGGTCCATTTAAAAACTTGGAGGGTAAAATTACCAACATTGATGAAGCAAAAGGTAAAATCAAAGTTAACGTTTCTATGTTTGGTCGTGAAACTCCAGTCGAATTAGATTTCCTACAAATTAAAAAAATATAATAAATTTATTTTCGTTCTGTTAAAACAGGCTTCTACGAAAATATAAAATTAATATGGCAAAGAAAATTAAAACAATTATCAAATTACAGATCGTCGGCGGCCAAGCTAATCCAGCTCCTCCAGTCGGTCCAGCTTTAGGTCAACATGGTCTTAACATTCAAGAATTTTGTCAAAAATTCAACGAAAAGACTAAGGATAAAATGGGTGACATCGTTCCAGTAGAAATTACTGTTTACGAAGATCGTACTTATGATTTTATCACTAAAACTGCTCCAGCATCAGAGCTTATCAAAAAAGCCGCTGGTATTAAGAGTGGTTCAGGTAAACCATTGACTACTAAAGTTGGTTCTATTACTGAAGATCAATTACGCGCGATTGCTGAAACAAAAATGCCCGATTTAAACGCAACTAGTATTGAAGGCGCTATGAAAATTATTGCCGGTACTGCTCGTCAAATGGGTGTTGAAATAAAATAATAAAATTAATTGTGGGAGAAAAATCATTTTAATGTTTTCGCTCGCACCACGAAAATTATGTCAAAAGAAAAAGTAGAAAAAAAAGTTGAGAAAAAAGTTGCTAAAGTTGTTGACTTTGGTTTCGACAAAAACAAAAATTATTCTATCGCTGAAGCTATCGCTTTAGTAAAGAAAAATAGTAAAGTAAAATTCGACGCTTCAGTTGAAGTTCATTTCCGTCTTGGTATCGATCCAAGAAAAGGTGAACAACAAGTTCGTGGCGCTGTTTCCCTACCTCATGGTACAGGTAAAACTGTTAAAGTTGCTGCTTTCGTTAGCCCTTCAAATGAACAGGCTTGTCGCGATGCTGGTGCTGACTATGTTGGTGGCGAAGAATTAATTGCTGAAATCAAAAAGACTGAAAAAACTGACTTCGCAGTGGCTGTAGCTGAACCAGATATGATGAGAAATTTAGCTCAAATAGCTAAAATTCTTGGTACTCGTGGTTTAATGCCTTCACCAAAAAACGACACTGTTACTGCTGACCCAGCTAAAGCTGTGGCCGAATTAAAGAAAGGTAAAGTTAGTTTCAAAAATGATGATTCCGGTAATATCCATTCTTTGATTGGTAAAGTTAGTTTCGATGATGCTAAATTATTAGAAAACTACAATATCATGTTAGATACTATTAAGAAATCAAAACCAAGCTCTTCCAAGGGTGTTTACATCAAAAACATCAGTGTAAGTTCTTCTATGGGGCCTGGCGTGAAAGTTTCACTTTCTTAATCGACTCACATAAAAAAACACCTCGCAAATTGCGAGGTGTTTTTTTATTGTAGTTTCTTATTTATTTTGACCATTCTGGAATTCTTTCATGCCATTTTTCAACTCCGCCATTTCTTTTTTCAACTCCACCACTTCAGCTCTTAAGCCTTCAACTTCTTTTTTCAACTCCGCTATTCTTATTTCACGATCAATCATAAAACTATTTACTTTCTCCAATTCGGCAATTTTCAATTTCAAATCTTCTTTTGACTTATTTAACTCCTCTTCGGCTTTTTTACGCTCAGTAATATCACGAATAGTTCCTTCGACATAAATAATTACCCCTTTATCATCTTTAACAATATGACTGGAGACTGAAACGGGCACGTGCCGGCCATTTTTATGCAATAAAGTTAATTCATAATCATAAACAACACCACTGACAAATAATTTTTTCATGAAAACTTCGCGCTGGGCTGGCTCAGCGTAGAGATCAGTAACTGGGTGTCCAATTAATTCTTCTGGTTTCCATCCCGATAAAACAAAACAAGAGCGAGAAAGATTAGTAATAATTCCCTGTCCATCAGCCTGATAATAAAGATCTACAAAATTATCTAAGATGCTTTGATAATTTTCATCTTCTTGGCGCAATTGAACTTCTAAATTTTTATCATTTTTCATATAGAAAAATTAAATTAAAATTATAAATTAAAATAAAATAAACATAATCAATAATAAACCTAAAATAATACGGTAAATACCGAAAGCTTTAAAATCATGCTTTCGAATATAAGCCATTAAAAATTTAATCACTCCTAAGGCCACAACGAAAGCCACTAATGAGCCAATCACCAATAACTCACCTTGATTAACTGTGATTGCACCAGCGCTCTTATAGAGGTCTAGCAACGAGGCAGCCAGTATAGTTGGCACAGCCAATAGGAAAGAAAATTCTACTACTGTTTCGCGCTTTAAACCCATCCCCAAACCGCCAATAATAGTCGCCGCCGAACGGGAGACACCAGGGATAATAGCAATTGATTGAAACAAACCTAAAAACAAACATTGTTTATAAGAAATTTTCTCCGGATCGTTCTTAGCGAAAAACTTTTTGGCATAATACAATTCGAATAAAATAATTGCACAACCACCAATTAGCAGACTCCAAGCCATGAGCATGAAAGTGCTTAATAAAAATGTTTTAAGAATATGATACATTAACAAACCAATAATAGCTGTTGGGATAAAAGCCACAATTAATTTTTTAATCATTTCCAAGTGCCAAAACTTTTTCCAAAAAACTACTAGTACCGCTAAAATCGCACCAAGCTGAATAAAAATCTCAAAAGTCTTAGAAAAATTATCACTTGGGATATGTAAAATAAAATTGGAAAATAAAGCCAAATGCGCCGTAGAAGAGATTGGCAAAAATTCCGTTAAACCCTCAATTACACCCAAAATTAAAGCGTGAATAACGTTCATAGTTTTTTTATTTTAAATTATCTTTTAAGTAGTTTTTTAAATCCGCAATTTTAATTCTTGATTGCTGCATAGTGTCGCGATCACGAATCGTTACATCATCGCCCTCTAAACTATCGAAATCGATTGTTAAACAATATGGTGTACCAATTTCATCTTGGCGACGGTAGCGTTTACCAATATTACCATTATCGTCAAACTCGCACATAAATTCCGAGCGCAAAGACATATAAACCTCACGGGCCTTTGCCACTAAATCTGGTTTATTTTTTAACAATGGGAAAATTGCCACTTTTACCGGGGCTAAATGTTTCGGGAATTTCAAAACCGTACGCATTTCCCCATTTTCTAAAGTTTCTTCACAATAAGCTTTATCAATAAACATGTACATCAAACGATTCAAACCAACAGAAGTTTCCACCACATTTGGCACATATCGAGTTTTTGTAGTCTCATCAAAATAACTCAAATCCACACCAGAGAATTTACCGTGTTGTGATAAATCCCAATCACCGCGAGCATGAATACCTTCCACTTCTTTAAAGCCACCAAGGGATCTAAAATTATATTCCACATCATAAGCCTCACTGGCATAATGCGCCAATTTTTCGTGTTTATACCAACGAATATCTTCGGCGGCGATGCCATTAGCTAAATACCAGTTCCAACGAATTTCACGCCATTCATCATATTTTGCTTTCAAAGCATCTGGCGCTAAGAAATACTGCATTTCCATTTGTTCAAATTCGCGAGTCCGAAAAACAAATTGACGGGCCACAATTTCATTGCGGAATGCCTTACCAACTTGAGCCACACCAAAAGGTAATTTAGAGGTCACCGAGTCTAATGTATTTTTATATTGCAAGTAAATACCACCGCAAGTTTCTGGGCGTAAGTAAACCACATTTTCTTCAGACAAAGCATCGGTTGGTGAGCCTAAGTTTGATTTCACCATCAAAGAGAAACGCTTGGCCGGAGTCAAATCAGCCGAACCACAATTCGGACAAACTAATTTCTTTTGATCACGCAATTTATCTAATTCGGTATTTACAAATTCAATTGATTGTTTATCAGCGTTAATGCCAAAATCTTCCAATAAATGATCAGCTCTAAAACGACTTTTGCATTTGCGACAATCAACTTGCGGGTCATCAAAACTAGCAATATGTCCACTGGCTTCCCAAGTTTTTGGATGCATAAAAATGGCACTATCAAGACCAACCACATCTTCTCTTTCCTGGATCATAGCGCGCCACCAAGAATCGCGAATATTATTTTTCAACAATACGCCGTAATGACCATAATCATAAATACCGCCCAAACCGCCATAAATTTCCGATGATGGAAATATAAAGCCTCGGCGCTTACAAAGTGACACAATTTTTTCAATACCTTCCAGTGATTTATCCATATTAAATACATTAATTATTATGCTTATAGATTATCAATATTTACCAAAAAAGACAAGTAATTAAACAAAAAAGCCAGTCGGATTTCCGACTGGCTCTTTTAAAAGGAGTATTATCTAGTAACACTAATTGTTTGTGCTACACCAGAAATTGCTTCAGCCCCTGGAGCAGTAACTGTAATACGGCTACTTGTAGTTTTGATTACAGTGTAACCAGTACTAGTAACTGAATAAGAGATTGGATCATAAGGCATAGCAACTAAATAAGTTGAGCTAGCAGTTAACACTGACAAATCAACTAAACCAGTGCAAGATTGACCAGTTTGACAAATTGTTGAAGTAGCCGAAGATGTTGGAATTGTTGATGGAAAACTACCGTTATCAATGTTGTATTGATAAATTGCATTCAAAATCGTGTTTACATCCATTTTGCGTTGTGAGTTGCGAGTAGCAGCTAACTGACGATTTGGATTAATCGCTAAAATAACGATACCGGCTAAGATTGCAATCATAGCAACAACTAACAAGATTTCTAACAACGTAAAACCTGCTTGGCTTTTTGTTTTCATAATTTTTGAAAAATTATTTTTATTAAATTATAGGTTTCAAAATTTAATCTGAGACCTCTAACCACGAAACAATGTTAATCGTGGGATCTATTTGATTTATTAAAATAGTTGTTTTACGCACCAGAATTCCAACAGTACTCGAAGCAACAATCGTGCGATTTGTGCCGCCAGTATTAGTAACGGTATATCCACAAGTGCCTTGACCTAAGGTGATAGTGGCACTACCAGTAAACGATGATGATTCCCTGATTTTCTCCAATGCTTCTTCGGTGCAAGCGTTCGTCAATCCTTTAGATTGGTCAGCCTGACCAACCGTAAAACTGGTACGCGATGATGCTAAGCCTAATAATAAGAGTGAGGCGGTAATAGCGACACCGATAGCGGAGACTACTAATACGCTCAACAAGGCAACATAAGCATTTAACTCATTATAACATTTTTTAGTTTTATCTACAAATATTTTCATAGTCAAAAAATAAAATTAACGTAAAGCCGCTGAACTTATAAAAGTTTTAGTAAAGTTATATTCATTACGCCCCGAAGTATTAACACTACTTAAAGTAAATTGAATACGCACACCACCGGGCGTTGATGAGGATCGTGATAAATTTAAGAATAACAAATTCGAAGCCAAGACACGACCATTATTTAAATCAACTGCCGCTGTACTAGATTCAGTCATTCTAATTGTGCTACTCGCTAAATAAAAAACCGTTGGTGTGGTAGTAGTAATATAAGTATTTACCGACAAAGTTGAGGAGCTAGTTCCAATGCTTGGTGCATTAATGATAGTAGCATTACGCGTTGTTTGGGTAATAATTTGCATCACCTGCAATCCTTGTTGTTCTACCTCGGCAATGGTTTGATTTTTAATGCGCGCTTCTAACAACATAGCCATAAAAAAAGACACCGCCAACATTAAAATTGAAGTAATCGCGATATATAATAAAATTTCTAACAAGGTAAAACCTGATTTATTTTTCATATTAATCCCAAGTAAAATCATACCAAAAATCAGTATCAGCTGAACCGGTACCAACATGGGCCGTTAAAGCTTTACCAACTGGCGTGGTGTACATTAAATTAGTTGCCCCGTTCCAAACAGCACTGAATAATTGTTGATTAGTATTGGCAAACAAGGCCATAATGTCATTACTCAAAATATCAGGAATAAGTCGTGTCGTTAATGTTTGTGATCCCAGCCCAGAAATTAAAGTAGCGGCACTATCCCAAGTAGCCGTAGAAGTATTATATTTTTTCAAAAAACCAGCCGTAGTGGATGACAAATCACCAAAAATGGCAATGGCTGGGCCACCATTAGTATAAGGATAAGCCAAGGCGTTGCTAAGCTGAACACCATTATCAGTTCCAGAGACAGATGTTAAAACATTATTGGTCGGTACGGTAATTGTGGGTGTAAAATCATTTTTAAAACAAACGATTCTAGCCTGAGCAGCAGCATCCTTATTACAGAAAATAAATTCATTAGCTTTAGGATTGGCCGCAATACTTAGAGCGCCAATATTATTTGTTTGAGTTGCAGTTATTGTCGACGAACTCCAAGTACCGCCACCGCTACCATTGGCCGTAAAAATCTGGGCGGCAATATTCTTATTATTACCACCTCTATAAACTAAGCCGCCGATAAGCGGACTATTTGGACTCCAAGTAAAATCAATTTCCTTCTCAGTGTTTATCACGCCGTTAACATCATGAATAGGGTGGAGCGTCCAAGTGCTACCATTAAAATACTCCGTATCAGCATCTTTGTTTTGATCATAAATAGCTACCATTACTTCATTGGTTCCTGGCCGATTACGCGCGATAATAAAATTAGGAATGCCGCCGCCATTACCAGACAAATCCGCTAAATTACTTTGTGAGCCCCAAGATGAACCGCTCCAAACTACATATTTTGGTATTGTGGCATTATCCGAATAGATGGCCATGAAATTACCATTCGCCAAATAAGCGCCATCAAAGTTTTTGACATCAAGAAAATTTTTGTTTGTGATAGTGGAAAGAGCTTTAACATTTCCCCAGGTTGAAGTTGTGCCGTTATAAACTTGAGCGTAAAGATATTGAAAAGTACCATCGTAGTGACGCGAAATAACAATTTTTTCATTCCGGGTCGGCGAAGAATAAACCCTGATGGCGCGAGCATAACGATTAGTCGAAACATCAATATCAGCCAAAGATGAAGTTGCACTCCAGACACCAGCCGCACTAAATGTTTTAGACCACATTATATCATTTGTAATACCACCAGCACTATAAACCAACATACCGCCGTGACCAACCGGGGCTGAAGCCACTTGCCAATTAGTTAAATAAGTAACTAAAGAAATTGAGCCACTTCTCTGTCCATTTTGCATCCAAGTAACCGTACTAGTCACCATTTTGCGATTAGCACTAATTGTACCAACAGAAATTTGGCGCGTAAAAACACCCAGATTATCCGGAGTAGTAGTTAAGCTCCATTGATTACTAGAAGTTGATAAATAATACGTCCCATCAACTAAATTAGTAAAACTAGCATCACGAATGTTACGTGCTGCTTCCAAACCTTCCTCGGCCAACATATTGGCGTGTTCACGACCACCAGCTAGTGAAGTTGATTCTTCGCCATAAAGAAAACCGCTAACCAAAACTGTCACCATAATAACAAAAATTGAAGCGGCTAGTAAGGCCTCAACTGTCGAAAATCCTGTCTTTTTATGTAAAATATTTTTCATATTAATCCCAGGTAAAATCATACCAATAATCTTCATCGGCCGAGCCACTACCCGTATGAGATACCAAGGCTTTACCGACTGGAGTAGTATAAATTGTGCTACTCGCACTATTCCAAAATACACTAAATAATTGCTGACTAGTATTAGCTAGTAATATTAAAATATCATCACTTTGATTATCCGGAATTAAACGAACGGTTTCCAACGTAGCCCCCAAAGCGGCAATCGAAGTGCTGGCACTATCCCAAGTTACCGTGCCGGAATTATATTTTTTCAAAAGCGCCGAGCTAGTAGAAACATCTGAATAAACTGAAATGGCTGTAGTAGTATTTATCCCAAAAGCATTGTCGTAACTGCGTTGAATGCCAGTGTCTGAGTTGCTCGTTAAAGTATTGTTAGTTGGCACACTTATCGCTGGCGTAAAATCACTTTTGTAACAAATAATTCTCGGAGTAGTGTTCGCGTCTTTATCACAAAAAATAAATTCACTAGCCTTAGGGTTGGCTGTAATATCTAATGCTCCAATATTGCTAGTTTGAACACCAGTAGCAATCGCTGTACTCCAGGTGCCGCCACCACTACCATTGGCCGTAAAAATTTTTAGACCAATTTTTTTGGAGTTAGCCCCTGTATAAATCAAACCACCGATCAAAGAATTGTTAGGGCTCCAAGCAAAATCCACAAACTTTTTGGTCGCTAGCGGCGCTGAAACATCATGTGATACTGGACCAGACCAATTAGTTAGCGTATAAGTTCCGCCGTTAAAGTATTCCGTATTTGCATCCGAAGCTTGATCAAAAGTCGCCACCATCACCTCATTTGTACCTGGTCGATTACGCGCAACAATAAAATTAGGAATACCACCAGTTGCTAAAGGATTGATACTGTTTTGCGCCCCCCAAGATGTACCATTCCAAATTCTATATTTAGTTGTCGTCGAGTTATCTGAATAAAGCGCCATAAAATCACCATTGGCTAAATAGGTTCCATCAAAATTTTGCACATCCAAATAAGTCGTAGCATTCCAACTTGATAGTAATTGTACATTTCCCCAGCTTGAACTAGCGCTATTATAAACTTGGCTATAAATATATTGCGTCGTACCATTGTAATGACGTGAGATGGCAATTTTTTCTTGGCGCGAGTTAGAAGAGTATAAAGTTAGAGCCCGAGCATAACGATTAGTGGTAGAAGTACTTACATCCGCCATAGAAGATGTGGCACTCCACACCCCAGCCGCACTCAGAGTTTGATAAACCATATTTTCATTACTTGAAGCGCCAATGCTGTAAACCAACATACCACCATGGGCCGTAGGAGTTGTTGCTACCTGCCAATTAGTTAACAAGGTTGTAAGCGAAATAGTCACATTTTGTTGTCCGCCTTGCAACCAAGAAACCGTGCTGGTTACCACTTTGCGTTTAGCATCGATTGTGCCAATTGAAATTTGGCGCGTAAAAATACCTAGATTATCCGGAGTACTTGTTAGACTCCATTGATTACTAGAAGTTGATAAATAATATGTCCCATCAACTAAATTAGTGAAACTAGCATCACGAATATTACGCACCGCCTCCAAGCCACCTTCTGCCAACATATTGGCGCGCGCTCTATTACCAGCTAAAGTAGTAGCTTGTTCACCATAAAGAAAACTAGCCACCAAAGAAACAACCAGCAACACAAAAATTGAAGCGGCCAATAAAACCTCAGTCGTTAAAAAAGCTCGGCGCTTAGTAGTTAACCGTGCCCTTGCTATTAATTGTGAGAATGCGTGTCGAGGAAACATTTGATATTAAAGTGATTGTCCCGGTAGCTACTGGCATCCCGGAAAATTTATTAAAAATAATTTGCGTGCTCGTAGACGGATTAACGCTATTGGGCATATCTGCAACCTCGTCATAAGTAGCGTCATGACCACTATAATTTGTTCCTTTAAAAATAGTAACATTGGCGGTTTGGACATAAACACCCCAAGCGCTGTCGCCGCTAGAAGACTGAGCTAAAGATTGAGCGCGGCGCAAACTTTGAGCTACAGTTACAACGGCCACGTCCAAATCACTCCGACTTTGAAATGACTGATAAATTGGGATAGTAGTTCCGACAATAATAATTATCATTGCCATTGAAAGAAGGACCTCCATTAATGTAAACCCGCGTTTAACCATATTATTGTTGTGAGCCCATACCGCCTAAAAGATTGTAAATTGGCATAATAATTGCTAAGGCCACACCAATAACTGCAAACCACACGATAATTAACAATAGCGGCTCTAGAATAACGGTTAAATCTCGAACGGTTGTTTCGGTTTTAGCTTCATAATTAGAGCCAACTTTCATTAAAGCATCAGCCAGAGTACCGGATCGTTCGCCGGCAATAATCAATTTTTGAATTGAACTTGGAATTAAGTGGCGAGAGCCATGATAGGCATCAAACGATTGTTGAAAAGAATTTCCGTCTTCCAAGTTCTTCCCTAAAAATTTATAAAACTTTTTATAACGATAAGTATCACAAGATTGGATTAAAGAATTAACTGATTGTGTAATTGGTAATCCGGCTGCCAATAAAATTCCCAACAAATAACCGAAGCGTGACAACTCAACCTCACGCATTAAACGACCAACACCCGGCACAAGAAATAAAATTCCCTGACCAATACGCTTGGACCCCGGAAAGAAAAAAATAAAATAAGCTAGTGCTGTTATCGTTAAAATTATGGTCGGCACCGCTATCACACCATGACTACCTAGAAAATTAGAAAAAGTGATTAATAAGCGCGTAAGCAACGGTAATTGCAAATGAAGTTGCGTAAAAACATTAGCTAGTTTTGGCAATACAAACCAAGAAATACCAACACCAATAAATCCAGTTAGACCAAGCACAAAAATTGGATAAGCTACCGCTGATCTAATGCGTGATTTAAAAATACGATTTTTTTGTTGCTCAGCACTAATGATTTGTAAATTTTCTGAAAGTCGACCAGACTCTTCACCGATACGAGCCAAGGAGATAGAGTGATCAGGAAACAATCCAGAAGATTCGAGTGCGCGCCACAAAGGCGACCCAGCCTCAACGTCGTCTTTTATTTGAACAATAACTCTTTGCATGTGACGTGAGTCAATATCACCAGAAACAGCATCAATCGCATCAAAAATACTCATACCAGCGCCAACTAGTATACCTAAATTTTCCATGAAACTATCACGACTCTTGCCTAAACCGACAGTGGATAGTGAATGACCAATTTTTTTAAAAATATTCATGACTTTAAACTATTTTTTTATCAAGATTTATTACTGGTGGTTCAGCCACACGAAGTAATTCATCTAAGGTGGTGATACCACCTTTAACCTTTTCAATGCCATCCTCAAACAAAGATAGTGTTCCCTGCTTTCGGGCCAAATCCCAAACCTCGATTGAGGATGGAGACTTCAAAATTAATTCGCGCATCTCTTGGGTGTTTTTAATAAATTCAAAAATAGCAGTCCGACCGCGAAAACCAGTGCCGTCACAAGTTGGACAACCTTTACCCTCGTACATTATAGCCTCCTTTTTTCCAAAAGCAGCTTTAGTCCAATAATCATTTAATGGAATTTTAGAAAGTGGGACTGTAACACTACGACGACAGTTTGTACAAATTTTGCGCACAAGACGTTGAGCTACGATTAACTCCAAGGTTGAAGACAATAAAAACTCTTCCGCCCCCATATCTAAAAGGCGTGGAATAGCCGTTGCAGCATCGTTAGCATGAAAGGTTGAAAACAATAAATGACCAGTTAAAGCAGCGTTAATTGAAATTTCCACTGTTTCCTCATCACGAATTTCACCCACCAAAATTATATCCGGATCCTGACGAACAATAGAGCGTAAACCTTTAGCGAAAGTTAAACCAGTTTGTTGGTTTACTTGAATTTGATTAATACCTAACATTTTATATTCCACTGGATCCTCAATAGTAGTAATGTTAACATCTGGTTCATCTAAAATTTTCAACAAAGAATAAAGAGTGGTTGTTTTACCAGAACCAGTTGGACCAGTAACCAAGATCATGCCAAAAGGTTTATTGGAGGCAACTTTAAATATTTCTTGGTTCTCTTGTGATAGACCTAATTCCGATAAAGTAAGATTTTGCACATAAGCCGAAAGAACGCGCAATACCACCTTTTCCCCGTCAACCGTTGGCACAATTGAGGTACGCAAATCAACAATATTATCAACATCTTCATAGCGCATCGAACCGTCTTGAGCGGCAAAATGTTCGTCGATTCTTAAATGACTTTGAACCTTAATACGATTTAAAATATTCTCATAATATTCCCGTGGGATACGACCAGCTTCCTGCAAAACACCATCAACTCGAAAACGCACCAAAACACGGTCACGTTGTGGCTCAAGATGAATATCGGAAGCATGATAAGTTAAAGCATCTAAAATAATTTGTTCAATAATTTCCGGAGCAACACGTTTTTGAGTAGTAATAATTTGAGAAAATCTTGTCGCTAATGATTTACGGTATTGAGCTAAAGCTGAGTCAATATCATCACCACCAGAATAACATAAAACGATTTTCTTTTTTGGAAAAATTGGAGTTAAGGCTTCAATAATGCCGGGTTGCATCGGATTATCAGTTGTAATATAAATAACAGATTTCTTTTCAGTAAAAAAAATGGTGCGAAATTGCATAGCAATATCTTGCGGAATCATCATTATTTGCTCATGTGATGGCATGTTAATGTTAAGATTGGCATATGGCACGGCAAAAGCCTCAGCGATCGCCTGATCCAAAATATCACGAGAAATTAATCCCTCGGATAATAAATATTCCACAATTGAAGATTCTCTTTTTTTAGCAAATTCTTCGGCAGTGGCAATATCATCCTCACTGACATAATTACCTTTAAGCAAGGCTTGCTTGATTGTAGCATCATCGAATTTCATAAATTTATATAATTTCCACTACTCGCGACAAAACAGTCGATAACGAAGTATTGAATTTTAACATAAGATTCTAGAACACTAAGCTAAGGCCTTTTTTACATCATTAATAATGTCAGCTAAATGCACATCGGCTTTAACATAAGTTGCAGTCACACCGAGATGAATGTAGGACTGAATTTTATCCGGACTAGCTGTATTGGAGACCACAAAAATTGGAATATTTTTAAACTTATCACTACTTTTCAACATAATCACAAAATCCAAACCATCAGACTCGCCCAAAAGATAGTGATCCAACCAAATAGCATCAATTTTGTCAGGATTATCTAAAACTGCTAAAGCGGCATGCACCGAATTAACAGCGAAAACTTCGAAGCCAGCATAAGTTAATTTATCCTTAACAACCTCCTGTAAAGATGGTTCGTCTTCTAGAACTAAAATTCTAAATTTTTCATTTTTATTTACAGTCATAAATTTAAAATTAAATTACAATATTTTTTTAACGTATTCCACTACCTCAGCCAAAGTAATATTAGATTTTATAAAAAAATCTTTAGCACCCAAATCTTTAGCGCGCTTCTCATCACCTTGCTGACTTAAATTCGACAAAATAATAACTGGAGTTTTTATACCCTCACGATTCATTTGCTCTAACACTGAGAAGCCATCCATTTTAGGCATGATCAAATCCATCAAAACTAAATCAACACTTTCTTTTGATAAATATTGTAGAGCACTTTCACCGTTAGGAGCTGTAGCTGTTTCAAAACCAACAATACCTAGCTTCAATTCTAAAGCATGGGCAATCGCTCGCTCGTCATCAACGATAAGTATTTTCTTTTTAGCTGAAGCCATATATTTTTACAAAAATTTTCTAATATAATTATAACAAAAAATAAACTTTCCGACAAGAAAAATTATAAAATTATTCCAATCTCTTTGTACCATCTTTTTTAATCATGCCAGTTTTTGGTAAAAGCACAGTAAAGGTTGTGCCAATATTTTCTGTAGAAACAAAACTAATAGTGCCACCACAACTATCAACAATCATCTTGGTCAAATAAAGCCCAAGTCCATTACCAGCCACATCAACCAAGCGAGCGTTATCAGAGCGATACAACTTACTAAATATTTTCGTCTGATCTAACGAAGGAATACCGATACCAGTGTCGCTCACCGTAATTTTTAAATTTTTACCTTCAATTTTAGCGGTAAATTTAACCTCACCGCCAACTGGTGTATATTTAATGGCATTAGTAATTAAATTTTCAACAACGATGTGCATTAGCTGCCAATCAAGCATTATTGGTGGAATGAGTGCGTCATAGTCAAGAGAAAATTTTATAGACCGAGTTTTAATATTATGATCTTGTTCAAGTATGACGGTATTAACAACATCAGAAAATAAACACTCCTTCGGATCAATAATAAAAGTCCCAAGCTCGATACGAGAAACACTAAGCAAAGAATTAACTAAATTAATCATTCTTTGATTACCTAAATAAATTTCATCCAACAAAGTTCTTTGGACAACTGGCACATCGCCAGCATCACCAGCCAGTAACATTTCTACATACCATTTTATAATTGAAAGCGGTGAACGTAGTTGATGTGAAGCTAAAGAGACGAATTCAGTTTTAGCTCGATCAATATTTTTTTCATTAGTTATATCACGCTCAATTCCGATAAAATAAAGAATGTTTTTATTTTTATCCAGCGCTGGAGAAATACTGGCGGTTGCATCATAAACCTCACCGTTTTTACGACGATTATTTAATTCACCAGTAAAAGTCGTTTTCTTATTTTTAATTGTATCCCAAAGTTTTTTGTAAAAATCCAAAGACATTGGCATATTCCACAACTTCCCCGCTTTAGTTCCGATAACTTCCGCCCGACTATAACCGGTAATTTTTTCCACCATTTTATTGGCGTAAATAACAATTCCTTCTGGATCAGTTATAACAATATGATCAGAAGCATTATCCACAGCCAATTTAAACTTTTCCAAATCATTAACAGCCGTATCAAATTTAACCGCTTCTAATGCTAAATCACTGGTACGATTAGCTATTTCCAAGTTTAAACTTTTATTAGTGCTATTTAAATTACTAATAGCCCTCTCCAAACTAAGAGCTACGGAACCAACTGCCCCGGCCGAGTTTAATAAATCAGCTCCAATTTTTATATCAAAATTTTGCGCACCGATTTCCTTTATAATGCTATCAATTTTTTTAATTTTTTTACTTTCCTCATTGGCATAAAAAATAGCCAAAGAAAGCAACAAAATAAAAAAAATCGCAATCAAAATTACAAAAGAATTAACATCAATTAGTCCGACTACGCCAAAACTGTTAAGTGAGAAATAAATCCAAAAAACTACAGATAGTAATAACAATAGGACAAGCAATATTATTAAATAAACAGCTGATCCTTTCTTTTGGGTGTTCATATTTTATTTTTATAAATAATAAAAACAGAAACAAATATTATTCCTTAAGTATAGCATATTTTAATTTTAGGAGGAAGAGTTTAACGGCCTTATTTTGTCTTTCTTTTAAAAACATTAAATTTCATGGCAGCTAAAAAAGTAGCAATAGGCATCGACAAAATAATACCAACACTACCAACGAGTGTTCTAACTATTTCCGTACTAACAACTTCGGTGTTTATCAAACGACTGAACGTTACGGAGTCATGATTTAAAATAAACAACAATAAGAGCGGCAACGAGGCGCCAGCATAAGTTAAAAATAAAGTATTAATAATAGCACCCAAATGCGACTTACCGACTTTATAAGCCAAGGAGAACACCTTCTTTGATTCTAAGGCTGGGTTAGCTTCCCTGATTTGTTCTACCGCTTCGATTTGACCAATAATTATATCATCCAAAATTCCAATCGCACCAATAATAAATCCGGCTAATAGCAAGCCCTGAAAATTAATCTGAGCTGTTCCAGCCCCAATTAAAAAACTTGTTTCTTCTTGGGCCATACCTGATAATTTAGTTAAACTCACAAAAATTACCGACAAAATTAAGGTTACTAACAATGAAGCTAAAACCGATAAAATAGCGATATGCGACTTACGCTTAAAGCCTTCGCTTAAATAAATTATCGTAGCCAGAATGAGTAGCCCGCCAATTAAACTAATTATAAAAGGATCATGTCCAGCCAATATTTGCGGCAACATGAATTTAATAATCACAAAGAAACTTATCACCAATCCAAGTAAAGCACTAAAGCCCTTCCAGCGACCAATAACAATAACCACAAAAACAAAAATAGCGGTTAATATAAAAATATAGCCCGTTCTAACAAAATCAACTACATAAAAAGTTGTTTTACCACTATCGTCCGAAAAAGCATCAACATAAACTCGGTCACCGACAGCATAAAAATTAGCATTAGCCACTTCAATTTCTGATACACCAAAATAATCAATTTTCTTATCCTCGTATTGACCATCAAGACCAAGAAGTTTTAAATCTTGTTGTTTGTATTTTGAACCATCCTCGCGAGTTTTTTCTTGCACTTGCATCACTTCAATCACCCGAGCTGTGAAAGTGGCCCCGTCCTTTTTAGTGCTGTCGTTATTATCGCTGCTAGTAGCACTGTCAGCTCGTGATACAGCCGGCAACAATAAAAACAATATAGCTATTGCTGCAAAAATTTTTCTGAATGTTTTCATAATATTATTATACTAAATACCACCTTAACAAGCAATTAACCCCGCCAACAAAAAATGCCAAAAAATTATAGAAATTAATTGGCATTTTTATATGGCAATCAGACAAAAAAATGACTAGATATGCATGGCATTGATCTCGGCCGCACTTATAACCGTGATACCATGACTTTTAGCGTAAGCTTCGACTTTTTTAATATAAGCGTTGCGAATAGTTGCGCTATAATCAAAGCTTGAGAACCTATTGATAATCTTTAAAGCGGAGGCGTCCCACTTTAATGATGTTTTAGCACTAGAGCTTGAAGTAGTTTTCTTGGCAACTTTCTTAACAACTTTTTTCACAGTCTTTTTCTTAACAACTTTTTTAGCTTTAACAACAGTTTTTACCGTCTTTGCGGTGCCTGCCGTTGTCGCCGCACTAACCGGGGCAATGCCAATAAAAAAGCTAAGAAGCAAAATTAAAGTAAGTCCTGATATAATTTTTTTCATAGAATATTGGCAATTATTATTTATTTATTATTTTGCAGTTGATGTTGCAGCGTCAGCTGTTGTTACAGCAGCAGCTTTAGCGGCTTTCAAATCAGTCATAGCACTAGCGTAGGCTGTTTTTCTAGTTGCTTTAGCAGCAGCAGTTGCATCTTTACGAGCTTTTAGGGCAGCAGCTTTAGCTACTTTGTCTTTTCCAGCAACTTTAACAGCAGCAGCATATGTAGTGTTAGCATCTTTTACGCTAGCCTTGTAAGCAGTGTTAGCTGATTTAATAGCGGCAGCATAAGCTTGGTTGGCGCTTTTAACAGCGGCTGTATTTACATTAGTTTTTTTAACAGTTTTAACGATATTTTTTTTAACAACTTCTTTTTTAACAACTTCTTTTTTAACAGTTCTAACAACAAGCTTAGGGTTATAAGATGTTACAACACCAGTACTGGTTTCAGCTGCCATGGCTGGAGAAGCAGCAATCGCTACTAAAGCTAAGCTCATAATCAATAAATTTACTTTTTTCATAATCTTTTTTTAATTAATAAATATTAAATAGTTGACGACGATAACGACGCGCAATTTTTACGGCATACATTAACAATCCCAAATTAATAAACCAGAGTGCCATCTCGATTATTGGTAAAACCTCATTTAGACCACTAAAGAGATTAAATACGTAATCAAGACTAAAATCAAAATCACTTATCAGGGCTTTCACCACTGTTAGCGCTTCGGTTTCAGCAATCTGGCCATAAACATGAAGACTTAGGAACACAAAAACAAAAGATAGGGCGAAGAAAGTTACTAGTAAATAAAATCTAAATTTTATAACCAATAACTGCTTTTTAATCCTCAGCCTTAAATCAGTCGGAATCTCTTCCGCTGGAACATTTTTAAGTTGTTCTAATAATTTATCCATACATTTATTACCGTCTACGATTTTAATTGATTTTTTTCAATAACTCGGCCTTGGCGCGAGAAATATTGGTTTTAACCGTATTAAGCGGTATTTGTAAGATTTCACTAATTTCAACATAGCTAAAGCCTTGTTGATAATAAAGCCTGATAACACTCTCGTGACCCGACTTTAAGGATTTTAAAGCATTCTCCAAATCTAAATTGTTAATCTGCTCTATACTGTAATACGACAAGGAGAGTTCATTTGTTTCAAACTCAGCCGCTTCATCAATTTCTTGGGTTTTAGGTAGTCTTTTTTGCTTCTTTAACCAATCGTAAGCCGTATTCGTGGCAATCTTATATAACCAAGCACGGAAATTTTTATCAGTATCTATTTTACTCCGGTTTTTATAAACCTTAATGAAAGTGTCTTGCGTCAAATCAAGAGCGTCATCAGAGTTACCAAGCAAACGATAAAGATGATTATAAATTGCCGCCTGGTAAAAACTAACCATAGCATCAAAAGCTTTTAGGCTTCCCCGCTTAGCCGCAACAATTAAATTTTCATCAAACACCTGGGCTTCCATTCTATTTCGAGGTATTAATTTTTAAACGATTAAATTTTTTCAAATTTCACACTTAAAATTGGACCGTATTTATTATTTTTTTCATCCGTAATCTCAATCTTCTCACCCTTAATAATTTGGGATAAGGCCATATTGCTAAGCATTTCTTTATCTGAGGCAATGTAAGTTTTTATTTCATCAATTTTATCAAATTCTTCTTTTAAATCTGACTCTAGAACTGATTGGATTTTCTTTTTTTTCTCCTTAAGTTCTTTTAATTCCTCTAGGACTAATTGGTATTCTTGAGAATTAATCAAAACGCTTTTGTGAATGTCTTTTAAGATCTTTTGTTCACCTTGTTTTTCTCGAATACGATTAAAAATGTCTTGCACTTCTGCCATAATTTTATGATAAAATTTTATTATAAGAGAAGAATATTATAGCATCTTGTAGCGCTAATTACAAAGGCTTATTTTTGGTCTTTTTTTAGCGCTATTACCGTCTTACCAGAACTAAGCGGTAAATTAATGAAGAAGGTTGTACCGATACTCTCGGTTGATTCAAACCAAATTTTACCACCCAAACGCTCAACAATAGCCTTGACTATATATAGCCCCAGACCGTTGCCGTCAGTGAAAAAAAGTTTGGCATTATTAGAACGAAAAAGCTTATTAAAAACCATGTCATGATCAGTACTTGGAATACCAATTCCCTCATCTTTAACAACTATGACGATATTTTTTTCAGCTTCATTTAAACTTATTGATAAATCAACTTTTTTGCCAGCTGGTGTGTAATTGGTAGCATTTGATAAAAGATTTTGAAAAACCATGCGCACTTGATCAGGGTCAGCCTTGATCATTGGGATATTATCGGCAATATTTTCCTTAAACTTTATTTTTTTATCTTGCATGATCATTTTTTGCTCCTCGATCACGTTACGAGCCAGTGCTGCCAAATCAACATCTTTTGGTTTATTTACAAAAGTGCCCATGTCTAGGCGTGAGACATTAAGAATAGAATTAACTAAAATAATCATGCGCTTATTACTGCTGCGAATATCATCTAAGTATTCAATTTGTTCAGGATTTAATTCACCAACCTGTTTACTAATTAACATTTCCGTAAATAAACTAATGGCTGATAATGGAGTGCGCAATTGATGGGAAATCAAAGAGACAAACTCATCTTTAGAGTTCTCTAGTTGCTTGGCCTTGGTAATGTCACGTTCCACGCCAACAAAATAAACTATTTCATTTTTTTTATTAAACACCGGAGAAACAGTAAAGGCGACCGTATAAATTTCACCATTCTTACGACGATTTTGTAACTCGCCAGAAAGAACCTTTTTATCTGTTTTTATAACTTTCCAAAAATTTTGATAAAACTCTAGTGGCATCGGAAGCTTCCATAAAACAGCTGCTTTTTTACCAACCGCCTCTTCAACTTTATAACCAGTCATTTGTTCAGCCATTTTATTAGCATAAATCACAATACCGTCCGGGTCGGTGATAACGATATGATCAGAAGACCCTTCCACAGCTAGACGGAATTTCTCCAAATCATTAGCCATAACTTCAGCCTTACGTCTTTCAATATCCATATCACCCAACAAGGAAATAAGAGCTCTTTTTTGTTTATCAAGCTCCACGCTCTTTTCAGCTGATTCCGCGGCTTTATCACTAACCTTTTTATCCATCACACCACTCCAGTCTTTCAATTTTTGTGCAGTTGTTAAAAAAGATTTAGACAAAGAATTTAATTCATCTTGCGCCTTAATAGTTTTATCATCAAAAGAAATATCAAAATTACCAGCACTAATTTTTTCCAAAGCACTGTTAAATTTAGGAATTGGACGATAAATTAAATCAGCCAGTAGACGCGCTAAAAAAATAATTACAATAACGCTCAAAAAAATCTCAAAAATAGTTTCCCACAAAACTGCTTGAGCATTCGCAGTTATTTCACTCTTATCGATTTTTACAACTACACCCCAATTATTTTCCGGCAAATAACGCCATGATGACAAAACTTCTTTACCTCGATAATCAGCGGCCTGGCCATAACCCGAATTTCCACGAGCCGCTAGTTGGACTGGATCAGTGCCGGAATTTCCTAAAATTAAACGATTAAACGCCGCTTTAGGATCAAACCGAAGTGGATTCAAAAACATAGCCGCATCACCATTCTTGTTGTAAATATATCTACTGTCGGTAGTTTTTGCGGTGGAGTCAACTAATTTAACCAAGTCAACTTCCAATGTAGCATAAGTTAAATAATCATTATTATTAGAATTATATATAGATGAGGCACTAACCTCAATCATTATAACGCCCAAAAAATCTCCGCTACTTTCGTATACTGGAGCACTAACCAAGAATTCTCCGCCTTTATCGCCAGGATAAATATCGCCATAATAAACTCCAGCCTGGCCGTTTCTAAAGGCAGTTGAACCAAAGCTGTAAAAATTATCACTAATAGCTCGATGTAATAATTGTTTATTGAGGTCGTAAACAATTACACCGTCAGAATTAACAAAAAAAATATTATTTGTTCCGTGATACTGTCCGGCCAATGATTTAAATTGCGAATCCAAATAAAGTAATGACTTGTCGTATTCTGGACTACCAGGCTTATTACCGGTATCTGAAATTATTGCTAGATTTGATTTAATATAGTCATTATCTTTAATACCAATCTCACCATGAAAGATGTTAAGATTTAACTGAATATTATTAACCTCATTACTTAAAATTGTATCCAAAAAAGATCTATCTTTATTAGCTAGTAATTGCTGACCACTAAAATAAGCCAAAGCCATTAATAAAATCAATGGTACTAAAGCAAGTAATAAATAGGTAAAGAAAATCTTTCTTTTAAACTTCATATTTTAATTAAACCTTAGACTTTCCGTTCTTCTTATTATTAACGACGTCCTTCGATTCGATTATTCTTAGTTCCCTATCAATCATTATTTTATTAAGTTTCTCTAAGTCAGTATTTTTATCCTTAAGTGCGACAATAGCTTGACCACTCTCAACTAATTCTCGACTAATTCTAGTATTATCAGCCACCAATCTATTTATTTTCTCCTTAAAATCATCAATTTCCTTTTGATGTGAATCATTTGTCTCCTCTTTGGAGATGCGAAGAGTTTCAACCATACTGTTAAAATTCTTGGCCAAGTCACTCATTTCATCTTTACCTGATTTAATATCAGCCTTAACACTAAAGTCACCAGCACTAACCTTCATTGCCAAATCATTAAGCATGGCAATTGGTTTTGATAAATTTAAATAAAAAGGAATACACAAAAAAATCATGATAATAAAGACTGCCAAAAATGACATGGCAATTTCGCGATACGCTCCAAACAATTGATTATTTAAAGAATCAAAAGAAAATATATAACGCATTACTAGAACGTGCCCACCAGAAATTTCTTTAATCGGCACAAAATACTCTAACACTTTTTGACCCATAAAATCAGACTCATGATAAGATGATTCTTCGTTGGTAAGCGCATTGAGAGAGGCTGCATCACTGACCGACCGAACAACATCGCCCGTATATCGCCCAGAACTCAACTCATTGGAGTCAAACAATATCCGACCATTAACTGATATTAAAGAGGCATTAATAATATCTTTATTGGTGGCAAATTTTGCTTCCAAACGATCTTTGAAAAATTGAAAATCCTGTTCATCGGGCTGGGCGTAAAAAGTAATATAATCCTGGTAAATTGACTGGGCACTAAACTCAGAAAATATTTTACCCCGCGTCACAATATCATTATAGAATTCATTGCGCTGACTGATTAATGAAACCGATGAGAATATCAATAAAGATAAAAATATCAAGATAACCCCAAAGAAACCAATTTTTACAGCCAAACTATTATAATTTATTTTAAATTTTTCCATACTTATTACTTATTATTTAATAATAAAATATTATTTTTTATTATTACTATCCAAAATTAATTGAACTCTGGACGCAGCATCATCTAGGGCTTGCTTAACATCCTTACCAACCCAAGCCGCTTGAATTTGTTCCATTAAAGTTGCTTTAATTTTAGCTGCCTGTAAAACATTTGGTTCTGGAGTTGAAGAACTAAGTTGGGCAATGAACGGAGCTTTAAATGTATTACTAACCAACACATCCTTATTAGCACTAGAAACTAAATCAACTTTACGATCCGGAATTGCTTTAATAGTTCTGGCTAATAAATCACCATAACGCGTAGTGCCACTTGGTTGAACATCTTCCGTAAACCAACGTAAGAAATCCCAAGCCGCTTTTTTGTTTTTAGATTTATTCATAACACCAACGAACCAGCTGTATTGTAATGAATTTGGTTTAGAAAAATATGGCACCGAAGTTACACCAACCTCTTGATCAAATCTAGTACCCATTTGATCTCTAAAAGTACCTTCTGTCCACGGAGCCACAAAAGCCATGGCAGCTTTATCATTGCTAAAATCCCAAACATTAGAATTGGCGTCGGTATAACCTTTTTTGAAAAGATCAACAATTGAAGTTAACACCTCAACACCTTTAGCGTCATTAAACATCGGCTTGCTATTATCAGCTGACAAATAGCTACCACCATTACTAAATAATAATGATAGAAATGGATCAACCACGGCCCAATCAACACCTTTTGTAAAAGCAAAACCATATTTAATAATATTTCCTTTAGTATCTTTTTTGGTAATCTTTTTTGCGGCCGCAACCACATCATCCCAAGTTTTTGGCGCCAAAGCATTACCATCAGCGTCAACAATGCCAGCGTCCTTGAACATCTTTTTATTATAAATCAAAGAATAATCATTAACTTCGCCCGGGATACCCCAAACATTTCCATCAATCACCACACCAGATTTAGAAACATAATTAGCTTCCACATCAGCTTTAATATCTTTTGGTGGAACATCAAGCAAACCCTCTTTAGCATAAGAAACTCCCCAAGGAGAATAGATTTGAAAAATATCCGGAGCCTGATCGATATCGTTTAGTAATTTTATCTTAGCTTCATAATCAGCGTAAGGCACAGTCAAAACGCTAATATCCACATTTGGATGAAGTGTCATGTATTCATCAAGATATTGTTTAAATCCCTTTTCCTTTAACACGCCATTTTCATAAACACCTTCTAGTTGATATTTTTCCGTCCAATGGGCAGCGTAAACTAATTTTATTTTATCACCGTTTGTCACCGGACTAACAACTGGGTTGTTATTTTTTGGAAGACTAGAGATTTCCGGTTTTGTTTTTATAAATAAAACGATAAACACGGCCACTAGCATAAGCAATATGGTCGCTGTTAACAGAACAAGCTTTTTGTTCATATTATTGAGTTCGAATAATTAAACAAATTTAAAATTAAATTTTTTAATTTTAATTATTCTTTTAAAAAATATCTTTCACTTATTATATCATTTTATGAAACTTTGGGCAAAAAAATAACAGCAACAATATTGAACTTATATAATATTTCTAATTTTCATTTCGAAGAAACAACGCGAACAAGCTAAAACATCCGCCAAGGCGTCATGAGCATTGGCAAAATCTTCGTTAAACAGTTGTCGATACAACTCCGCTAACTTAGGAAATTTTCTATTTGGCAAATTACAAAAAGCAATACTACTTTTCATAGTACAAATTCTGGTCAGATTTAAAAAATTAGTATCCAAGCTAGCGCGCAAAAATTCCGCCGCCATCACACTAATATCAAAGCTGATATTATGCGCGACTAAAGTCACGTTATTATTTTGAAGTGACGCATTAAATTGGGCTAGAGCCTCATGCACCGGAATACCAAATTCATTAGCCTTAGCATCGGTAATGCCGTGGACTGCGGATGAAGCTGCTGGAATAGTAAAACCATCCGGCTTGATAATAAAAGTTTTTTCTTCAATAATATTTTTATTTTCATCCGCCAATACCCAGGCTAATTGCACAACGCGCGGCCAGTTATCAAGATCTTCGTATGAGGCATTATAGTTCTTTGGTAAACCAGTTGTTTCTGTATCAAAAAACAAATAAAACTTAGGGGGTCGCTCAAACAAACTTCCCTGTTGCCAATTTTTACTATCATCTTTAATTTCATTCATAGTTTAAATATTTAATTCTTGTCTATCCATATATTTTACCACTTACCATTCTAAACTACCAGTAGAATATTCTTTAACCGTTGATTCAAAAAAATTACTCTCCGTCATATTACCCTGGGTAAATTCGTCCAACCAAGTAAAGGGGTTTTCCGCATTCCATTGTTTTGGTAAACCTAAAACTTGTAACCGTAAATCACCAACGAAGTGTAAGTACTGAGTTAGATTATCCTTATTTAAACCAAGGATTCCCTCTTGAATACAAGATAAGCCCCAAGCAAGTTCATGTTCCACCGCCCCTTCAATATTGGTTATCACCCGAGCTTTAAATTCTTCAGTCCACAATTCTGGTTGTTCTTTTTTAATAGTATTCACAATTTCCACAAACAGCTTTAAGTGCATATCCTCATCACGGTTAATAAATTGAATCATCTGGGCACTACCGGGCATTTTATTGTTACGACGCAAAACGTAAAAATTTAAGAAGGCACTATAAAAATAAATTCCTTCTAAAATCACATTACCAATGCAAGCCTCTAAAAACATTTGGTCGGTTTCGAAAGTGCCGGTATTAAAACTTTGATCACTAATTTTATTAACGGCTTGTAAAACATATTGATTTTTAGAGTAAAGCTCTTTATCTGTTTTATACAAACCATAAACTTCATTTGGTTCAAATCCCAGCGCTTCAATCATCGTGGCATAACTGTGCACATGCAAAGCCTCTTCATAGGCCTGGCGCACAATTGCTAATACAACTTCCGGTGAAGTAATTCGATTAACAATATTAGTGGTTAAATTTCCCGTTTGAATTCCATCTAAATTTGAAACAAAAGCCAAGCTCCGTTTATACACACGACGCTCATTTTCCGTTAGAATTCCAGGTTTATTCCATTGCTCAATATCTTCCTGTAAATTAACTTCTTGTGGCACCCAATTATTTTTTAACATCGTTTGAAATATTTCGTTAGCAAACGGATGCTTGAGTGGTGAAACTTGCATTAAACCATCGTCTGCCCCATTAATAATTCGACGCTGGTTAATAATTTCCGCGCTCGACAAATCATTCATATTTCCAATTTTTCTTCCCATATTTTTTATTTTAATTATTTATTGACAAGCCTCACAGTCCGGATTATTTATCAAACAAGCCTTAGGCGCTTCTTCTAAAATAACCTTAGGAATTTCCACTTCAATAGTTTTACTAATTTGTGAAGCCGCTAAGGTGCGCAAATAATAAGTGGTTTTCAACCCAGTCTCCCAAGCACTAACATATAAATCACTAAGCTCCTTACCGCTGCTACCAGAGATAAAAATATTAGTCGAAGCACTTTGATCAATCCACTTGCCACGAGCAGCGGCAGCGGCGATTACCCACTTAGCCTCAATCTCAAATGTTTCGCGATATTTATTTTTTATTTCCACCGGAATATTTGGCACACCAAGAACTGAACCATTATGATATTTAATCAAATCAACCATTTCCTTATTCCATAAACCAATCGTTAATAAATCATCAACCAAATAACGATTAATAACAGTGAAGCTACCGGACATATTTTCTTTACTATAAATATTTTTAAAGATTGGTTCCACGCACGGCACCGATCCGGCAATATTAGAAATGGTAGCTGTCGGCGCAATCGCTAAACAATTAGAATTACGCATACCTTGAGTTTTAATTTTAGTGCGCAAAGCATCCCAATCTAATGACGAATTTTTATTGACGCTTAATTTTACACCACGCTCATCCTCCAGTAATTGCAAAGTATCAAGCGGCATTAAACCGCGACTCCATTTGCTACCAGGGTAACTTTGATAAGATCCACGCTCCAGTGCTAAATCCGAACTAGCCTCATAAGCATAGTAAGAAATTAATTCCATTGATTTATCAGCAAAAGCCACATTAGCCTCACTCGCAAAATTAATTCCAATTTGATACAGCGCATCATGATAGCCCATTAAGCCTAAGCCAACTGGACGATGTAAGCTATTAGATTTTTCAGTTTCTGGAATGGAATAATAATTAATATCAATCACGTTATCCAACATACGCATACCGATACGCACAGTTTTTTTTATCAACTCATTATCCAATTTCCCTGCCACCACCATTTTAGTTAAATTTAGACTAGCCAAATTACAAACCGCCACCTCATTCTTGGAATTGTTAAGCGTAATTTCCGTGCAAAGATTGGAATTATGAACTGTGCCTACATGATCTTGTGGTGAACGTAAATTACATGGATCTTTAAAAGTAATCCACGGGTGACCAGTTTCAAATAACATTGTTAACATCTTGCGCCACAAATCACGCGCTTTAATAGTTTTAGAACTGTGAATATTAGTTGCGTTAAGTTCGTAATCTAAATATTTATGTTCAAAATTTTTACCATAAGCCTCGTGTAATCCAGGAACTTCATCCGGCGAAAATAATGTCCACTCGCCATCAGCAATAACTCGTTTCATAAATAAATCTGGAATCCAAACCGCTGGATGAATATCATGTGCCCGGCGTCTTTCGTCGCCGGTATTTTTCTTAAGCTCTAAAAATTCTTCGATATCTTTATGCCATGGCTCGAGATATGCCGCTAAGGCGCCACGACGTTTTCCACCTTGGTTAACGGCGACGGCAATGTCATTAAAGATTTTTATAAACGGAATTATACCTTGAGAATCACCATTAGTCCCTTTAATTTTTGAACCCATCGCCCGCACGTTAGTCCAATCGGTGCCGACACCGCCAGACCATTTCGATAAACTCGCCACATCAGAAAAAGATTTAAAAATTCCAGAGAGCGAGTCCTCCACGGAGTTTAAATAACATGAGCTTAGTTGGCTGTGGGTCGTGCCCGAATTAAACAAGGTTGGTGTTGATGGAATTAACAAGAATTCTGACATTGTGTTATAAAACTCAATTGCCCGTTCTTCTCGTTTATCTTCTTTTAATGCCAAGCCCATCGCAATTCGCATCCACATCCATTGAGGCAACTCAAAAACCTGGCGTGGCTGGAACGGTGTCTTCAATAAATAACGATCATAAATTGTTTGCGCTCCTAAGAATTGAAAATTATTATCACGCTCCGCTTTTAAGGCGCCAGCGATTATCTCTAAATTAAAATTAGCTAACTCTGGATCAAGCAATTCATATTCAATTCCCTTTTTAATGTAATCCGCAAAAGCATTGTTTAATGTTTTGTCACCCAAAATTTCCAGAGATAAATCATTTAACAATAAACGAGAGGCTAAATAAGAATAATTATAATGTCTTTCAATTAAAGCAATAACTGAATTTATTAATGCCTTATTTAATTCTTTAGTAGTAATTCCTTCGTAAAGACTTTGGCGCATGCCAACAATAATCGTGTCTAAATCGATATAATTCAAATCAATCGCTAAGTTTGATATTTTTTCGCGCCAAAAAGTTTCATTATAAAATTCTAACTCACCCTTTTCATTGTTAATCTTAAAAGAATTATTTTTTATTTCTTGATTTATCCAATCCTTTTTTAACTCTCTTTGTTTTTGATGTTCCGAGCGATATAAAATATAAGCTTTGGCCACATCATAAGCACCAAGAGCCATCAATTCTTTTTCTGTTAAATCTTGAACATCCTCAACGCTTAAAGCTTTGTCCTTAGTGACAAAATCAACAATCACTTTATTTTCAACTGCCAAAGCAATTTCCTTGGCCGAATATTTACCAGTATAATCAAGAGCCGTTAAGGCTCGATCAATAGCTAATTCGATTTTACTTAAATTAAAATCAACTAATTCCCCGTTTCTTTTTTTTACTTTATAAGTAAGCATAGGTTTAAAATTATTTTTTACAATATTTCCATATGTAGTATATGGTATGCTTATTATAGCACAACATGTAGTTTGTAGCCAACAGTTAAAAAAATATGAAATCTTAGCCACTTCCCTCTTATTTTACAACCTAAAAGCTAAAAAAATATAAATTATCCACAGACAAAAAAGAGTTCGATTTAAGTCGAACTCTTTTGGTGCAAAAATATTTTATGGAAAATACTAACGATTAATGTATGTAATTGTTAATTGCAAAATTGTTGCGAATGACACCCAAAGTAAATACGGGATTTGGATATAAGCAATCCACGGAGCATACGGATAAATTGTGATCATCGCCCAAATCAAGGTTCCTAAAATTAGTAAGATGTCGAGCGCGGCTAATAAGTTATTTTGCAAACCAAATTGCAGAGGCGTAAAACAAGCGTTAAAAATAAGATTTAAAATAAATGGCAAAACAATTATGAAGCCGATTTCTTTTTTAAAACCCATTAGAAAAACCTTGCCGAAAGAAATAAAAATTAAAACATAAAGAAATGACCAAACCGGACCAAAGAGCCATGACGGCGGAGCCCAAGATGGTTTAAGAAGTTGTGCGTACCATTCGTATGATTTCATAAATTTAATTAATTACTTGGAGTTAAATATCTAATAATAACTACACCTGAACCACCGGCAAGTCCATAACTACCAAAAGCACCGCCTCCACCGCCTCCACCGGTATTTGGAGTGCCAGCACTAGTACTACCGCCAGTTCCTCCACTGCCAGTGCCACCAGCACCATTAGTACCACCACCAGCAGTATAGCCAGTACCTCCGCCGCCGCCAGCATAATAAACACTTGAGCCACTTATACCATAAGAACAACCGATACCGCCAGCGCCACCAGAATATCCATATGTTGTATGACCAGCCGCGCCACAACCGCCACCGCCCGGAGCAGCATTATAACCTGACCAAGCGCCGCCACCGCCATTATTACCTTGTCCGACCATCCCGGTACCGCCCGGATCACCAGCAGTACTACCGCCACCACCAGAGCCGCCGCTTCCAGCCACGCCGCCAGAACCACCAAAAGCGCCGCCGCCGCCGCCATAAGCAGTTATACCACTAAATACCGAATTACCACCATTACCACCATTACTGGCTGGTGTTCCACCGGCACCGATTGTCACACCATAAGCCTGAGCGCTAACCGCATAGGACGAACTAGAAACTAAACCACCGGCACCACCACCGCCGCCATAATGATAACCACCAGCACCACCACCCGCCACAACTAAAATTTCAATATTACCAGCACTGTTCGGCGTGAATGTTCCACTATTATTAAAAGTATGAATTGTATAAAGACCGCTAGTCGTAATTGTACCACCATTCGCCGCAAAAGTTACTGGGGTACAATCAATATTTGAAACACCACTTGGAGTGGCGCATTTAAATCCTGGTGCGCTAGCTGCGACACTACCGCCAAGACAATAAGATAAAGTGTAAGAGCTGCCATCACTGGATGATAAATAACCATAAGCCCGATTAGCGGCGCTCGTGCAAGATCCGTCAGCCGGAGTTGGCGGTGTTGGAATTATTGCCATGTACGTTGTCGTGCCTAAAGTTGAAGTAGAAAAAATTGAACCAGAATTAAATTCCCCTTTTGTTGGATAGCGCTGCTGATCATTGAAAAATAATTCGAGCGCAGTTTGGATTTGTTTGACGTCAGCCACGCGACGCGCGTCACGCGCTTTAGCTCGAGCATTTTGTAAAGCCACAACTGCAATCGTCGCTAAAATGCCGATAATGGCGATAACAACAAGGAGTTCGATAAGAGTAAAGCCGCGTTTATTTTTTGGTGGCATAAGTAAAATGAATAAATTTTTAATATTTTAATTTTAGCGCAAATTTTTCTTCAAATTTTTTAATCTTCGGTGAAATAACTAAATCGCAATAAACTTGATGACCGTTCTTTAAATAATAATCACGGTGGTAATCCTCGGCTGGATAAAAAACTAACAATGGCTTAATCTCGGTTACAATCGGATCTTTAAATTCTTTATTTTTTTCCAAATTAGCAATATATTCTTGAGCTGCTTGCCACTCCGCATCCGAATTAAATAAAATTATTGAACGATATTGTTCGCCCACATCATTTCCTTGTCGATTTAAAGAGGTTGGATCATGCATAGCGAAAAACACCTCCAAGAGATCATTGTAACTTATTAATTGCGGATCAAATTCAATTTTAACTACTTCCGCATGACCACTCGTGCCAGCTGAAACTTGTTCATAAGTTGGATTAACTAAGTGGCCGCCAGCGTAACCAGAGATAACCGAGACAACACCCTTTAATCTTTGGAAAATAGCCTCGCAACACCAAAAACAGCCACCACCAAAAACAGCCACTGCCCGACCTTCGGCAATTTTTAATTTAGGTACAAATCTTAAAGATAAAGAGTTTACACAATGACGTGCGTCAAGCGGTGTTAAATTTTCTCCGGTAAAAACATGGCCCAAATGAGCCCCGCAAGTCGCACAAGTAATTTCCATTCTTTGACCATCAGCATCAGGGCTATGATTAACCCGTCCAGAGATTTCTTGATCAAAACTAGGCCAACCACAATGAGCATCAAATTTTGCTTCTGATTTATAAAGCGGCGTATCACAACGACGACATACATAAATTCCGTCAGCAAATAAACTATCATACTCACCGCTACCACGAAGTTCCGTGCCTTTATGCAACATAATTTGCTCTTCGGCAGCAGTTAATTTATTTAATTTTGTTTTTATTTGATCCAACATAAAATTATTTTTTAGCTGCAATTACTGCTTTAAAAAATTAGTTTATTGTAATGCTAATATTATAGCAAAATTTGAAAAATAATAAAATAAAAAACAGCTGGGCGAACCATGCTGTTTATAAAATTAAAGGATTATTTTATGGAGATTGCGTGCAATATTAGCATCAACTTTTCCATGAATACCTTTAATGGTAAATTTCGATGAGAATTGATGAATGCGTGAACTTTTTACCAAGTCATCTTGTTTTTTATCAGGATCATAAGCGGCCACCCACAATGGATACCACTCGAAACCATGATTTTTCATATAACGTTCGTAAAAATTATGACTAGTATAAATCATTGGCTTGCGACCATATTTTTTGTCGAGTGCTAAAAGCATTAACTTTAGTTCACCCAATAAAGAATCCATTGATTTATTTTTACTAATCCTTTCAATGTCTAAAACTGGAATAATATCACCATTTACCAAAGTTACGGTCGCGGAGAAATTTTTTATTTGCGCCGCCGCACTTTCATTCGGATCAAAGTAATGATAAGCCCCAACAACAAAACCATTTTTCTTCGCCTCTTTGTAGTTCACTTGGAATTTTTTATCCTTGCGATCAGCTCCCATTGTAGACCGAATGATGACAAATTTTACTGCCTTCGGTTTTTTTTCATCCTTAACTGTTTTCCAGTTAATGTCACCATTGTTCTCCGACACATCAATCCCAAAAGAAATTTGCGTCTTGTTAGTTTTCTTAATTCCAGCGTCCTTTAAATCGACTTGAGCCGCGCAAAGGACCAACAGAAATAACATTAAAAAAATTTTCACCTTCATATCATCTCCCCTCTTTTTTAAGAACAATTATTGTTAAATAATATAATAATTTTGCGTAAAAGTCAAATAAAAAAGGAGCCCTATAAGCATAGCTCTCCTTTGTAATTTGTAGTAAAAAAATGTTTTTGATAAATTGCAGAATCAGCCGATTACTTAATTTCCAAATTTTTAATTTTCTCAGCCTGTCTCAAGATCCACCACACGCGCAATGGTCGAATCATTAAAACATAGCCAATTTCAAAAAAATCAGCTCCAGCCTTCTTTATCATTCTAACTTTCTTGGGTGACGATATTCCACCACTGGCTTTAATTGGCATTTTAATTCCCTCAAATCTTAAATTCTGAATTTTATACAAAACTAAAGGAAAGATATCGGAACCAGATAAGCCACCACCACCAAATTCGGCCAACGGCGATTCACCTGTTTTGGAAAATTTCTTCCAATCAATTCCAACATCTGGCGTGCCCCAAGGAATAGTATTAGAGATAGTCAGGATGTCGCACAAGCCACTAGCCTCTATTTCCCTGACTGTTTCCGTGCCAATTAAAGCGTTGGCCTTTAAATCCAAGGGGATCTTCAAATCAGAAGCAATTCTTAAAACCTCTAAAGCCTCACCCGCCAAGTCAGCCGTGTGATGCTTAGTATTAGGACAAGAGATATTAATTTGCAAACCAATTTTAGTTTTAAATCCTGGCAGATAGTATTTTAGCAATGCCACAAAATCTTTCGTTTCTTGTAAGCGCTCTTCTTTAGTGTTGCCAACAGCCATAAAAGAAATAAAAAACGGTCTATCAATTTTTTGCCAGCGACCATCATCAAATAAAGCTTTAGCACCTGGGCCACTTAAACCAACCGCATTTAAAACCGCACCTTTAAACGGATAAATTTTAATACACTTTGGTTTAAATTCTTTTGGTTGCAAGTTCTTATTAAGTGGCATATTTCCTGCACGATAATTCAAAGTGGTAGTTTTAGCCACAAAAGTAGTTCTGTTAATCCGTCTAAAGCCAGGTACAAATATTTTATACAAAACATCGTACGGCCAACCATCACCAAAAAAGTTCAATGACCCGGAGGCCAAAAAACAATTCGTAAATTCAATTCCTCTAATTTTCATTTTTATTTATTTTTAAGGTTCATATTTGTTTCTATCAAGCTAAACCTAACACAAAGCTTTAAAAATTGCAAGTTGACAAAAAAAGCGAAGAATGCTTAAATAAGCTAAATAAGTTTGTATATTAACAATTTAAAACCAATAGACTATGAATAACTACAGCTGCATTATCCCCATCGACCTCCACGTTCACGGACGCACCGGACTAATACTGGAGAGCGTAATTCCCTACACTTACAACAACTTTGACTCGGCCGTGATGATGGGAAATCTAGCTGAGCCAGATGGACCAACCGATAGCTTGGAAAAAGTTATCACTTACCGTAATGAAATTATGAGTCATGTGCCGAAAAACAATCCGTTTAAACCAATCATGACTGTTATGCTCACGCGCAGTTTAACGCCGGAAAAATTACATGACGCCGCCACTGTAGCACGCGTTTTAAAATTTATTCCTGGAGCGACATCAACCAATTCAAGTGGCGGAATATCTTTCTTTGAGTTAAAAAAATCTTATTACCCAGTTTTGAAAATGGCGGAAAAAATTGGCATGATCTTTTCGGTGCATGCTGAATTAATCAAAGACAGCTTTGGTCGCGATATCCCAGAATTGGAACGTGAAGCGGCAGCCATTCCTTTTATGGAAGATATTGTCCATAAATTTCCAAGATTAAAAATTGTCTTCGAACACGTTTCTAGTCGCGCAGCTTGTGATTTTGTAAAAGCGTGCCCGGATAACGTGGCCGCCACAATTACCCTGCATCATCTAATTTTAAGCAAAGAAGATGTTTTTAACACTAACGGCGAGGTTGATAATATTTTCAACTACTGCAAACCACCAGCTAAAAAAGTATCGGATCGCGAAGCAATTTTAAAAGTGGCCTTTTCCGGACATAAGAAATTTTTCTTTGGTTCTGATTCCGCTCCACATCCAATCAGCGCTAAATTAAACAATGGTGCTGCTGGAGTGTTTACCGCCCCAATTCTGGTCGAAAAATTAGTTGAAATTTTTGCCAAAGCCAATAAGTTGGATAAGCTGGAAAAATTCATGTCAATCAATGGTCGCAAATTCTATGGTCTACCAATTCCTGACCAAAGAATTGAATTTACCAAGATTGAACATGAACACGCCAATGAAGTTAATGGAATTAGAATATTTAATTGTGACTTCAGAAAATTACAATGGCGTCGAATCGTCTAAAAATCTAAAAACACAAAAGCCTTAAGAAAAATCTTAAGGCTTTTTTATTGCACCTGCCATAGCTTTAGCGTCGGCTGGTTACATCTTTTCTATTATTTTATTTCCATGAAAACTTCATCCTTGGCAAAACGCACTTTACGCGCCAAGACATACGGATCACTCTCTGAGCGATAACCAAGCGGGCAGATTAAAACACTTTCATAACCCTTCTCATCTAAGCCTAGAATTTCGTTTACTTTTGTAGCATTAAAACCTTCCATTGGACAAGCATCAATCTTTTTTAAAGCCGCGGTTTCCAATAAGAAGCCCAAAGCGATGCAAGCTTGCTTACTAGCCCACGCTTTTAACTCATCATCACTGCGGCTAGTAATGGCGCCAAGCATCATTTTTTTATAATCCGCTAAAGTCGAAATTTGAATTAGTCGAGTAGTAGCCACCAACTCCAAATAATCATCAATGATTTTTTCATCGATTTTTTTTGGCACCACAAAAACTATTAATTCCGCCGCATCAACCGCTTGCATTTGACCATGAGCCGCCGCCGCAATTTTTTCTCTTAACTCTGGATTTTTTACCACGAAGGCTTTCCATAACGGCAAACCATAAGAACTTGGGGCTAAGCGTGTCGCCTCCAATAATTCATCAAAGTCAGTGGCGCTAATTTTTTTACTAGCATCAAATACTTTAGTGGCATAACGCCAATTTAGCTGTTCGATAATATTCATATTTTTTATTTTTTATTACTTTATTAAATACAGAAAAATATTAGCACCTATTCATAAAAAAACAAACCAGTCTACTGACAAGTGTAAGTTGTGGAAGCTACTTTTTCTGAAAAAATAGAACCTTTTTTATAAATTTTAGCGGTGTAAGTGCGGGTTTTTCCTTTCAAAAAATCACCCTGCTCTTCACCACCAGTATCCACGCTCCAAGTGCTTGTCTCTGGTTGTCCTTCCTGGCGCGTACAAGTATCACCAACTGCTATCCATGCGCCAGACGAATAAGTCCAATCACCACAAGACCACTTATCATCTGACCAAACAAGTATCGGCAATTCAAGTCGCGTTCCAACTGGCCCCTGAACCGTGCCAGAAGTAATAGCTCTAATATGATTTAAGCTGTTGCCATATTGATCGGTGCCAGTAACAAAATCACAAGTGGAAGAAGTGATTTTCACGTCATAAGTAACAACGGCAATAGTTGTGGTGGATGAGGTCGCTTTGTTTTTATCAAAAGCAAGTATTTTTATCAAATCAGCATTTTTAATTCCCAAACCCAATTGACGCATTATAAGATAAGCGGCCGCCCCATCTTTTAAATAATGAGTATTACCATTAGCATCAATATAATAAGCTTCTCCCTTACTTTCTATTTGTAAAAAAATTTTACCTTGATTTTTCTTCGCTAAATTTTTATCGGCTTTAATTTTATCTAAATCTTTATTGGTAATACCAACACCCAAATTACGCATAATGTTATAAGCCGCATCACCGTCAACCATATAATAGCGCTTGCTATCTTTTGGATTTACATACCACGCCTCACCTTTTGATTCCACCTGCAAAAGAATACGACCTTTTAGTTTTGTCGATAGCTCCTCAGCGCGCAATTGATAAAATGGGATGGATCCCACAAAAATAATGATACCCAAAAAAACGAATAATTGTTTTTTCATAGTTTTATTTTTAAATTTATAAAGACTTTTTATTTAATTTCAAAAAATCAAAACTTATAAACACTGCCGCCGCGATAAGCGCCATGATACCACCAAAAACAAAGGGTGCGCTCGGGCTCAATAAATTCCATAGCCAACCAGCAATAAATGAAGCCAGGAAAGCACATAATCCCACAACCGTTTGATAAGCACCAAAAGCTGTCCCGGATTGCGTCGCCGGCACAATTGTAGAAATATAACTTCGCGACACACCATCTGTTAAAGCCATATACAATCCGTATAATGGGAACAAAATCCAAATTAACCAGGCTTGATTTATAAAACCCAAGGCAAAATATACGGCCGCAAATAATATAAAGCCAAAAGTTAAAACTTTTTTAGAGCCAATTTTATCAGCTACCGCGCCAGCCGGATAGGAAAAAATAGAATAAGCAAAATTAAATAAAACGTAAGATAAAATTGTAAGCGTCAACGAGAAACCAAGATTTTTGGCGCGCAAAATTATAAAAACATCTGAGCTATTACCAATGGCAAAAATTACACTCACCGCTAAAAATAATTTAAAATTTTTATCCAAGCTTTTCCAAGAAAATTTGACCGCCGGAACAGTCGCCACTTCAAGCACTACTTTTACTGGAGCAGCTTCTGCGCCTCGACGTTTTTCCCGTACAAACAAAATCAATAAGAGCACTCCAATTAGCGATGGAATAAAAGCGATTAAAAATATTTTAGGATAATTATCATGATAAACCGCCACTAGCAACAAGGCTAACAAAGGACCAATGACTGCTCCCATGCTATCCATGGCACGATGAAAACCATAAGCCCGCCCGCGCTGACCAGCTTCAGTGCTTTCCATTATTAAGGCATCACGGGCTGATTCCCGGGCGCCCTTACCAAAGCGATCCATGAAACGGGCACCAAGGACAAAGTGCCAAGTGCGCGCAAAACTAAGCACGAGCTTTGAGAGCGTCGATAAGGCATAACCAAAAGTGACAAAAATTTTGCGCTGTCCCAATTTATCTGACAACCAACCAGAAACAACTTTAAGTAAACTAGCAGTCGAATCAGCCACACCCTCAATTAAACCAACAACCTGCATCGGCGCGCCTAAAACCGTCGTTAAAAAAATCGGAATAATTGGGTAGACCATTTCCGAAGCGATATCATTAAACAAGCTAACCAATCCCATAAAAAAAACATTGCGCGGGATGACGGATTTTTTTACAGTCTCTTGTTGTTTGCTTTTTTTAAACATAATTTTTTATTATTCAGTGACTTAATTTTATCATTTATTAGCCAAGATAACAAATAAAAAAGGATGAGCATTATTTTGCTCACCCTTATAAAAATAAATTTAATCTTAAAATAAACTCGTGCCACGTAAAACATCAACCATGGAGAAAGCTTCGCCAAAAGCACCACCAACTTCCTCAACCTTAGCCAAGAAGCGAATAGCATCCATCACACCACTAATGTAGGCTTGTCCGCCATTAACATTGTGCTTGAATTCCAAAAAAACGCTGCCATCTTGTTTTTCGATCGAATAAGTATGCCATCCATGTCGTCCTCGATGATCCACTGGAACACCAAAAATATCATGTTCTTCCTCAGTCCGCATCTTTTTTATTTCTTCTTTAACAAAAGGAAGGCCCAATTTATTAAAAAATTTAATAAGACTTATAGCTGTACCGCTAGGATCTTTTTTAGTGCCCTGGTGACTTTCAACTATTTTTAGACTACAACCTTTGAAGGCGTCTGGAAAATTTGTGGCCGCATATTCAATCATCGCCATCATAGCCACTACTTCTTTGGCCATGTTTGAAGCAATTACCGCATTCAGAGAATTACCTTTCATTAAACGCTTAATGTAATCATCTAAACCGTCAAACTCACCAAAAGTTGTTCCAAGAACAAAAGGCCAGTGATTTTCCAAATAAAAATCAAAGTTATCTTTCACGGCCACCGGAGCAGTAAAATCAACTACGATATCCGGCTGCTTCCCGTGTAATACTTCAATCAATTTAGCGCGCTCGCTAAAATGAAAAAGCTTGATGGTCATACCATCGCAAACGATACTTTTAATAGTAATTTCTGGACCAGTCAAGCCAAATGGAATTAACTCTAAATCGTCCGAATTAATAATTTCCAAGGCAATTTGCCAAGCCATTTTTCCCGGCAAACCATTTACCAGAACTCTAGTTTTTCTCTTCATAAATAACAAATTTAAATTGTGAATGTTCAATTAATGTAATACCAGAAATTAACAAATTTTGGAGTAATAGTCAAGAGGTGATGGGAAATAAATAGGAAATAAAAAAGAGCTCCATTTTATTGGAGCTCTAAAATTTATTAATCTTTTTTTAATAAAGCGTCTAGTGCTTCAAAATTTTTACTGGGCATAATTTCAATTTTATAATATTTGCTATTTTTCCAGAATATTTTGTAAGCCTTAGCTGCTTTTTGAGATTTAATTATTCTATATTTATCATCAATAATTTCAATAGCACAACAATTATCTAGAGCAATTGCTATTCCTGAAGTTTTAGCCATCATAGCTTTTAAACTCGCCGGGCGATCAATTTCTTTATCGTAATGTGGACACAATAAAGCATCTACAAAATTTAGAGAATTAACTTTAATTAATTTGGCAGCCTGGTTTTTAAATTTTAAAGAATCACTATTACCACAACGAAACCAACAAATCGCTCCAGCACTAACACCAGACATAACTACGCCACGCTTATAAGCTTCGGCTAAAATTTTATCAACACCAAGACGACGCCAAATTTTCATCATTTTTAAAGTGTTGCCACCGCCGACATAAACGATATCGGTATTTAAAATTTTATCTTTAATTTCTTTTACGGTTAATTTATTGGCAATTAGATTTAAAACATCAACCTGGCATTTCAATTTAGCCCCAAAATATTTTTTAACGGTAGCAAAATAGCCATCAGAATCACCGCTGGCCGTCGGAATAAATAATAGCTTTGGATTTGTCTTGCCACTTGATTTAATTATTTCACGGTCAATGGCGCACGTCTCTATTTTTGTCCCCGGGCGACCAATTTCACCACCGCCAATAGCAATAATCTTTTTCATATTTTTACTTTTCATAACTTAATTATACAAATATAATAGCATGAAAAATAAAAAACCCCCAAATTATATCAATAATTCAGGGGTTGTAAAAAAAAATTTAAGGGAATAAACGATTTGGACCACGATACAAATATGTAACCTCTCTCACGTTTTTTAATCCCAGCAGCAACATCAGCATTCTAGTTAGACCAAAACCAAATCCTCCATGCGGTGGAACACCATATCGGAAAAAATCCAAATAGAACCCAATAGACTCTAGCGGAATTTTTTTCTCCACAGCTTGAGCTGAAAGAATCTCAACTCTATGCTCCCTTTGGGCGCCAGTGGTAACTTCTAAACCTTTAAATAAAAGGTCAAAGCTTTTGGTTGTACCATCAGCGTTTCTCATATGGTAAAAAGGTCGAATACTTTTTGGATAGCCAGTTACAAACATAAATTCATGATTTAAATTTGTCTTGACATATTCATACAATATTCTTTCACCATCAGGATCAAGCTCACCTTCGTATTCTAGTGGAATTACATGACCAGTAGCTTTAACAATTTCCAGAGCTTCTTTCATATCAATCCTTGGAAATGGCAAAGATGGAACAATAATTTCAACGCCAAATACTTCTTTAATAGTATCACCTAACTGAATTTTAATTTTTTCCATTGTATATGCAAGCCAAGACTCTTCAAGTGCCATCACATCTTCATGTGACTCTACCCAAGATATTTCAGCATCTATACTAGTAAATTCAGTATCATGTCTTGATGTAAATGAGGGATTAGCTCTAAAAACTGGACCAATCTCAAACACTTTATCAAACCCAGCGGCCATAGCCATCTGCTTGTAGAATTGTGGACTTTGGGCTAAATATGCCGTTGTGTTAAAATACTTAACAGAAAATAATTCAGCACCAGATTCACTAGCGGCTCCGATAATTTTTGGCGAGTGTATTTCTATAAATTTATTATTTATAAAATATTCTCTCATTGCCATTTCCATCAGAGTTTGCATTCTAAATATTAATAAGTTTTTAGGCTTTCTTAAATCTAGAAAACGCCAGTCCAATCTATCCTGTAAAACAGCTGTATCATCTATTGGCAACGGCTTAGCCGATATAGACAGAATATTTATAGAGCTTGGGATAATTTCATAACCATTTAGCTTTACATAAGTATTGCTATTTAATATCCCGCAGACTTCTATAACTGATTCTGGGGTTAGACTCTTAATTAAAGACAATAAATAATTATTCTCTTCAATCTTTTGAACAAAAATCTGAACTTTTGCGTCACAATCTCTCATGACCATAAAAATTGCATTTTTTTGATCACGAATACTATCCACAAATCCACGCACAAGAACTTCACTTCCGACCACGGAACTAAGTTCATTAATTTCAGTTTTTTTCATGATTAAAAAAATTAGGTTAAAAACTAAGGCATAATATTTCGTCTTACAACTCTTGGATAAGGGATGCAATCACGAACATGAGGAATGTTTAATAGCCAGCGCATAAGCCTTTCTAGGCCCATACCAAAAGCTATATGAGGAACAGAACCAAATTGATGAACATCTTTAACAAATCCGTAAATTGGATCATTTTCTTTATTTTTTTCAGACATTCTCTCTTTAAGCATTACAAAATCACTTATTTTTTCAGCAACGCCAAGTAACTCGCCATAACCATTATTAGCTATAAGATCAGCAACCATTGTTAATTCGGTGTCATTTTGATCGATGCAGTAAGGAAATGGTTCAATCTTTCTTGGTATCCCAACTATCCAAAAAGGACTGTCGTAATTTTTAGAAAGAAATTCCTCTTCCTCACTACCAAGACCAACGCCAAAATCAATATCAAATCCACCATCTTTTAGTAGATTTATCGCGTCACGATAATCTAATCTTGGAAATGGCACATTCAAACCAGATAAAGTTAACTCCTTGCCGATAATTGAAATTAAATCTTTTGATTTTTTTTCCAACTCTTTCGTAACATAAGAAATAACATCTTCTACAATACGAATTATATCTTCACGATCACCCCAAGCTAGTTCGGCTTTAATGTGCCAATACTCAATTAAGTGACGTTTACTTCGGGACTCCTCACCTCTAAAGCTCGGGCCCATATTGTAAACTTTTTCGAAAGCATGCACTGACGCCTCCAAATAAAAACCAGCGCACTGTGACAAATAGACATCCTCTTTACGAATCTTAACTCCAATGGCCGTAGAACCATCATACAATGGCGCTGGAACCAAAATCGGAGCATCTATCTCCGTATAACCATTTTGCTCGAACCATCCCTGTAAAATATTTTTTAACAGATTGCGGAATCTTAGAATGGCCATAACTTTAGGATTACGAATATATAAATGACGATATCGCAACAAATTATCAGTTAAGCTTTCGTCAAAAATATCAATATCGCTATGTGGAGATGGTGAAATTTCAATATCAACATTACCGATCAAAGTAACGTCCGACACTATAACTTCCAAAGATCCATCTTTTGCGCTGGGAGTTAACACCCCAAAAATCGAAACGGCTGACTCAATTCTAAGCGCCGAAGACAAACTAAAACAATTTTGTGACACCAGGTCACGATTAATTACAACTTGAACGACACCAGTGGAATCACAAACATCAAGAAAAATAGTTTTCTTATGCATTCTCTTTCCAGTGACCCATCCCAACACTTCCAACTTTTGACCAATCAACTTTTGATCACTCAAAGAATTAATAAACAAACCTTTCATACCAAATAACCCTTTCTTTTTAATTTAAATTATTAAATAACTATCAAAAAACATTAATATTGAATTATCATTTATTTTTACAAATTTGTCAAGTTCTGGCGGAAAATCAATAAAAAAAGAAGGTTTCCCTTCTTTTATTGTTTTAATTTAAAACTTGTAGACATTTTTAGCTGTTACACAAAAAACATTCTCTCTTATATAGTAATTATTATTACTCTTATTTTTTTCGATAGCCATCTTTATAGCACTTAATGACTGCCAATGAAAGTGTGTAGAGTTAAGAGATAAATGTTTAAAATCATTAAATTCACCATCGTTAAGCCAGTGGTATTTAAATTCAGACACCACTCTTTGGCCTAATTTGGGATGGCAATATTTTACACCGCGAATCATATTGATCGGTTCATCAGATCCAAACATAATTCTTTCTTCACCAAAGTATTTCAAGGCAAAATATATCGGCAAATAAGAAGTGACCATAGAAGTATCCATAAATAAGTTTTCATAAACTGAAAGTTTTTTATAAATATCTTCAAGGTGTTTATCATCATAATCTGGTAATCCAAGATGAGCTAGAACCACAATCAACTCAGGAAAATCTTTTAGCAATAGCAACAAATCAGAAATTGATTTTGATATTGATATTGGCAAATGAAGAATTATTGGAATTTTTAACGATTGAGCTTCCTCTAATATATCCCTGGTAAAAAATTGATAAATATTTAACGAAATCGGATTAGTGGAAGCATGGTACATCTTTACTGCGGAAAATTTTTTCTCATTAATCATTTTTATAACATAATCACTATTACTAGGAATTCCAAACACCGCCAACTTATTTCCACTATCAACATTGTCAAACAAATATTTATTAGCACCCACATAATCAATTCCGAGAAATGGATACGGAAAAAATAGTTTCTTCACATTCTTTTCTGGAAACAATAAATTATTTAAGACGCTCGATTGAAGCAGACTAATATTTTCAAAAGTAAAAGCCATGTGATTACGACTTCTTTCGCTAATACTATTTGAAAATTCAGGTAAATTAACATGACAATGACAATCTATAATATTATCCGGCAGCCAATCCATAAACTTCTGACGCAAATCAATCTCACGCTTGTTAAATTTAAGGGAATAATCCCAATAATTGTTACTCATAATTATCTCCTTTCTTTTTTTTAAATTGTAAATGTTCATTAAACTTAATACCAAAAATTAACAAAATTTGGTGTAACAGTCAAGGGGTGACGGGAAATAAAAAAGGAGATAAATTAATATCTCCTTTGCACCAACCTGACTATCTTAGTTGTGGTTCCCTGGCTACTAAACCACCGGGCAGCTTTTCTTTTATCTTGTTTAAGATCTTTTTTACCCAACTAATCTTTGGCGGTTTTGGCGTACACGATCCAAAAAAAATACTGAAAAATCCAAAAATATAAGCTACTATCTGAAAACCAAATTCCAAAAACTTATATTTATTAACGGCCTCAGATAAAAATAATGAATTGAAGGCACCATAAATAATAAATGGCGTAAGAACAATCGCAAGTATTCTCGCAAATGACAAAAAATAAAATCCAAAACCAAGTAAGCCAGTATTATTTGTCCATGATCTTTCTGCGGTTCTTAAAAAAAACCAAAGGTAAAGAAGTCCTAAAAAAACAAATATAACTCCACTTAGATATACTAACGACATCACCTCATTAATCAAGTGTGCTTTAACGGAGCACATGCGCAAAGTTAATGACACAACAATCATTAGTCTGGCCAAGGAAAAACAGTTTATACCAAATAAAAATTGAATCTTATCGGCTATTAATTGAAACTGCCTTAACAAATAATCATCTACCTCTCTCATCTTTTAAATTTTTAAAGTTTCAACTAAATTAATTTAAATTTTGTACAACTTTTTAAAGTTTTCAATTTCTATAACGCCTTGTTCGCCAAAATTTCTACTCTTCTTTACTTCATCAATATTTTTCTCCAATAAACTTCTTAACGTATCAACGTCGGCTCTTATCAAGCAATTTAAAGTTCGAACAGAAAAACCAAGATCGGACACATTTATATCCATAACATCGTCAATTGTTTTATTGGCAATTAAATTTCCAGCCCTTAATTCATTTAACAATGTAAATTTTAATCTATCGGCAAAATTTGCGATAGCGGTGTCCCAAGACTTTAATGCGTTATCTAATCCAAACTCCTTGGCAACGTCCTTAACTTTGGCCACACCACCATTATACTCGGTCTTATAGGCAAATGTTAATAAGGCCACGCGATCCGCCGGCAATCCGGAAAATGCATCTAATATAAATTTGTTAATTTGATCTTCATGAACATTTTCTATCAACATGCTCAAACCTGACAGACGACGCTTCACTCTATCAATTAACAATTTCGGTAAATTATGTTTAATGCCATCAAAAGCACTTATCTTAGCCTCGTCAAATTTACCAGCGTTAACAGTTAATTTTCCAGAGTTAGAAAAATCACGCAAATCAGGCAAGCTAATTTGATTAGTTAGTTCATATCCGCTAGATTTTAATAAATCAGCAACAGCTTTGTTAATATCTTTAAGATCTAAAGAAAAAACGAATTTTCTAGACACGACTTTCATATCAAGTAGGTTTTTAGGTTTATATTGTTAAGGGACAAAATTAATATAAAAAATTACCACATCTATTAATTCATGTCAATATCGCACAAAAAAAGAGGCCAAATCGGCCTCTCTTTAAATACTTATTTTTTATTCTCTTTCCACGATAATTGTACACTTATTAATCAAAGCGGCGATCGTACCAATGGCTGCGAGCGCTGGCGCCACGATAGCTCCGATAGCGCCGATGGTCAATGGAATTTCCACCACAGTCTTCCCTTTTTCATTTTGAATAACAATGCGACGAACATTGCCCTCATGAATTAATTCTTTTACTTTTTTTAAAAGTTCATCGCCCTTGATTTTAAATTCCTCTTTTTTGTTTTTCGCCATAAAATTAAAAATTATTATTTATGAAATAAATCTTTCGACTTCAATTTTAAGATTCCAAAAAGATAAATGATTTCCAAAATACCGAGAGTGTGGATAAATAAGAAAGCAACAAACCAAAGGTGTTGGCCGCGACGGGCGCTGTGCCACAAAGCGAGTGCTGCCCAAAAAAGACTCCACAACATTAACAAAGAAGTGATTGGCCAAAATGGATTAGACCAAGCTGGCATCATTGAATTAAAATTTGTCATCATAGTTTTTATAATTTTATTATAATTATCTTAATCTTAGCAAAAAATTAGCAAAATGTAAATAAAAAAGCACCGGAGTTTGGTGCTTTTAATAAGTTTTACCGGCTGCATTTTTGTCAGCTGGTTTTTTGTAGTAGCTTTGGCCTTGATAATGACCTTGTTTGCAATAACCCTTGTCATTAAAACTGTGACCACAAATACAGCAATGCTTGTTGGGTGATTTATTAGAAAGCTTCTGCCAACCAGCAATTGGAGTTAAACTAATATTAGCATTCATAATACCAAAGTCCCTCCACGACTGTTTTAAATTGTTAAACAAAGAACTATTTTAGTACGAGAATCTTTATAACTAATTTAATTTTAGCAAAAAAGTGGTGAAATGTAAAATAAAAAAGGAAGGCTATTGCTAGACTTCCCTTTGAAAAAAATAATTGTTACAAACCAAGCTCTGAAATAAAAATATTATTTGGCGTCAGAATGATAGATTCCAAAGAAATATTATTAGCTTCAAGATAAGCAACAAAATCTTTAAGAGTTGCTTTGTCCGAGCCGTAGTAATCATTATTAATTCCTATTAAAATTTTATTTTTTCTTCTTCCGGATTTTTTTGCTTTATAGTGGTAGAATTTATCTTCCTTTTTTGCTCTTGGCATAATCTATGTTTTTAAGGTTCAACAATACGAATTTAATTACCAAAATTATAACATAAGTGTAGTTTTTTGTCAATAAACAGTGATTCTGGTAATAAAAAAGCACCGAATAATCGATGCTTTAAATCTATAATTTTCTTTTCCAAAATTTACTTTGAACACATATTAGCACGCCGAAAGTTAACGCTTTAGTGTTTTTAAAATCAGTCCCGACTTCGGAAAATAAAAAGCAAGCCACGTCACCCGCCTTAATCATTTTTTCCAAACCGATTCCCAGATAATCTTGCTTAGAGTTTAAAGATTTGGAGTATACAAAATAAGTATCCCAATCTTTCGGTAAAAAATAACCGGACAAAAAGCTGCAAGAGTTATTACCGAAACCATACATTAAATTATGGTATGTTTTAGGTGTCACAATCGTAACATTGGCCAGTAAACAATAACTAAGTGAGAATGGTTGTATTGCACTTGAAAAATCGCTCGTAGCTGATGTTCCGACTACCATACCACCACCGACACTTTGAAATAGTTTAGTAGAATCACTTTGAGCATTAGCTAGAATACTAGCACTTAAAGCTAAAATTAGAATTACTATCTTTCCTTTCATTATTCCTCTATTTTTTGGTAAATAAAATTGTTAATTAACTGCCCTGAAGTTATCACAAATATTAAAAGATGTCAATAACTAAATCCAATAAAAAAGCACCGACATATAACATATCAGTGCTTTAAGAAGCTAAAAAAAATTATTATTTATCAAATGTTTCGATTATATACTGCCTGGTCATATAAGCGGCTCCATTGTTTGGCGCTAAAATATTAAGCGCCGCTAGATAAGCGTTATTAACCGACAAAACAGTTAGAGTTGGCACATTACTGGGCATCGACAAGCTACTCCAAACATCATGTGGTGCTTCTTTCCAACTAGCTGGTACAGATATCACTGGCCAACTAGTGCGCGAAGCTAAAGTCGGTCCTAGACCATTACTTAATCCAACCAAAGCGATAATAACACCGCCTTGTGGGTAAGATGCTAAGACCTGCTCTAGATCATCAATACACATTGCTGGTGATTTATGCCCCGAGCGAACAATTAAAACAATATCAACTCCCGGCACCTCAGTATATTTTGGCAAGGCGTCACCTTCAGATCCGCGCCAAAAAACAATTACTTGTTTTGGCAAAGCAAATCTTTCCACCAGTTTTGCCACCAAAGCATACTTCTCGGAAATTTCTTCCATAGAAAAATTATCGCGGAAAAGTTGTTTGCTTAATTCTTTCCAATCAGCCGTTCTTAGTCGCCAAGAATCATTATCAATAACATCAGCCACCAAAAGATTACCATCAGCATCAATACCAAATTCGATTTTAAAATCGATTAAGCGACAACCGAGTTGCGCCCAAGCATTTTCTAAAATTAAGAACACTTGGCGGGTAATTTTTTCAATTTCCGACAACTTAATTCCAGTTGGCAAAACATCAGAATTCGCCACACTTAAACCTAGGTCCGATTTCGCATCCCAAGTAGGAATTTTTGGATTTTTTAGAGTCCAAGTTGAATCATAAGGGTTAGCAATAAACGGATCATCTACCGGTTTATCATTATCAGATAAAACGTCATTTGACATCGACAACTCATTTCCTGATTTTCCAGAAAATTTTCCTTCGGTCGTTTTCAAGAATAATTCAAAAACTAATTTATGGAAACGATGTGGTGCTTGTCCTTCTCCGGTTTTCAAATTTGGAGATCTTTTTAAGCAACTTCCGTCAGCATAACGGCGAATAATTACTTCGAGTGGAATCATGGCACATTTTGGCGCTAAAAATTCCGTCGGTGAAATCTGGCTCTCAAAAGCTACTGGAATACCAGCTTCTTTCAATAATTGAAAAACCATGCAAGTGGTGGCCGTGGCATATTCTGCTTTAGACGCCATTGTTTTCGTCAACGATTTGTCGTCGTTTTTAGTTATCTCATCTTTATTTTTCAAAATAACTGAATTTGGGCGACCAAGCACACTATGAATTTCCTTGGTTTTTCCATGAGAAATAATTTCTCCTTTTTCTATTTTTTCTGTCATGATTAATTTATTTTTAAAAGTACAACAATAAAAACTTAACAAAATTAAACTAACATTTTTATTAATAAAAGTCAATCACTGTCTTTTCCAGCTTAATCAATTTCCGCACCAGCAAATTGACTATTATATAATGAGGCGTAAAAATCGTTGCGCGCTAATAATTCTTCGTGCTTCCCTTGCTCAACGATACTACCATCACGCATCACCAAAATAAGATCGGCGTGTTTAATGGTGGAAAGGCGATGGGCGATAACAAAGCTCGTTTTCCCTTTCATGAGAATCTCCATCGCTTTTTGAATAAGTATTTCAGTGCGCGTATCAACCGAGCTAGTCGCCTCATCCAAAATAAGCATCGGCGTTTTAATTAACATGGCCCGCGCAATTGTTAGAAGTTGTTTTTCACCTTGGGAAATATTATTGGCTTCTTCATCCAATACCATCTTATAGCCATGCTGTAAGGAATGGACAAAGTGATCAACGTGAGCTGCTTTCGCCGCAGCAATCACTTCAGCTTCGGTCGCTTCTGGATGACCATAAGCCAAATTTTCCCGAATCGTACCTTTGAACAACCAAGTGTCTTGCAAAACCATTCCAAACATTTTACGAACATCAGCCCGTTTCATCGTTTTAATATCCACACCATCAACTTTTATCACACCACTGTTAAGTTCATAAAACCGCATTAGCAAGTTAACCATAGTGGTTTTACCAGCACCAGTCGGACCAACAATGGCCACGCGCTGACCGGCTTCTATCTTGGCTGTAAAATTATTAATAACAATTTTGTCTGGATTGTAACCGAAATTAACCTGCTCAAATTCCACCGCACCACGAACATTATTTAGAACTTTAGCATCAACCGCATCTGGTAATTCTTCCTCTTCCACTAAGAATTCAAAAACACGTTCCGCCGCGGCCGCTGTCGATTGGAGGACGCTGGCAATATTGGCAGTTTGAATAATTGGTTGATTAAACTGGCTGACATACATAATAAACGCTTGAATATCACCAACACTAATTCGACCGGTGATGGCCAAAAAACCACCTAAAACAGTAACGCCGACATAACCAATATTTCCGACGAAATTAATAATCGGATAAAGTAGACCGGATAAAAATTGCGAATGCCAAGCGCTATCATACAACTCATTATTATGCTTGGAAAAAGTAGCAATAGATCGTGCTTGACCATTAAAAACCTTCATCACATTATGACCGCCATACATCTCCTCAATGTGACCATTAAGATGACCCAAGGTATCTTGCTGCATTTTAAAATAGCGTTGAGAATGCTTAATCACGAAACCAATCAAACCAAAACTTAGCGGCAAAGTAACAAGGGCTACCAAAGTCATTTGCCAACTGATCGACAACATCATCGCTAAGATACCGATAATCATGGTGACCGAGGTAATAATTTGGGTTAACGATTGATTTAAGGTTTGACTAACCGTATCAACATCGTTTGTAATTCGACTTAAGATTTCACCATGAGTTGTACGATCAAAATATCGAAGTGGTAATTTAGCAATCTTGGCCGCAATATCACGCCGAAAACGGTAAGTAATCTTTTGCGTGACATTGGTCATAATCCAGCCTTGCAAATAACTAAACAAAGCACTTAGCAAATATAAAACAAGTAGTTCAATCGCAATAGTGCCAAGCTTTGAATAATTAAAGGCCGTGTGCCCCACAAAATCATTAACAATTTGCGTGGTCATTTGACCAAGGATTTTCGGACTAGCGATCACAAAAATTGTACTAGCCACAGCAAACACAACCACCACTGTCAGTGATAGCCAAAATGGTTTAAGATACACACCTAATTGGCGCATAGTTTTTTTGAAGTTCTTCGGTTTTTGCACAATACCCATCATCCCCATTGGGTTACCGCGCCCCATCGGACTAATCCGCGGTGGCGTGGCGGCAGAATTTTGTTCGTTTACATTTGTAGTTTTATTTTGACTGCTCATATAATCTATTTAATTACGGCCTGTTCTGGTGCGCCGGTATATTTATTTAACTCTTCTTCGGATAATTGCGATGAAGCAATTTCCCGATAAACTAAACATGATTTCAAAAGATCACCGTGTGTTCCCTGGCCAACAATCCGACCTTCATCGAGTACAATAATTTTATCAGCACTCATAATAGTGCTAATTCGCTGGGCCACAATCAGCACAGTTTTATTTTTTGTCGCCACCTGTAAGGCTTGGCGCAATTTAGCATCGGTCGCAAAATCCAAAGAAGAAAAACTATCATCAAAAATATAAATTTCCGGTTTACGCATAATTGCACGGGCAATTGATAAGCGCTGTTTCTGTCCGCCAGAAACATTTTTTCCACCCTGAGAAATTTCAGCACTATACTGTCCTGGTAACTCATTTACAAAATCTTCTGCTTGCGCAATTTTCACCGCCTCTTTCATCTCATCATCCGTTGCGTGGGGTGCGCCATATTTTAGATTACTCTCAACCGTACCAGAAAAAAGAACCCCGCGTTGCGGCACGTAGCCAATTTTGGCATACAAATCTTCTAAGCGTATTTGACGAACATCAACGCCATCAATCTTAATGGTGCCGGCTGTAACATCGTAAAAACGCGGAATCAAATTAATCAAAGTTGATTTACCGCTACCAGTACTACCAATAAAGGCGGTCGTTTCTCCTGGTGTAGCGGTAAATGAAATATCAGACAAGACTGGTGCTTCGGCTCCAAGGTAAGAAAAAGTCACGCTATCAAATTCAACTTTTCCACCTGTCAGTGCTGAAACGTCAACCGGTTGCTCAGGATCTTTAATTGTCGCTTCAATCGCCAAGACCTCAGCAATACGATCCAAAGAAACTGAGGCGCGTGGCACCATGATAAAAACCATCGTGATTAACAAAAATGAAAATACAGCTTGCATGGCATACTGCATAAAAGCCAACATCTGACCGATTTGTAAATGACCTAAATCAACCAAATGTGCACCATACCAAATGATGCCCAAACTGGTAATATTCATAATTAAAGTCATGACCGGTTGCATAATAATAAGTAGTCTATTAACAAACAAATTAATATCTGTTAATTCTACATTGGCCTGATCAAATTTTTTCTCCTCCAACGCCTCCCGATTAAAAGCGCGGATGACTCTTAGGCCGGTCAAAATTTCTCGACTAACCAAATTTAAACGATCCACTAATTTTTGAATGAGTTTAAAGCGCGGGATAGCAATAGTAAAAAGAACAGCCACAATCGCCATTAAGACACCAACTGCCAAACCCATAATCCAGGCCATTGATGGTGCGTTATGATAAGCCTTAATAATCGCCCACACACCCATAAACGGCGCCATTAGAGCCATTCGCAACAACATCGTCATAACAGTCTGAATTTGTTGAACATCATTAGTGGTACGCGTAATAAGCGAAGCGGTCGAAAAAGTATTAAATTCATGCAAAGAAAAACTCTCCACTTTAGCAAAGGCAGCGGCGCGAATATCACGCGCAAAACCAGAAGCAATCCGTGAAGCCAAAAAACCAACCACAATACTCGCCCCGGCGGCGCCAAGCGCGAATAATAACATGATCCAACCATTTTGCCAGACAACATTCATGTTGTGCGCGATTATCCCTTTATTGATAATAGTGGCCATGTAATCCGGCAAGGCTAAAGTAGCCGCCACCATTAAATAGACCATCAGTAATAACAAAAAAAACTGGGCTAGGTATGGGCGAAAATATTTTAAAAGTCGTTTCATATAATTATTGTGCTCCCAAAACTAAAATAAAATCAGCTGGTGGGATAATAGGTTTATTAGTTGTAAGCTTAGTGCTTGTCGCAGCAGTGGTTGTGGCCAAAGTGGTTGTAGTCTTAGTGCTTGTCGCTGTTGTCGTAGTACTAACCTCTACTGTCGTAGTCGCCATTAACCAGTCCGGCAAATTAGTAACAACACTGGCATTAGCGGCCACTTTCAAAACCGCGGCGACCTCGGGCTTAGCACTCGTTAAATCGTAAATTAAATTTAAACCTAAATTTTCTTGCTTAGCATTATCAACTCCAACAATAATAAAACCTAACGACCGTAATCGCTTAGCCATTTGCGCACCCAAACCATCAATGTGGGTACCATTTTTTATTTCAATGCTAGTGCCGGCGATCGCCTCAATTGTGCTCGTACTTAAATTTAAAGTGCTGGTGGAAAAATTACCTAAGATAGTACTACTAGCTGTTCTTTCGATTCTATCTAGCGGCACAACTATACTGTCGCCCAGCAATGGTTTACTTGGAGTTCCAAAAACATTGGCGATAGCTTCTTGCATACCAGAAAAATTACCAGATTTAGGCAGAAGAATAAAGGCACCTTCCTGACTAACGGCATTACGCAAATAACTATCCGGCGCATCACTAAATGACACATTTTTAATACTGGTGTGTGGCGTATCTTTAAACAAATTCCACAACCTAATCATTTCTAAAATACTGACATTAGTTTTAACATGTTGACTGAGTTGAGAACTAACCTGAGTCAAAACCACCGGATTTAATAAATTACTTTTATTTAACAATTTATCCTTAACCGCTTCAATCACTTTTTGTTGACGCTTAGACCTCGCAAAATCTGTCCCTTCAACCCCGGTCGCATGGCGACTACGAGCATATTCTAAAGCCAATTCCCCATTCATAGATTGTAAACCTTTATCCAAATGCAAATGTTTAAAGCGCGCCGCATAATTCGGATTATTTTCTTGACCCAAAATTGGATAAGCATAATCATCAAGCGTATTATCAACCGTCACGTCAACGCCACCCAATTCGTTAATGACGTTAACAAAACCGGAAAAATCCATGAGTGCATAATAATTGATCGGGATATTAAAAATCTTTCCGACAGCTTGCGCGGTAGCTAGACCACTGTCGCCACCGTTTGATTTGGCATAAGCATTAATACTATTAATTTTTTGCCACGTGCTACCACCGTCAATCGGCACGATTAAGTCGCGCGGAATGGAAAATAAAGCTACTTCTTTCGTTGAGGGTTTGAAGCTCGCTAAAATTATAGTGTCAGTTAAATAGGCGCCATCGTGTCCGTCGCCACCCATGCCAAGCAACAAAATATTAATACGGTCTTGATCTTCACCTTGCAGCTTTTTCTCCACGCCCGGCAGATTGGCTAAAAAACCAGAAGCCGAAAACCACCCACGCGCCACACCAATAATAAACAAAGAAATTATAAGACCAACAGCCAAAAAACCGATAATATAAAATTTTCGGCGCTGTGTTACTTTTTTATTTTCAAAATCAATTCTGTTCATAATTTGTTTCATCTTTTAATACGCACAATAAGCATTTCCTGCCAAGCTATTATTATACATTCCCTGGATTTCCGTCAAGTTTAAAGCCCGATTAGAAACAGCCACTTCGTCAACAAGGCCACTAAAATAAGTTGTTGCTAAATAACCAGGATAGGCATATCCCTTTCCGATTAAAAGCGAGTTAGCATTACCAATTGATTTTGCGGAGTAGGCGCCGGTATTTACCAGCACTGAATTTAAATACTGTTTAACATTGGAACCATCATAAGTGACAACAACATGATTCCAGATGCCAGAGCCAAAAGCTATGGTAGTGCGCATATTAAGATAAGTGCCATCTGTCCATGATGCTTCAAAGCCAGAACTGTCAGCGCTTGTCGAAGTATAAACACAAAAATTTCTCGAAGACGGCGGATAAACAGCTATAGCCTGACAAAATGGTGTCATATAATTAGGATCCGGATAAGAATTTACTTTAACCCAAAAAGAAAATGTAAATTGTGGATAACTAGTAATGAAATTGCCAAGATCCACATAATCATTAACACCATCAAAACTAAAAGCCTGGCCAACTTTACCGGGCGCAAATGTTGCGCCATTCATTAGCGTTCCATTGTTAAGGCTATGAGCATCATTAGCATTATTCTCTCCCCGCCAATAAGAAACCATGCCTAGACCAGAACAACTAGCTAGCGTACAATCCGTTCCATCATTAATTCCGGCCGGTGTCGCACAATGTGCACCAGAAGTCAGTGCGCCAACCGAACCACCCACACAATACGAAATGGAGTATGATGTGCCATTTTGTACTGGTAAATAATAATAAGCGCCATTATTAACACTAGTACATGGTCCGTCGGCTGGAGTTGGCGGCGTTGGAATTATCGCCATGTAAGTTGTTGTGCCATTAATCGAAGTTGAATATAATGAACCGGAATTAAATTCATCCGCACTCGGATATCGCTGCTGATCATTAAAAAACAATTCCAGTGCAGTCTGAGTTTGTTTCACGTCAGCCACACGCCGCGCGTCCCGCGCTTTTGCGCGAGCGTTTTGTAAGGCCACGACCGCGATGGTGGCTAAAATGCCTATAATGGCAATAACAACGAGAAGCTCGATGAGAGTAAACGCACTTCTCTTTTTGTGAGGCATAAATAATTTTTTATTTATTAATATGTTTAAATTATAGCATGATATAGAAATAAAATAAAAAATCCTGAAACTATTTTAGTTTCAGGATTTAATTCTATTAATCTACAGCCCGATAAGACCAAGTTCCATCTGCCTTAAAAGCATTTAAAACTTTACATACTTCATGTGCGTTAGCTGAATTGCCACAATTAATTTTAAACGATTGTTTCGTTGTGTCGTTATAAATTTCATGCATAAAATAAAAGTTTAATTGGTTTTCACAAAAAAAATGTACAATTTTAATCCATTTTAGTTTCAGGGTTTACTCTTTTTTAGTTAACCGGTACCAAGCACACTTGTAAGCGATATTTTTTTCGGTCATCTTCACAGCTTAAAGAAATTCCAGTAAGAGCCTTGTTTGAATGCCAACCAAGCCTACCATCACCTGAACTATCCCTCGCAGCAATCAAACTTTCCAAAGTCACAATAACAGCTTCTATCTTTTTCTCATGACCCTTATCACATCTTTTCTCCGCTTTAGTAATATCTTTCTTAACTTTCCCCTTAGCTTCATCACTACTTTTTGCTAAAACAAAAAAACGTTCATCAACTGGTACAATACCATCATCATCATAATAAGAAGATGCAAAATGAACGCACCACAATAAATCACCATCTTCATTAGCGCCGGTGGAAGCGATTACTTTTCTATTCATTTTATCTATTTTTTAAAGTTCAACACTATATTTACTTAATAAAAAAGCATACAATATGCATGCTTTTTTGTCAATATGTGGCTTTAAAATTTAAAAGATAATAACTAACGATTTAAAAAAGTTAAAAGATTATAAACCAAAAACGCCGGCCAAACTAAAGCCTTTAAAAACCCAAGCACTCCAACCCAAAAACTGGTAGCATGACCAAGATAATAAACCGCGGCACCAATCATACCGAGACCGTAAACCGCTCCACCACAAGCATTTTTATTAGACATAAATAAATTTTATTATATAAAATCTTTATAATTAATTTAATTTTAGCAGAAAACTGGTAAATTTGCCACTTGTTGACATAGTTTGGTAATTTGCTATTATATTAGTAAGAATATTTCGCGAAATATTTTTTATTTTTGAAAACAAAATAAACACACATTATTCCGAGGTAGCGCAGCGGTAGCGCAGTTGACTGTTAATCAATTGGTCGTGGGTTCGAATCCCACCCTCGGAGCATTGACAAAAAAGCGTACTTATAGTATGCTTTTTTTGTTAGTTAAATATTGTTGAACATTAAAAATAGGAGATTAAAAAATGATTGATTTGAATGAAAAAAGACAGGATATTATCGCTGTCGCCGCTGAATTATTTGATAAATTTGTTAATATACCAAAAAGTGTGCGTCCTGACGATAACAAAAGAACTGGTATTCAGGTTCTTGTTTTGGAACCGCATACAAGAAATTTGGTTATGGTCTCAATTAAAGAACCGTCTGAAGCAGCCAAATTTTTTGTTGTTGAAAAGGCAGTTAGGTCAGAAGAGCTATCACATATGTCGTCAGCTAATTCTGCTCATCCGCCTTTCATGCAATTTCCCGGTAGTCTTTCCGTGTTTTTAAATGAATTACCAGGGCACAATAATAAGCTTGAAGAGGGTGTTTTAACGGTATCCACATCTGGTTTATTGTCCGAGGAAGATGTTGCTATAAGTGCAGCTATTCTCGCTAAAATAACAGGAGCTTCATTTGCTCAAATTTGCGATAGTGTCGATGCTTTTAGCGGTGAGCTACCTGATTGGTACAATAAAGATAGTAGAAGTTATTTTGATTTTTTATTTGAATAATTTGTATTATTAATAATTTAAAATCTAAAAAGATGTTATTGTATAAACAAAAGAAAAGTGTAGCTATTTTTGGAATCGATGTTAATAAAATTAATTCCACTGGTGACGAAATTACATGGAATAGAACTTCTAACGGCCAATCTGTTATAGTTGCATGTCTTGCAGCTATTGAAGGGGATCCGGAGGAACATTATCGGGTACATTTTTCAAAATCAGTGAGTATGGTAAAAGGAGAACTTAAAGACGCAATCATGCCAATTGATTAACTATAAGGGAGTCTAGCAATAGCCTTCCTTTTTTATTATACTTTAAAACGGACACAGGACTGATTGACAAAATACAATAAATATGATACAATATTTCATAGTTAAAACTGTTATTGCACATTAAAATATATATAGAATGAAAAATCTAATTGTTAAATTTACTGTCAGGTATGACCTGCTAGATGCAATGGTTGAAAAAGCTGATGTTTGGCCTGAAGATCCATTGTTTGGTAGCTCACAAGACACTTCCATGTCTCAATATCAAATGAATTATGGCTTTGATTTTAGTCTTAAAAAACCTCTCGGATTAATTGAAGAATATGAAGGTATTGTATTCTTGGGCAAAGAAGGAATGTCGATAAACGAGGGTATTGAAAAAATGAACGAGCTTGGATATGAAGGCGCAAATTTTTTTCAATTTTTAGGTTTTCGAATAGAGAACGGTCCAGACAAAAGATATATTACTGGAAATACTTCTCCACGATTATCTGATTTAGCTGAATATCTTGTTGCACCAGGCATCACATCAATTGATCCTCACGGAACAAGTATGTCAGGTTTAAGCATGACAAAGGAAACTGAGTTAATGCTAAATGAAAAAGCTGTTTTTCAACCTAAAACTTTATTTCCAGTTCTACAACTTTCATTTGAAGGTCGATTGATGGCATTTGAAGCTAATCGAGATATGCGTGGAGGTATCGCTTTACTAGGTGTAAAGAAAATTTAAATTTATGGGGAGGTCTAAAACATCAGACCTCCTTTTTTATTTAAAACTAAAAATAACTTTTTTATCCGAAATATCAATATTTACACCTTTGTAATTTGGATAGGTCTTTAATAGGGTGAAAAACTTAGTTCCTAATTTATTAAAAACCATATTAGCCAAAGAACTTGGCACCGGCAAACCATGATAAGTCGCATTATCAATTGCAAATGATAAGTCTTTATCCGTGCTCACCAAGCTACCAGAAACAGCAAATTCGCCCGTCAAATACTTAATCAACGAGAAGCCGCTAAAGGCGATCTTCCCTTCACTGATAATTACATGCGGATCTTTTAAGTCTGGTTTTTTAGTGGAGGCAATTTCCTGTCCCATTAAGTAATTTATTTCCTCCTCACTAAAACTTAAATTAGTGCTCGATGCCAAGACAAGTTTTAAATCATTAGTCTTATAAGCCTTCGTCCAAGCCTTGTATTTGGCTGCTGCTTGCACTTTTTCCCTATCACCGAAGACTTTCACCTCGGGCGCAACATTTACCACCACCGGAGTGACTGGCTTTTCCCAAAAAAACAAATCACGCCAGGACCAGGCGTGAGCTGCCGCCGGAATTAAAATTATAAATAACAACAAAATTATAATCCAGCTTTTTTTCATATTAGTAGTCGCGTAATTTTTCTAAACCTTTCAATTTTCTAATCTTCTCTAGAGCCTTCGCTTCAATTTGACGAATACGTTCGCGGGTCACTTCAAATTCTTGACCAACTTCTTCTAAGGTGTGCGCCACACCATCAGTTAAACCAAAACGCATTTCCAAAATTCTTTGTTCACGCGGTGATAAATTAATGATAATTTCTTTCACGTAATCGCGTAACAATTGCAAAGCGGCAACACGATCTGGAGTTTCATTTTTTACATCCTCAATAAAATCTTCCAAAGTGGAATTATCATCATCATCACCAATAGAAGTTTCGAGTGATATAGTATCTTGTGAAATTTTAATAATGTAACGAACTTTTTCCAACTCTTCACCCATTTCTGAAGCCACTTCTTCTGGTAACGGTTCGCGACCTAATTCTTGAATCAAAAATCTTTGCACTTGTTGAAAACGATTAATAGTTTCCACCATGTGCACTGGAATACGAATTGTGCGGGATTGATCGGCTAAAGCGCGAGTCACGGCTTGGCGAATCCACCAAGTAGCGTAAGTTGAAAATTTATAACCTTTGCGATATTCAAATTTTTCCACCGCGCGGAACAAACCAATATTTCCCTCTTGAATAAGATCGAGTAAACCTAAACCTTTGGCGCTGGCAAATTTCTTTGCAATCGATACCACCAAACGCAAATTAGCTTCAATGATAGCACGTTCCGCTTCGCGATCGCCCCGTTCTTTTCGTTTTGATAATTCAATTTCTTCTTCGGATGTTAACAATGGAATTTTACCAATTTCTTTCAAATACATCTGGATGGAATCGGCACTTAACTTGGATAAATCAATACCCATGCTTGGCGCTTTTTTAACTACCACGTCTTCAGTTTTACCTAAAATATGACCGGCATCTTCAATAATCTTAATACCAGCTTCATGCAAACGACCTAAAAAAATATCGTAATCATAAACACAATCTTCTACATGCGGAAATAAATATAATAATTCAGTCTCAGTAACAAAGCCACGCAAACGAGCCTTGTTAATCATCGAAACTAATCTCTCTTCAGTTGGTGGTGGCGTTGCTTCATGTGAAGCGATACGACGCGGAACAGTTTTAACTTCTTCCACCTCTTTAGCTTTTTCTTTTTTCGCCGGTGCCTTTGGCATCACCTTCTTCACGGCCGCTTTTGGGGCAACCGGATGAACAACTTTAGCCAAAACTTTTTTAATAATTTTAGCAACTGGTTTTTTAATTATTTTCTGTTCAGTTTTTTTTATCATTTTTTTCGGAGCAATCTTTGCTTTAGTTTTGACCTTAACCGGAGCCGGTTTTTTAGCCACTTTCTTAGGCGCCATCTTTGGCGTTTTTTTGATTATTTTTTTGTTTACTTGTTTGGCGCTCATATTTAATTTATGTCAATTTCTTTTATCTTTTGACTAAGCAATTTTAAATCTGACAATAGCGCTGGAATTTGGGCCAAATCTTTATTTTGTTCAGCGGCCGCAATTCGCTTCTCTGTTTCGTGCATTTGCTGCTTAAAGAAAAATTGTTTTAAGGCAATTATTATTTTAATGATTTCATTTTTAGCTTGGTTGTCAGCTAAATCAGAGAAATCTTTATCAGCCAATAAAACTATTTTATTTAACAACGAAACATGACTTACCTCCTGGTTTTCTAAGTAAGTCTTGAGATTATCGTAGTTTAAATTCTTATTATCATTATAATACATTATCATGTTTTTGTAAAACTCCCGCACCGTCAAACCAAAAACTTGTTCCAGATCAATATTTGCTACGATATACTCCATGAATTCTGGGAATTTTAGCGCTAAAGCTAACAAAGATAAAGACAACTTCTCTTCCCATAAATCACTGTTTAAACTCGGTTTTACAGCTACCGGGGCTTTTCTTTGTGGTTCAATTTTAACTTCACTCCGTAAAACTTCACGAAGAGTTTCACGTAAAACACCTTCATCAATATCAATCATTTCCGCTAGGCGTTTTAACCAATGATCAATTTCTAACTTACTGGAAAATTTGGCAATCATCGTCAAAATCTTTTTACTAGTCGCCCGTTTATTTTCAATTTTACTTAAATCGATTCCAGCGATAGCTTTAGTGAAATAATATTCCATCATCGGCTTAGCATTCTCCACAGCCTTCTCCCAATCAGCCGGATTATTTTTCAAACATTCATCCGGATCTTTGCCGCCCGGAATCATAATAACTTCAATATTTAAATCAGCCGCCATTGCTTCTTTTATTCCTCGATCAGCCGCCATTTGCCCGGCCGGATCCGCATCAAAAGCGAGTGCGATATTATGAGTGTAGCGTTTAATTAATTTTACTTGCTCCGCTGTTAACGCCGTGCCAGAAGAAGCAATCACATTTTTATAACCGAATTGATGACAAGTGATTGCATCCATTTGTCCTTCCACAATAATAGCTAAGTCAGCATTTTTAATCGCCATCTTCGCCTTATCGAGCGCAAAAAAAACGCGCCCCTTATCATAAATATTAGTTTGGGGACTATTGATATACTTACCCAACTTCTCGGCTTCAACCGAGCTTGTCGCCGGATTAACGCGCGCCGTAAAAGCAATAATATTACCGGCTGCATCGCTAATTGGAAACATGACGCGATCTCGAAAACGATTATAGTAAGAAGCTGAACCTTCTTTTTTTATACTGAGACCAGCCATAAATATTTCTTCATTGGAATATTTTTTCGAACGTAAATATAATAATAAATCATCCCAAGAATTTGGACTGTAACCGATTCTCCAAGTTCGCACCGTTTCTTCGCTTAAGCCGCGACTCTTTAAATAATTTTTAATCGCCTCATTTTTAAACATCTCGCGCTGATAAAATTCAGCCGCCACTTCCATCACATCTTGCAAGCGACCCTTTTGCGAATTAAATTCCGTGTTTTCTTTTTGTAAAATCACACCAGCCTTGGGCGCTAATTGACGCATCGCTTCACCAAAACTAAGTCCTTCCATTTCCATGATGAAAGAAAAAATATCGCCACCCTTACCGCAACCAAAGCAATGCCAGATTTGTTTATCTGGTGACACCATAAAAGACGGACTCTTTTCTTGGTGAAAAGGACAATTGGAGCGAAAGTTGGAACCGGCCGCTTTAAGTGAGATATACTCACCCAACACGTCAACGATATCCAATTTTGATTTTATCTCTTCCGATTGATTCATAGTTTAAGAAAATATTTTTTGCCACCAAGTTTTTTCCTTAGGTGGAATAGAACGTAAATCAGCGCGCCAATCTCCTTGATTTGGGGCTGGATTAAACGCTTTCGCATTAGGATTATCTGCTGGAATATTAGCCGCATTAACTGCTCTATTTGGTGTATTAAAATTATCTGGCGAGGCTAAACCAACAATATCACGCAAACGCGCGATTTCATTAGCCACAAGCTCACTATCATACTCAGCACTATGCATATGAGACCCCTCGTAACTAGCCTCCTTTTGGTCAAGGTGCAGGTTAAAAACAACATTATCACCAAGCACGTCAAAATACAAATGAAGTCGAGGATAATGGCCTGTACCTAAACGACGCACATGACTGGCGACCTGCCGGCGACTATCAAAAATTCTGGCATAACCAGCGCTGTGCAAAAAATTTTCTGGACTATCATTAAGCTGTAAATGATTCACTGTTAATTTCATAATTTTTATTTTTTTCTATTTCTAAAAATGATAAATTTATAAATCAAAAAACTTTCAAACCCGATTAGACCACTGACAATTACCTGGGCTAATAAATACCAAACCTTATAATAATTTACCAAGACATGCATCCCCCAGCCATTAATATTTAAATTCACAAAAGCGATACTTAAATATAAAGCCAGTTGCACATGAAGACGATTTTTTTCTTTACTATTAAAGGTCCAATATTTCTGTAAGGAAAAACTAACCACAAAAGAAATCATAAAAGCCATGGAAGTAGCCGTAACAATACCGATATTAAAAATCCCATGAAAAAGAAATAATAAAATCAAATCAGTGCCACCAGCAAAGATTCCGGCGACAATGAATTTAAAAACTGCCGGGTAACGCACCATGAATGCAAAAAATGTCGGACAGGCCGGTTGAAATTTTTCTTTAGCAATTTTAATAATTTTTAAAAATCCCCCCATAGACTTACCAGGTAAAATTACTATAAATCCAATTTATCAATCGATTGGTTTGCGCAAAGCGCTCTTTATCACTCGCCGTTCCCAGAACCACTGAAATAATATTATGATTATTATCATCAGTGAAGGCGGCCGCAAAGCAATAACCCGCTAAATCGGTGTGCCCGGTTTTACCGCCAATAATTTTAACTTGCGGCATGGCAAAAGAATTTAACAAATTGTCGGTCGTAGTTATTTTTTTCTTATCACCGGCCGCAGTTTGAAATTCAAAATAATTACTAGCAACAGCTCGGCGAATTTCATCTCGATCCAAAGCAATTTTAAGTAGCTGCGCCACTTCTCGGGCTGTCGAAACATTATTAGAACTTAGTCCGGCCGGATCGGAAAAATGAGTATTAAGTAAACCAAATTTTTTAGCGTAATCATTCATTCGTTCTACAAAAATATCACTACTAGAGGCCGTAGAATTAGCCAGAGCCATCGCGGCGGTATTATCTGAACCAACGAGCATGGCATAAAACAAATCATTAAGTGTCACCTTATCACCCAAATACAAATAAATCTTCCCACCATCCAAGCGATCGGCGCGCGTCATTTCATGAGCAGTTTCCCAACCAGGATTATTATCCAAAAAAACAAGCGCCGTCATCAATTTAGTGATACTAGCAATTTGTACTTGGTCATTAGATGACTTCTCGGCCAAAAATATATTATTAGTCGTATCTAACACGGCATAAGATTTAGCTTCAACAACAAGATCAGTAGAACTAGCTAGACGTGCTGGTAAATGACGACTCTCCTGCTTTTCCAAAAAAACATTTCTTGAACTAGATACAGAAAAAATTGGCGCCGTAAAATTGTGCCAAAAAAAAGACGATAGAATTAAAAAAAATACTTGCAGGTACATAAAAAAATAAATTAGTCTTTGTCATCTTCGTCCTCATCTTCTTCATCTTCATCTTCATCTTCGTCTTCTTCCTCATCCTCATCTTCATTTTCTTCCTCATCCAACTCTTCATCTTCTTCGCTTTCACTGTCTTCATCGCCAGCTTCTTCAGCCGCAACACTTTCCTCCGGCAAAACCTCAGGCTCTACAGTTTTTGCTGTTTGATCAACTTGTTCAACCTGAGTTGCAGCATTAATCATTTTTTCGATTGACTCATCTTTATTTAAACGTTCGTAATCAGGTAGGTCATTAACCTTATTAATACCAAGATAACGAATAAAATCCAATGTTACAGCGTAATAAGTTTCATTTTTTTCTTTATCAAATTTTTCTTCAATTAGCCCTCGAATTAATAAGTTGCGCACGATCAAAGAACAGTTCACGCCACGAATACGATCCAAATCAATTTTAGTGATTGGGCCACGATAAGCAATAATTGTTAAAGTTTCCAAGCTAGGACGACTCAATTCCCCGCTCGTTTCATCATGAATAAAATCAGACACTACTTGAGAATTGGCCGCCGAAGACACAATCTGATATTTATCGCTATTTTCAATTACCTGCAAACCACTATCCGAATCAGTATAATCTTGCATTAACGCTGCCAATTGTTCGTCCACAGCCTTCTTGTCCGTCTTTAAAAAGCCAGCCAACTCTTTGCTGGTAAGCGGTTTATTGGCTACAAATAATAATGATTCGATTTGAGATTTTAATGACATATTTATTGTTCTAACTTATTAATTATAATATCACTGAATAAACTGGCTTGTTCAAAAAATAACTCTCGCTGCTTAGCTAATTCCAGGACGGCCAAAAAATTAACGATGACTTCAGTTTTATTTTTAGCGGTAGATAAAATTTTAGTAAAGTTAACGCGGACCCGTTCAAGTAATGCTTTTTGAATATAAATAATTCGCTCATCAATACTAATTTTATGATCAATCACTTCTTCTTTAATCTCCACCTCTTCCATTTGAAAACGACTAACAATAAAATCAAACTGTTCCCGTAAAATCGCTGGAGTTAAATTTTTCGGCGGAGAAAATTTTCCCCAAGAAAAATTATGACGACGTTTACCGGTTTTACCATAATCCCGCATAAAGGAAAATTTCTTTTTAGCCAACATAATCTCAATCGCCTTACTAGCCTCCACAAACTCCTTATACATTTTTAGTTGGTGTTCCAATTCACTAATTTCTTCATCCTCTTCCGGTGTCGATAGATACGGCAAAAGCGCCTTTGATTTGATATACAAAAGCTTAGCGGCAATCACCAAAAAATCCGCAATTTGTTCCGGATCAATTTTATGACTTTGAATATATTTTACATATTCATCGGCAATTTGGGCGAGACCGATTTGAGTAATATCCAACTCTTCTTTTTCAATAAGTTGCAATAATAACCCTAAAGGACCGTTAAATTTTTCAGTACGAAATTCAATCATAGCTAATTATTTTTTTACAGCCGGAACGGTGCCAACTGGATTGGCACTACCTTGAGGAAAATTATAGATTTTAAAAGGTAAACATTGATAACCAGTGTCATGGCGCAAGCGATCATCGATGTAACGGTATTCTGATTGGGTTTTATCAAGATTGGAAGTCTTAAAATTAGCACACAACTTATAAGAAGAAGTGGCTATAATTTCGTAAGAATAAGTTTCGTTGGTAATTTGATTAGTGTAAATATTCTCCGAAAAACCAATCGAACTTTTTAATGCTTCTAGATTTTCTGGTAAGTGAGCATTTTGGGCGTAATAAGAATTAACATTATTATCAATAGCGGAAAAATTATTAACAGTCTGGTCGTCGATGCGACGATTACGAGTTTTTTGTGGTGACTCCACAATGAACAATGAAGAAGCAAAAGCAACTAACACAATAACCACAGCCACATAAGTATAAATTTTAACAACCTTATCTTTTTTATCAATAATTTGGCGACGGATATCGTAAAGATAAAAACTAAAAGTCATACCGGAAATACCAACCACCGTCAAAACCTTTAGAATAAATTGAGCCGTCAATTCCCCGTTTAAAAATCCTAAAATCGTCACAATCAAATAAACAATAATCAAAACTGAACTTACAAGTAGAATAAAATAACTAAGCCAGCGGCGAATACCAGCATCCTTCGCCAATTTACCGGAATTCAAATCTTTATATATCAAGCGGCTCACAATAAAAAATATTGGGGTCGCAATAATAATAGCGGCAATCGCAAATTTCAAAACATCTTGAGAAAAATCAGTACCATATTGACCATTAATATCTGGTAAATTTTTATTTATAATTTGAAATAATATTTGACCAGTGGATAAAGCGGTGAAACACAAAGTTATCAAAGATAAGAGATAATAAAAGGCAAATTTAGCTGAATTTATTTTTACTGGTTGATTACTATTCTCCATATAATTACAAATTATTTTAAATTAATTTTTAATAACTTAGTCTAATTTTACCTTATATCCCTTTTTAAATCAAGAATTTACTAAGATTAGCCTTTATTATGGTTTAAAATAGCTAGTGAGATTCTTTTAAATTCACCTGCCACTTCACTGTTTACAATTAAATGACCCAAAGCTTCAAAATCAACCAATAAAACTTGGCGCATTAGCTTAAGACAGTTATCTGAAACCAGTGTCGATAAGCTAGCCGCTCGAACTTCGATAAAGCATTTATCACAAATAAGACCACCACGACTAAAAACAAAATGATTTTTTCCAGACACAATTTTTTGATTACAAACTAAGCAATTATTAAGCTCCGGACGATAACCAAGTAAGGCTAGTAACTTTAAATCAAAATAACCAGCAAACAATTCTTCCATGTTATCCGCCTTAGCCATCGCCGCTAAAAATTCTTGCAATAGATAAAATAGGTCCGCATCCGGATGATCTTCGCGCACCAAAGTATTAAATACTGCGACAGCATTTCCAGCCCAAAGTATTTTATTATAGTCCGATTTAATTGTCGTCTGACAATCACGTGCTACAGCACTACCAATATATTTTTTAGTGCGACCGGAAATAATCATGATATCAACCAAATTAAGCGGCTCAATATGTGCCACTAATTTTGACCCCGAGCGTTGTGTGCCGCGCGTAATTAATTCCAATTTACCGCGATCAAGTGTGTAAACAAAAACGCGGCTATCAACTTCCTTGTATGGCTCGCGTTTTAGAATTATTGCTTTGTCATTAAAAGTCTCGTCCATACCTAAGCAATTTTATCTAAATAATCTTGCAAAATTAGCATGGCGGCTACTTCATCCCGACCATGCTTCTCACCCTTATTACCTTCCAAGGCGTCAGCCGCTTTACTGGAAAGACGTTCATCAATTAGCATTAAAGGCACAGTTGTATTTTTTTTAAGCAAGTCCATAAAAGCGGAAAATTGCTTGTTAACTTCCATATTAGAATCTTTCATTTTAAGAGGATGACCAATAACAATTTCATCAACTTCCTCGTCGGCGATAACCTCCAATAATTCGCTAAAATTAGCCACAGTTGTGAACGGCAAAGCCATCCGAGTTTCTCCATCGGCCAGTGCTAAACCAATTCTCTTTTCACCCCAATCAATCCCAAGATAAGTCATTTTATCAATGTTAAAAAATTAAATTGTCAAAACCTCGCAGCCGTTTTTAGTCACCACCACGGTATGCTCAAAATGAGCGCTTAAAGATCCATCAGCCGTTATCACTGTCATTCTATCAGGTGCCGTTTTAACTTTCCAAGTACCCATATTAATCATCGGCTCAATTGCCAAAACCATCCCCTCCTTCAAGGTCATATTCTCTGAAGAATTATCACCAATCTCATAATTAAAAACATTCGGCTCCTCATGCGCCTTATAGCCAACGCCATGACCGACTAAATCGCGCACCACACCGTAATTATATTTATCAGCCAAGCTTTCCACTGCTTTTCCAATATCATTTAATGTCGCACCAGCTTTCACCTTCTTAATAGCGGCCGTTAAACAATCGCGTGAAACTTTCATTAATTTAGTTGCCTCTTTAGAAACTTTTCCCACCGGCACTGTCACACACATATCAGTGAACAAACCATTTTTAGCTGGGTATTCCATACCAATATCCAAATCAATAATATCACCCGCCTTTAAAATCCGACCTGGAACCGCTGGACCATGAACCACTTCATTATTGATTGAAGCACACACTGCTGTTGGAAAATAAACGTTAGCACCCATCGGATAATCCTTAAACGACGGTCGGCCACCAGCCTTTTCAATTAGCTCACAGCACAAATCTTCAATCTCCGCCGTGCTCACGCCCGGCTTCACCATCGCCACCAAAGCCTTTAAAATCGCCGCTAGCTTATGACCACCAACACGAATAATATCAATTTCTTCTTTTGTTTTTATTGTTACCATATTTTTTTAATATTATAATTATAATAAAATTATAACACATCCAAAAACAAAAAATAAGGGGTTTAAGCCTTATTTTTTTATAGAGTCGAATTTATTTATTTTTTACTAGACATTATCATATTCCCGCATTGTAATTTGAGCTTGAATCTGTTTAACAGTTTCAATAACCACAGACACAACGATCAGCAAACTAGTACCGCCAATCGCGAGTGATTGAATACCGGTGAAATAACGAATTATTAGTGGCATAATAGCAATTAAACCCAAGAATAAAGCGCCAGTTAGAATGATTTTATGTGTAGTGTAGGAAATGTAATCAGCTGTTGGCTTACCTGGTCTAATGCCAGGGATAAAACCACCACCCTTTTGCAGATTTTCCGCAATTTGATCAGGATGGAAAACAACTTCGGTATAGAAATAAGTGAAACCAAAAACCAATAAGAAATAAATAATGCCGTAGAATAATTGATTTTGAAAAATATTTATTGTCCAATTGGAGAAATTAGCTAACCATGCAGTTTTAGCATGTATAAAGAAATTAGCTAACATTGGTGGAATCATGATAAGTGAAATAGCAAAGATAATTGGAATAACACCAGCCATGTTAACACGAAGTGGTAAGTTACTAGCTTGACCGCCAGTTGGATTATTACCTCTCATTTGACGAGCGTATTGAATTGGAATATTTCTTTCACCTTCATTAATAACAACTACACCAACAACCGTTAAAATCGCCACCAAAACTAAACCGATTAAAGTAAAGATTTGAGTACTATCAAAAGAATATGATAATTGTCCGATTTGACCAGGAAGTGCAGCGACGATACCAGCAAAAATTAAGAAAGAGATACCATTACCAATCTTTCTCTTAGAAATCAATTCACCTAACCACATTAAGAATACTGTACCAGCTGTAATTGTCGTAATCATTAAGATTGTATCAAAAACTGAAGTACTAGTTATTAATTGGCGAGAAGAACGTTGCAACAAGTTCAACATACCGTAAGCTTGCAAAGCAGCTAATGGTACAGTTGCCCAACGTGTCCAAGAATTGATCTTTTGACGACCAGATTCTTCTTTTTGCATTTCTTCCACCTTCGGAGAAATCATACCAAGAAGTTGGAAAATAATAGAAGAAGTAATATATGGTGCCACACCCATCATAACGATAGAGAAATTTTTCATACCACCACCGGAAAAAAGATCCATTAGTCCTAAAAGTTGATTAGAACCAAACAATTCTTTTAAAGCGGCAGTATTAATTCCTGGGATTGGGATATGCACAGCCAAGCGAAAAATCGTCAACATCAACAAAACAAACAAAATATTATTACGCAAATCCTTGATTTTCCAAATTTGTCTGACTTTATCAATAAACATATATTTTTATATTTTTACGCTACAGATTTTTTAACACTTTCACTCATTTTAACACCACTGAATTCTAAACCCTTAAGTGTTAATTTGTCTTTTCCTAAAATTTTAACTGGTTTTTTAACATCTTTAATTAAACCTTTTTCAAATAGAGTTTCTGGATTAATTTTATCATTATCTTTAAAAGTTTTATTGATAGTCAAGATGCTAATCGCCATTGCTTTTGGATATAAAGATCTAAAACCACGAGATTTTGGAATCTGTAATAATTGCTTTTTCATACCCAAACGTTTCAAGTTGCTGACACCAGCACGAGCTCTTTGTCCTTTCAAACCTTTAGTCGCATAGGTACCATGACCGGAAGAGTTACCACGGCCAACAATCTTTCTCTTTTTAAGAGCACCTTTTGACTTTTTGATTGTGCTTAATTCAATTGCCATATATTAATAATTTAAAATAATAAGATAGATTATTTCTTTTCAGCTTTTACCGCTTTAGGCTTTTCAGCTTCGGCAACAACTTCTTTTTTGTCTTTGTTTTGTTTTGGTTCAGGTGTCTTCATGCTACGTAAAGCTTCCATAACGCAGCGAGCGTTATTAATTTTATTGTTAGTACCTAAAATTTTAGAAGTGGCATTTTTAACACCAGCTAATTCTAAAATAATACGAACTACACCACCAGCGATAACACCGCGACCCTTCTTGGCTGGTTTAAATAAAATTTTAGCAGCTCCAACCTTACATTCGATAGAATGAGGTAATGTATCATTAACAGTAATAACTTTAAACATTTTTTTCTTAGCTTGATTAACAGCCTTATTAACAGCAATAGTCACATCAGCACCTTTACCTAAACCGATACCGATTGAACCATTTCTATCACCAAGTGCAACGCAAGCTCTAAAGCTCATTCTCTTACCACCCTTCATCACACGAGTTACACGAGCGATATCCAAAATTCTTTGATCACCGTCATCCTTTTTTTCAAATCTTCCACCAGCCGGTTTTTTTCCGCCGAATTTTTTTGCACCGTAAACAGATTTTGCTACAGCTGCTTCAACAGCGCCGCTTAAATCTTTTTTTACTTCAACTTGTTGTTTTTCTTCCGCCATATAATTTTATATTTTATATTTAGAATTTTAAACCACCTTCGCGGGCGCCTTCAGCTGCAGCCTTAACACGACCATGATATCTCAAACCACCGCGATCAAAAACTACTGTATCAATCTTGCTGTCAGCCGCTTTTTTAGCGATCAACAAACCCAACTCTTTAGCCACCTCAGTTTTAGTTTTCTTTTCGGCTTTGATTTCTGAAATTGAAGCACTAGCGATTGTTACAGCCTTAGCATCATCGATCAATTGCAAATACATTCCTTTATTGGAACGAAAAACGTTTAATCTTGGACGAGTAGCAGTACCAATAATCTTAATTCTGATTTTTTTGTGACGGCGCTCAATTTTTTCTTGTTTTAATTTTTGCTTATTCATATTATATTTAAATTATTTTGAAGCCGCAGTCTTACCAGCTTTGCGTCTAATAACTTCATCAATATATCTAATACCTTTTCCTTTGTATGGTTCAGGTTTTCTAAGTCTTCTAATTTGAGCTGACACTTCGCCCACAACTTGTTTATCAAAACCGCTGATTGTTAAAAAGTTACCTTCAACCAAAGCAGTGATTCCTTCTGGTAATGGAAAATCAACTTGATGAGAAAATCCTAAGTTCAACAATAATTTCTGACCATTAACCTGAGCACGGTAACCAACACCCTTGATTTCCATTTTCTTAAAGAAACCAGTGGATACGCCGATAACCATATTATTGATTAAGTTGCGGAATAATCCCCAAAAAGCTCTAACTTTAACATTTTCTTTATCATTAACGTCAACAGTGATAGTGTTGTTTTCAACATTAACAGAAACCTCGCTTCGCAGAGCTAGTTTTAATTCCCCTTTTGGTCCTTTAACAGTAATATTTTTACCGCTAACTTTAACTTCAACGTTAGCTGGGATTGTAATTGGCGCTTTTCCTATTCTAGACATAAATTTAAAAATTAATAGATTTCACAAAGAAGCTCTCCACCGATATTCTTACGGCGTGCTTCTCTGTTAGTCATTAAACCCTGTGGTGTTGACAATATAGCAATACCTAAATTGTTCAAAACAGTTGGGATATGGTCTTTATCAACATAAACTCTTAAACCAGGTTTGCTGATTCTTTTTAACAAAGTAATGTAAGATTTACCATCCTCGCGGTATTTTAAAGTGATTTTAATACTATCAAAAGCGGCAGTCTTATTTTTTGCCCCAGCGATAGCCTTAACTAATTCAACTTTGTTAACCCACTTGTCGCGCTCTAAAATTTTAGCAATTTCATACTTAATTTTGCTCATGGGTATAACAACATCTTTCTTTTTTACTAAAAAAGAGTTTCTAATTCTTGTAAGCATGTCTGCTATTGGATCCGTCATAAATTTATCTTGAATTACGAATTACCGATTTAATTTTCTTATTATCTAGTAATTCATTATAGTATTTGAAAAAAAATTTTAATAATTACCAACTTGCTTTTTTAATACCCGGTAGATCACCGTTATCAGCTAACTCTCTAAAGCAAATACGACACAAACCGAAATCGCGCATGTATCCATGATTTCTACCACAACGCCAACATCGATTTATAGTTCGTGTGGAAAATTTTGGTTTTCTTTTTGCCTTAACAATTAATGCAGTTCGAGCCATAATTTTATGTAAACTTAAATAAATTATTTTTTAAACGGGAAACCGATTGCATTATATAATGCTAAACCGTCTTCTCTGTTTTTAGCGGTGCTAGAAATAACAACTTCTAAACCGTGAATATTATCAATATCTTCAGCTTTCATTTCTGGGAAAGCAGAATTTTCTTTGAACCCAATTGAAAAATTTCCAGTCTTATCAATCGCTTTATCATCTAAACCACGGAAATCTCTAACACGTGGAAAAGTAACATTGATCAATTTATCCAAAAAATCATACATTCTATCACCACGTAAAGTTACCATTGCTCCAATAGTCATACCTTCACGAAGTTTAAAAGCGGAAATTGATTTTTTTGATTTAGTGAAAACTGGTTTTTGTCCAGAAATAGCAGTTAAAGTTTTAGCAACACCAGCCATAAACTCTTTTTCATTGCCATGTTTACCAAAACCAACGTTAATCACAACTTTAAGCAAACGCGGCACCAAAAGACCATTAGTGAGACCTAAATCCTTTTTTAGCTGCGGTACTATTTCTTTTTTGTATCTTTCTTTTAATCTCATCATATATTTATAAAAAATTAATCAATTGATTGTTCGCATTTCTTACAGACACGGTATTTTTTAGACTTACCATCCTCAGATTTAACGATTTTGTAAGCGATTCTAGTTGTCTTGCCACATTTTGGGCAAACTACAGCCACATTAGAAGCATTAACAAAAGACGGAAATTCTATTCTTTGACCTTTTTCACCACGTTTTGATGGACGTAAATGTTTAATCAATAAGTTTAAACCTTCTACGCTCACTTTTCCGGCTTCAGGCATAACCTGTAAGATTTTACCGCTTTTACCACGGTCCTTACCAGTTAAAACTTTTACATTGTCGTTTTTCTTAATATTCATAATATTTTAATTGAAAATAAAAACTTATAGAACTTCTGGAGCTAAAGAAATAATTTTCATATAGCCAGCGCCACGTAATTCTCTAGCAACCGGTCCAAAAATACGACTAGCTTTTGGTTCTTTCTTTTCTTTATCAATAATTACGCAAGCGTTATCATCGAAACGAACATAAGAACCATCAGGACGACGGATTTCTTTTTTAGTTCTAACTACAACTGCGTAGATAACATCACCTTTTTTAACTGGGTTATGTGGAGTTGAAGTCTTAACACAGGCTACGATAATATCACCAACACCGGCGTATCGTCTTCCTGTGCCGCCTAAAACCTTAATGCACATTACTTCTTTGGCACCAGAGTTATCAGCCACTCTTAATCTTGATTGAACTTGTATCATATAATTAATTAGTTACAACGCGCCACTTTTTTTCCTTACTTAGTGGGCGACATTCGACGAAAGAAACTTTATCACCAGTACTGCATTCATTTTTTTCATCATGCACTTTATATTTGCTAGTAACTTTGTATCTTTTTTTATATTTAGGGTGCATCTTAATGCGTTCAACTTTGACAACAATTGTTTTGTCGCCTTTATCGCTCACTACTTCACCGGAAAATTTCTTTAAAATTTTTGGTTTGGCAGCGGACACCTTTTCAATTTTGCTTTTAGTGTTAGCCATATGTAACAAATTTATTATTTAATCTCTTTATTATTTAATACAGTTAAAACTTGAGCGATTTGCTTTTTTACTTCCCTGATCTCACGCACATCTTTTAATTGATGATTAGAATCCTTAAAACGAAGATCGCGATTCTTATCTCTCAAATCAGCCAATGAACGTTGCAATTCCGCTTCGCTTTTATTTTTTAATTCTTTAAAATCCATATATATAAAAATTATTTTTTAACAATTTTACATTTCACAGGCAATTTGTACATCGCATCAGTCATAGCCTTAGTTGCGATTTCTTCTGTTAAACCATCAACCTCAAACATAATCATACCTGGTTTAACAACAACAACGTAATGATCAACGCTACCCTTACCTTTACCCATAGGGATTTCGCCGCCTTTTTTAGTTACTGGTTTGTCAGGGAAAATTCTAATCCAAATCTTACCAGTCTTTTTTGTGTATTTAGCCATAGCGCGACGAGCGGATTCAATTTGGCGAGCTGTTACCCAGCAGTTTTCAACAGTTTTTAAACCAAAACTACCAAAAGCAACTGTCAATTTCGATGACGCCTTACCACCACGTCGGCCTTTGTGACTTTTTCTATGTTTTAATTTTTTCGGCATTAACATATTATTGCAAAATTATTTTTTCTTATTATCAAAAACCTCGCCTTTATAAATCCAAACTTTAATACCGATAGCACCGTAAGTAGTATGAGCAACACCACGAGCGTAATCAATATCAGCACGTAAAGTATTAAGTGGAACTTTACCCCAAACCAATTTTTCAGTACGAGCGATTTCAGCACCGTTTAAACGACCAGCAATAGCAACCTTAACACCCAAAGCACCAGCGCGTTCAATACGAGAAATTGCTTGCTTCATAACTTTTCGGAAAGGAGCACGTTTTTCAATTTCCAAAATCATGGATTGAACAGTAATTTGAGCACTTAAATTTGGTTGAGCAACTTCTTTAATATTAATATTAACGTCACTTGTTCTAATGCCAGCTGGATTAGATAAAAATTTACGGTGTAGTTTTGATTTTAATTCTTCAATACCATTACCACCGCGACCGATCAAAACACCTGGCTTACCAGTATGTACATCAATCACAATTTTCTTAGCTGCACGGAAAATTTCAACCTTATCGATTCCCGCTTCTTTGTACTCTTTAATTAAAAACTTACGAATGTTAACATCTTGTTCAACATTTTTAATATAAGTTTTACCAATAGCGAACCATGTTGATGGCCAGCTACGAGTGATTCCCATTCTTAAAATTTTTGGATTAACCTTTTTGCCCATAATATTTGTTTAAATATTTGTTTAAATTGAAAATACTAATTAACCGCTCTTGCGTCGGAACATCTTACCGGCGAAACCTTTTGAGCTACCGCCTTCGATTCTAGCATGTCCGTGACGACCTTCCATGCGTGGGTCAACTATTTCATTTTCTACTTCTTCACTTTCTTTAACTTGTTTAACTGGAGCTTTCGGTTTTTTAGCTACTGGAGCTTCGTTAGAAGCGTTAACTAAATTTTCCATTTTTACCGGTTCTTCAATCTTCTGTTTTTTAGCTGTTTTAATTCCGCTCTCCTTGATCTCATCCAAAATTAAATTGATATGAGCAGCTCTCTTTCTGATAACTGTCGCACGACCATGAGCTTTAGGCATCCAACGTTTTAAAGTTCGACCCTCATTAACCATGATTGATTTGATATATAAATTATCCTTATCAAGACCGAAATTGTTAACCGCGTTAGCAATAGCTGACTCAATTAACTTAGCAATCGGATCGCCTGGTTTTTTATTCAAAAATCTTAACTGATCCAAAGCTTTGGCAGTCGGCATAGTGCGGATAACATCTGCTACCAAACGAACTTTTTGGGCTGATGTACGTAAATCGTTTAAACTTGCTTTAATTTCCATATTAATCTAATTAATTTTATTTTCCTTTAGCTTGTTCTTTGGCCATCTTACCGCCATGAGAAACAAACTTTTTAGTCAGTGAAAATTCACCTAAACGATGCCCAATCATATTTTCAACTACATAAACTGGAACATGAACTTTTCCGTTGTGAACACCAATAGTAAATCCAACCATTTCTGGAGTGATTGTTGATGATCGATCCCAAGTTCTAAGAACAGTCTTATCACCAGGTTGAGCATCCTTGATTCTTTTCATCAATCTCTCATTGATGTAAGGTCCTTTTTTTAAGCTTCTTGCCATATGTTTAACAAAATTTAATTATTACTTCTTAGGTCTTCTTTTTATAATCAATTTATTAGACTGTCTCTTGGCACGAGTCTTAACACCAAAAGCGATCTTACCCCACTTAGTCTTCGGATGACGTAAACCAATTGGTTGTTTACCTTCACCACCACCGTGTGGATGGTCATTCGGATTCATAGCAGTACCACGAACAGTTGGACGAATACCTAAGCGACGGTTACGACCAGCTGAACCGATAGAAATGTGCATTTTATCTGGATTACTTACCTGACCAATAGTACACATACATTCCTTTCGAACTAAACGAATTTCGCCTGATGGCAATTTGATTTGAGCGTATTTACCTTCTACACCCATAACAGTGGCTGAATTACCAGCACCACGAGCCATAGCTCCACCTTTTCCAGGAGTAAGTTCAATATTGTGAATAGCAACGCCGGCTGGAATAAACTGTACTGGCATAGCATTACCAACTTTTATTTCAATTAACTCTTGACCATTTAAAATTTGATCATCAACCTTTAAACCTAAAGGAGCAATGATATATCTCTTTTCACCATCAGCATAAGAAACTAAAGCGATACGAGAACCACGATTTGGATCATATTCAATAGTTTTTACAACTGCTGGTACGCCGAATTTATCTCTCTTAAAATCGATGATTCTAACGTAACGTTTAACACCGCCGCCTTGATGACGAACAGTAATTTTACCTTGAAAGTTTCGACCGGCATGTTGTTTTCTGATGTAGATCAAACTTTTTTCAGGAGTTGATTTTGTGATATCAGAAAAATCATCAAAAGTAGCATGACGTCGACCTGGAGTTGTTGGTTTTGCTTTAATAATTGCCATATATATATTTAAAATTATACACCTTCGTAAATTGAAATGCTTTTACCTTTTGGTAAAGTAACGATAGCTTTGCGCCAATCCTTCTTTTTACCAGCAATTCGACCACGGGTAACTGTCTTACCAATATTATTAATAATATTAACACTAGTTGGCTTTATTCCGTAGATTGCATTAATAGCTTTAGCCACTTCAATTTTGTTAGCGTCACGATCAACCATGAAAACGTATTTGTTCAAATGTCCTAAGTTAGCAGCCTTCTCAGTAATCAAAGGTTTAACTAAAACTTTATAGGCCATAGCACTGGTAACTTTTTTACCGTCAGCCTTTTTAGTTTCAGCAGCATACAAATCTTTTGTAGCTACTTCAGCTTTAACGGCTTTGCTAGCAGTTTTTTTTACGTCTTTTTTGTCGTCTTCTTTTTTATCAAATAAAGCCATATGTTTATTTATATCTTTCTTCAAGTTTTTTAATAACACTTTCAGTTAACAATAAATTTTTATATTTTAGAACTTCTAAAATATTTATGTTATCTAAATTGATAATTTCAACGCCTTTCAAATTTCGACCGGAACGGATAACTGTTTCGTCTTTACCATCATTGATAATCAAGATGTTACGACGATTAGTTTTTAAAACATTCTTTTCCAAAGCGGAAATAATAGTATTGAAAGTTCTAGTTTTAATTTCAGCGATTTCAAATTTATCCAAAATAACAACAACGTCATTAGCAATCTTATCGGAAATAGCCATAAGCAAAGCTTTTTGCTTCATTTTCTTGTTTAATTTCTTGGAGAAATTTCTTTCTTTACGTGGACCAAAAATTACACCACCACCAATCCACAAAGGAGATCGGCTTGAACCAGCACGGGCACGGCCAGTACCTTTTTGTTTCCATGGCTTTTTACCACCACCTCTAACTTCAGCTTTAGTTTTAACATGAGCTAAAACCTCGCGTTCGTTAGCCATTTGAGTAACGATAGCTTGATGGATCAAATCAGGATTGGTTTTAACACCAAAAATCTTGCTAGATAATTCTAATTCTCCAACACCTTCCGCTTTTTGATTGTAAACTTTGATTTTAACTGACATATATTATTATTTTACTTCTTCATTTTTAATTTCTTCATTTGTCGCTTCAACAACTTCAGTCGCCGCAACTGTTTCAGCTACTTCAGGAGTTTCAGTAGCTTCAGTAACAACTGGAGCGTCTTCAACAACTGGAGTTTCTTCACTGACTACAACTTCTTCTTTAATATCATCAGCTAATGGTGGTAAAGTGAATTTTAAGTCATTAGTACCGCGTAAAGTGATTAAAGAATTAACCGCTCCTGGCACAGCACCACGAATATAAATAACATTATTAACCACATCAATATCAGCGATTTCTAAATTTTTAGTAGTAACATTTTCATCACCCATTTGACCACCCATGCGAGTTCCTTTAAAAACGTGAGCTGGACCCTTAGGACCAACTGAACCAGAAGCTCTTTCTTGATCTTTATTACCATGAGTTTTTCTAAAACCATGGAAACCATGACGTTTAACTACACCAGCAAAACCTTTACCTTTAGAAATACCGCTAGCGTCAACCAATTCACCTTTAGTGAAAGTTTCAACTGTAATAATATCACCTGATTTAGCATCTGGTAAATTTTCTGCACGGAATTCTTTCAAGTATCTCAAAGCTTTAACACCAGCTTTGGCAATATGATTTTTTTGTGGTTTTTTAATATTCTTTTCTTTTCTGTCTCCGAAACCAAGTTGTAAAGCACTGTAACCATCAGTAGCAACGTCTTTAACCTGGACAACAAAACAAGGACCAGCTTGAACCGGAGTAACCGGCACTACTTTGTCCCCTTCCCAAATCTGGGTCATTCTCATTTTTTTTCCTAATATGAAATTCATAATTTTAATAAAAAAAACTGGCTTACCTTAGAAAACCAGCAAACAAAAAATAAAAAAATAACAATTTACTCAAATCCGATATTTTATTCTATTTTTGTTTACCTCCTAAAATTTACACTAATTTCGTTGAGGCACTTTCTCATTATAAAATGAGAGTTGCCAAAACGATCAAATGTAACTATTTTTTATATACAAACATTTTACTGCATTTTTATCTCTACGTCAACCCCTGCCGGTAAATTTAAGTTAGTTAAATCTTCAATAGTCTTTTGGCTTGGTTCAACGATATCAATCAATCTCTTATGTACACGAATTTCGTACTGATCACGGGCATTTTTATGCACGAAAGTTGATCGGTTAACAGTGTACTTAGTCTTCTCTGTTGGAAGTGGTATTGGACCAAAAATTTGAGCATCGCTTCTTAGGGCAGTCTCAATAATAGTCTTAGTTGATTGATCAATTACTTTGTGATCAAAGGCTTTGATCTTGATACGAATTCTTTGTTTTTCGTTTTCTTCTTTTTTTGTCTTTTTACTTTCGGGCATATTATTTTTTGTGGCGCAATCATGCGCTTTTTTTAAATAAACAAGACAATCTCGGCAAAGTCTCCCTTGCCGAGACAACTTATTTATTTGATAATTTTAACGATAACACCGGCACCAACTGTGCGTCCGCCTTCACGAATAGCGAATCTTTGTTTTTCGGACAAAGCGATTGGAGACATTAATTTAACAATTAAGTTAACTGTATCACCAGGCATAACCATTTCAGTTCCAGCTGGTAAAGTGATATCACCAGTTACATCAGTAGTTCTAATGTAGAACTGTGGTTTGTAACCATTGAAGAAAGGTTTGTGACGTCCGCCTTCATCTTTAGATAAGATGTAAACTTCAGCTTCAAATTCAGTATGAGGAGTGATAGTTCCAGTTTTAGCTAAAACTTGACCACGTTCAACTTCATCTTTCTTAGTACCGCGTAAAAGTAAACCAGCGTTATCACCAGCCATACCTTCTGTTAACTGTTTGTTAAACATTTCGATACCAGTGATAGTAGTTTTCTTTGTATCCATCAAACCAACGATTTCAACTTCTTCACCGATTTTGATTTGACCTTTTTCAATACGACCAGTTACAACAGTACCACGGCCTTCAATTGAAAAGATATCTTCGATCGGCATTAAGAATGTTTCATCTAAAGCACGAACTGGTTCTGGAATGTATTCATCAACAGCTTTCAATAAATCTAATACTGGTTGAGAATCTGGACCACTTGGGTTTTCCAAAGCTTTCAAAGCTGAACCACGGATAATTGGAGTAGTATCTCCAGGGAAATCGTATTTCTTTAATAAATCACGGATTTCTTCTTCCACTAGATCGATTAATTCCTTATCTTCAACCATATCACATTTGTTTAAGAAAACAACGATATATGGTACACCAACTTGACGAGCTAAAAGGATGTGTTCACGAGTTTGAGGCATAGGGCCATCAGTCGCAGCTACCACTAAGATAGCGCCATCCATTTGAGCCGCACCAGTGATCATGTTTTTAACATAATCGGCGTGACCAGGACAATCAACGTGAGCATAATGTCTATGTTCAGTTTCGTACTCTTGGTGAGAAGTCGCAATAGTAATACCACGAGCTTTTTCTTCTGGAGCGTTGTCGATATCGTCAACGTTCTTGTTAGTTGCCTTCATGCCATGAGCATTAGACACAGCTAAGATAGCTGCTGTTAAGGTAGTTTTGCCGTGATCAACGTGGCCAATTGTGCCGATGTTGACATGGGGTTTCGTTCTTTGAAATACTTCTGCCATTTTTTTAAAATTAACGACCTCCTCTTACGAGAAGTTATTTGCCACTTTAAAAAGCAACCAGTCGTTGTAATTAATTATTTTAATTTATAACTTAAACTTAATCTTCAGAATCAGCGGCCTTTCGAACATCTCCTGGAATTTTCCAGTTATTTTTCTGCTGATTCTCAATTATTTGGGCGCTAGAATAGATGTTATCTTCCTGAAAGTTCTTTTCAGTTTTCCACATCTTTTCACCGCTATCTATTTTATCAGTTGTTGACGTGCTTGTCAAGACCTTTTTATCGGAAATTACGGGTGATGGGCTCAATATTTTTTCATATTGTTCGATATCCATCACGACATATGACTTGTCACTATCAACTGGATCAAAAACGATAATTCTGTCGCCAGTTCTCTTCACTAAACTAAGTATTTTTTGCAGTTGATTATTCATAATTTTAATCTTATTTTCGGACTAAAACTTTAGCAAGCAAAAAACTGTAAGTCAAGTTTGGCTTATTACTTACCAGCCTTCTCCTTGATTTGCTCTAACACATTTCTTGGAACTTCACTATATTTAGAAAATTCCATACTGTAGTTAGCGCGACCTTGACTCATGGAACGTAAAGATGTGGAGTAACCAAACATTTCAGCTAGCGGCACATGAGCTTTAACGACTTTAACGTTAGCGCGATCCAACATTTCATCAATTTGACCACGTTTTGAATTTAAGTCACCAATGATATTACCCATATATTCTTCTGGAGTAGTAACCTCCACTTTCATAACTGGTTCTAACAAAATTGGTTTAGCTTTTTGACAAGCATCTTTGAAACCAAAGATACCGGCCATTTTAAAGGCTAATTCAGAAGAATCGACATCATGGTAAGAACCGTCAAAAACAGTAACTTTAACATCCACAATTGGATAACCGGCTACTACACCGCTAGGGATAGCTTCTTTAATACCTTTTTCAATCGCTGGGATAAATTCACGTGGAATTGCACCACCCTTAACTTCATCTTTGAATTCCCAATTACCAGTACCGTCAACAATTGGCTCAACCCGTAACCAACAATCACCATATTGACCACGACCACCAGATTGCTTAACGTATTTACCTTGAGCTTCAGCACTTTGGGTAATTGTTTCACGATAAGAAACTTGTGGCTTACCAACATTAGCTTCCACACCGAATTCACGTTTCATACGATCAACGATAATTTCCAAATGTAATTCACCCATACCGGAAATAAGAGTTTGACTGGTCTCTTCGTCAGTTTCAACTCTAAAGGTTGGATCTTCTTCAGCTAAACGAGATAAAGCCACGCCCATTTTTTCTTGGTCAGCTTTTGTCTTTGGTTCAACTGCAATCTTAATAACTGGATCTGGGAATTTAATTGATTCAAGTAATACTGGGTTACTTTCAGCACATAAAGTGTTTCCAGTTGTAGTATCTTTCAAACCAATAACAGCCGCGATATCACCAGCGTAAATTTCTTTAATTTCTTCACGGTGATTAGCGTGCATACGAACTAAACGACCAACACGTTCTTTAGTTCCGGAAGAAGAGTTAATGATATATGAACCTGATTGTAAAACACCTTGATAAACACGAACGAAACATAATTTACCCACAAAAGGATCAGTCGCAATTTTAAAAGCTAAACCGATAAATGGAGCGTTGTCGTCAGGTTTAACAGTTGTAACCTTAGTTTCATCACGAACATCAGTCGCTTCAATTTTTTCTAAATCAAGTGGTGATGGTAAATAGTCACAAACTGCATCTAAAACTAATTGAACACCGATATTTTGCAAAGCTGTACCACATAAAACTGGATAACCAGCATTATCAATAACACCTTTACGTAAAGCATCTTTTAATTCTACTAGAGAAATTTCTTCTCCGTTTAAATATTTTTCAGTTAGAGCATCATCAAATTCCACAATTCTATCAACAGCGATAGAGCGGTGTTTAGCCACCACTTCTTTCATATCTTCTGGAATAGCAATTTCTTCAATTTTTTCTCCAAACGCACCTTCAAATTTAAAAGCTTTATTTTGCAATAAATCAACCACGCCGGATAAATCATTTTCGGCACCGATTGGTAATTGAATCGCAAAAGCTTTAGCATTCAAACGAGTTTGAATAGAATTTAAACTCATATAAAAATCAGCTCCCATTTTATCCATCTTATTGATGAAGCATAAACGTGGAACATGATATTTATCAGCTTGACGCCACACAGTTTCAGATTGTGGTTCAACACCAGCTTGACCATCGAACACAGCCACCGCACCGTCTAACACACGTAAAGAGCGTTCTACTTCCACGGTAAAGTCTACGTGACCAGGAGTATCAATGATGTTAATTTTGTTATCTTGCCAAAAACAAGTAGTCGCCGCGGAAGTAATTGTAATACCACGTTCTTTTTCTTGTTCCATCCAATCCATTTCAGCAGCACCTTCGTGCACTTCACCGATTTTATGCTTTTTACCAGTGTAAAAAAGCACACGTTCGGTAAAAGTAGTTTTACCGGCATCGATGTGGGCCATGATACCGATGTTTCGTATTTTATCCAAAGAATAATCTCGAGCCATATGAATTTTGATTATTTATTTTAATTTAAACTATTTATTTTATACGCAAAAATTTTAGCTGAAGTAGCTAAAATTTTTGAAAAGTATTATCGGGAGAAATGAGCAAAAGCTTTATTAGCCTCAGCCATACGATGAACTGCTTCACGTTTTTTAATCGCGTTACCTTCACCATTGCTAGCGTCAAATATTTCAGCGGCTAATTTTTCTTCCATCGAATGTCCACGACGTTCATGAGCAGCAGTAATCATCCATTGACAACCAAGGTAGAAACGTCTTTCACCACGAACCTGAACCGGAACTTGATAGTTAGCACCACCAACGCGACGACCACGAACTTCAATAAGTGGAGAAACTTTTTTAATCGCTTTGTTAAAAATGTGGCGTGGATCTTGTTTAGTTTTATCTTTTATAATATTAAAAGACTCATAAACGATGTGTTCAGCTGTATTTTTCTTACCGTCTTCCATTATATAATTAATGAATTTGGCAATACTTTTATCGTTATATTTTAAGTCCCCTTCACTTTTTCTTTTGGGAGCCTGTTTTCCTCTCATAATTTTTAATTAATAGCAATATTCAGCTACAAATAAGCTATAAAACTTTATTAATATTTTATAATTTTAATTATTTCTTAGGTTTCTTATTACCATAACGACTTCTTCCTTTACGGCGAGCCTCAACACCTTGGGTATCATAAACACCACGAATAATCTTGTAGCGAACACCCGGTAAATCTTTAGTTTTTCCACCTTTTACCAAAACAATTGAGTGTTCTTGTAAATTGTGTCCCATACCTGGAATGTAACAAGTAACTTCCATACCATTAGACAAACGAACACGAGCGATTTTACGTAACGCGGAGTTCGGTTTCTTTGGAGTCATTGTTGTCACCTTCAAACAAACACCTTGTTTAAATGGGGCGCCTTTGGCATCAACTTTCTTCTTGCGATGTAAACTATCGAAACGAGTATGTAAGGCTAAATTTTTAGCTCTCACTGCCTTCGGCTTTCTTGGCTTACGAACTAATTGGTTCATTGTTGGCATAAAAAAATGCTAAAAAGCGAATTATAGCTATAATAATTCGGTTTATTTTTCATTATTTCACCTGAAATTTCAGGTCATTTATTATTACTAAATCAAATTTAACAAAAACTCTTGATAAAGTCAAGAGTTTTCTAAAAATCATTAATATTTTTTAGAGTGTGGCGTCTAGACAAAATACCAAACCACGAATAAGGACAAGCAAATTATCAATTCCAATCTGGAACGATAACCAACAAAGCCGTGCGTATTAAATTTTTTCCATGGAAAAAAAGGATGAAAATCGGAATCATCAAGCGCGTCTAACAAAAAATGACTCAAATAACCAAGCATAAAAACAGCACCAGTCCGCACACTGAACATGGCCACAATACCTGACAATATAATTAGAGCAAAAAAACTATGCAGAATACTGCGGTTAGTATCATCAGCGCTGTTAGCTGTTTTCCAAATTTCTTTAAAGTTAAAAATTATTTTATTTTTAACATATGGAATAAGATGATCAATATCGATTGCTGTTGAGCTAATAATGGCGGTCGGGTAATCACCTGTAATTTTGCCGATAATTAACCCGGCTGCTAAATGGGTAGTTGAGTACATATTTTTTAAAAAAGATTAACGCCAGTAATCAGGCTAAATAAAAATGAAATTATCGGAGAAATAAAAGCGAAGCCAAATAATACAAACAATAAAACTAAAAACATGCCATATCTTTCTAGTTGATAAAACTTCTCTTGCAAATTATAAGGTAAAAAGGCGGCCAAAATCCGAGAACCATCGAGTGGTGGAATTGGGACAAGATTAAAAATAGCTAGGCATAGGTTGATTTGCACAATCAACGCTAAGAAAGGATGCAAATTGGAATATGGTAAAAATCTAAAAAGTAATCCAAAGGCGATGGCCATAGCCAGGTTAACACCAGGGCCAGCAATTGCCACTTTTAATTCCCCGTATTTTTTGTCGCTAAAATTGTAAGGATTAATTGGAACTGGTTTTGCCCAAGCAAATAAAAAGCCGGCACCAGATAAAAGCATTAAGGCTGGCATCAAAATTGAGCCAATTGGATCGATGTGTGGAATCGGATTGAGCGTTAAGCGCCCCGCATCCTTCGCTGTATGGTCGCCCAAAGTAAAAGCCACATAACCATGCATATATTCATGAATTATGGCGGAAAATATCAAAATTATGATTAAAAAAATTTGTTCCATAAAGATATGATAGCATGTCTTGATTTTTTTATCAAAGGGTGTTATGATAATAGAAAATAAAAATAATTCCAGCCCAGACCAATCCGGGCTTTTTAAAATCTATGTCAAAAAAATGTGATTTGTGTGAGCGCGTAGCCACTCGTGGCGCAACCCGTTCCCACTCAAAGGTTAGAACTTTAAAGAGACAAGGCATCAACTTACAACCCCGCGCAATCGGTGGTATCAAAGTTAAACTTTGTACTTCTTGTTTGCGTACAATGACTAAAGACGACAGAATGGCTGAAAAGAAAGCCGCTCAACCAGCCAAGAAATAATCTTTTTATATTTCAAAAAACACTCCGAGAAATTGGAGTGTTTTTTTATGTGTCATTTATAATTTAATTTTAAAACTATAGTTTTGTATTAATACTATTTTGTCACATTATATAAATTATTAACTTCAGAATCAGATAAAGATCTGTTATAAATTTCTAATTCACCGATTTTTCCGCTAAATGTTTGTGCTGCGGTCGCACCGGGACGACGACGACCGATTTCTAAATTAAGATTATTTAAGATCGGAGATGTTATTGAATTTGAATTATCAGTTAAAACACCATCAATATAAATTTTAGCATTAGTAGAGGCACCGTTTAGCACGACAACAATGTTATGCCAAGTGCTTAAAGGGATGGTAATACCTGACGTTAAGACACTCTGATTTGAAACTATATAAGGTTTACCAATATTTGCTGTGCCAGCCAAAATAATTTCCCAACCACTACCCATTTCATAATATCCTTTATTTACTAATACCGGATAACCACCAGTATTTACAACATCAGCATATATCCAAGTACTTATAGTCATATTAGAATAATTAAAAGCGCTAGTGTTGTTTGTGTACAAATAAGTACTACCACCAAAGCTAACGGCTGGCCGACCAGCCACACTCGACATATAGACTGGTTGATAACCGCCAGCGTCCTGAATAGCATTATAACCATTACCACTTAAATCATTCCATCCAGTAACATAGTTTCCAGTAGTGGTCGCAACTTGACTAGCAGCATTTAAATAAAAGACTAAACCGGAAATTGTTGCCGCACCGCCAGTCGCCGCCGCGACACATGTCCCGCCAATACAATAAGTTCCGCTAGCACAATTAGCGTTACGAGAACAATAAGTCCCACCAATACAAGCATTTTGCGCAAAAGTTCCATCACAGCCCTGACAACATGGCAAAGCGGCATTTGTACAAGAACAACCACCAGCAGCTAACAAAATAGAATTACCAGAACCAATGTAAGATATTCCAATTGGTGAAGCGGCATTTACGCCAGCACGAGTTGTGCCAGTCGGGCCACCCAAGCAAAAAGATAAGGAATATGTTGCGCCATCATTAGAAGTATAAGTGTAATTATTATCTGCGGTGGCACAAGTATTATCATTAGGAGTTGGGGCAACTGGGATTTTAGCCATATAAGTGGTGGTACCATTAGTGGTAGTGGAAAAAATTGATCCAGCATTAAATTCGGCGGTAGTTGGATATCTTTGTTGATCATTAAAAAATAATTCCAGCGCTGTTTGCACTTGTTTCACGTCAGCAATACGCCGTGCGTCACGGGCTTTGGCTCGGGCATTTTGTAAAGCGACCACGGCGATGGTGGCTAAGATACCGATGATAGCAATGACAACTAAAAGTTCAATTAAGGTAAAACCACTTCTCTTTTTATAAATCATAATATATTTAAATTTTAAAATTAATCTTGAATACAGCGAACCGCAGCACCTATAAAACGCCAATCAGCATTAGGAAAACTTAAAACACCACTAGAATAAGAAAATCTCATAAACCAAATTCTAATAGAGTCAACTGGATTAGCCGCCATAATCATAGTCATAGTTCCTAAACTATCATAACCACCATTACGATTTCGACCAGCCGGCAAAGCTGTAAAACCAGAAGAGTTATCGGCGATATTTGTAGCTGCCCAATGAACAGTTCCCGCTTCTTTTAAATGTCCGCCAGCAACTTGAGAGGTGCCTAAATAATTAACCATGGTATTCATCTCTTGCTCTGATGGAACGTGCCAACCACTCGGACAAATACCTTGAATTTTATGAGTAGCTGGATCTGGGAAATCACACCCAACTTGATCAGTCGAGACACAATTACCATTATTAGGCGCACCAGAACAATCATAGGCGCCGACACCATAATTATAAGTAGCCGCATCGCAATTAACAGGTAGCCTCATAACATTAGCCCATTCATAAAGACCGCCATAGATTGCACAATTAGCACTATTATTTCCATAACAAAACTTTTGAATAGTGGAGGTTGAGGTTTGACAATACCACCAACCACTTTGGTTAACACAAGGCGCTGAACTACCGCTATTAATCATAGTTCCAACATTTAAATTCTCCTTTAGCCAGCATTGCGTCCCAATTAACACGGTGTGATATTTTCCAGCATCCGGGCCACCATCATAAGTAACTTCATCAGTGCCACAAGTAAAACAATTATTACTAATACAATTTTGTCCTGAACCACATGAACCACAGCTAATTGTAGCGCCACAATTATCGGTCGTTGTACCACAAGTTTTTCCACTACAACTAGTAACTGGATTGGAAGTACAACCGCACTGCGCGACATTACCGCCACCACCACAAGTTTGCGGGGCACTGCATTGAACATGGCTCGGATTATTAACGGTGCCGCCACAACCATCACTTAAAGAAGCACGACAATCACTTGGATCAGCCGAGGCCGGACTGCAACAAGAATTATTGTAACAAACTTGGGCACCAGAACAATCGACGCCATTACAACTAACACATTGACCGGAATTAGCACTGCAAGTAAATGTTCCGGTGCATGCGAGTGGACTCGGATTAGTTAAAGTTAAACCACAATTATTATTATAAGTCGCTCGACAATCACTACCTGGAGCGGCCGTTGGCACGCAAAGACAACCATTGCCATTGTCAATTCCAGCTGGAGTCGCACAATGCAAACCGGAAATCATGCCACCAACCGAGCCACCGACACAATATTTTATTGAATAGGATGTACCATCTATACTTGGCGCGTAAACATAAGAATTATTATCAAAATTAGTACACGCGCCGTCAGCTGGCGCCGGTGGCGTGGGAATGATAGCCATGTAAGTAGTTGTGCCTTGGGTGGAAGTGGAAAAGATTTGACCAGAAGAAAATTCCGCCGCGCTTGGATAGCGTTGTTTATCATTGAAAAATAATTCTAAAGCCGTTTGAGTTTGTTTCACATCTGCGACACGACGAGCGTCACGCGCTTTAGCGCGAGCATTTTGTAAAGCGACAACTGCGATGGTGGCTAAGATGCCAATAATGGCAATGACAACTAAAAGTTCGATTAAGGTAAAACCACTTCTCTTTTTACGAAACATAAAAATGAGTTATTTTATAATATTTTAATTATACCATAAAAATATAGTGACTTAAAACTTAAGTGCGGCAAACGGCAAGTTGGCAAAAAAGTTGGTCATAATGAAAATATATTTTAGTAGAAAGTATGATGGTAAAAACCACAGCGGTGCAAGTGGCGTGTAAATAAATGACAAACTTAGTGCCACTAACGCTAAAATTATTAAGACGGCAAAGACCCAAATAATTAAAGCATTAGCCACTGGCGCAATAAGCGATAAACGACCGAAATTAAACACTAAAATCGGCCACGATAATAATTCACAAGCAATAGTCATCACAAAAATATCCATCACTTCCCCCACTTTTTTCTGCCAAAATTTAGATTTAATTTTAGCAATTAATTTATCACTCCTTTTTTTTAAAACCGGGTAAACATAAATCAGTGCGATGATTGCTAAAAATGATAACTGGAAACCAACGTCACTTATTAAATAGCGCGGGTTATAAAGCAACATCATCGCCAACGCAAAAAATAATATGCGCGTGATACGCGCTAGTCGCCCGATATATTTTCCATAAAGTAACAAGCCGCCCATTACCAAGGCGCGCACGGCCGGCGCTTGGCAACCGGTCATCACCACATAAAGAAATAATAATACTAACGAACCCCAAAATGATTGGCGGCGGGAAAAAGCGAAAAATAAAAAAATACTATCAATAATTGCCGCCAGCAGCGTAATATGTGAACCGGAAATCGCAATAATATGACTAATGCCGATGAGAGAAAATTTATCCAAATCATCTTTACTGACGGTGTATTTATAACCAAGAACCAAAGCATTGGCGAGACCAGATTCTGGCTCTGACAAAGCTAAATTAATAATATCGAGCGCCCGCTTTTTAAACGCAATTAAATTTCTTTTAAATAACCAAATAATGGATTTTTCCTGACCGATTTTAGCAATCTTTGGATAATAAGCTAAAAAATAAATTTGCTCTTTAGCGAGATAAGCTGGGTAATCGAAATTTTCAATTTTATCGGGCCGCTGGAGTTTTCCCGACACAGCCACAATATCACCTGGTAAATATTCTGGATACTTATCCACAGTTAAAAGTATTTTAAAATTATTTTTTCCGACAATAATTTTTTGGTAAGAGTCGCGCACATCCGGCTCATAAAGCACCACACTTCTTAAATTAATTTTTTTATTATTCAAATCACTAAAAACTTTTTCCGCCGAATGCAAATAAATAAAATAAAAGCGTAAGGCTAATAAAATTATCAACCCTAACCAAAAAATTATTTCTTTGCGGCGCAATTTAAACATAAAAAAATACTAATTGTGACATTAGTATTTTAAAGAAAGATTATAAAGTTTTTATAAATATTATTTTTTCAACCAGCGCAAATAGGCTTCCGTAAACGGTTCAAGTTCCCCGTCCAGGACGCTCGCAATATCACTCGTTTCATAATCCGTGCGATGATCTTTTACCATTTGATATGGCTGCATGACATATGAGCGAATTTGACGACCCCAACCAGCGCCGCCACTTTCACCTTTTAATTTTCGCTCTTCCGTTTCCCGTTTTTCATCTTCCAAGTGCTTTAGTTTAGCATTTAAAATCTTAAAAGCGATTTCGCGATTTTGGTGCTGTGAGCGCTCCGTTTGGCACGTAACTGTAATCTTCGTCGGTAAATGCACCAAGCGCACCGCAGACGACGTTTTATTGACATTCTGACCACCTGGACCAGAGGAATGAAAGAAATCCATGCGCACATCCTCTTCTCTGATATTTAATTCTTCTGACTCCGGTAATTCGGGAATAACTTCAATCGAAGCAAACGAAGTGTGACGCATTGCCTCAGAGTCAAAGGGTGAAATGCGCACCAAGCGATGCATGCCACTTTCCCCTTTTAAATAAGCGTAAGCCCACTGACCGTCCACCCGAAAGGATGAACTTTTAATACCAGCTTCATTACCATAACTGCGATCTAAAATTTCCACCTTAAATTTTTTCTTTTCACAAAAGCGCAACAACATTCTTTCTAAAATCTGCGCAAAATCTTGGGCATCAACACCACCGGTGCCACTGTGAATAGTGACAATTGCGGCACTGGCATCATATTTACCATCAAACAATAATAAAAATTCTAAATCCGAAAAAGTTTTTTGGAGCTCATCATATTTTTTATTGGCTTCTTCCGACAAACTATTATCATTTTCACTTTCAGCAATCGCCACCAACTCTTCCAGCTCGCGAATATTTTTTTCAAAATCATCCCATTTTTTTATTTCCGAATCTAATTCTTCCACGCGTTTACCAATAGCCACCGCCGCTTCGCGATCATTCCAAAAATCCGGCGCACTCATCAAGCGTTTTTTATCATTACTTTCCGTGATCTTCGCATCCACATCCAAAAGACTTCTAGTTTTTAGAAATCGTTCACGCAATTCTTCAATTTTTTTTAATAAGTTTTCCACAATTTTAAATTTTACGCAATAATATTTATATTTAATTTTGAATACAACGGACAGAAAAACCATTGCAAGTACTAGGAGTATCACGCCATATACCAGCAACACCTGATAAAGATCTCGTATAACCAGCTGACGACCACCATTCACCCACATTATTAAATGCAAAGTATAAATTATTGCCTTCATCAGGGCAATAATAATATCCAGCTAAAATCCCGTCAAAACCGGATGATCCACCAGTCTTTAGTTTTGTCCCAGCCGAAACACAATCATCGTAACTACGATTAGCTACACAAGTTTGACCATTGTCTTTTAAATAGTTTTCTAAAACTGAAAAATCTGAATCTAATGGTAAATGCCAACCATTTGGACAAATATCTTTAGCTCCAGCGTATTGCGCTGCTTCGTCATATTGATATAAACCACCATAAGTTTGACAACTAGACGTGCTATCGCCATAACAATATTTTTCCATAACGCCATTATTGGTTTGGGATACAGCACCGGTAGTAACGCCAACAACATAGTGACCAACGTTTAAATTTTGCTTTATCCAACATTGAGTACCAATACTAACCGTATCATAAGTGCAGGTGTCATAATCCGGTGCTCCAGTATTGCAAACATGATTAAGGGTTGATGTTACCACTACTTGAGATTGCAGGCAAACGGAAGCCGGCACACTACTAGTTACCGCCACAATTCCCTTTGGTGTTAAAATATTATTACCGGCAGCAAATTTATCAACTTGAGAACCAAGACAAAATGATAAAGAATAAGTATTGGTGGTGGTGCCTGGTGTATAAACATAAGCATTACTAGAAGAACTACAAGAACCATCCGGTGGTGTTGGCGCATTAGGAATAGTGGCTAGATAAGCCACACCGTTTGGCGAAACTATTTTCCCAGATGACCATTGAGTTGATGAAGGATAAATGCCGTTATCAGTTATATATAATTCTAGAGCTTTTTTAATTTGAGTGACTTGAGACAAGCGCATAGTATCACGAGCGGAAGCAAATCTTTGCAATGGATTTAGAGCTACAAAAACTACCGCCGCAATAATAGCGATGATAGCAATAACAATTAGGAGTTCGATGAGAGTGAAGAATTTTTTACTTTTTTTTCGACACTTTTTTAATTTAGAATTTATTTTAGGGAAAAAGTTCATAAATAATAACAATAATAAGCAAAACATCAACCAACGCAACTATTTTAACAGAAATAACTAAATTTCACAAATAAAAAACCACTAAATTATTTAGTGGTTACGAAGATTCTTAAATAAAAAATTAAATTTTTGTTTTTCTTGGTTCTTTCCCAAAAAATTCAACAAAATTATTAACTAAATTTTCTAAACCCAAAACCCAAACAGCTCCCCAAAAAAATGACAAGCAGAAGGATATGGAATAGGCTAATAAAATTTTATTATCAACTACCGGTTGAATTCCAAAATCAACTAAGCGTAGCACTGAATTAACAATTAATAATTTCAACAAATAAATACTTGGACCAATAATTGCCAACTTTAAACCACTCACAATCCATTCATAGCGAATATTTATCCGAAAAAATTTAAAAACATAAGTCGCTAAATTTTTAAATGACTCAATAAAAATAATTGCTTCAAAAATATCAGTTATCAAAGTCACTCCCCGAAAAACCAGAGACTGTTCTAATGACATTTTCACCAGAAATAATTCATAAAATAAAATTCCAAAATTTGTCAGCAGAAGAAAAAAATAAAATTCCAAAATCTTCCTTAATTGCCCGGACTGCAGCATCTAATCCTCCTTTTTTTAATTAAATTATTAATAAACAAAAAACTACTATTTACTTTGTATAAAATTACAACTTTTGTCAATCATGAATACAGCGAACGGAATAACCATAAGAATTATTATCATTAGTTCTTAAGATGTAGTGACCAGTCTCAACCCATGTGCCCTCATCATCATAGCCACCAATCAATTCAATCAGTCTATCCCATGCTCTTGTACCACTAATAACTGTAGAGGACCAAAACTGGCTATTATTACCAAAGTAAGTAAATCCAGATGAAGCCCCAATTTTAACCCCAGAAAGTAAAGCATTGAATAATAATGGATCTTGATATTGAATACCAGCACCATAGCAATCCCAAGTATTTCGATTAGGGTTACAAGTTTGGCCCACGGTTTTTAAATACTGATCTAAAGTATTTTGTTCAGAATCACTTGGGATATGCCAACCGGTCGGACAAACACCTTGAGCGCTTTCAGTGACAGAGTATTGCATTGCTTCACCCCATGAATATAAACCACCATGAATATCACAATTACTAGTGATATTATTATAACAATATTTCTCTACAATACCATTGTTTGAAACAACATTATCACTAGATGATGCAATAACCATTGTGCCAATGTTTAAGTTATCTTTAAACCAGCACTGCGAACCAATTTGCACGGTGCGATAATAGCCACCTTGATTACGACTTGATCCGCTAAGATCATATGGTCCACCAGCATAAGCTATCGTACTCCCACAAGCAAAAGACGAGGATGTCGCCACTACACTAACAATCCCGGTTGGTGTTAAAATATTATTTCCGGCAGAAAATTTATCAACTTGAGAGCCAAGACAAAATGATAAAGAATAAGTATTAGTAGTAGTACTTGGTGTGTAAACATAAGCATTACTGGAAGAACTACAAGAACCATCTGGTGGTGTTGGTGCGTTAGGAATAGTAGCCAGATAAGCCACACCATTTGGCGAAACTATTTTACCGGATGACCACTGAGTGGGTGAGGGATAAACACTGTTATCCATAATATATAATTCCAGAGCCTTTTTAATTTGGACTACCTGGGAAAGACGCATGGTATCACGAGAAGAAGAAAAACGTTGAAGTGGATTTAAGGCCACAAAAACCACCGCCGCAATAATGGCAATGATAGCAATAACAATTAGGAGTTCGATGAGGGTAAATCCGCTTTTCTTATTTTTCATATAAATATTCTACCAAAAATATCCTAATTTCACAAATAAAAAACCTCGTTCAAATAAATGAACGAGGTCGTATAAAATTTTAATTAAAATTTTATGGTTTTGCGGTTGACCAGTCTAACGCCAGCGTTGGGGATTTTATCTCCAGCTGAAACATTACAAACATGTAATTCACGACTGCCCTGCTTCCAAAAAACATTAATAACTCGATTGCCGAACAATTTTGTACCTGTGCACAGCGTTCCATTTGTCGAACTAAGTTTAGCACCATTGTTCTCAACGTAAGTTCGAAACCAATGGATCATTAATTCTAAAAAAGTTATGCCGCTAAGTTTGCGTTGCCAAATTTCACTCGCCGAAATACCAACAAACGCACCATTGGGTTCTAATTCTTTTAGCAAAAAAACTGAGTAGCTTGATTTTGGATAACGATCATGACTCTCAAATAAATCCAAGAATTGATCACCAGAATTAAACTTAATTATAATGCCATTTCTTGCCATCACATCAAAAACTCGTGTCTCAGTTAATCCGGCAGGAATAAAAATATTGGTATGAATTTTACTATTATATCCCGGTGGAATATTAAGTTTAAAATTCTTAGCCAACTTAATGCCAAAATATTTTTTATAAAAAATATCCCAAGCAATTTTTTCTTTAGTCTTGCAACACCTTTCTTCGCAAAAAGCTTTCAATAGAGTTAGCCTTAACTTCGACTCATCATTCAGATATTCCAACATTTGCTCATTCGACATTTTCGGCAAAAAATCACAGACTTTAACTTTAAGTATTTCTAAAGTTTCGTTGACAACAGCAACATCACGATTATCATTACTCATATTTTATATATTTTAAATGAACACTAATTTTCACACCATTACCGTAACACAAAAAAATATTTTAGTCAATATAAAAATAAGAGCCCATATAAACAAAAAACCCTCCGAGCGGAGGGTTTTTGATATAAAAAGAGATTAACGTTTTGACCATTGTGGAGACTTACGAGCTTTACGTAAACCTGGTTTCTTTCTTTCAACTTTACGACGATCACGAGTAAGTAATCCAGCAGTTTTTAGAACATCACCAGTAGATTCATCCATGACTAATAAAGCGCGAGCAATACCATGACGAACAGCTTCTGTTTGACCAGCTTTACCGCCGCCACGAACAATAACAGAAACATTTAAATCACGTAAATGACTAGTAAGTTTTAAAGGCATAGTTGCATTTAAAGAGTCATCGCCAGGAAAATATTTAGTTACTTTTTGACCGTTAACAATAATTGCACCTTTACCATCTTCGTATAAACGAACACGAGCTGATGCAGTTTTGCGACGACCAGTTGCTTGAATGAATTTACCAGTAAAGCTAGTTGCTTCTGGCTTATCTTCAACTTCTTTTTCAGAAGCTTTTTTTGTAGTAGTTTTTTCTGCCATATTGAAACTTATTTAATAATTAAACGTTTCATCATTCCGTTACGCAATCTTGAAGGTGGTAACATGTTGAATACAGCCTTATACAAAACTTTAGCCGGAGTCAAATCGGAAATTTTCTTGGTTTTTAAACCGCCCAAATATCCAGAATAATGATAATATTTTTTCTGATCCAATTTATTGCCGGTGTATTTCATTTCCTCAGCATTAAGAACCTCAACAACATCACCTTCGTCTAAATGTGGTTCATAGCTAGCTTTATTTTTACCGCGCAAAATGATAGCGATTTTGGATGCTAATCTTCCCGGTGCAATTCCGGCAGCATCAAGTTTATGCAATTTTCTTTCCAAATTTTTCATATTTATTATAATTAAACTAATTCAATTTGCACCATTTTAGCGCCGTCACCTTGGCGTGGTTCCAATTTTATAATTCTAGTATAACCACCTTGACGTTCCTTGTAGCGAGCACCCAAAACTTCTAAAGCTTTAGTTACGGCTGTTTTTTGCAACAAAACCTTAAGCAAAGAACGACGACTAGTTAAGCTACCAGCTTTAGCTAGAGTGATCATTCTTTCCACAAGTGGACGTACAACTTTAGCCTTAGCTTCAGTAGTTTTAACTTTTTCGTAAATTAAAATACTAGAAGCCATGTTACGTAACATCGATTCACGTGGGGCTTTTTTTCTGTCTAAAATTTTTCCTTTATTTCTGTGTCTCATATTAGTATAAAATTATTTCTTGGCCTTTTTAGCTTTTTTTGGTTTTTCTTCTTCGCTTTCGGCGATTTCAGTTTCCTCAACAATCTCCATGATTGGTTCAGCTGCAACTTCTGCTAAAGCTTCCTCACGTAAAGATCCTGGCAATAAAGCACCAAATTGATCGATTAAAATTTTAACGCTTTCGTTGAAAGCTTGTTCAAAGTCAATAGTTCCATCAGTTTTAACATCGATGATTAATTTATCCCAGTTAGTCATTTTACCAACACGGATATTTTCCACATCGATACTAACAAGCAATACTGGAGAAAAAATAGAATCAATTTCAATCAAACCTAATTCTTTGTTTTCTTTTTTAGCGCCTTCTGGCATGTGGTAACCACGACCTGGACGAACATAGATTTCCATGGTCAAGTTTCCAGCTGGGTCAGTAATGTTGGCTAAAACTAAGTCACCATTAACAACTTCAACTTGGCTATTTTTAGAAATATCGCTAGCTTTAACAACTTTTTTTCCAGATACTGACAAATCTAATTTAATTTCTTCTTCACCATGAACTTTTAATCTTAATTGTTTTAAGTTTAAAACCATTTCTAGAACATCTTCTTTGATGTGTGGTAAAGCCATGAATTCATGACTAGCACCTTTGATTTTAACGCCAACAACGGCAGCTCCCGGTAAAGATGAAAGCAAAACGCGACGAAGTGAGTTTCCGAAAGTCATACCATAACCTGGGTAAAGCGGTTCAACAATAATGCTACCAGCATTTTCTTCGATGCCCTTTTTAAATTCGATTTTTTTTGGTAAAGCGATTTTTTCCATAAATAAAATATTATGTAATTTAAAAATAGATTATTATTTAGAGTAGAACTCAATAATCATTTGGACATTAATATTTTGCGGCAAATCGTCCTTAGTTGGTTCATGCAAAACTTTTCCAGACAAATCTTTATCTTTCAAGTCTAAAGCTAACCAACTGACGCTTGGAGCGGTTTTCAATTTTTCTTTCAAAGTTCTGAAATATCGGTTGTTCCAACTAGATTTTTTGATTTTGATAACATCACCAGCCTTAACGATAGCTGATGGTACATCACATTTACGTCCATTAACAGTAATGTGTCCGTGACTTACGATTTGGCGAGCTTCAACGTGTGAAGACGCATAACCTAAACGTAGAACAACATTGTCCAAACGCATTTCAAGTAAACGTAAAAAGTTAACACCAGTATCACCAGTCTTTTTTCCAGCCTTTTCAAAAGTAAGACGGAATTGTTTTTCTAAAACATTGTAATACTTTTTAGCTTTTTGTTTTTCATTCAACTGTGTGCTGAACTCACTAGCGCGTTTACGGCCTTTTGGACCATGAACCCCCGGTGGATAGTTTCTTTTCACCATTCCACATTTTTGAGTTAGACAACGTTCACCCTTTAGGAGCAATTTTTCTCCCACGCGACGACATTGTTTACATTTTGGTGCTAAATTTTTTCCCATATATGATTAAACGTTAAATAATTAGACTCTTCTTGGTTTCTTTGGGCGGCAACCATTGTGTGGAATTGGAGTCACATCTTTAATTGCAGTAACATTTAAGCCATTAGCATTTAAAGCACGAACTGCAGCTTCACGACCAGTACCGACACCAGAAACAAAAACTTTAACTTCTTCCAAACCAAAATCTTCTTTAGCTTTCTGTGCAGCGATCTTGGTGATGATTTGAGCAGCATAAGGAGTCGCTTTTTTAGCGCCCTTAAAACCAGCCATACCAGCACTAGCCCAAGAAATAACGTCTCCGTTATTGTCAGTCAAAGAGATTATAGTATTGTTGTAAGTTGCATTGATGTAAGCTTTTCCGGATTTAACACTGCGAGCCACTTTCTTCTTCTTTTTCTTGATTAATTTCTTTTTGGATTGGGCTTGCTTGTTTTTTTCTAATTTTTCTTTGATGTCAGCTGGCAATTCATCATCCATAGCCATAATCTTGATAACATCCTCTTCTTCGTCATCGCCAAAATCACCGTACTCTCTGGATCCATCAAGTGAAGCCATAGATTCCGGAAGATCATTTTTTTCTACAATTTCAATAGCTTCATCAGCTACATCATCATTTTTTTGTTTCTTATCTTCTGCCATATGATATATTAATTAGAATTATGTTTTTAGACCAGTCTTAGCACGACCAGATCCCATTGTAAGACGTTTGTTGCCACGAACAGTACGGTTGTTTGATTTTGTACTTTGACCACGAACTGGCAAATTTTTAGCATGACGAGTTCCTCGTAAAGAACCGATCTCTTTTAATCTTTTAATATTAGCTGAGACCTCACGTCTCAAATCGCCTTCAGTTAAATAACCTTTTTCGATAATCTCACGGATGCTATTAACATCTTCTTCTTTCATGTCTTTAACTCTAACAATTTCACTAACTTTAGCTTTAGCTAAAATTTTAGTAGCTACAGTGTCGCCAATACCATAAATATAGGTTAAAGCAACCTTGATTTGTTTATCGTTTGGAATTGTAACTCCAGCAATTCTTACTGCCATAATATTTTGATTAAATTAACCCTAACCCTGTCTTTGTTTGTGTTTAGGGGTTTTACAAATAACATAAACGCGTCCTTTGCGGCGGACGACCTTGCAATCTTTGCAGATTTTTTTAGCACTGGCTCTTACTTTCATAAAATTATAATCTGTAAGTTATCCGGCCCTTACTTAAATCGTAAGGACTGATTTGAATTTTAACCCGATCTCCAGGTAAAATTTTAATTTTATTAATACGCATTTTTCCCGACAAATGTGCCAGGATCTCGTGACCGCTCGCCAAAGCAACCTTAAAGGTTGCCGCTGGCATTAGCTCTAAGACTTCACCTTCTGTTTCGATAAAATCTTTAGAATCAAGAGATTGATTTTCGTTTGACATTGAACGCAAAAAAAATTGATAAAGAATGTAGAAGTCTGTAGCCTTCGCTAAGCTTCATACTCTATCAAAATTATGAATAAATTTATTTTGTATTTATACAATTTATTGATGCTTTTCATTATAGTCATAAGTTCAAAGCTTGTCAAGGGGATAAGGTAAAATTAAAGACAGGGGCTTAAAACTTAAGATGCTTCTTGAAATCGGCCGGCGAAATTATACCAAACTCCGTAATAAAGCCGGTGATATATTTAGCGGGAGTCACATCAAAGACAGGATTAATCGTCTTGGCCTTTTTCGGGCTAATAGCAGCGCCTTTATACTTTATGTCGGAAATTATTTCGCCACCAGCGCGCTCTTCAATTTTTATCGCTGCCCCGTTTTTAATACTCATATCAATTGTGCCAGAAACCGCCGCGATATAAAAAGGAATCTTATGTGCCTTGGCTGCCAGAGCTAAAGCATAAGTTCCAATCTTGTTGGCCGTGTCACCGTTACTCGCAATATGATCAGCACCGACAATCACCATGTCCACCAAACCATGACTCATGAGATATGGGCTGGCGCTATCAATATTAATTTGATAATCAATTCCCGCTTTGTCCAGCTCCCAAGCTGTTAGGCGACTTCCCTGCAACCACGGACGAGTTTCATCAACTAAGACCTTAATCTTTTTCCCGGCCAACATGGCAGTGTACATTGGTGCGGTCGCGGTGCCCAGCCAAATAGCTGACAAAGAGCCGGCGTTACAATGAGTTTCAATATTCATACCATCTTTTATCAAATTAGCACCATATTCCCCGATTTTAATGTTTTTCACCACTTCGGACTCCAATAATTCCTGATAAGCCGTTTTTATTTGTTTTTTAACCGCGACGACTGAGACCGGCTCAATAACGGACAAAATTTGATTCACCGACCAAGCCAAATTAATGGCCGTAGGGCGAGCAGCAATAATTTCCCGCGCAGCCACAGCTAAACCATTTAACATGGCCACAATATCTTTACCATTATAATTATTAGCCGCTAAGAATATTCCACCAGCGCCCAGAGCACCTAAAGCTTGTGCTCCACGAATCTTCATATCTTTAATCGCCTTAATCGCCTCTTTATAGGTTTTAATTTTTATAAACTTTAATTTGCTCGGCAAAAGCGTTTGATCAATTATAATAATATGGTCGGATTTTAATTCGATGGTTAGAGGTAGCAGAGTTTTTAATTTTTTGAAGTTAGTCATAATTTTCAATCGTCATCCTCGCGCAGGCGGGGATCCAGGATTAAATTTATAATACCTTAATTATACCTCATTTTTATTATTTTAGAAAATATTTTTATTTAGAAAAAATTTATCCTTAATTTCTTATCATATCGACAGTGGGGCCGGTGATAGTCACAAAGCCGAGCTTAACATTCGCGCTTTCGGGGTGCGATTCCCCGCGGTTCCACAAAGGAGTTTGGCTATTGACTTTTTTAATGTTAATGCTATAATTACATCAATGTTAAGCTCGGCTTCAATCGCAAGTGACTATCACAAGCGTAAAAAAATCTCCGTCAAAAGCGGGGATTTTTTTGTTTATCAAAGCCCTCACCGAGCCTACCGTATCCGAAGCTGGGCGAAACTTTTAAAAAAGTTCGAACGTTAGTGAGATCTTTTTTCAAAAGTTTTGCCAGATTCGCCCCAGAAGATAAAAGCGTTGAAGAAAGCGAAGTCGAAAGACGAAGCGAAATTATATAGATTAGCTTATTCAAGCCGAGATACCGAAGACTGAGAAGACGGTTATTTATTAATATAAAAAGAAAATGGTGCTTTTAATAATCTTCGGTAGAATGCCGTTAACTGTGTGGGGTGAAGCGTGCAAATCTTTTTGAAAAAATTTCGCTAACGCTCAAATTTTCCAAGAAAGCTTCGCCCGCTTCAGGGACGGTATTTTATAAGTAAGTTGGGGTGAGGTGAAAAATGCCAATTTTACTGCCCTATTTTACCAGTTTTTTAAAACGCTTGACATATTCCAAAAAACGTGATATAATTAGCTTATCAAAATAAAGACAGATCATTCACAAATAAGGTTCAAATTTAGTTAATAATTAAGTCCAGATAATCTATATGTATTTGATTATTAACTAAATTAGAAATACATACCTTAAATATATATAGTCATGAACACTGAAACTAACAAAAAATATCGTGAAGAAAACGGAGTAATTTATTTTTCTGTAACTTCTGATGGTACCACTGGAGAGCAATGGATTGAACGTTTAACTAAAAAAGGTTTTCGCATGGTAGACTATGCTAAACAATTACTCCTTTCTGACAATTTCAAAGCAACCAATAATGTTATCACTGAAATCGCTGTTCTAAAGGGCATGTTATTTGAAGACAAAAATCGTCTTACCAAAAACATTCGCGCTGAAGCTGATAAGAGAAATCTACTTAAACCAAATGCTGAAGTCTCTTGTCTAATTCGTGAAATGTTCACTGACAAAGAATTGGAAGCTATGGGTCTTTTGTATATCGTTGTTATGCACGAAGCCATTAAAAATTCTGACGGCGGTCCTGAACTCCTTAGTGTCGGTCGCGATGGCAGTGGTTCCTGGTTGGGCACGTCTCGCGATAGGCCCGGCCGTCAGTGGGGTCGTGAGCTCGGTTTTGCTTTCGCTGTCTCAGAAACACAACTCTAAAACAAAATTATAAAAGACGTTCAAACATTGAACGTCTTTTTTTCTTTCCCCACCTCACCCCAACCCCTCTCCATTCAGAAACGAACGGCGAGGGGAAAAATTTATTTCACAAATCTTTGATGAAACTTTTTAATTAGCGCCATGGCGCTTTTTATGTTTTTACCAAGACCAATTACACCGTGATTAGATTGGATTAGATAATCAAAAGTTTTAGCTTTGGCGCTCACTGCTTTAGCCGATTCTTTCGTGCCATAAGAAATTTCTGGGATATAGCCGATGTCGGAAAATTTTAATGGGTAAAACACGCCCAAGAAATCATGACAATGTAAAATACAATTAATATCTGGTCGGGCCTTGTAAATAGCTTCGTGCATTCGCGCTTCGGAACTTGGCTCAAATTGACCATAAGCCCAAACTTTGTCGCCGCGCGTTTTTACGACCTTCACAAAGTCACTTGGTTTTAATTCGTAAGGATGAGCGCCGGTGCGTTTAATCAAGAAACCATCACTCACACGCACCGAAATATTACCACCGTTTTGATCTTTAATACCCATGGCACCAAAAATGTGACCAACCGTGATTAACTCATCAATCAACCTCACTTCTCTTTTAGTCGGCACAAAATCACCTAAAAAAATAGTTTGAAATTTTGTCCCAATATATTTTTCTTTACTCATATATTTATATTAATCCCCTCGCCGTTCGTTTCTAAATGGAGAGGGGTGGCCATCAGGCCGGGGTGAGGTGTTATTTCTTATTTAAAATCACTAAAGCTTCAAGCGCTACTTCGGTGGCCAATAATTCTTTTTCTACTAGTGCACCCTTCCCACTTTTGGCTTGAGCCGAATAGACCGCAATTTTTTCTTTAATATTTTTTTCACCTTCTTGATCTACAACTAACAAAATTACCCCGGCCATTACGCCACGAACGCGCGCCAAAGTTAAAACAGTCGATGCTTCCATGTCTTGGGCTAAGGCGCCGAAAGACTTCCAGAAATTTTTCACTTCTTTAGTGTGGGGTGAATATAGCGCATCAACGGAAACGGTTGGCCCGACAAAACTTTTAGCTTTTAAATTCTTGGCCGCTTCTTGCAAGGCGATAACAGTTTTAAAATCAGCCACAGCTGGAAATTCGAGCGGTACATAATCTAAACAAGTATGATCAGCGCGAATGACGCTGTCGGAAATTACCAAGTCACCAACTTTAATTTCTTTTTTGCTCGCCCCACAAGAACCAACGCGGATAAATTGTTTGGCACCCAAATTAATTAATTCTTCAAGCGCAATCGCGGTTGATGGGCCGCCAATGCCGGTAGAACAAATAGAAACTGGAATGCCTTTATATTTTCCGGTGACCACGCGGTATTCGCGGTTAAACGAAATTTCCTTAGCGCTATCAAGTAATTTCGCCATGCGCAAAACACGACCTGGATCACCCGGCAATAAAACGTTTGGCGCGATATCACCAAGTTTGCATAATAAGTGAGGTTGCAAAGAATTTTTGTTTGAGGCCATAAATTTTTAATAAATTTTAATACCTTAATTATAGCTTATTTTTATTATTTTAGAAAATATTTGGAAGCCCTCACCGAGCCTACCGTATCCGAAGCTGGGTGAAACTTTTAAAAAAGTTCGAACGTTAGTGAGATCTTTTTTCAAAAGTTTTGCCAGCTTCACCCAGGCTTAAAAAAAGCTATGAAGTAAACGGAGCTTAAGTGGAGTGATTGGTGTGGCAATGACTAGTTCTGAGGAAGATACCGAAGACTATAAAAATCACGATTTTAATAATTTCCGGTCACGTCAATTTTTATAATCTAATACTTATAATTTCGCTTCGTCTTGAGACTCCGCTTTCTTTTGTGATTTTATTGTCTTGGGCGAATCGATCGAGCCCTTTTTCCGCGAAATTCGCCTAGCGGCTACATTTCCCGTAAAAAGTCTCGACTCGCTTCAGATACGGTGGCGCGGTGGCGGTGGCGGTTGACATTTTACTAAAAACGTGATATAATTATCTTATCAAAATAAGTTTAGTTCTTTAACCTTTAAATATTCAAGTCATGAAAAAATCGATGTTTATTTCGTTGTTAATTGTTGTTTTTTGCAGCAATATGTCATTTGCTAAAATAATATTAGTTCCACACACTTTAACCGTAGCAGACAGCACTATAATAAAATACGAAACAAAAACAGAATTGCCTTTTCAAATCACAGTCATTACCAACGAAATTGGTGAATACACAATCGTAGACAAAGATTTGATAAAAGATATTTATCTTTTTAAATTGAGCCATCCAAATTCTGGATTTATAATCACAAAAACTAATGGTGATTATAAAATAAGTTTACTCAATAAAAATAAAATATCTAATTCATAAAAAACCAAAAGGAGTCCAAAACATCGGACTCCTTTTTTCTTTATATTTTTTTATTTCACAAAATTAACTTCCATTTCCAACTCCAAGCCAAACTTCTTTTTCACGGCGCTCATGATTTTTTTAGCTAAGCGCATTAATTCTTTGGCGTTACCACCACCAGTATTAATTAAAATCAAAGCTTGTTTTTCATAAACTCCTACCGGACCAAGCATCGTGCCTTTAAAACCACACTGCTCAATTAACCAACCGGTAAAAATCCGATGACGATTATTAACGATAGTATATTTTGCATCGGGAAATTTTTTAAGGAAAGTGGCGAAATCTTTTTGATTTAGTTCCACATTTTTAAAGAATGATCCGGCATTAGGCACAATTGCTGGAATCGGTAATTTCGAATTACGAATCGCAGTAATAGCCGCAACAACATCACGGCCAGTGATATCGACATGTTCACGATTAGCGAACTTCTCAGCCAACTCCGGAAAACTAAAATTAAATACCGGTTTTTTACTAAGGCGAACAGTAATTGAATAAATAAAATACTTCCCTTTTAACTTATTCTTAAAAATACTATCACGATAAGCAAATTTACAATCATCCAAATGAAAAGTTTGTTCTTTCAATGTTTTCAAATTAACTGCCGTTAGACTCACAAAAACATCTTTTAATTCCACGCCATAAGCTCCAATGTTTTGCATCGGCGCAGCACCCACACTTCCCGGAATCAAACATAAATTTTCCAAACCATAATACTTATTAAGCAAGCAATAATTCGCCAGCGCTGCCCACCACTCGCCGCCGCCAGCCTCTATCCAAACATGAGTATCACTTTCACGTATCACACTAATTCCCTGTACCTTATTTTTAATCACTAGACCAGAAAAGCCGCCATCAGCGAAAAAAGTATTAGAACCACCACCCAAGACAAAAACAGCTTGCCTTTTCTTTTTAGCCCAAATTAAGGCGTCTAATAACTCATTCTTCTCGCGCACCTCCACATAATATCGGGCAAAACCACCGATGCGCAGTGTCGTGTGATTCGCTAATAAGACTTTTTTTTCTATAACTATCATAATTTTATCTATTTAATTTCTCCCAAATTCTGGAGTTTTAATAATTCAGCGTACAAGCCACCAGAGCTTTTAGCTAATTCTATATGACTACCGCTCTCAGCCACGGCGCCGTTTTCTAAAACAATAATTTTATCGGCTTTCATAATCGTACTAAGTCGATGCGCAATAATAATCATCGTGCGATCCTTACTGATCTTATCAATCGCCTCTTGAATTAATTTTTCACTGTGACTATCCAAATTAGAAGTCGCCTCATCAAAAATTAAAATCTTTGGATTAGCTAAAATAGCACGCGCAATACCAATGCGTTGACGTTGGCCGCCAGACAATTTAATACCACGCTCTCCCACTAAAGTATTATATTTTTCATTTAAATTTAAAATAAATTCTTCGGCATTAGCAATGCGTGCCGCCGCTTCCACTTCTTTCATAGAAGCTTTGGGGTTAGCATAGGCAATATTATCCCGCACGGAAATATTAAAAATTTCCACTTCTTGCGGCACAATCGCCATATGATCACGCAAAGAATATAAATCATAATCCCGCACATCGTGACCATCAATTAAAACCTGGCCGGAAACCGCGTCATAATGACGATAAATTAGGCGCGCCGTAGTCGTTTTACCACCACCCGATGGGCCAACTAAAGCCGTCATGCAACCCGATTCAATTTTAAAGTTAACCTTGGAAATGGCCGCTTGCTTGCTATTTTTATAAACAAAACTCACATCTTTAAATTCGATATCACCACTTAGATTTTTAGCTTTTAGGCCATTTTTCTTGTTAACAATATCTTGTTCCGTGTTTAACAAATCCATAAAACGACCCACACCAACCATACCTTCTGCTAGGCGATCGTAAAATCTGGTTAAACGGAATAAAGAAAAGAATGATTTTTCCGCCAAGGTAAAAACAAAAACTAAAGTACCCAAGCTTAAACTTTTAGTAAAAACCAAATAGATTCCAAACAGCAAAATGGACATGCGACCCAAATCTACCACTAAACCTCTTCCCCAAGAAAAATTAGCGACACGCATCCACTCCCAAATTTCATTATCGCGAATTTTTTGTTTTATTTTTTTATATTCACCAATCTCCCGCTCTTCCTGTACAAAAGATTGAACGGCGTTAATATTAATTATCGCTTGCGTCATTTTACCGGAAGCCATCTCATAATTTTTAAAACGTTCTTTTCTAACAGGATAAATATCGCTATTTAATTTTATAGTTAACCAAATAAATAATGGCGCATAGATCAACAAGATAATGGCAAAACGATAATCTACCACCAAAACTACAATTAGAGTTAAGACCAATTGAATAAGTGTTGGCACTAACTCCCATAAAGTGTCCGACAATAAACTACCCAGCTTGTTTAAACCTCTTTCGATTTTAACAATTTTATTACCAGTATCTTCAGTCTCATGATAACCGAGTCCGAGATGAACCATTTTCTGTTGAGCTTTAACCGGCAAATAATATTCAATCTCCACTAACAGTTTCCAAATTTTTCGATTACTAAGCCAACTGACAAAGTTATTACTTTGCTCTGCTAATAAAAAAGCGGCCGCCATCAAAGCCAGTAAAAGAAAATCCTGACTTTTAAAATTAATGAGGCGATCAATGACCAATTTAAAAATATAAGGCCCAACCATATTTAAAGCTTCGGACACCACCGCTAAAAATATAACCATTTTTACACTCGGTAAAGACGGCTTAATTAAATCAAAAAGCTGTGGTAAGAATTGCTTTAGCTTACTACTATCAAGCTTGTAATCATCTTTCTTTTCAGTATTTTTATCTGACATTTTTTTATTTCTTTAATAATCCTTGCGCCACGCGAAAAACATCACCGGCGCCCATTAACACTAATAAATCCTTAGGGCTTAAATTTTCTCTTAAATATTTTTCAACATCTTCCAACTTGGCGAGATGTAAAACTATTTGTTTGATTTTATTTTGCTTATTAAATTCTTTAATCTTCACCACCAACTCCGCACTAGTCACCCCGCCCTGTTTTTCCCGGGCTGAGCCGTAAATATCTAAAACAATCAACTCGTTCGTATCCACAAAGGCACCAGCAAAATCATTAATCAAGGCTTTGGTGCGGGTAAAGGTATGTGGATGAAAAACAGTAATTATATTTTTAGTCGGATATGACTTAGCAATTCCATTTAAAGTGGTTTTGACTTCCGTTGGATGATGCGCGTAATCATCAATAATTTCCGCACCATTAAACTTGCCAAGTGATTGCATGCGACGGGCAGTACCAGAAAATGTCGCTAAGTGTTTTTGAATTACTTTAAGCTCCACACCAAGATTTAGCGCGGCGGCAATAACCGCCAAAGCATTAGACACACTATGCAAACCAGCTAATTTAATTTTAAAAACGCCTAAGTCTTGATAATGCATTAACACACGAAAACTTTGATGCAGGCCGTCTTGTTTAATCTCATGAGCCACTAAGTCAGCTTTATTATTATCTATAACATCATAAGTAATAATTTTGGCGCGACACTCGGGTAAAATTTTAACAATATTTTTATCGGCCGCATTAGCCACCAAGCAACCAGACTTCGGTAATTTTTTAATGAAGTCGGCAAAAACTTGATTATAATCTTTTTTAGTTTTGAAAAAATCCGGATGATCATAATCAATATTATTTAACAAAATCATTTTTGGATTATAAAAACGTAATTTATTTTGATATTCATCAGTTTCAGCCACAAAATACTTGCCGGCGCCATTTAGTGCACTGCCCTTAAATTGCGGCACAGCGGCACCCACTAACACATTTGGCTCTAAGCCAGCTTTCCACAATACATAGCCCAACCAGGCTGATGTTGTGGTCTTCCCGTGACTTCCACAAACCGCAATACCGTCATAACTATTAAAAGCGACACCTAAAGCTTCGGCATAGGACAATAAAGTTTTTTTCAAACGAGCTGCCTCCGCCATCTCCACATTATTACTAATATTATAAGCACTAGAATGAATTACTAATTTATCGGCCAAGTTTAAATTGGCCACAGCAAAACCATTAAAAAATTTAATGCCGGCGCGGTGCAAAACTTTATCGGTCATGTAAGTTTCAGGTGTATCTGAACCAACAACTTTATAGCCAGCTCCAGTTAAGAACTGCGCCAACATTGTCATACCCACACCTTTAATACCAATCATGTAAATTGTCTTGGATTTATCAAACTTCATATTATCTAATATTATTTTTTATAATTTCGACGAGCGCCGCTGTCGCACCTGGCTTCATAACTTGGGAAATATTTTGGCTGTAAGTTTTTTTCAAATCAGCACTGTTAACAATTTTTCGAACCTCACTTACGAAAAGCGCCGGACTTAATTTAGCCTCCGCTAAAACTTTAGCCGCATCAGCACATTCAAAAATGGCCGCATTGTCTTCTTGATGGGAATTCGGCATCGGAATTAAAATGCTCGGTTTAGCTAGAGCTGATAATTCTGTCAAAAAACCAAGACCACAACGTGACACTACTACATCTGCAATAATTTCAAATTCTAATAACTGGGCATGGGAAACTAAATCAAATTGGTGGTAACGTTTATTCTCGGCCAAGATATTTTTATCTTTACCGCTAATATGAATAAGCTGACAAAATTCACACAAATCATCCAAACTCTTAGAGAGTATATTATTTATCGCCACCGCCCCAGTTCCACCGCCAACCACTAAAACGATCGGTAAATTAGATTCTAAATTATACGCATGGGCCACTTTGAATAAAACATCGGCCCGATTATTATTTTCTACTTCCATAAAAGGATTACCAATCCACTTAGCGCGAGAACCGTAACTACGCAAAGATCTTTCAAAGGTAACGGTTACCACTTTGGCCACAGGCGCCATTAATTTATTCGCCAATCCGGCGCGAATATCCTGTTGATGAATAATAACAGGGACGCGGCGCAAATAAGCAGCGAAGGCTAGTGGCACAGATACAAAGGCCCCGGCACTAACAATTATATTCGGTCGCTCTTGGCCGATTAATTTCCAAGCATCGAAAAAACCTTGAATAATTTTAAAAACATCGGAAAAATTTTGCCACGAGAAATAGCGGCGCATTTTTCCTGAAGAAATACTAACAAAATTAAAGCCAGCCTTCATGATTAATTCCCTTTCCGGTCCATCGTGTGTCCCAACAAATAATAATTCGAACTTATCATGGCGCTCTAAAAAACTAGCTACCGCCAAAAGTGGCGTCACGGGACCACCGCTACCACCACCGGAAAATATTATTTTTTTTACTTCTTCGGACATAAAAACATTACTTAGTTTGTCGACTAATATTCACCAAAATTCCTGTTGTCGCCATTAAAGCTAAAATGGATGAGCCACCAGCGCTAGTAAACGGCATCGGTACGCCCGTCATGGGAATTAAATTTATGGCTGCTCCAATATTTAACATTGCTTGAACCATAATCCAAGAAGCTAAACCAGTGGCCATTAATTTACCGTATAAATCCGGTGCCGCTTGGGCTACTTTAATGCCGCGCCAGAATAAAAGGAAAAAAATGGCAATAACCAAAATAGAAAAAATAAAACCTAATTCTTCAGCGACGACCGGAAAAATAGAATCACTCCAAACTTCTGGTAAATACATGAACTTCTGACGACTCTCACCCAATCCTCGTCCCCAAAAACCACCAGACCCAATCGCAATCAGAGATTGTTGCACTTGATAACATTTATCAGCTGCACCGATTTCCGGATGAAGATAACACTCAATTCTATCCATCTTACTCGATTTTATATTAACCAAAAGAGTAATACCAATCAAGGCTACAAAAATTCCGATAACAAAAAATTTCTTCGGAGCGCCGGCTACAAAATAAGAAACAATCGAAGCACCAAAAATAATAAGTAAAGTGCCGAAATCGGGTTGCATCATAATTAAAATAGCAATTGGCGCGAAAGCCACCATAAAAGGCATAAAACTTTCCGCAAAATCATGAAGCTTGTCCTTGTTAGTATCCAAAAAGGCCGCTAAATACAGAGCAAAAAGAACTTTTACAAATTCTGAAGGTTGCATGGAAAAACCATAAAAATTAATCCAATTATTGGCCTTACCATAACCAGCACCAAGACCTGGAATAAAGGTTAAAATCAACAAACCAACAGAGACGATTAAAAAAGCGGTCGACATTTGACGATACTTATGATAATCAAAGCGCGACAAAAAAAGAAACAGTGGAATACCAATAATGATAGCCAGTAATTGATGTTTTAAAAAGTACAAGCTACTACCGGAACGGATATAGGCCGCGACTGATGAGGCGCTGAATAATAAAACTAAACCAACTGTCAAAGCTAGAACAAATGTAAAAATCAAGACATTATCCGGAGCATGATAATTTCTATTTTTAACCACCGGCTTTTTAACGACTTGGTTTTTGTTATCTGACTTTTTTCTGAACATGGAATTTTAAAATACTAAAAATTTTTATCAAGGAAGAACATGGCTAAGCCCATAAAAGCAACTACGGCTGCAATTAACCAAAAACGCATGACAATTTTTGTTTCCGGCCAACCAAGAGCTTGAAAATGATGATGAATCGGCGCTGACAAAAAAACTTTTTTCTTCCGAATTTTTTTGGAGCTTAATTGGATGATCACGGAAAGTGATTCAATTAAAAAGATAAAACCGATAAATGGTAAGATGAAAATGTTATTGGTTAAGAAGGCGATAACACCAAGCGTAATACCCAAGCTCATCGAGCCAGTATCGCCCATGTAAAAACGAGCTGGAGCAATGTTAAACCACAAAAATGATAATAAAGCGCCCATCACTACGCCGCAGAAAGTAGCCAAATCATAACGTCCCATAGAAAAAGCGATGACGCCGTAAGAAGCGTAGGATACTAATAACGTACCGCCCGCCAAACCATCTAAACCATCAGTTTCATTAACCGAAAATGAAGTGGCGACCAACACAAAAATAAATAACGGGATGTACCACCAAGAAATTTCAAAGTTTCCTAAAAACGGCACATGAATCGTCGACCAATCAAGTCTAAAATAAAACCACAAGGCACCGATGATCGCAATTATGGTATACACCGCTAAACGATGACGCATTTTCAAACCACCGCCACCCTTCGTTCCCTTGCCACGCACATCAAGCCAATCATCAAAAAGACCAACTAGGGCCGAAGCAATTAAGGCACCGAGTGGTAACAAAGTTTCTTTTTTAGATAAAAAGTTTAAACCCTTAAACAAATCAATTGGTAAAATCTGAGATAAAAAATAAAAAAATAAAGTAAAAATTAGAACCGTAAACCAAATTAAAATTCCACCCATGGTTGGGGTGCCTGCTTTGTGAGCATGCAACTCACTAAAAATTGGCGTATCACCGGCGTTACGAATTTTTTTACCTAATTTATATTTGTATAAAAAATGAGTTAAAAGTGGAGTTAAGGCCATGGAGAAAATAAAAGCCAAGGCGGAAAGGATAATAATTTTTACAACGTAAAAGTCCATCATAGATTACAAAATTAACGAAAGTTTATTAAATAAACAGAAATAACTGATAACACTAACAAGGCGTTAGTTAAAGCGGCTGAAGCCAATAACAAATGGGCGAACAACTTAAAGTCGCGACTGCGATAAAGCAATAACAACACAATAAGATCAAAGATAATAAAAATTAGTCCCAAGGCCGGATTAAAAAATAATTGCGTCCGACTACCAATTAAATCGATACCGAAGTCGACATTATAATGCAGTACAGTTAGCTCTTGGGCAATATTTTTATAAATTAACCACATGGAAATCCAAGCGGCAATATTTAGAGTTAAGGCTACGCCTAAATAAATCTTCACAAAGATCCACGAAAAAACTGAACGGAGCGCTAAGACTAGTCCACGCCAAAAAATTAAAAACCAATTGATGAGTTTGCTGAAAAAATTCATAAATAATAATTTGATTATCTTACTAACCTATTATAGTATATTTTCTAATATTATAAAATAGTGCTATAATAATAGAATATGAAGATATTTTGTGTCATCCCGGCTTATAATGAAGCCAAATCAATCTTAAAAGTGGTCGCCAAGGTCAAACCCCTGGTCGATGAGCTTATAATTGTCGACGATTGCTCCAAGGATGAGACTTATGCTCTAGCTCAAAGCACGGGAGTTATTGCTTTGCATCACATTATTAATCGCGGCCAAGGCGCCGCCCTTGGTACCGGTAATGCTTATGCTCTGCTTCACGACGCTGATATCATTGTCCACTTTGATGCTGATGATCAATTTGATGCCAATGAAATTAAAGATGTTGTTAAACCGATTTTAGACGGCGAAGCTGATATTGTTTTTGGTTCCCGCTTTTTAGAAAAAGAATCGAACATGCCGTGGGCGAAAAAGAATATTATTATGCCACTCGCTCGGGCCATCAATAAAATATTTTTCGGTATTAATTTAACTGATCCGCAAAGTGGCTTTCGGGCGATGCGCAAAGAATTTGCCCAGGACCTAATTATTGAAAATGACGGCATGGCCCATTGTAATGAAATTCTGATTAAAGCGTTTCAAAGTCAACATCGCGTCAAAGAAGTACCAATCACTGTGCATTATCACGAATTTGGCCAAAAGTTTTCCGGCGGCTTTAAAATTATCAAAGACTTAATTTATAAACAATTAATTAAATAATATGATTCAACAACTTATTGCGATTATTATTATCGCCTTCTTTATTAGCCGCGTCTTCCAACAAAAAAAGAAAAATGAAATTGGCAAAAATGAATTTACTTTCTGGCTTGGATTTTGGACCATCGCCGGTCTCGCCATTGTTTTTATTAAAACGATTGATAAAGCCGTAATGTTCATGGGCTTTTCCGGATCTGGCATTAACTTCTTATTCTACATCGCCGTCATGATGCTCTTCTACTTAATTTTCAAAATGCGTTTACGTATTGTAAAATTAGAAAAACAAATTACCGATGTTGTCCGTGAAGTAGCTTTAAAGAAGTAGTAAAATAAAATTTATCCAAGAAAAAAAGAGCTATTGTTTAGCTCTTTTATTTTTTGTTTTGGCTTTTATAAGCCATCGTTTGAGTCGGAAACTATTTCCACAACTGCGACGCGAATAATAACATTAATATCACCGCAGTTTTGAGTTGTGTCTTGAATTCGACGATAATCTAAAGCTGAATTAACGCTCCAAACATCACCTACCTTTTCAATAACTACAGTATCACCATCTTTTAGTGATTTGTTTTTATCCGAAAAAATTTCGACATTTTCTTGACTTGATATTACTCTAGCTCTAGTTTGAGCTTTAGAATTAACACAAGAATAAATGAAAATGGTAACAATGGCAACAACTACGGTAAAAATCTGAACTTTTTTCATGATATATAAGATTTAGGTTAAGTTTTAAATGAACAAGTATATTATACTACTTTTTGACAAAAATGTCAATGCTTGGGTAATTATAGCAATTGGGGTATAATTGATTTATATGAAAATCGCCCAAATTGTTTGCGCTTTCCCGCCCTATGCCGGTGGTATTGGCAATAGCGCTTACCGCCTAGAACAAATTTTACAAACCGAACATGAAGTTCACACTTTCCATCCGGACAACACCCGGCCGCTTTTGCGTTACGGCCACGGCGCTTTTATTCCCGCGCTGTTATCAGGGTTGAAAAACTTTGATTTAATTTATTTGCACTATCCATTTTTTGGTGGCGCCGAAGTCGTGTGGTTTTTCAAATTACTGCATCCTAAAACCAAATTAATTATTCAGTATCACATGGATGTTGCCGGACTAACGCCACTCGCTAAATTGCTAAGTTGGCCCGCCAAAATAGTGCAGACTTCCCTTTTAAAACAAGTCGACTTAATTGTTAGTGCTTCACTTGATTACATTGAAAACAGTGCTATTAAAAATTTCTATCATGCGCACGCCGAAAAATTTGTGGAAATTCCATTTAGCATTGATACCAATAAATTTAGACCCAGTGCGGCTATAAAAAATCCGAACGCACCAAAAAATATTTTATTTGTCGGTGGCTTAGACCAGGCGCATTATTTTAAAGGCGTGGATGTTTTATTGCGCGCCGTGGCAGAAATTAAAAATATTAACTGGCAACTAAACATTGTTGGCACCGGTAATTTACAAACTAACTATGAGAATTTAGCCAAAGAATTAAATATTGCAACCCAAGTTAATTTTGCTGGTAAGCTTGGTGGCGCGGAATTAATTAGCGCCTATCAAACAGCTGATTTATTTGTCTTACCATCCATTAATTCTAATGAAGCTTTTGGCATCGTTTTAATTGAAGCGATGGCTTGTGGCGCGCCAGTGGTCACTTCTAATTTACCGGGCGTCAGATCAGTCTTTAATGAATCTTGCGGACTAACAGCAAAACCAAATGACAGCTCAGATTTACAAAACAAAATCGCCACAATTTTAAGTAATGATGATTTGCAAAAAAAGATGAGTGTCGCTGCTCGCCAATTAGCTGAAGAAAAATATAGCGAAGAAAAAGTTAAGAAAGAATTTTTGGAGATGATAAAAAAATTTGCTTAATATATTTCGTAAAAAATATAAAACAAAAAAGCCTCGCCAATTGCGAGGCTTTTTTTAAATATAATATAAAAATAATTTAATTAATGTGCCGTTAAATATCTGATTATAACGATACCAGAACCGCCGTAGCCGCCCGAACCGGTGCCGCCGTTGTCTGAGCCGCCGCCACCGCCACCGCCAGTTCCATTAACTCCGTTATCACCATTAACATTAGCACCGGCTTTACCGTTTCCGCCACCACCCAAACCGCCAGTTCCAGCGGTGCTAAAGGGTGTGCCGCCACCGCCGCCGCCAGCGTCTCCATTGTAATTAAAAGTACCGCCATCATGACCCTGGCCCGCCGTGCCAGCTCCGCCAGGGCCGCTAAGATAGGCGCCACCACCGCCAGAGCGGCCATTACCCGCATTTGGATAAGAGCTGCCGCCGCCGCCGCCAATAGCAATTAAAGTATCAAAAATCGAATTTGCACCGTTTAAACCTAATACTCCGTTTGCCGTCGCCGGTAGGCCACCAGCACCAACTGTTACTGAATATGGTTGAGCATTAATTGTAAAAGCTGAATTATAAATCAAACCACCGGCGCCACCGCCGCCGCCAACTCGCTGCCCACCACCGCCGCCGCCGGCCACGACTAAAACTTCAGCTTGTAAACCACCAACGTTTGAGATAAAAACACCACTGGTCGCGAAAGTATGAATTGTATAAAGACCGCTAGTTGTAATTGTGCCACCAGTTGCCGCAAAAACTACCGGAGTGCAATCAACATTTAAAACACCGCTTGGATTGGCACATTTTGGACCAGCTACAGTACTAGCCACGTTACCACCAAGACAATAAGAAATAGTATAAGTTGAACCGTCATCAGATGATAAATAGCCTTAAGACTTATTGTTAGCTGTAGTACAGCCACCATCGGCTGGAGTTGGCGGCGTTGGAATTATGGCCATGTAAGTTGTTGTGCCTTGAGTTGAAGTTGAAAAAACTGAACCTAATTTAAATTCATTGGTTGTTGGGTAGCGCCCTTTATCATTGAAAAATAATTCGAGCGCAGTTTGAATTTGTTTCACATCAGCCACGCGCCGCGCATCACGCGCCTTGGCTCTGGCATTTTGTAAAGCCACCACCGCAATAGTTGCAAGTATGCCAATGATAGCAATAACGACGAGAAGCTCTATAAGGGTGAAGGCTTTTTTATTTTTATGAAACATAATTTTTAATAAATCGCGTATTTAGTATTTAAATAAGACTCCACTAGTTGACGATCGGAATCAGAAAGAGCGGAACCGTAAACAATTATTTCCGCTATATCACCAGCCATAGTGTAACCACCACCAGCCTCAGAGCCGATAGTCATTTGAACATTAGATGTTGGCATAGAGGTATCACTAACACTTCTTATAACCGAACCATTAGATCTAATAGTCCAAGCAGCTGAATCCTTGGTGTATGATAATGAATAATAAGTATTTGTATTTATAAATGGATTCCCCAAAACCAAACTCGAGTCAGTCCCAGCCCAACCAGCAATATCTGAACCACAACTATTAGCCCATCTTATGTGGCCAGATTGTGCTGCAGAGAAAATAGTCTCACTACCTGTTTTAGCCGCACCAGTAGATACAACATAAAAAAATGTATATCCAGATGCTGCGGGAATACTACTGTTTAATAAAAGATAATTTGTACCGTCAAATCTAATTACCGGCTTACCATTTTTAGCATTACTAACAAACAATGGTTGGTTACCAGGTTGAGCATAATAACCGTTAGCACTTTGATCTGACCAAACACTAACTTTGTTGCTGCCATCTTTAGTAACGCCAGCGTCAGCCATAAACCACAAAAGCATGTCTGGTATAGTTTTAGACACACAAGTACCATTAATACAATTTTTACCATTGGCACAATTTGCACTTCGCGCACAATAAGTATCGCCCGAACAAGTAGCTGTAACTGGATTACATTGGTCACAGCAAGACAATAAAGCACTCGTACAAGAGCAACTATTACTTGTTCCGGCACCAACACCGCCATAAGCAATACCAATTGGTGAAGCCGTATTTATACCAGCCTTAAGACTACCGGTCGGACCACTAAGACAAAATGATAAAGTATAAGAATATCCGTCACTAGAAACATAGGAATAATTATTATTAGCACTAGAACAAGTTCCCTCTGGTGGCGTTGGCGCCGTTGGAATTTTAGCCATATAGGTAGTGGTGCCATTAGTGGAAGTTGAAAATAAAGCTCCGGATGCAAACTCATCAACTAGTGGATAGCGCCCTTGATCGTTAAAAAATAATTCGAGGGCAGTTTGAATTTGTTTCACGTCAGCCACGCGGCGCGCGTCACGGGCTTTGGCTCTGGCGTTTTGTAAAGCGACCACAGCAATCGTAGCTAAAATACCAATGATAGCAATAACAACCAAGAGCTCAATAAGAGTAAAGGCAGATTTTTTGTTTTTCATAGTTAATAAAGAAGATTATTTTTTATACATTAATTATATCATAATAAAATTTTACATTATATAGCCTTGTCAAAACTCTAAAAAAATAATACAATATCTTTTTAAAATTAATTAGAACTACTCTATGGGAAAGATTATTTGTATTTACGGTTTAGCCGCCTGCGGTAAAACTACTCAAGCTGATTTAATTTGTGCCGATAACGGTATGGTGCAATTTGGCATGGGTGACACTTTACGTGCCGAAATTGAATCCGGCTCTGAACTTGGTCAAAAAATAAAATCTTACGTCGATCAAGGTATTTTAATTACTGACGATTTAATGGCGGAAGTTATTAAAAAAGTAAGCGACGAAGCTAAAACTAAAGGTATTATTTTCGACGGCTTCCCCCGCATGATGTCCCAAGCCACTATGTTAGAAAAAGTTGGTGCGGAAATGGGTATGGATGTTGAAAAATTCATTTACCTAAAAGTTGGTGTGGATGAAGTTATTAAAAGAATTAGCAAACGCTCCGAAACTGGTGGTCGCGCCGACGACAAAGATCCAGCTGTCGTGCAAAGTCGCTTGGATGTTTTTGCCAAAGAATCTGTACCACTTTTAGAATACTACAAAAATAATGGTAAATTAGTGGAAATTGATGGCGAAATGAGTATTGAGGACGTTTTTGCGGAAATCAAAAAACATTTGTAAACTTCAAATAAACAAAAAAACAGCCACAGAAATGTGGCTGTTTTTTTTATTAAAGAGATTTTAAGCAGCAACTTGTTTTTTTAAGGCTTCAAGATCAAAATTGGCATACTTCGCTGGTAAATGGCCAACACTTTTTAGGAACGGAATAGCCTTACTAACTAATTCAAAAGAGGCTTCGTATTCCCCCGGTTTATAAGCACTAGGATGACTATTTAAACATTTTATATGACTATCTAATATTTTAGTAATTTTTTCCTCACCGATAACCTCATATTCCGCCTTCCCTGGATTATTTATTAATTCATCATCGGGCGTACTACCAATGGCATGATGTTCGGCAGCCGTTAAAGAAAACTCACCATATTGATCAATTTTATCCATAATCCGATCAAACTCTGGATCATTTTCCATGTCGAAATCATCAGCTAATCTAGCCAATTTCTCCAATTCTTCTTTTTTGGATTTAGCTACTTGCTCGGCTAAATATTCACCAGCACCAGAATTAACTTCAATATTTTCTGGTTTTACAGCTTCTATGTTGTAAAAATTTTCCGACATATATTTTTAGATTAATTTTTTATGATTAAATTATAACACAAAACCATAAAAAAATCAAGTTTATGGAGTCAAGCGCTTCACATCGCGAGGCAAGAAAATAGCTTCTTTAACCGATGAAAGATTTAACATTTTCATAATGATACGAGCCATACCAATACCGGCGCCGGCATGTGGCGGACAACCAAAGCGGAAGAAGTTCAAATAATCAGCCAATTCTTCCAAGTTCATATTTTTCTCGCTTGCTTGTTTTTCTAAGATATCAATGTGATGCTCGCGTTGAGCGCCAGTCGTAATTTCTAAACCGCGATACAATAAATCGAAACTCTTAGTAATTTCCGGGCGATCCTCAAAACGCATGTGATAAAAAGCGCGAATCGAAACTGGATATTCGGTCACAAACAAGAAATCATGACCAGTTTCTTTTTTAATAATTTCACAAATACCGCGCTCTTCTTCTGGGTTTAAATCTTCCTCGCCATCAGTTTTAATATTATTAGCCCGTAATTTTTCTTTAACTTCTTTTAAAGTTAAACGTGGGAAAGGCAATGTTGGTACTTCAATATCAATATCCACTTTTTCCTTAATTGCTTTAAAGCCAGATTGAATCATTTGCTCTTCTTCGTTCATCACATCATTATGATCAGCATAAGAAATTTCAAAATCCCAACCGGTAAATTCAGTCACATGACGAGTAGTAAAAGATTTCTCCGCTCGAAAAACTGGACCAGTCATAAAAACTTTTTCCAAACCAACCGACATCGCCATTTGTTTGTAGAATTGTGGTGATTGACCCAAATAAGCTTTTTTATCAAAATATTTAACTTCAAAAACTTCTGAACCAGTTTCCGAGGAAGTGCTCATTAAAGTTGGGGTATAAATTTGAGTGTAATCTTTAGCGTTACAATAAGCCCGTAAACCACGTTCGAATTCAGTCCAAACTTTAAAAATCTTTAGATGCTCCGGTTGACGTAAATCTAAGAAGCGCCAATTTAAACGAGTATCAATGTCTGGCTCAGCATCACCTTTTTGTAAAACATGAATTGGTAAATTTTCATCAGCTGCCGATAACATTTCCGCGCCTGATACTAACATTTCATAATCTTTCGGAGCATCCTCTTGGCCCTTACGACTAGGTTTTTCTTTTAATTCACCATTTACCTTTATAACACTTTCCAAATTTAAATCCTTAATCACATTAAAAGCGGCTTCATTGCTTTCTTCAAATACTAATTGCATCACCCCAGAAACATCACGCAAATCAATAAAAGCCAAGCCTTTATGTAGGCGCTTGTTATAAATAAATCCAGCCAAAGTTACTTGACCACTTCCCTGCGCTTTAGCGTCTTTTATTAGAATTCTGTTCATAAATTTATAATAAATTTAATTATATTTAGCCCTTAAAGCCTAACATAAGGCCCGTTTTTTATCAAGATTAGAAGCCTTGCAACGGTTTTCCCTTAATAATTTTATCCACTTCCTCGAAACCTTCCGGAAAAGCAAAATTATAGCGCGCCGGTAAAGCAAAAACGTATTTAATATTGCGACCAAGTTCGCTCGGTGGAATTGGCGCCGCACCGACACTAAACTTCTCTGATTGCAAATCATTCCATTGTTCAAGCGTATAAATCATCACTGGGATATCTTGATAAGGTTTATCTTTTGTCCATTTCGGATTACGAATAGAAATTATTGGACCAGAAGCCACTACAATACTCCCTAAACCATTAACCAAACCTTGCCCCTCCCAAATACTATTAACAACGGTATATCCGCTCCAAGTGCCAGGCAAAGTAATATAAAAACCGTATTGTGTATTGCGGTACTCAACTGTACCAGTGGCCGTACTAGACGTTGCCAAAGGACTAGTAGTTTTTATCACCGCGACCGTATTACTATCTTTAATCATTTTAGTGGTTGCCACTTTTTTTTGCCAAAGTAGAAATTCCACCGTCGCCGACAAAATAATAATCACCAAACAAAAAAGTAAAATTTTCACGCGGCGACTTTTCAAAAAAATAAAAAAGTTTTTTATTTCCGTAATCTTAGTTCCCACTATCAAGGCCACGCCACCAATCAAATAACCAACCAACACATCACTAAGAAAGTGGACACCCAAATAAATTCGACTAAAACCAATTAAAGCAGCAAGAAGCACGGCGCTAGCGCTAATTAAATTTTTATACTTCGGGGCTAATGTTTTAATTAATAAATAGGCTAAATAACCATATAGCGCTACGGCGATTGTCGCGTGACCACTAGGAAAAGAAAAATCAGTCTCCGCTAATACTGCCAAGCTGGGTCGAGGGCGATGAAAAAAAACTTTACCCAAAAGAGTCACTGCTTCGGCGCTACCAACCGTCAAAAGAAATGGCAAAATAAATTTATACTGTTTTTTAGAATACAGCCAAAGTAAAAATAAGATCATCGCTGGTAACAAAAATTGCCAGTTACCAAAAAAACTAACAAACTCAAAAAAATGAATACCAAAATTATTACGATGGTCTAAAAACCACACAGCAATTCCCTGGTCAAAATTATTTAAGAAAAAATGGTTTAACATATTATGAATATTAAAATTATTACGAAGCTTATCTACAAGAATAGCAAAAAATACAAAAAAATGATATAATCACGATATTAATACATACCTAAATAATAATTATTGTGCCCGACATCAACCTCCTCTTTAGTCTTTTAACCAAATTCGCTTGGCTTGGCAACTGGCTGTTTTTTGTGTTGGCCTTTATTGAGTCCGCACCATTTATAGGTCTATTTATTCCCGGCGCCACGCTTATTAGCGTTGGTGGATTTTTAGCTTCTCAGGGTTTTTTAAATCCTTGGGATCTAATAATTTTTTCAGCGGTCGGTGCTATTTGCGGTGATTTCTTTAGTTATTCCCTGGGCCTGTGGGGGAGCGATTTTATAAAAAACAAAAAACTGATTAACATCAAATTATTGCATCACGGTGAAAATTTTTTCAAAAAATATGGCGACAAAAGTATCTTTCTTGGTCGCTTCTTCGGGCCAATCCGCGCTATTATTCCTTTTGTCGCTGGTTTATCACGAATGAAAAGAAAACCTTTTATTTTTTGGAATGTTTTAAGTGGTATTGGCTGGGCAGCATTAAATGTATTTCTTGGCTATTTCTCCGGAACATTACTTGGCCCAATATTTAAAAAATGGTCTGGGCGCCTAAGTTTAACCTTACTTATTGTCTTGTCGACAATAGCTCTAATTTATTGGTTGATAAAAAAACATGGCGAGTCGGTCATTGCCTACTTCCACAGCACCAGTCAGAAATTTCTTAATTATTTACAAACAAAAAACTGGTTTAACCAGTTAAAAAATCGCTATTTATTTATGGCTGTTTTTTTTGAAGAGAGTAAATATGCGGCCGAGAAAATATTTGGCGGCTTACTCGTGTTTTTATTCCTAAGTGTTGCTTATCTTTTAATGCTTATTTTTGACGTCTTCTAAGATTATTTTACTTCGTGATATTTGCTTTTAAAATCTTGTTCGTCGCCATAAGCGGCGAATTTTTGTTTAGTCTGATCGGTTTGAACCTTAAAACCTGGCTTACCTTCATGCATAATACCGCACCAATATTTTTCCGTGCGACCAGCAACTTCTTTTAAATATAAAAATAGACCATTAGAATATCCACAATACATACAACCAATTTTTTCCAATGGATTCAAATAGGCCAACTTATTGCGATCAAGAATTAAAATATATTCCGAGCGCTTCACGTAATCAATTTTATATATCGGAAAACAAATAACTTGGTACAGACTAGTAACTAAATCAAGCAAAATAATAAAAGGTAGCGGCAACCAAATAAAGGGCGCCGAAATAAAATGAAGCCAAAAGCGGCTAGTCCGATGTTTACGATAATCCATGTGAATTTAATTACGGACTAAGCCCGAGAGCTTTTAGTTGACCGTTGACTTTCTTTGGCGTACTTAATAATTGTTGGGATTCCGGCGGCAATCGGTAAGGCCAAGAAAGCACCAGCCACACCGAGTAAAAGCGAACCAATAATCACAGCAATAAAACTTAAAAATGGTAAAAGATTTAAAACTTTATTATAAATGTTTGGCGCTAAAATATCATTCTCCACTTCCTGATAAGCGCAATACAAAACAATCGTTAAAAGACCGGTAAGCGGTGAAACTGTAAAAGCTAGGATAATCGCCGGCACCGCCGCAATCGTGCTTCCAATCAATGGTAATAGGTCTAAAATACCAGCTAACACTGCTAGTGGCAAAGCGTATGGAACATGTAATAAAAATAAACCTGTGCAAGTCACAGAAAAACAAATTAAAGAAATTAATAAATTGCCACGAATGTATTGACCGGAAATAGTCATGAGCTCAGCGGAAATTTTTTCGGCGCGGGCGCGATTGCGACTTGGAAGTGACAGCGCCAACAAACGGTGCAACTCATCGCCATCAATTAGCAAATAAAAAACTAAAAATATAAAAGTAATAGTTTCAAAAAAGAAACCGCTAACCATTCTAGTAGACTCTAAAACATAAGAACTGTTACCTTGAAAATTTTGGAAATATTGCGCCAAATTAAGTTGTCGTAAAAACGGTGGTAAAAAATTTGCCCCTGACAAAGCTAATGTTAAGCGTTGGGAAATTTCTGGAAAATCACTAATAATGGTCGGAATAACCGCTCCAATCACATAAATTAATGGCAAAATTAAAGCAACAACAACTAGAGCGGCCGACAATGTTTTGGATAGTTTTTTGTTAAGCCACTGCACTGCTGGTTTTAAAGCGGCCGCCACCATGATAGCTGTAACTAGCAAAATAAAGATGTCCGACAACTTCCAGATAAAAAAGATACCAAAAATAATTAACAAAATTGTCCAAATTGTTCGAGCAGAAATTGAAATCTCAATCTTCTTGTTCATATTCTTTATTAAATATAAAAAATTATTTTAGCACAGCATCAATCAATTCATCAACACCAGCACCAGTCTTGGTAGAATAAAAAACAATCTCGTGATCATTAAAAATGTTACGAATTTTATCGCACTGTTTCTTTAATTCTGATTTTTTTATTTTATCAATTTTATTAGCCGCGATTAAAATATTTTTGCCACGCTCCTCTAATTCGGAAATAATTTCTAAATCATCTTTACTTGGTCCGATATTAGCATCAATAATTACCACGATTTTTTTCTGTTGATAGTGATCATTAAACAAATACCAATTAACCAACTCAAACAACCACTGACGATCATCTTTAGAGGCCTTACTATAACCATAGCCAGGCAAATCAACTAAATAAAACTTTTCATTAATAAAGAAGATGTTAATTTCTTGGGTGCGACCCGGCAAGGCACTGACGCGCGCCAATTCTTTTTCTCCGGTAATCGTATTAATTGTGCTGGATTTACCAACATTAGAGCGGCCAATAAAAGCCACCTGCGAAATACCGTTATCAAGAATCTTATCTTCCCCGACCACGCCTTTTATAAATTGTGCTGATGTTATTTTCATATAAACCTATCATAGCATTACTACTGCCGATCAGCAAATATCACCAAACGACCAGGATAGCTTTGGGTAATTTTATTCCAAGTCCCCTGACAAGTAATGATATTAAGGTGAGCATTATCATCACTGGCAATAAAAACATCGGTCACGTCATCATTTTGGTTATAAGTTTTCTTTTTTTTAACCACAAAAGTAATCACGGAACCTTTTTTGTCTTTAACATAAATTTTATCTCCCAGTCGTAATTTATATAAATTATTAAATACGGTCGGAACGCCATTTTTCCAAATACCATAATGTCCAGTGATGACCGCATTACCACTTTCTCCGGGACGAGGCCCAGCATTAAACCAGGCAGCATTGTTACGGCCAAGTGGAACGCCAACAGCGCCATCCGGTGTTAAACCAACTGACTCCAAATTACTATTAACTTTAATTTGGGGAATACTAAGATAGGCTGGCAAAATTGAAGCTGGTGATTTAGCGGAATTAGAAACAATATCAAGTGCCGAGCTTTGAGCTGATGATCCAAAAAACAAAAAAGACACAAAAACTAAGGAAAATATAATTCCCTCAATACCAATAATTAGAAAAGATAATTTTGACGGAAGCTTGTTTGACATAAACTTTCCAAAAAGGCCCCGCGAAGACGCGAGGCCTTTAGATTTCTAGACTAAATTAAACCCTTCTTTTTAGCGCCAACAAAAATAGCTGAAGCTAATAATAGCAGACCGGAAACTAAAAGAATTAAAGCCGTGCTGTCTGTCGGAGCAACGCCCGTGTTTGGTAATTTTGGCACAGCAGTAGCAACTACCACAGTCGCTACAGCCAAATCTCTAACTGTCGTGCCATTAGCTTCACCACTAGCCACAACTGTGTTAGTTGTAGTCTTGGTAAGTTTGCTTTGGCAAGTATACACAAAGGTTTCACTTGGTTGAATTTTGTAATCATGATTAATATCACCCGAAACATAATTCAACGGACTACATTTATCATCGGAGATTTTAATATTACTTAAATCCACTGTTCCAGGATTAGTAATTTTTTCAGTGTAAGTAACCATTCCACCGCCCGCTGGCAATTTTAATGGATTTGGAACTTTAGTCACATGAATAAGTGGTGGCACAAGAGGAGAGCCAACTACTACTGTCGCGCTCGCAATATCAACCGCGCTAATACCGTTAGCCCAACCAGTGGCCACAACTGTATTAGTGTGAGTTTCATTAAGAGTTGTCGCACATTTATAAACCCAAGTTTCATTAACTTCTAATTTGGCATTATTATTAATGTCACCAGAAGCTAAAGTTATCGGACTACAAGTATCACCAACCATAGTTATATTACTCATTGGAACTGTTCCAATATTGCGCACGGTATAAGTATAATTAACTAATCCAGGACCAGCTGGTAACGCTAAAGGGCTTGGCACTTTAACGACATCAATCAGTGGTGGAACTGGAGCGACCACAACCGCGCCAATATTAGAAAAATAAAAAAGTCCTGAATCTTAAAAAAGAAACAGGACTTATAAATTTTATTCAAACAAAAACTTGTTATAATGGCCACTGCTAAAATCAATAGCGATTAAGCGATGTGGGCCCGGGTCAGACACCCAACCATTTTTCACATTAGCGATAAAAACATTGCCTTTATAATAAACTAAATCGATCAAAGAAAAACTGTGTTCATAGTTTTCGTCACGCAGCGACTTTAAATCAAATTCGTAAAAATTTTCCGGATCAAAACTAATAATAAATAAATGATCGGATTTAATTTTTACAAAAGCATAGTTGTGACTAGCACCGACAAAAACATTAGTTTTTTCCAAGTAATCTTTATTGTAAGGGCTATGCCAAGCGCTAAAAAAAACATCTTTACCATCAATAAAAACTCTGGTAGCACCATCGCAACGTGTAAAATCCGAGGAAAGTCCAGGGACAATACTGTCACCACAATTATTATCACACAACGAATCAATAACTTGGATTCTTTTAGTGCAACTATAAACCGCGCGAAAATTAAATAGAACCTGTTCCTTCGAGCCTTTTATATAAGCCTCCAGGATATTGCCTTGATTTAAATTATTTAAATTATTATCGCAAATTTTCACAGGAACAAATACCTGACTTTGGCCTTCATTATGACATGACGAGGCTAGTAGCAACGAAAAAGCAAAAAACACTAAGCTGTAATTTTTCATGATAAAATTTTTAAAGGTTAGACATTTATTTGGGAAGGTACAAATTGATATAAGATTACAACACAAGATTTTAATTATGTCAATAAAAAAACCTGCCACAGAGCAGGTTTTTTGTTTTGGCGGAAGGTGAGAGATTCGAACTCTCGATACCGATTAAAGTATACACGCTTTCCAAGCGGGCGCACTAGACCACTATGCGAACCTTCCATTACTTTATGCAGTTTAAACAAATTAAGAGATTATTGCAAATGTCGTGCCACAATACTCTTTAAACCTTCTAATTTCTTGCCATTAGTGTCTTGTCCATCATCAAATGACCGAGCACCAACCACCAATTCTCCGTTCACAAAAGTAGTTGGACTACCAAATACCATAGAATTAGCCACTTTATCTATAACGCTATTTACAGCAGTGACACTGGCATCAGCCGACAAACAAGCAGAAAATTTAGCTTTGTCCATATCAAGACTTTTAACGTAACCACTAAAATTAACCATGGTCAAAGAACTACTGGCCGTATCAGCTAAAATTAAATCACGCATTTCCAAAAATTTTCCTTGCTCCGCTGCGCATGACACTGCCACCGCACTATTAAATCCTAAAGTATCACCTTTAAAAACAAAGGGGCGATAAGCGATAACAATTTTATCAGCATACAAAGCTTTTACTTGCTTCAATGTTTCATTAAGCTTGGAAGAATAAACATCATTTAAATTTTCATACACAATTACTTGAACACCGGCTTTAATATCACCCGAAATATTATCAGTAGCACTAATAACTGGCAATTCCCCGTTTGGAGTTTGAGCTAAAGCAGTGCGATTTATTTTTAATAATTCACTCGCCGCATCCGAAGCTTGTTTGCTAACATTTTTATTTGCTTCATTTTGACTAACCGGTTTTTTAAAGACAAACATAAATAAAAAAATAATCGCTAAAACTAAAACCAATGAAACTAAAATTGTCGTGATTGTTTTTTTGTTCATATTTTTAAAATAATTTATATATTTGCCTTCGCAAAATTTTGTTCGGGATTTAAAGATTTAGCCACTCGTAATAATTCCGCTTCGCCCATTTTTTTGCCAATCAACTGAACACCAATTGGCAAATTATTAATCAGGCCAGCTGGAACTACCACGGCTGGTAACCCAGCCAACGAAGCTGAGCTCACAAAAATATCCTCTAAATACATTTGAATCGGATCATCAACTTTTTCCCCAATCTTAAAAGCGGCTGTTGGTGTCGTCGGCGCCAAAATAATATCCACCTGTCCAAAAACTTTAGCAAAATCAAGTGCAATCATTTGACGCACTTTATTCGCCTTCTTGTAATAAGCATCATAATAACCAGCGCTCAAAGCATAAGTACCAAGCATGATACGACGTTTTGCTTCTGGACCAAATCCACCGCCACGATTCTTAGCATAAATCTCCGCTAAATTTTTCGCCGTCTCATCAAAATAACCATAACGCAAACCATCGAGTCGCGCTAAATTAGAACTAATTTCACACGGGGTAATAATATAATAAGCCGGCACACTATATTTAGTATGCGGTAAAGAAACATTCATAATCTCCGCGCCCGCTGCTTTCAAAATTTCAGCCTGAGCCATAATTAAATCACGCACCTCCGATTTAATGCTGTCCGTAAAATATTCGGCCGGTAAACCAACCTTCAAACCTTTCACTCCGTTATCTAAATTTTTTAAATAATCATCTGGCGCAACCGAACTGGCCGTGGCATCAAAATCATCTTGTCCAGCAATCGCTTGCAAAACCAGAGCCGCGTCTTCCACGGTTTTAGAAATCACCCCAACCACATCAGTTGAGGAAGTCATCGCCATTAAACCATGACGAGAAATTCTACCATAGCTTGGTTTTAATCCAACCACACCACAGAAACTCGCTGGTTGTCGAATTGAACCACCAGTGTCACTACTTAAACCGAATAGGCACATATCCGCCGCTACCGCCGCGCCATTGCCACCAGAAGATCCGCCCGGTACACGTTCTAAGTCCCATGGATTTTTTGTTATTTGATAAGCAGAATTTTCCGTCGAAGCACCATGACCGAATTCATCCATATTAGTTTTTCCTAATACTACAGCTCCAGCCGCATTCAATCTTTCAACTGCTGTCGCGTTATAGGGTGCAATATAATTTTTCAATATTTTGGAAGCCGCTGTCGCTTGAATTCCGGCAACAGTAATATTATCTTTCACTAAATACGGTATACCAAGCAAGTCGCCGGTTTCACCAGCCGCAATTCTCTTATCAGCTGCCGCTGCTTGCGCTAAAGCTTCTGCTTCACACACACAAAGACAAGCTTGAATTTTAGCATCCAAACTTTTTATTCTATCAAGACAAGCGGTAGTTAATTCCACGGAAGTAATTTTTTTCTCATGCAATAATTTCGCCGCCGCACTAATTGTTAATTTATTTAATTCCATATTATTCTAAAACGCGATGAACCTTAATTTGTCCACCATCAAGTTCGCTGGCCTGCGCCAAAGCATTGTTACGTTCTGCCTCATTCCAATCAATCGCTTCATCAGCGCGAAATTCACTCGGGCTGTCGGAAACATTATTAATAGCATCCACTTCAGAAGTATCGACGTCTTGCAATTGGCCGACGTAATCCAAAATCTTCGGCAACTGTGCACCGTATTTTTCCAGTTCCGCCGGAGTAAGCTCCAGGCGCGCCAAATTGGCAATGTGTTTTATATCTTCGTTATTAATCATATTATTTAATAAGTTTTAAAAATTCCCCTTCGGATAAAATATTGACGCCTAATTGTTTAGCTTTCTCATATTTACTGCCTGGTTCAGCACCGACAATTACATAATCAGTTTTAGAGCTAACCGATTCGGCCATTTTTCCTCCCAATTCTCTAATTTTAGCCTTTGCCTCATCTCTTGTCAAACTAAGAAGTGAGCCGGTGAGCACAAAACTTTTGCCATTAACATTATCATTTTTTTGTTTAGGCGCGGCGAGCGGTTTTAAGCTAAGGCCATTTTTAGTAAACTTATCCAAAAGATGTAAATTATGTTCGTCATGAAAATAATCATAAATACTTTTGGCCACGATCGGACCAAAGTCGTTAATCATTTCCAAATCTTCCAAACTCATCGCACTAACTTTTTGTACTAAATCTTGAATACTTTTTATTTTACCGAGTAAGGTTGCCAAAGCCAAAGCTGACTCTTCGCCAATATGACGAATACCAAGTGCATAAATAAAGCGCGCTAAACTTATTTCGTGACGGTCGGCGATAGCGGCAATTAAATTGTCCGCCGACTTTTCAGCAAAACGCTCCAGATTTGATAAATCAATTTTTTGTAAACTATAAAAATCAGCCGCATCCTTAATCAGACCAACATTAAAAAGTTGTTCAATAATTTTTGGTCCCAAGCCATCAATATCTACGGCTGTTTTAGAAACGAAGTGTTCTAAGTTGCGTAAGGAAACGGCGTAACATTTTTTATTAGCACAACGATAAGCCACCTCACCTTCCACTTGGCGCACGACACTCTCACAAATCGGACAAGTTTTAGGCACGACAATTTTTTGTTCCTGACCGGTACGCAAATTTACGAGCGCTTCCACCACCTTCGGAATCACATCACCGGCGCGTTCAATAATAATCGTATCACCGATTTTAATTCCGAGGCGTTCAATCTCATCCATATTATGTAAAGTAGCTCGACTAATCGTCGCGCCACCAACATTCACCGGTTCTAACACCGCTGTTGGTGTTAAAGTCCCAGTGCGCCCAACTTGCCAAATAAGATCAATAATCTTAGTGGTGGCCTGTTCAGCAGCAAATTTATAAGCCATAGCAAAGCGCGGTGCCTTACCAATAATACCTAATTCCTCCCATAATGCCAGGTTATTTATCTTTACAACAACACCATCAATATTAAAATCCAATTTATCCCGTTGCTTTTCCCAATGACGGTGAAATTCAAAAACTTGTGCAAGATCTTTGCACAGCCGATTATGTTTGACGATTTTAAAACCCAAGTCATCGGCTAATTTATCAGCGTCAACCCGAGTTTTAACTTTGGCGCTTAATTCTTCGGACACCGAAACTGTTGGTAAATCATATTCATAAAACTCTAGTTTTCGTTCCGCCATTACCAATGAATCCAATTGACGAATCGATCCGGCGGCCGCATTCCGTGTGTTGGCCAATTCCGGTTTACCTAATTTGGCGTATTTTTTATTCAAGGCCGCGAGTGTCGATTTTTTCATAATCGCTTCCCCGCGCACTTCAAATATCGGCGCCGAAATTTTTAGCTTAGCAAGTGGCACATCAATTGATAAAGGAATACTTTCAATCGTTTTAATATTTTGCGTCACATCTTCCCCAACGCGACCATCACCACGAGTTGAGGCTTGTACTAGCAAACCGTTTTCGTATTTTAAATTAATTGCCAGGCCGTCTAATTTTAATTCGCAATAATATTCTAAACCGGTAAGTGAAATTCCATTAGCTGTCGCATAATTAAAAACCCGCGCTTCCCAGTCACGCATATCTTGTTCGGAAAAAGCATCGAAGAGTGACAACATTCTTTTGGAATGTTCCACTTTAACAAATTTATCAAGAGGTGCTCCACCGACTCTTTGTGTTGGTGAGTCTGGTGTAATTAAATCCGGATACTCTTGCTCCAAGCGAAAAAGCTCGAGCTTTAAACTATCAAGCGCCGCTTCGGACATCGTTTCTTTGTCCAGCACATGATAATTATACCGATGTTTATCGATTTCCAAACGTAATTTTTCTATTCGGTTTTGAGCTTCTGATTTAGTCATATTTTAGTAAAGCGCATATTTAGCATTTAAATAAGTTTCCACTTGTTGGCGTTCAGTATCACTTAAGGCGCGGTTGTACATAATAATTTCAGCGATGTCGCCATTAAGGAAATAACCACCAATTGGAGGAACAACACCACTGTCATTATTATAAGCTCCAACTAAAAAATTATATGGAGAAATCATTGAATAATTTGAAGTAATAGACGTTACACCCTTACTAATTGAATTAATAAAAACCGTATTAGACGGACTAGTGCTCGTGCTATCAACTATCATTGTCATTAAATTAGACTGCCCCGAAGAAACAGATGGAAACCACATAGTGCGAGTTGCGTTATCAAGATAAAGAAAACCAAAATTATTACCAGCCTCATATAAAATTGAATACCTTAAAGGGGCTCCGCCATACAAAGATTTTGAAATAAAAGCACCTTGGCTTGTATTAGACTTTCCCACAATGAATAAACTGGCACCGCTTGATTGAATATTACCAACACCAGAACCGCCATCCAAATAATCATTATTACCATCAAAGCGCACCACTGGATTACCATTTAAAGCCCCAGGAATTAACAATGGCTGATTAAATTGACTGTTCTGAATTACATTATTACCGTTATTACTTTGATCATTCCATGAAGTAACATAATTACCGGTCGCGGTCGCCACGCCAGAGCCGGCATTTAACCAGATAGCCAAACCAGATAAAGTACTAGGAGTAAATGTTTGAGTGGAGCTTGGAGTTGATGTTGGAATTACGACCGGAACGGTATATGAAAATTCTAAATCACGGTGCACTTTTTTGTAATTACCTGAGGCAACAAAAGAATATGGTGAAGAGGCTGATAAACAATCAATTAAATAACTAGCATTATTCAATAAGGTGCTAGTGCCAAAAATATTCCCTCCCGGACAAGCTGTAAAAATATTAGGGTTAGTTTTTATTTCATAACGCGTTTTCTCTTCCCCAGCTTCTGCCGCATAGTAAGCACGGAAAGATTGAGCTTGGCTATCACCGGCTTTAACCGCAATCATCGTCATATAACCAACCGCAAAAGTAATCATAAAAACTCCCGACAAAATGAAGAGAGTAATCAAGAGGATGCTGGCTGGTTTTTGGGATTTACTTTTCATTAGAATTAATAAATTGCGTATTTGGTATTTAAATAAGATTCGACTTGCCCGCGTTCAGTGTCGCTTAAAGCGCGGTTGTACATAATAATTTCAGCGATGTCGCCATTAAGAAAATAACCACCAATTGGAGCGCCGCCGCCGTTACTAGAATTATAAGCGCCCACTAAAAAATCATAAGGTGAGGTCATTGAATAGGTTGAGCTTAAAGCTGAAGTTCCAGCTAAGGCAGAATTAATATAAAAATGGTTAACTGAATTTGGCTTATCAGCTATTGCCGCCATTAAATCCATATTACCATACGAGTGAGATGGCATATTTACTGAATGATAAGTGCTATTGTTATCTTCTACATATAAAAAAGAAAAACCGCCTTGCCATTGCGGGTCATACTCTACGGAATATCTAGCATCAGCAGCAGCGAAAGCCGACTTTGAAACAAAAGCACCTTGATTTGTATGAGACTTCCCCACAATAAAAAAACTGGCACCGGTTAACGGAATATTACCAATGCTAGAACCACCATTTAAATAATCATTATTACCATCAAAGCGCACCACCGGATTGCCATTTAAAGCTCCAGAAACTAGTATTGGTTGATTAAATTGACTACCCTGAGTTACGTTATTACCGTTATTACTTTGATCATTCCATGAAGTAACATAATTACCGGTCGCGGTCGCCACGCCAGAGCCGGCATTTAACCAGATAGCCAAACCAGATAAAGTACTAGGAGTAAATGTTTGAGTGGAGCTTGGAGTTGATGTTGGAATTACGACCGGAACGGTATATGAAAATTCTAAATCACGGTGCACTTTTTTGTAATTACCTGAGGCAACAAAAGAATATGGTGAAGAGGCTGATAAACAATCAATTAAATAACTAGCATTATTCAATAAGGTGCTAGTGCCAAAAATATTCCCTCCCGGACAAGCTGTAAAAATATTAGGGTTAGTTTTTATTTCATAACGCGTTTTCTCTTCCCCAGCTTCTGCCGCATAGTAAGCACGGAAAGATTGAGCTTGGCTATCACCGGCTTTAACCGCAATCATCGTCATATAACCAACCGCAAAAGTAATCATAAAAACTCCCGACAAAATGAAGAGAGTAATTAAAAGAATGCTAGCTGGTTTTTGGGATTTAAATTTTATCATGAACAAATTAATAAATTGAATATTTGGTGTTCAAATAAGATTCTACTTGTTGGCGTTCAGTATCACTTAGTGGTCGGTTGTAAATAATTATTTCAGCAATATCACCATTCAAATAAGTTTCGGTCACTGGTGGCAAAGAACCACCAGCATTAGCTCCAGCACCGATTAAGAAATTATAACCATTAGTCGGATCACCAGAGCTCAAGCTCCAAGAACCAATATTAGCGCCATTGGCATAGAGATTATTAGACAGATCGGTTCTATTCCAAATAACTGATAACTGTTCAAAGCTACCACTAGCCCGATTTACGCCATGTGAAGTGTCGCCGTTATAATTTGAATATAAGACTCCACCCCAATAATTAATCCACCATCTAATTCCAGATCCACCATAAAGAAACTTGCCCACAAGCATACCGGTTGTGTTTGTTTTATCAACTATAAAAACAGTTTCGCCATTAGCCCCAATTTGATGTTCTGTCGTTCCGCCATCAAGATAACTACTACCATTAAATCTAATTACCGGTTTACCATTTAAAACACTTTGCACTAATACCGGTCGGCTTGGTCCGTCAGATTGAGTAACACCAGTACTGGCACCTTGATTATTCCAGGCCGTCACATAATCACCCGTTGTAGTCACCACACCAGCATCCGCTTTTAACCATAAATCTAGACTAGCTAAATCTGATGGTGCAAAAGCTTGAGTCGTAGTTGGAGTAGTAGTGGCGACTGGCGCGACATAAATCTCCCGCGGTGAAATCGTGGTTTGAATATTATAAGCTGGAATAGTTTGATCAGCTTGGGATAAAACTTGAACATTAACCGTTACGATTGGCTGCACAGCCGCCGAGTCATCCATAGTAAAATTTATAGCGGCAATATTTATCGCCCCAGAACTAATAAAAAATGCTTCACTGTCACGTGCAATCTCCAAACGATTTACACCATTATCGTCTAGCGCGGTAAAATAAGCCACACACTGGCCTTTTTGATTTTGAAAATAAAGTTCCGTCGAAGAAGCATTGCTCGCAAACATGTGATCCGGCGCTACACCGCAAACATCCGCGGCTGTCGAATTACGCACCGCGCCCTTCACTTCACGCGAAAAAATTTCAACAAAATATTTTATATCTTCACGGGTCGCTGAATCATCCGAAGTAGTTCTTTGATTGGTAATGACATTACGAAAAATTGAAGAGACAGCCAAAATGATCACCGCAAAAATAGAGATGGCCACCAAGATCTCAATCAAAGTAAATCCGCTTTTTTTATTTGTATTATTTCCAATCATATAATTCTGTTTGAAGTTCAAAGCGTCTAGTATCACCGCGATCATTCCACTCCACCAAGCAAGTAACGGTTGAGGAAACACTGCCATTGGCCGTGATAGTAATTAAACGATGAAAAATAGTATCCGTCGAACTCGCGTCATATAAATATTGATTTGTCGTACTAGAAAACTGTAAAAGCGTTTCATCAATTCCGGCCACGCTCTGGGGTTGGAAATGAGCAAAATCAACTTTATATTTTGTACCGTTAACATCGCCAGTAATATATTGATTCCATGCTGCCCCGTTGCGCCAATTAGTATCACGCACATTGCGAATTAATTCCAAGCCTTCTTGGGCTAAATCATAAGCAACTAAAGTATCACGATTAGAATTCTGGGTGCGTAAACTCGCCGCCATTAAATTAACAACTCCAACCAAACCAACTGACACAATAATTAAAACCACAATAACCTCAAGCAAGGAAAAGGCCGGTAAATTTTTTTTATATTTCTTTATCATAATTTTTTACTGACAAGAATTAACTGTCTCAAAAAAACCAAAAGCATTAATTTTCAATCCATCCACGCGATTAGTGCTTGATTCAGCGATTTCTACACAAGCCGTGCTTGAAGAATTAACCCCACTAACAATCGAAGCGAGCGGTGTACTAGTGCCATGAAAAACCACATCCAAAGTATTACCTAAATTGATTTGCGAAAAATGTAAACCGTTACCAAGACTAAAGGCTTGGGCGCCAGAATTTACTATTGCCTCACCACTATCATACACACCATTACTGTTCATATCAGCAAACATCAAATAAGTGGAACTGGACACGTCCAAATGAATTCCCCAGCCGCCGCTAGCAATAGCGCCGCCGTAACGTAAGCCACTTAAAAAATTGCTCCGTGCCAAGTTAAAATTAGCCGATAAAATTCGCATCCCACCGTCTAAATTAGACTTTTTTTCCGCCCCAGAATAACCCGCTAACGACATGGAAATAACCACACCAATAATTGCGACGGTGACCATTAATTCAATTAAGGTAAAGGCTTTAATTTTATTCCGTAAAAATATTTTCATACTTAAATTATAGCATACTTTTTTAAAAATTTCTCTTCCTCCGCAATCATGGCCAGGCGTAACTTTTCGGTGTGATCTTCCCGACCAATTAGATGAAATAAACCATGAACCAGAATAAAAATAAACTCGGATTCAATTCCCTTTTTTAACTCTTTGGCTTGGCGCTTAATTTGCGCATAGCTAATCACAATTTCATTAAGATCGGAAAAGGACAAGACATCAGTTGTCTTATCAAAACCTCGATAAGTTAAATTCATCTTCCGCATTACCGTATCACCCACCACCGCCACTGATACATCAAAGTTTTTCAACTTATAAGCTTTGATAAAAATCTCGACAATGCTAATAATTTTTTTGGAGTTTATTTTGTTTTTTGTTGTATTGTTAATCTCAATCATATAAGTCCTAAATTAAGCGACGCGCGCGGCGCAAAATGTTATAAATTTTATACCAAAATGGTGACAAAATGTAATCAAAGGTACCAGGATAATTTACTACTTCCCCACCAAAACCCTTCTTAAAGCGCGTCACACCCGGCCATTTAATTTCACTAATACCGTAAAAATCGTAATATTTATAGCCATATTTTTTAGCCTCAGCAATAAGATGCCATTGCAAAAGATAAGGTGCCATAACACTGCGATCATTATTATCAGAAGCACCATGCATATAAGTTACGCCATTACCATAAAAACAAAAAATACCCGCCGCAATAATTCGACCATCATATTCTGCTAAAAATAATTTAATAAAATTAGGATCAAAATTTAACATGGTCCGATAATAATCATCATCATGTCCACGAAAAGTATCGCGCTCAGTGGTAATTTTTAATAAGCACAGAAACTCATCAACCCGATTATTGTCGGTAAATATTTTAACCCCTTTCTTCTCTGCTAAACGAATATTATATCTAGTTTTCGGATGCATCGCCGCTAACAATTCAGCTTCACTTTTGACTAAATCCAAAATTATCGTTTGACTTGGTTGGACATCAATTGTTTTTACCACGCTGCCATTCGCCGGTAATTTAAAGTCGCTCACAGCATCAAAACGCACAAAAATATAATCCTTAAACTCAGCTGGTAGCGCTTGAATTAAGTTATCCACACTGGAAATGCGTGGACCATAGAGATATTTTTTGAAGCGCAAAATATTTTTTTCCACAAAAAAACCAGCCGGAAAAACTTTGGTGTTATAACCGGATTTTTTCTGGAATTGGCACCAGAGATTAGACTGTAAAAATTGATCAATCATATTAATTCCATTATAACAAAAAAATCCCTCTGATAACAGAGGGATTTTAGAAAGAGATTTAGCGAAGTGATGAGTTAGTTGCAGTATTTAAACCTTCTGGAATTGAACCAACTGGTCCTTCTAAGAAATATTGTAAAGTGTAAGTATTTATATCATTTGAAGTGTAAGTATATTCAACATGAGCGGCTGGTGGAGTCGGTGGAGTTGGGATGATAGACATATAAACATTTGAACCGTAAGCGATAGTTGGACTAGTAGCAATCTCATTAGTAGTTGGATAACGTTGCGCATCATTAAAAAATAATTCCAGCGCAGTTTGCATTTGCTTCACATCAGCCACACGTTTCGCGTCACGTGATTTAGCACGAGCATTGTTTAAAGCGATAACTGACAAAGTTGCAAGTAAACCGATAATCGCAATAACGATTAATAACTCGATTAAAGTAAAGGCTTTTTTCTTCATACATTTTAAAAATTAGAGAAAATAATAAATTATTTATATTATATAATTAGCAATAACTTAATTATAACATATAAATAAAAAATGGCCAAGACCTCCAGCTAACAAAAAAATCTCCCGACAAAGCCGGGAGATTTTTTAAGATAGAACTATTGTAGAGAAGCGTTCGTCGCGGTGTGTAAACCGGCTGGAATCGCGCCTACTGGTCCTTCTAATAAGTATTGAATAGTGTAACTTACACCGTTAGTATCAATGTTATAAGAGTATTGAGTTGGACCTGTTGGAGGTGTTGGTGGTTGTGGAACGATAGCCATATAAACAGCTTGAGTGCTGGTTACGGCAGTTAAACGACAACCATTAGCAGCTGCTGCTACTGTACAAGCGCCTGCGGCAGTACTAGTTGGATATGTTTGCATATCGTTGAAGTACAATTCTAAGGCAGTTTGTATTTGTTTGATATCAGCTACGCGACGCGCGTCACGTGATTTGGCACGAGCGTTGTTTAAAGCAACAACAGCTAATGTGGCCAAAAGACCGATAATAGCGATAACTACTAATAACTCGATTAAGGTAAAGGCTTTTTTATTTTTCATAAATTCACCTCCTCCAGTCTATTAGTAATCACGAACTTAATCCTAGGAATTAAAAGCATGATCATAAGATAATTATATAAATTTATAATTTATAGATTAAAAACTAAGCGCCACGCTATACATCGGCATGATAATCGCGGCTGCCATAATTGCCACAGCCACACCCATCACCAACATTATAGCCGGTTCCAAGATAACATTCAAATTCGCTAATTTATCATTCAACTCGCGGGTATAGAAATCAGAAATTTTACCAAGCACTGCATCCAAATTACCAGTTTTTTCACCGATACTTAACATTTGGGGAATCATTTTCGGCATATAAGGACTATCTGCAAACACGTAAGAAATTGAATAACCTTCATTAACTGCTTCTAATGTTTTTAAAATTAATTTTTGGTAAACCACACTCCGCACAACATCAGAAGACACCTCCAAAGCGCGAGTTACTGTTACACCACCATAAAGCAAAGTACTGAAAGAACGACAAAAACGAACCAAATAAATCAGACGATACAACTTACCAATAATCGGAATTTTTAATTTAATAATATCCAAAGTTTCTTTGCCGGCCGGAGTTCTAGCAGCAATCCGAATAGCTACAAAGGCCGCCACTAGAGCGATTATAATATAAACTAAATAAGCCTGTAAAAAATCAACTACTGCGATAACAATCACCGTCGGCAATGGTAAGGCCGTGCCAGATTCCTCAATAATTGTAGTTAATTGTGGCATCACAAAATACATCATAATAAAGCCAACAACTACCAAGCCGATAGAAACTATCGCCGGGTAAACCATGGCGCCCTTAAATTTACCAATCAAATCATAATCTTTTTCCATTTCATCCGCTAAATACAATAGAACTTCATCTAATTTACCCGAGGTCTCACCGGCCTTAACAACGTTAACGTAAAATTCAGAAAAAGCTTTACCGCCCCGGCGCTTAAAAGATTCGGACAACAACGCGCCGCCATCAACGTCGATAGCAACGTTAGAAATTATATTTTTTAACTTCAAATTTTCAGTTTGTTCTAAAACAGTTTGAAGTGATTCAAGCACGCTGACATCCGACGAGATCATTAAAGAAAACTCGCGGGAAAAAATCACTAAATCTTTCGGCTTAACACCTTGGATAAAAAACATGACACGGGTATCAGCGCGATCAGAAATATCATTTGCCCAAACCAAACGTAAACCCTTATGGGCTAAGTTGCGAGCAACACCGTCAGTATTAAAAGCCACGGCTCTTCCATGAACCGCACGATCCTTACTATTTAATGCTTTATAGCTATATAGTGGCATATTTTAAATTATAGATAATCAATTTCAATCACACGTAAAACCTCATCGATATTAGTAATGCCTTTGATAACTTTGAATAAACCATCTTGTTTCATAGAGACAAAAACTTGGCTCTCTTCCACGGCGTGAATAGTTAAATCATTTTTATGATTAATAATAATGTCACGCAAATGTTCATCAACCGGCACAACTTCAGCAATCGCTACCCGTTCAGTGTAGCCAGTATTAGAACAGTGAGCACAACCCACTGGTTCATAAAATTTAAAGTTTTTAATATCATCCAAAGACTCAATGCTTAATTCTTCTTTCACGATAGCAAACGGAATATTTTTAAAACTAACAATAATTCTATCCAACTTCTTCTCATCTAATTTAGCTTCTCGTTTGCAATGTGGGCACAAACGACGAACTAAACGTTGAGCAATAATCATACGCAAAGTTGAAGCTAACAAAAACGGCTCAACTTTCATATCCAATAAACGGAAAGCAGCACCAATCGCATCATTAGTATGAAGCGTTGATAACACCAAGTGACCAGTCAAACCGGCATGAATCGCAAGTTCCGCTGTCTCATCATCACGAATTTCTCCAACCATGATAATGTTTGGATCTTGACGAAGAAGTGAGCGCAAACCACTGGCAAAATCGTATTTCAAATCAGGTTTAACTTCTGATTGATTAACACCTTTAATTTGATATTCAATCGGATCTTCCAAGGTCGAAATATTAACAGATTCTTTATTTAAAACATTGATCGCGGCATACAGCGTAGTAGTTTTACCAGATCCAGTCGGACCAGTTAACAACACAATACCACTAGTTTTTTTCAAACCTTCAAGCACTAATTTCTTACAATAAGCATTAAAACCTAAATCATCCAAAGAAATAAGGCCCTTACTTTGATCCAGAATACGCATTTCGATTTTTTCTGAACCAGAAAGCGGCATAGTAGAAATACGGAAATCGATTTCACGACCATCAACTACTAATCGAATATGACCATCTTGCGGCACACGAGTTTCATCTAACTTCAATTTAGCCAAAACTTTTATTCTGGCCACAACTGAATTGTGCACAGCCCGAGGCAAGGTTAAAGCATTATGCAAAATACCATCAATACGATAACGCACACGACTCTCCTTCTCCATCGGCTCAATATGAATATCAGATGAACGACTTTCAACGGCATGACGAATAATAACAGATACAATTTTAGCCACCGGAGCGCTATTAACATCCGCTTCAGAAATAATAGTATTAGCATCTGGCATTACTTGCAACAAATCTTCACCTTCAGTTTTAGCCTTCGCTTTTAACGCTTCACCAATTTCTTCTTCGGCGCGAGCATATTGTTTCAAAGAATTTTTAAAACTAGTTGGAGAAATTAAAAAATATTCTACAGCCACGCCCTGACTTTGGGCCATGAAATTAACTGCTTCAATAGCTTTAAAATCAGACTCAATCATACCAATCTTGGCTGCATAAACATCCTTAAAGAAACAAACAATTTTATAATTTTCAGAGATTTTCTTTGGTAAAAAATGCAAAAAATCTTCCGGAATAACCTCATTTTGCAAATTTTTATAAGGTAAATTAAGCAATCCAGCCTTAATTTCAGTTAAAGCCTCTTCCCCAATTATTTCCTTATCAATCAAATATTCTTCTAACTTAAACGAGGCATCCTTAGCAATGGAGTCTTTTAACTCTAAAAATTTTTCCGGTTTTAACAAGGCCTTGCTATTTAGCAATTCCAACAATTCCAGGGATTTATTCATAAAAAAATATAATTTAGATTAAAAATTCTTAAACGGTTCCGGATTACCAACTTTAAATTCAGGAATATTTTCAGTCGAAGTTGAAATCACTGGAATAGTTGAAGTTGGAGCGGTGCTAGTTGCCCCACCAAAGTTTGGAACATTTATACCAGTCATATCAACCACTGTTTTTACCAAATTTTTATATTTATCCGTTACTAAGAAAGCAACTTTTATCGGATTGTTATTTGGATCAAACTCTGTTGGTTTAGGACGCATAATAAGTGGCTCACGATCACTTAAATTATTTATAGTACTAAAATATTCTCGAATGTCTTTTTGAAAAACAACCAAAAAGAAACTAATCACCACAAAAAATGATATAAAAGTAAAAGCTATAAGACGATAAATTTTTTGCATATGATTATTTCTTTAAATAATACGTCGAAAAATTGAAAACAGCTGATTTTGAACCAGGATTATACGTAACATCGCTAATATCCAATAAGCGTAAACTTTCCTCTAGCGTGTTTAGCAATTTAGAAAAATCTTTATACGTTATATCAGAAACACTAAGTTTAACATTCATAGCACCAACGCCGTTTGGTAAGTTAACAACTAGAGTTGTAGCCGTGCTAGTAGCTGGCATCGCCGAAGCCAAAGCCGCAGTCTTAGCATCATTAGCAACACGAGCTGATCCGCCAGGGATAGCCGGTGTAGCGCTCTTATTAGAATATTTAGTAACATCAAGAGAGTTAACTTTAAAACCATTATGCGCCACAATAAAGATTATTTCTGTAAATAAATCTTCTTTTATATATTCATCCGGAATCATAGCATTAACGCGCGCCACATCCGTCTTATCAATTATATTATAACCTTTAGCTATATTCTTATAAGAATCAGATTCACGATACTTTGGTAACAATTGGTTTTTTTCAAAAAAAGTAGTATTAACATTTTTAATAATCCCATCGTACTCTGGTTTTAAGACATAAAGATAAGAAGCGGACATAATTAATACCACAACAACCGCAATAACAATTCCAAAATAACGATTTAAGGAAATATTAATAAGATTACGGGCGCGACGCTTTTTCACTTCCAATTCTTCATTTATACTTTTTTGCGCCTCCAGGTTGTTTTTATCAAAATTATTCATAAAATCTATTTATTGAATAAATCATTTCTAATCGACAAGCTCAAATCAAAAACGACACCAACGTTATTACCGCTATTATTAATACGTTCGTTGGTAATGCTAGCTGTAGCCGTCTTCTCTCCAGCCAAAAATGTTTTAAGTTGGACACCAATAGCGCGATAATCCTTAACAAAAGCCTTTAGCGCGTAAGTTCCATCAACACCACCATTAAAACCAGAATAAAACACATCAGCTAACGTATTTTTTTCTAAATAGCTGAAAAAATTAGTCCAGTAAACGTGCTTAGCCAGAATTGGAGCAGTTAGTTCGGCTCTGTTTTTAAAATCCAAAGCTTCGGCTGCCTTAGCTTTATTATTTTCTACTTCTTTATTAATAGATTGAGACTCGACTTGTAATTTTTCCGTCTTAGCATTAATTTCATTAGCTTGCCACAAGAACAATGTTAAATATATTTCTCCAACCAAAACTAGGGATATTAAAACAAAAGTCCCCATAATTGATAGATTCTTTTTCCAATCAAATGATATTTCAATTTGATCACTAATCAAATCCATCTCTAATATTTTTGGATTAGAAATGATAACACTTTTCGGCTCAACAACTTTAACTGGCGCCGGCTTATCCTTTTCTTTTTTAGCTACCGGCTTCTCAGGTGTAATTTCTTTTTTAATTTCTTTAGCTTCTTTATTGTTGTTAGCTGGTTTAATTTCAAAAATTGGTTTTCTTACTTCAATTGGTGCTACTGGCTTAATTTCTGGTACAACTTTTTTTACATCTTTTGTTTTAGCTTGAAAATCTGATTCAGAAAAAGGATTATCGCTGACTTTTTTAAATTTTAACGCTTCCCCGTATTTCTTAATCTTATTAAAAAATGGCGCAATAGAAAAAGCCGGCTTCGCAGGTTGTTTAACGCCTTCGCGTAGGATTATTTTGTCCTCAACTTTTTCTTTTTTAGAAAATATATTTTCTGGCATAAATCTGGGGATTTATTTAAAATTTAATTTTACTTAATACTACGTAAAGCTAATCCAATTGCTACGGCCATTTTTGGTCCAACCTCTGACAAGACTGGACGAAGCTCTGGTGGACAAGAAACTCTAAACCATGGATCACCAACAACTACTCGAATATTTAAAACGCTCTCTAAATAATTAGATAGATTAATCAATAAAGCACCGCCACCGGTTAAGATAATTTTTTCCACTGGCTCGCCATTACTATTGCGGAATAAATCCAACATATACTTAATTTCATTAATAATTGGATTTATAGCATTTAGAATAAGCTTTGGCACTTCGGTTTCCGTACCATCAACTGTTGAAACTCCTAAATCATATTTTAATTGTTCAGCTTTGGCAAAAGATAGGCCTAATTTCTGACTGATTGTTTCAGTGATAGTTGAGCCACAAACATTAATACTACGATTTAAATATGGGATGCTTTCTTTAACAATACAAATATCAGTGCTATTAGCACCTAAATCAACAATCATTACCGTTGCCTTATCGTCACCAACAAGAGAACGAATCAATGAAAATGTTTCAGTTTCCAAATTAACTAAATTCATTTTAGCTGATTGAACGATGCTTATGTATTTCTTGATTAATTTTTTTGGAGAACCAGTTAAAAATATTTTAGTATTATTATCAGTATTAGCCACGCCTTTTGGTTGAGCAATAATTTCCCAGGCCAACACCATTTCCTCAAGTGGAATTGGAATAACCTTACGCGCCTCATCGTTCACGGCAGTAGCAATATTTTTTTTATTAATATTGTATAGATTAATCACCGAAGAAAAAACTGCAAAGCTCGGCAAAGAAACCGTCGCCTGATCACAGGTGATTCCGATATCACTTTTAACTTTATTTATAATTTTAGCTAGTGACGCAGGATCTTCCATGGCGGTAAATTTCGTCTTGGTCAAATTTTCACTGAAGCCGTAATTTTTCAAAACAATCTTCTTATTCTTTTTAACTAATTCAACCATTTTTAGAGATGAATCGCCAATATCAATACCGAGAAAAGAATTTTCAGAAGCCGAAGAGAATAAACCCATATTTTTTATTTTATTTTTTGTATATAAAAAATTTATTTGTATTGTTGTTAATTATATTATATAATATTATAGAATATTGCTCAATAGCAAGTCGAAAAATATTAATCAACACAAGTACAAAATCTATCAAATTAATTATAACATAAAAATTAAAAATAAACAAAATGAATTTAGCCTTATTTTTTCAACGTTATAAAAAAATTATTTTCGGTCTGTTGTTTATTTTAGTTTGTATCCTTATCGGATATTTTATCTGGCAACTTTTCTTTGCTCCGGTTGTCACTCCAGGCGTCAAACTGCAACCAATATCAACAACTACTCCTGGCGCCCTACCATCAGCTGGTGAAGGCGGCCAACAAGTTGGTAGCACAACTGGTCCAGGATCAGTACCGGAATCAAAATATATAATACCCGGTAAGACCAGTAGTGGTCCAAGTGCTGTTGCTGCCGGCGGTCTAACCAACGTCACAACTTTAACTAAAGGTGAAACTCTTAGCCCAACAATAAGTAGTGATGGAAAAAGCGTTCAATACTATAATAAGGGTGATGGTAAATTCTATCGCATAAACAATGCCGGCGAGGCTGTTCCTTTGAGTGACACCGTATTTCATGATGTTAGCAAAGTAACTTGGGCTCCAAATGCTGGCAAGGCCGTAATTGAATATCCTGATCAATCAAAAATTGTGTACGACTTTAATACCGAAAAACAAGTAACCTTGCCAAAACACTGGGAAGACTTCACCTTTTCCCCAAATAGCGATCAACTAGTAATGAAGAGTTTAGCAACTGATCCTGATAATCGTTGGCTAATAGTAGCTAATGCCGACGGCTCAAAAGCCCGGGCTATAGAAAATATTGGAACAAATGATGCTACAGTGATACCATCATGGTCACCAAACAACCAAACAGTAGCTATGTATACCCAAGGTATTGATCTTAACCGCAAAAGCGTTTTCTTTGTTGGTTTAAACGGGGAAAACTTTAAATCTATAACCACGGATGGTCGTGGTTTCCAACCTAAGTGGGCACCAAGTGGTGATAAACTTTTATACAGCGACTACACTACTGATTCCGACCTAAAACCAACGCTTTGGATTGTTGGAGCACAAGGCGATAACATTGGTGCTGGACGCAAACCACTAGAACTTCAGACTTGGGCAGATAAATGTACTTTCGCCAGTAGCAATGAAGTTTACTGTGCTGTGCCAGAAGACTTACCAACTGGTGCTGGTATGTTCCCAGAAACAGCTCTGCAAAGTAAAGATCAATTATACAAAATAAATACCGACACCGGTACCAAACAATTAATTGCCATTCCTGACGGGGCTTACAATATTTCCAATTTAATGGTCTCTGATAATCAAGGTCAATTATTCTTTAACGACCAAAAGACGAATCAAATTTATAAAATAAATTTAAAATAAAAACAGCTCCCCTCCTCTGTCGACAATTAAATGCTTAAATTATTAAAAGACATTCTCTTTCCAGTTGAATGTCTTTTTTGTAAAAAATATGGCGTTTGGCTATGCCCAAATTGCGCCGCTACTATAAAATTTGAAGCTCATCAATCTTGTCCAAGTTGTCACCGCTTAAATGCTTGGGGCGAGCTTTGTGTGGACTGTCAGAAAGATTTTTTCTTTGATGGTATTTTTGTCGCCGGCGATTATCATGACCAAAAATTAGCCCAACTCATCAAAAATTATAAATATAATTTTCTTAAAGATTTAGGCGTTGTCTTGGCTGATTTTATGATTGGATTTATTAAGGAAAAAATCTTTATCAATTCTTACAAACATATCTTAAACCGAACTCTTAGTTTAAGTTCAAAAAATACACTCGTCATTCCAGTACCGCTCAGCTCTAAACGCCAAAGATGGCGTGGCTTTAATCAAGCTGAGATTATTGCCGATTATTTCGCGGCTAATCTAAACCTTAGTATCAACAAAGATTTAAAAAGATTAAAACACAAAAGCGCCCAAGCTAAATTAAGCGAGGCGGAGCGCCAAAAAAATATCGACGGAGTCTTTGTTTGGACTGGCGTCGATATTAAAGGTAAACGAATAATTTTAGTTGATGATGTGAGTACCACTGGCGCAACTTTAAATGAAGGGGCTAAAGTTTTAAAAGCCGCCGGCGCCGAAGCGGTTTGGGGACTAGTAATTGCTAGTAACTAAAATTTTTACTTACTTATTTTTAGGAAAAATACCATTATAAAATTCTAAATTATTCAAACTAGCTAAGCGCTGACCTGATGGCTCATTTAATTTAAACATGTGATGCAAGAAGGCTTTAGAATTGTCACGTAACTCTTTAATTTTACTAGTTTTATTTATCGGTGAAAAATCATTAGCAAATTTAGAATTGTTAATATTAAAAGTTTTGTTGTTCTGCTTCTTAACATTAAGATCGGAAAAAATTCGACCATGTCTTCCCTCTCGTGTCGGAATTACACAATCAAAAATATCCCAACCCATATCCATGCACCGCATAATATCTTCCGGCGTGCCAATGCCAAGTGCAAAACGAATTTTATCTTCTGGAATAAACGCGGCGGTTTTTTTAAGAACTTCTTCTAAAAAATTACCTTCCTTGTCAACCGGGCGAGCGCCAAAACCATAACCATCAAAACCAATCTTTACCAACTCTTTAGCACAATACTCACGCAAATCAATTTCCGCGCCACCCTGAACCACGCCAAAAATCAAAGGACGTTTATTGTTTGGAATCTTTCGTTTCTTTATTTGTTTTTCATACTCAATTTTACAACGCTTCGCCCAAGCGATAGTTCGGGCGACGGCTCGTTCTAGGTCGTGACGATCAAATTCATTTGGCGGACAATCATCAAAGCAAACCATCATATCAACACCCAAGTCAAATTGAATTTGGATTGATTTTTCTGGACTAAACTCATGCATCGAACCATCAAGCGGTGATTTAAAAATAACCTTATCGTCGGTAATTTTTCCCATTTTAGCATTGCGATGAATAAGTGAAAAAACTTGATAGCCGCCACTGTCCGAAAGTAATGGGCCAGACCAATTCATAAAACTATGAATACCGCCAGCCTTTTTAATAATTTTTAAACCTGGCTGTAAATATAAATGAAAAGTATTAACCACCATTGCTTTAGTTCCTGCTTGGCGCACATCATCATTACTTAACAATTTAGCAAAACCACGCGTCGCGTCTGGCATAAAAAATGGCGTGGTAACATTACCGTGTGCAGTTTTAATTATTTTTTTTCTAATCATAATATATTATTTAACAAGACCATCATTACTTAAACTAGCAATATCATCGTCCTCTAATTTAGTTGTTTGAGCCTTACCAGTCTTAGTTATAACACCTTGAGTCTCAATATCAGTGGCATTAAGCACGGCACCATTGGAAAGTACCATAATGCGATTACGATCACCCTCACTTGGTGTTACCGAAATGCTAATGTCGGCTGTTGCTGAATAAACGGTAATTGGTAAGCGACCAATATCCCAAATAATTTTATTAGTAGCAGCATCAAAATAAACTTGACCAACGGAAACATGTGCTTGATTTTCATAAATCACACCAGTTGGCAAAGCATATTCCACGCGCACACCGCTAAGTTCATGTAAATCATTCTTTATCACCCAATTAACATTTAACCCTGTTTTTTCACCAACTTTTGGTGGCAAAGGACCAAAACCAATTGGCACATTATCATCATTAAAATAACGAATCTTTTCCGAGAAATCCAAATTACTATTAACCTTCACAATAATAACATTACTCTTATTATCTGAACCACCCTTAAAGTCTTGGCTGTTACCAATGCTAAATTGGGAGTAACTTAGAATTTGCAAACTCTTACCAATATCCTCAGGTGTAAATTTATTCAACTTAAAGGAAAAATTAATAACACCCTCCTGTCCGGCCGGTAGTTCTTTTAAGGCAGGCACTTCTTTTGATGTCCAAGTTATAATACCATCCTTAACAAGACCGTTGTTTTTATCAACCAAGCTTGAAAAATCAATTGCATCACTATTTAGCACAGCCATAATTACCACATCCTTCATAGAAGAATCTCCCATGTTTTTATAGTCAATGGAATAATTTAAACTATCACCGAAATTAACCGCTTGGTCACCTTTATTATCATTAAGAGACAAAGAAAGATTTAAACTACTCTTAACTACGTCAATTAATAACTCCTTTTGCCAGAAAGTATAATTCTGATTGTTATCACCTTTGGTTTCAAAATGAAGATCAATTTTTTCTTGATCATTATTTTTTTGCTTAACACGATAAGTTATTTTTAAAGTCTGCTTACCGAAATCACGACTAAACCCAGAGACGCGCCAGATATTGCTACCGAGTTCTTCAAAATTAAGTTTATCACCATCACCAGATTGTCTATCCTTAACACCAAAAGATTGGGAAGTTATAGCTATATTTGTTGGTAGAGAAAATACTAAATTAAACGAATCCGGAAGTTTACTGCCATAATCACCGATTGTGATATCAATCACGCCATCTTCACCAACCAGAGCTGAGGATGCCGTATCAAGGCTAACATTAAAGCCAAGACCACTGACCTTTGTTATTAGAGCCATGCTCTTGTTGAATTCAGTGCTAAAATTGTCCATGAAGTAAGTCGCCTTTACCAATAAAGGGTTCTCAGAGGCCTCAGGCCCAATAATTTTACCTTTTATTTTTATAGTCGCACTAGCACCTTTAGAAATACTCACAACACTCCAAGTATTTTTATTTTGATCTGGCGCAGGTAAGCTTTCAGAGAAAATAAAATTATCCGGATAAGTTAATTCAATTTTTATATTATTTAAATTGAACTGAGAATTATTTTTATATTCAATTGAATAAATAACATCATCACCACTAACAACCTCTTTTGGATAAGTAACATTAATTCCCAGAAGGTCAGATTTGGCAATACGATCTTTTATGAAGTAAGTATAAACACCGTAAAGAGCTACGGCCACAAGTGCGGTTACAAAAAATATGCGCAAAAAAGCAGAAAACCATGAACCGCGTTTTCTAATATTTATCTTTTTAACATCAACAATGTTGCCACGCTCATCTTCATAAATCTCCAAAAGCTCATCACCTGTCGGAATTAAATCTCTTTTTTTTATATCTTGATCAAGACGATCGTCGAAGCGCGCCACCGCTTCTTCGTCTGGTAATGGCCTTTCCGTAAACTCCATAATATTGGAGCGATCTTTCTTGTTAACAATAACATCCTCGTTGATTTTATCGTTAGCCTTTTTTTTATTTAAAGCCATATTATTTAAATTAAATTTAATTTATTTGATAAGAATTGAATAATATTTATCCGCATCCAAATTTGTATTAAAATCCCAACCACTATTCATTATAGCTAAATTATTAGGATACTTCCAGAAAATATGATGACCAGAATTAAGCTTAAGATTCGAAGAATAGTCACCAATAAATGAACCAGGTTGTTTTTGCACTAACACAGAAAATCTATAAACAGCCGGAACACCAGTTTTAAAGAAATTATTTAATTGCCATAACCAATCGTTACTCTCTTGCACTGAATGCAATTTAAATGGTAAGCGATATTTAAAAGTAATAATTGAACTTTGTCCTGGATCAGTCATCACCCAATTAGCAAAAACTGTTTTACCACTCTCCATATAAATACTTACGCCGCTAGCTTGATCGATTACAGCCTGTCCTTCGGTTTTTTCCACTAAATCATTTTTCTCCCAACTAGGATCAACCGGTTTATTAAAATATTTAGCGTCTGGTTGACTAAAACCATCAGCGGAAATTAACTCACTGCCCCGCGGCACATAAACTCGCATCCAATCAACATTGCGCACGCCGGAAAAGGCCTCGTTTTTTAAACCAGTATGTGTCCGAGTAATAGTTAGGGTGTCAACAATTGAATTATCAGGTTGAACTTCGATGGCATGATTAATTTTCTGTTCCATTTTACGATCACTTTTTTGACCGGCAATATTAGTATTAACCACTGAAAGATAATCATCTGGCGCTGTCTTAATCGCTCCAGCCCATGAATTAGCCTCCATCTTTGCCTGCAATGTCGGATCAGAAAAATATAATAAAACTTGTTTTTCATTTAAGCTTTGATCGATTACGGAGAACAAAGTAGATACATTATCTTTTTTAATTTTTGTCGGTAAAATCACCATGATTTGATTTATCAAATCACCAATAATTTTCTTTGGCTTATTTTTATCAGCATTATTCAAGTTGGCATTATCCTTTACCGCAGCCATCAATTTAGCGCCCTGCACACTGGAAGAAGCATAGGTTTCAGGATTACCAATTTTTTCCACCACACTCTGGGTTGCTTCCCAAAAATTATTACTATCAATAATCAAGCCGTAGTCCTTGGTCATATCAATTGGGCCGGTAATTGTTAATAATCGTTCTAAAACTGTTGGCGTAAAACTAATTACACCATCAACTGATGGTCCGCCACTTTTTTCATAAAACCACATTAAATTTTTAGCGCTTAAGCGCCAGTCAGACCACCAATTAGCATCCCAAAAATGCCACAAAGGATCAACTAAGTGCAGCGGTTGGGGCGATTCCACGGCAACATGTAAACCACCTTCCGTATCATATGATCCGCCAGCCGGGACTTCAATATTCTGCACTCTTCCCTCGCGCAAATCAAGCAAAGCATAGCTACCGATAAATCCACCAGAGGCACGCGCTTCACTGTTATTTTGAAAAACCACTAAATATCTTTTATCCTTATTGGCACCGACAAAATCATCCAAACCAGAAACTAAACCTATAAAATCACTTAAACCTTTCTCAATGTTTAGCGATTCATCTTTAAGCGTTAAAAATTTAACCCGATAAGCCGCCGGAATATCATCACTATTTATTTTACTTAAATTACTGTTAAGCTCCTTGGCATTATCCACGGCCGCTTGACCATAATAAATAAATTTTTGTAGCAGCGGTTCAATTTTAGTATTCGCATCTTTTTGGGAAAAGATAATCGCAAAAGCTAAACTTAAATTTTGTCCAAGATTAGAAGCGTTGGTACCGATTTCCAAAAACTTATCAGCCGATCCGGCCATTCTAATTTTATCGTTACCAGAAAATGAAGCGAGAGATGAAATTAATTCATCCATATTTTTAAGATCATCCGCGGCACGCAAAAAATCATTACCAGCCGAAGAAAAACCAAGAGTAGCTCGCTGCAAATCAAGCTCAGAAACCGCTCCGCCAGCTGAAAGCAAATCAGACATCGCCGCCTCAGAACTACCAACCACAGCATCTTTCTTCCCCCACAGACTATAATAAGACAGGAGTTTAAAAGGCAAAATCAATAACAATAAAATAAATACGAATGATAAAATTATTAACCACCATTTAGGTTTTTTATTATTACCAGATATTTTTTTAATAAACTCATCGCTAATTTTTTGAGGTTGATCGCGCCACAAGCGACGGCGACTGTAATCAAATTTATGTAAGAATTTCGAGCGCTTTCGATTTGTTATAAAATTATTCCAAGTAGCTTTAATTTTATTTTTCCAAATATCAAAAAAATTTGGCACTTCTCTTTTTTTAGTCTCTGGAAATAATTGCACTATCATTCTTTTGGTATCCACCCAAAAGAAAACATAAAGCGATTTTAAAAATTTAAAAATAGCGCCAAAAAAAGGAAATAAAGTTAACTGCTTAAATTTAGAGAAATCAAATTTAACTCGCGGAGCATTATTTTTTAAAGAGCTATTCTCCAACCAATTCGAGCCAAGGTTGTTCTCTCGACGCAAAGACTCCAGGCTAGCCACCTGGTCGTCTTTTAGGGCCGCTAAGCGTTCATTCCCCTGTCGTAAGTCAAGTACGAAATTGGATGCCACCTGGCCGCTTTCTGTGTCAATATTTATATTATGCTTTTTTATTTCCATAGAGAACTTTTTTATAAATTTCCAAAGTAGCCGAAGCACATTCCCACCAATTATATTTTTTTATTAATTTTAAACCGCGAGCAACCAGCTCTTGACGTAATAGCTCGTCACTTTTAAATTCATTCATCTTTTTAAGAAAATCAACATCATCTTCTGGATTAAAATAATATGCGGCGTCACCTAAAATTTCAGGCATACTAGAGCGATTGGAGCTTAATACTGGGCAAGCCTTGGCCATGGCTTCAAGCGGTGGAAGACCAAAGCCTTCGTAAGATGAAGGGAAAATATAAAATAATGCTTTTTTGTACAAAACCCCTAATTCAACATCCGGAACATAACCCGGAAAAATCACTGCATCATAATCATTTTTACCGGAATAGAGCCCGAGTTGGCGCGCCAAATCAATTAAACGATTGTAAAAATAATCATGGCGACCAACTAGCACCAATTTTATATCGCCATTGTTTTTATGGAAGTCAGCAAAAATATTTAGCAGTTTTTCTAAGTTTTTATGTGGATAAGCATTGCCAACATATAAAATAAACTGTCCGGAAATTTTCAAACGCTCCAAAGTGTCTGAGTCATCCAATTTCTTAACAAACAAGGAATCACTTCCCTTTGATAAATTTGATACGCCCTCATAAATAACCGAGATTTTATCTGGGACAATACCAAACTGCGAGACAATATCATCTTTCGTAAAATCAGAAACGGCAATAATTTTCTGAGCCCGACGCATGGCGGTTGAGATAACAAAACGATAAGCTAAATTTTTTACTTTATAGATAAGCGGATGCAAAGTTGAGGCCCGAACAGTCGGAAACTTTGTTAAAATCAAATCATGAATTGTTACTATAAATTTTACCGGAGTTAGGATGGGAACATTGAAGTGCGGAAAGTGCATCAGATCTAAACGCTCTTGAAGAATTAAATATGGCATCACCAATTGCTCTTGGAGAGTGTACCAACGGGGCGTCGCCAAAACTTTTTTAACCCGATGAATGTCTTCAGGGGCAATAAGTAACTCATCAAAATTATCCTTACTTAAAAACACCACAAACTCATTATCCTTATCAATATTTATAACATTATCAACAATTTCCTGGGTATAACGACCAAGCCCCTTTCCAAGTGGACCATAAAAACGAGCGTCAATTCCAATTCTTTTAATCGATTTATTCATTTATTTGAAAAGAGTAATTTTTAAATTTTAACTTTGGCCATTTTTAATTCACGCATTGAAAGCCAGAGAAAGATGATTAGCAAAATAACAGTATTAAGTGGTGCCAACCAAAATGGATAATCCTTACCAAAACTTTCCGCAATCATTAAAGCTCCTAGCATACCAATAGAGTACATGGCGCCATTTTTTAAATAAGCGAATTTAGAAATAAGATCTATTCCTCTAATTGTTAATTCGCGCACAATAAAGGCACCTAAACCATTGCCCAAAATAATCAATGGAACACTCATAGTAAAAGCAAAGGCACCAACAACCCCATCAATTGAAAAACTCATATCTAAAACCTCAAGATAAAGAATTTTACTCCAAGCCCCCATATGTGAACTACTTAACAATTTTTTTTCTTGCTCTTCAGCATTTTTCTTAAAACCATCAGTAATAAAAAAGGCAGCCACACCAATTGTAGCAGCCAAAGATAAAATTGGATCTATTTTTAATGAGGTGTAAACAATAAACACTGTAAAGATTGAAGAAACGGCATAAAACCAAGCTCCTTGGCGATGGATAAAACCCTCAACCATAAAAGCATATTTCTTCTCTTCCAAAAAAAGCCAACCCAAAAAAATTAAAAACAAATAAACACCACCACCCAAAAGAAGTAATGGCTTTGATGTTTCGATTGAATACTTAACTGTTTCGCTACCAGAAAAAGCAGCCATAAAAACCTCTGGAATTGATAAGCTCGGATTAGTCGCCCAAACAATTACAAATGGTAATAAGCCGCGCACCAAAAAAACAGCAAAAAACAAACCCCAAGTTAGGAATATTTTTCTAAATTTTGGAGGTAAAGTTTTTAAAACATGAGCATTAACAATAGCATTATCAACACTACTGATAATTTCAAAAAGACAAAGACCAAAAACGATTATCAAGATATTAAAAATCATAAACAAGTCATCTTACATTTAATAAACAAGGTTAAGCAAACGGTAAATTACTTGGTGCAGCACCACTTTGTTCGCTAGCATTATCATCACTCTTAACACTTGGGCTCGGACTAACTTCACGATTAGACGCAGCCTCACTAACAGAATAAATTGGCTCCAAGCTTTCACTGTAAACAATATTTTCCTCACTTGGCAAACTAATCGGTGGCTTACCTTTCTTACCTGGGGTTTTCTGAACCAGAGGAGCTTTAACTACGTAATCAATTGGAAAATGCCAAATTGTCGCTAACTCTTCGACGTTTAAAATTTTTGGATCTCGTCCTGACCAAGCCGAACGCGCAATATAATTATTAATAATTTTAGTTTTCTTCTCAGCTAAGCGCTTAACCTTAGCAAAAAAAGCTGTGCTCGTAGCCGTATATTTCATATCCGGCTTAAAACTATTTAAATGCAAATCACCAAATTGTTTAATATACCCAACAAAACCATTAACTGTTTTTTTCGGATTAAACACATCCTTCTTGGCTAAATAACAAAGACGAATTTTTACTAAAAATCCTAACTTAGAAGATTTTTCATACAAACCTTCAACTTTCTTTTTTTGGTGAGGCTTTAATTCCATCATCGACAAGGCTTTAAATTCCTTATCTGGTTTTGGTTTTAAATCACCCCAAATAGAGTATACCGCCTCACTGGCGCCACTAATCCACTCCGAAGTCATATCAATAATCTCATTCGCCTTACTGACCTTTGGCTTCTTACCAATAATCTTATCAAGCTCACCATCAGCTTCTTTAATCCACTCAAAATCAGTTGGGATTATAATTATTTGATACCAAAGTTGTTCACCACGCTGCAAACTACTACAAAGATCCATCAAAGAAGCGATTGGATCACGAAAGTGTGCTTCACTTGGACCCATCTGATGTTCAAATTCTTTATAAACCTTAATTGGAAACATATGATTAGCAGCCTGAATATATTCCGTACCCCAAATATCATATTCATCATTCGGAAATTTTTTTGGCGCACCCTCAGTGTAATCATCAATCTCAGTAATTTCAGAATCGGGATATTGTGAATAAATCGCTGATTCCACTAAACCCTTAAAATCAACTGGGGTTCTGACTATAAATTGAGTATAACCATCAATACTAACAATTTCAAAACTGAAACCAACCTGGAACTTCCCCTCCCACCATTTTTCATAGAAGTTAACCGAACCATGTGCTCCAGCCAAATAAGTAAAAAGATTCTCCACCGCCTTTGGTGATTGTTCATTGGCGCGCGGCACATCAATCGCTAAAAAGGTATATTTTATTTTAGAAGCAAATTCATCTTGGCGTTGCTCCAACCACAATACGCGGGCCGCTAAGATATACATATAGCCCAAAATTATCCAACCATAATAAAGCACAATTTTCCACATAATTGTGTTTGGGTCTTGTGCAAAAAATTCTTGCAATGGTTGTAAATTAATAAAAATATTCATAGAATCATTTTATCATAATTCACAAAAAAACAAAAATCCCAAACCGATTTGGTTTGGGATTTAAATTTGTATAAATATTATGCAGCGACTGCTTGTTTCTGCCATTCCTTTAAGCCATAACGACCACGATCAACTAAAACATAACGATCATCTAAAATCAATTCATTGTGTACTGTGCCGGAATTAGCTTTTTTCTTATCAAAAGCAACTTCATTAATTTTTTCAGCAATTTCAGTGAAATGCATTGGTGCACCACTTTGCTTTAAAACTAAATAAATTTTATCACTAATTTTCTTTGGTTTAATTTCTGGCCAATCACTCTTACCCCAATGACCAAATTTATTACGATCAACATCTTTCAAAGCTGAAACTAAAGAATACAAAACCTTATTAGCATTAATAACTTCACCGGACTCTGGGAAGACTTCATTCTTAAAAACATCAAGCATGTCAGTTTTACCGGTATCTGTAATTTTAGAATTATTTTTTTCGTAAGAACTTAATTGTTTTAATAAACCGAATAATTCTTCAATATTTAAAGTTTTGTCTTGTTTGTCGATTTCTTTATTTAACTCTTTGCCAATTTCTTCCAAATGAGTGACATCATTATTCTTATGTCTAAATACAGAATTAAAACTATCAGACTGTCCAACTTTCTCAATAGAGTCATCAAGTAATTTGGAGATTAAAAAATCAAAATGTTTTTTGTATAATTCTTTCTTGTCATTATCAGTTGGATCAATACAGAAAACAGTTAACACATCAAGTAAATAATCACGTTCCATTAAACCGCCGTGCTCTGTTAAAAGTTGATCAACCGCACCACGAATAACACCCAAAGATGATTCTAGGTTTTCTATTTTTTTCAATTTTTTAATGCTAGTTGCCTCAATCTGACGAACACGTTCTCTGGTCAATTTATGAAGTTTACCAATTTTCTCTAAAGTTTCAGATTCACTACCGTGTAAACCAAAACGGCGCACTAAAACATCGCGCTCTCTTTCTAAGAGTTCTTCGAATAAGCCGTTGGCTACTTTAATAGCATCCAATTTTCCTAATTCTTCGGCTTTTTTATTTTTGATAATTTTTTCTAAAATATTATTTTCCATAGAGGTCTAAAATATTAATTAATAGGAATATGCCTAAATATTGTCACATTTTTTTTCATTAGTCAATAGCTAAGCAAAAACAACGAAAAAACCCTATTTTACAAGGATTTTTTCAATATCAGACAAGGCTATTTTAAGCTTTAATTGACAATATTTTAATTTAATTTCTTTATAATTAGAAATGATGGTTTTAAATTGGCCTAATAAGTATGGTTCAAAAATAGCGGCAAATAGCGTAGCAGCCAATTGATAAACCCAAATTTTAAGTTTCACTGGCAATTTCCAGGGTAAAGAGGAATAACGAATAACAAAAATCCATTGATTTAAAAATGACCATTCCCTTACCAATCGGCTCTTGTTTTTGCGATTTTTTATAATCTGCCATAGACCATTTCCCAGCGGACTAGCACTGCGATCATGATAAACAATGGCGCTCGGGCAAAGCATTATAGGATGACCGGCTAATTGCAAGCGATAAGATAAATCCACATCCTCTTTATACATAAACATTAATTCATCTAAATACTCTTTCCGACCACAAATATCAAAAGCAACATCGACTAAGACTGTGAGTCGCAACAAAACCGCCGCACCAGTAAATCCAAAGATTGGAACCATTGCGTCAGACAAGTCTGTGCGTCGTTTTCCCTGATTAGAATCATAAGCTCGGTGAGAGGTGGTCATAGCAATACCATCGCTATCAACAATGTCTGTTTTTTCAGAGTTAACAAAGTCCCATTTTAAAATTCGTGGAGCCACGGCCCCGAGTCTTTCGTTAGCATCCAGAATTTTGATTAAGTTTAAAATACTATCTTCAGCTATAATCGTATCCGGATTAATCATTAAAAAATATTCTGCCCCCAAATCCACTGCCCGCCCAATCATCGGATTATATGCCCCGGCAAAACCCAAATTTTTACTTGACCAAAATAAATCAATATCAGTAAAATTATTTTTAATGTAGCGCGAATTACTATTATCTTGTTGCTCGCTATTATCAAAGGCTAAAATTTTATAACTGGCATCAGTCTCATAATTGCCAAAGGCAAAATCCAAAGACTGCTTCAAGCTCGGCAAAAAGAACGGCAAATATTTTGCCGTCCCCTCATTGTAAGTTATAAAGCCAATAACTATTTTCATAACCTTATTTTATAAGATATTTAAGTAATAAGCAATTTGACGAAATCAAAAAAATATTATAATATCACCACAAAAGCAATTGAACTTTAAAATCATATAAAATGAGCATAGAAAAACAAAATCGAAAGAGGTTGTGGCGAGTCACAATTCTTTCCAGCATGGCTATTACAGCCGTCTATCTAAGCTTTTCTCCTAAGTGGGAATTAGCTACCGCTATCAATATACTCTCCGTTTTTATATCCATCTTTTTATTTGTTTTAATTATTAACAAACTAGAAAAAGATCGGGTTAAAACCAAGAAACACTACATAGCTTATAGCGCCGGATTTTACGGTATCGGACTGGCTGGAGCGGTAGTTGGAATTATTAGCGGACTAGGAGCTGGCATAACCATTGCCCTACACTACAACGCTCACGACGGTTTTAATCTAGGCTTGTTAGCTATCAAAATATCAATTCTAATCATTGGAGCCTTACTTTCAGCTATCGCCACATTCGTCAAAGGTTTTGGAATTAGATGTGGAATCTTTGGAGCATTCGGTATCGGATTTGCTATTGAATTAATTGCCTTCGTAGACAATATAAACAATTCCGCCCCGCTTCAAGCCTTAATCGCCACAGTAACCATTATTATTGTTGTGGTAATATCTTGGTTTATAGAACGGCTCTTTAATTATGGCGCCAAAAATTTTTTAAAATTTTTGAATGGCCGTGATCTCTAAAAAACATAAAGCCCAGATTTTTCAATCCGGGCTTTTTTATTTTCTTTTTCAATAATTAATTCCAAGCTTTCCCCTGACGTACTAAAAGATTTTCCGCCTCATCAGGATTAGCCATCAAACTTTTAACCACTCTTTCCATGCGCGCGCCCTGTGAACCTTTAACTAAGATTATATCGCCTGGTAATATTTTACCTGGAATTTCTTTGGCCGCTTGTTGACTATCACTTAAGTAAACAATTTTATTTTTATCATAATCCTTATCAATCGCCCCAGCACCAATCAACATTGCTTTCTCACCCACTAAAAATAAAATCTCTGGATCAAACTCAGCAATTCTTTCCCCCACTTTAATATGATCCGCCTCACTCTCGTCACCAAGCTCTAACATATCACCCAAGGCCATTAATTTTCGACCACTAGTGGTTTTTATATTTTCCAAAACATCAATTGCCGCTAAAGTTGAATCAGCCGCCGCATTATAAGTATCATCAATAATAGTAGAGTTATTAATACCAGTAATTGGGCGCAATCTACCAGCTGGCAGAGAAAATTCCATTAAAGAATTGGCCACATCGATTAAATTTATTTGGTAATATACCCCGACAGCCACAGCAGCTAAAATAGCATAAACCGCTGGATAACCAACCGCACCTGGTATACTAAACGGCACGATTGAACCATTATGATTAACCTTAAAATTAACGCCAGTTATCGCCCCACCATCCTTTAGAGAGCTGAAACTAACCTCCTGCCCCAAAACATCCGCACCATCCTCAAATCCATAAGACAAAACTTTAGAACGACTTTCTTTCAACATTTGTCTAGTCCATTCATTATCGTAATTTAAAATAGCTAAACCGTTCTTAGTTACATTGGTAATTAAAATTTGTTTTTCTTTTTTAATGTTCTCCACATTTACGAAATGCTCTAAATGAGAATGACTAACACTGGTAACAATTCCAATATGAGGACGCGCAATACTCATTAAATATTTCATATCACCAACCCTGTCGATTCCCATTTCCAAAATTAAAATCGGTGGATAGTCATTATCAGTTTTAAAAACTAAAGAGAAAAATTTACTAAATACTTTAAACCAACCGATTAATGATTTACCCGGCGCATCAACACCCAAAATTGTTAGTGGCACACCCAATTCATTATTGTAATTCTTTTGGCTCTGGCGCACGTTAAAATGTGGACTCAAAACCTTATAGACCGCTTCCTTGGCGCTAGTCTTTCCAATACTTCCAGTTATCCCAATTATTTCCGGATGATATTTAGTTACGACAATTTTAGCTAATACTTTCAAAACTATTTGGACAACTTTATTCATATGCAAAAAAATTAATTATAATTATCTTTCTTTTGGTACCTGATAGTATTTTAGCAGAAAATCAGCAATTTCGCCAAAAAGCGGCGTCGCTGTACTTTCAGCATATTTAAATCCTTTTGGTTTATCCATTTTTACTAACATCACAAATTTAGGCTTATTAATTGGGGCGATACCAACAAAAGTATGAATATATTGATTGTCGCCTAAATATTTACCATTAGCACCAGATATCTGCGCCGTACCAGTTTTACCACCAATATAATAACCATTTACCCGCGCTTTTTTCGCCGTTCCATTTTCCGCGACATTAACTAACATTGCCGAAATTGTATTGGCCGTCTCTTCAGAAATAACCTGACGAACTTCACGCGGCTTCGTATCAATTTTAGTCCCATCTTTTTTAATAATCCCTTTCACAATATACGGCTTCATTAAAATGCCATGATTAGCAATGGCCGCGTAAGACATAAGCATTTGCAGCGGCGTAGCGGTCAAACCTTGACCAAAGGAAGCGGTGGCCGCATCAATTGGTTTAACATTTTTAGCTAATAAATTATTAATATTACCCCCAGCTTCAGAGCCAAGTTCAATGCCAGTTTTTTCTCCAAAACCAAAGTTTTTAACATAATCAGTAAAAACTTTTGGCCCAACTTGTTGCATAGAAAATATAGCACCCAAATTTAAAGATTTCTCCAAAACTGTAGTCATGTCAGTTTTTCCATGAGCACCAAAAGTATCAGAGTCAGAATTATTAATCGGCTTTGACCAACCGCTAATCATTATCTTACCCGTGTCATTATAAGTTGTATTTGGTGTCACCTTCTTTTGATCAACTGCCGCGGCCATAGTGATTGTTTTAAAAACCGAACCAGGCTCATATTGAGACGAGACGATCGGATTCATAAAAAACTTTTGGTCACTTACATCTTTATAATTATTTGGGTCAAAATTTGGATATGAACACATCGCAATAATTTCCCCGGTGTCTGGCTTAACAATGATCACCGATCCAGAATCAAATTTATAACGACTGCGTGATTCTTCTAATTTTTGGCAAACATAATATTCCACAGCCCGGTCAATCGTTAAAACAATATCCGAACCATCAACTGGCGCCAAATGCTCACGATCATCAGCAATAACCACACTCCGACTTGGACCGCTACCACGCTCGCCTTTTAAAACACCAGCCGTTCCAGATAATTCATCATTATAATATGCTTCTAGTCCATAAGTACCAACATTATTATAGTTAACAAAACCAATCAAATTTGAAGCCAATGTTCCCTCTGGATAATAACGATACGAAGTCATGGTGTAACCAAACCCTTTATATTCTAAATTATTTTTATCATCATCACCGATTTTATAAATTTTATTATTGCGAAATTCTAACTCAGCCGGATCAAGACCAAGTAGAGTAGCGTAAAATTTTAACAAATCATCATCACTAACTTTCTTTTTTAACTCTTCATAAGGATCGCCAGGTTTATTTAATTTCAAGAGATAATTATTTGTTATCTTAAGCTTCTCTTCATTAATCATTAAATCTCGTTTTGTCTTTCTAAAATCTGACCACGTCGCATCAGATTGTAATGATTTTTTTGTATTCAGTATTTCATCTTGTTTAGCGGTTCGCTCGGCATCTGATAAATTTAAACTATTAATAAAGCTAAGTTCTTTATCAATCTCTGACTGATCTTCACTGGCAATTTTTTTATCAACATCCGCTTCAACGCCCTGAGCATCAAAAGTATCATAAATTTTTTCCGCCGTAGAAGAAACATTATTTAAATCCAAGTCTTTCGGCACAGCATAAATAACAGCAAAGTTTTTATTAGTAGCGAGCGCCGATAAGGAACTTTCATTTAAACTAGGATTATAGTTGTTAACCAAAATTTGACCACGCGCCGCATCAAGGACGGCATTAACTTGTTGCTGGCCAGAAGCTTTAGCTTGATAATAAGAGTTGCGCCAAACCTGCAAATAAAAAAGCTTGGCAGCCATCATAGCGCCAAATAAAAAAATAATCGCTAAAACAAAATTTAAACGATTATCATGGACATTAATTTTTTTTGTTGGCTTAACCATGACTATTTTTTGGCAACAGCACCGTCATTAATCTCTAAATACTCAATTTTATCAACCGGCACCATATGTAAATCATTTAATTTTTGTTGGATATCACCATAAGACTCTAGGGCAATTTTTTTGGATTCAATTTGACTATTCTCAACTGTTAATTCATTTAGATGTTTTTTGGCGGCCTCCAAAGAAAAGCCTTTAACAACCAAAGCGTTAATACCACCTAAATAAGTTCCAATACTAACAATTATTAGAACAAAAAGTAACAAATTAACAAATTTAATTTTTTTAATCCAGCTTTGTTTGTAGTCTAATTTTCCCATATGAGGAATTTTAAATTTTTTCCGCGGCGCGCATCTTAGCGCTTCGAGCCCGAGGATTATTATCTAATTCTGCGTCACTTGGTAGCAAAACCTTTTTAAATAAAACTTTTAGATCTTCCCTGTTCTTAAAAAAATGTTTAACAATTCGATCCTCTAAACTGTGAAAAGAAACCACCACAATTCGGCCACCTGGTTTAAGAAGTTTTACTGCTTTTGGTAAAGCCTCCTCCAAACTCTTAAGCTCTTCATTCGTTTCAATTCTTAAGGCTTGAAATATTTTAGTCGCCGGATGAACTCGGCCGTGCCAAAATTTCTTCGGGATTGAATCTGTCACTAATGTTGTTAACTGTTCAGTATTTAAAATTCGTTCTTTCTTTCGGAGTAAACAAATATTTTCCGCTATGCGCCGTGAAAATCTTTCTTCACCATAAGTCTTAAATATATATTCCAAATCAGCTGCACTATATTGATTAACAATTTCTTCAGTCGACCGCGGACTCTTTGGTCCAAACGCCATATCAAGTGGTCGTGATCCGGCAAAGGAAAAGCCACGATCTTCATCTGCCAATTGATTTGATGATAAGCCCAAATCCATTACAATTCCATCGAATCCTTCTACTTCCGGCGCAACTGATGCGGCCGCTTCATCAATATTTCTAAAACTATCATTAAATAAAACTACGTTTGGTAAGGCAATATTCTTCTTAAAATTAGCAATCACACTTTCATCTAAATCAATACCAACCACCAGACCTTTTTTACCAACTCGCTCAGCGATCTTAGTGGTATAAGTTCCACCGCCCAAAGTGCAGTCAATAAATTTCTGTCCAGGTTGCGGATTTAAATATTCTAGAACCTCATCGAGCATTACTGGTATATGAACATTATTCATGTTTTTATTTTAAATTCCCAAATCGCCTAACTCTTCTGCAATCTGATTACTGTTAGCTTCAGTTATCGCTTTATATTTATTCCATTCTTCCTCATCCCAAATTTCTAAATGGTTAAACAATCCGGCAATAATTATTTTTTTCTTTAAAGTGGAAAAACGACGCAAATATTCCGGTAACGTAATTCGTCCCTGATTATCAAAATCAACTTCCATCGCTCCAGCCAAAATGTGACGAGCAAAGGCCCGACTTTTAGTCTGACTAATTGGCAAAGCGCCAAATTTTTGCGCTAATTTATCCCATTGCTCTTTTGTATACAAAAATAAGCAATTATCAAGCCCTTTGGTGACAACTGCTCCCTTTTTCAGAATCGAACGAAACTTGGCCGGAATAGCCAATCTGCCCTTTTCATCAAGATTGTGACTGTATTCTCCGATGAACATGAGTTTAGTTTTTAAAAGTTTTGAACTTTTAAAATTGTTAGTGCACGACAAGCATGGGGATGCTTATGAAAACCTATTTTGTTTTTATTTTTAATTCACCTTTATTCACCACTATTCACCTTTATGATGTAATTATACACCACTGATAACCTAGCGTCAACACTCCAATTATTAACAAAAACCCCTAAAAATAAAGCTAATAACAAAAAATAGCCACTTATTAACAAGTGGCTATTTATACGGATTATTCTTATCAACAGTTTATCAACAGATTTTAAAAATCGTTAATCAACTAAAGTTATAAACAAATCTTCATTCGGTTCATGTGGCAAATGACAAATATTATTAATATAATTAATTTTAACATAGCCATCTCGATCAATTACTAATTTAGTGATTGATGATTGAAAAATCTCTAAGGACAAAAATCCAATAATATCAGCATTGATAATGCCGGTAATGATTGTTTTAATAATATTACCATGGCAAAACAAAGCCACCGACTTCCCTTTGCTGTGTGAATATACATCCGAAATTAACTTTCGACCAAAATCTTGCATCTTATCAAGTTGCTTATCAAGACGATCGTGTTGTTTAAATCTTGTTTCACGAGTCTTCTCTGACATATTGAAATATTTTATACGATACCAATCCTTCCAATCAATTTCATTTAAGCGTTTATCAATCACGATTTTTTTACCAGCTTTATCAGCAAATTCACGTGCCGTTTCCTGAGCTCGCAAAAGTTCGCTACTATAGATCTTATCAATATCCATTGATAATAACTTTAAGGTTAAATACTCTCTTTGGTCTAAGCCAATTTTAGAAAGTGGCATATTGTGATCGCCAACTAACTTTTCCGTCGAATAATCTGGATTACAATGACGCACCAAATAAATAATAGTATAAGGACTTTTAATTTTTGGTTTAATTTTGCGATAAGGACTTTGGTATCTAGTTGTTCTTTTGGGTGCAACTTTAGCCTTCGCCTTAGACTTGAGGAGAGTCTCTTTCATAGATTTTTATTAGATATTTTTATTAACAAAATCCCAATTTAACAAATTATCAACTATTGACTTAGCATAATCGGCGCGACGGTTTTGATAATCCAAATAATAAGCATGCTCCCAAACATCAATCACTAATAGTGGTTTTAATTTAGCCGTTATCGGACACCCAGCATTTGAAGTTTTAACTATCGATAAACTATCACCATCACTAACAAGCCAAGCCCAACCGCTACCAAACTGTGATAAAGCGGCAGCGGCAAATTCTTCTTTAAATTTTTCTAGTGATCCAAATGATTTTTCTAACAAGGCCATAGTAGCCGCAATCGGCTCTGATTTATCAGCACTTAGACTGTTCCAATAAAACTCATGGTTCCAAACTTGAGCGGCATTATTGAAAATAGCAACTTTATCTGGATCATTATTAGTATCCATGATGATTGTTTCTAAATCACAATTAGCCAAATCAGTATCGGCCACCAACTTATTAAGATTACTAATATAAGTTTGATAATGTTTACCGTAATGAAAACTTAAAGTGTTTTGTGAGATATAAGGTTCCAAGGCATTATCGGCAAATGGTAAATTTTTTACTTCAAACATATTTTTATTTTTTTAGTTTTTTATTAACTGGCTTTTTTATAGCCACTTTCTTAGCGACTGGCTTCTTAGCCGCCACTTTTTTAGTGACCGCTTTTTTTGCAACAGCCGGCTTTCCTGCCATCTTAGCTTGATTTTTTTCGTAAACGGCAATCACTTTTTGCAAACCCTCCACTGCTAAAACTGAGCAGTGAATTTTTTGCGTCGGCAAGCCACCAAGATCGGACACAATCTCATTCCAATTAAACTTTTTAGCTTGGGCTAAAGTCATGCCTTTCACTTTTTCACTTAACACAGAAGCGGTCGCAATATTAGAAGCACAACCAAAAGATAAATACTTTAATTCTTTAATTTTTCCATCAACAACCTTAATTGTAAACGTTAATTGGTCGCCACAAACCATGTTGCCAACATCGGCCCGAGCATCAGCATTTTTTACTTCCCCGCTATTTTTGGGGTGTAAAAAATTATCAATTGTTTTTTTAGTATAATTCAATGACATATTTTTATTTTTAATTATTTAATCGGCGTAAAAGCTCTTAAGCGTTTAACCGTATCTTTCAAACATTTAATTGTATAATCAATTTCTTTCTTAGTGTTATATTTTCCAAGTGTAAAACGGATATTACTATTCAAATTATCTTCCACCAAACCAATCGAACGCAAAACCGAGGAAACTTTTAAGTTAACTGCGGAGCACGCTGATCCAGTCGAAACACAAATACCTTTAAACGATAAGTCCATTAAAATCGCTTCACCTTCAATTCGGCGAAAAAGAATATTTAAATTATTCGGCGTTCTTTTAACAAAATCACCATTTAGCACGACATCGGGGATTTCTTTCTTTATTCTTTGCCACAAATAATTGCGCAAAGCTTTAACTTTTTTTAGATATTCACCGCGCTCTTTATATGACAACAATAAAGCTTCGGTTAAACCGACAATTCCCGGAACATTATAAGTACCAGAACGTAAATTATTTTCTTGGCCGCCACCGCTGATTAAAGCTTTTATTTTTATCTTGCGATTAATAAAAACTGCTCCCACGCCTAATGGTCCGTGAAACTTGTGTGCTGAGATGGTTAAATAATCAATATTCAATTTTTTGATATCAATTTTTAAATATGGCACAGCTTGCACGGCGTCAGTGTGAAAATAAGCGCCACTGGCATGCACTAATTTACTAATCGCTGCCAAATCCTGAATAACACCAATCTCATTATTAACCGCCATAATCGACACCAAAACTGTAGTCGGACGAATTAACTTGGCCAGCTCATCAAGCTTTATTAAGCCCTTAGAGTCAACTGGCGCAAAATCAAGTTCAAAGCCCTCCGCTACTAGCTCGCGCGCTGAATTCATTACACACGGATGCTCAATATTGGAAACTATTAAATGGTTACCTTTATTTTTATTAGCGCGCATCACACCCTTAATAATAAAATTATTGGCTTCAGTCGCACTACCAGTAAATACAATATTTTCCGGCTGGCTATTAAAGATTTTAGCCACCTTTTCTTTACACTCAGCAATCTTTAAATCGTTGGCCTGACCCAAAAAGTGAATCGACGAAGCGTTGCCATAATGATTGAAATAAAAATCTTTCATCTTAGCAAAAACGCGCGGATCAATTTTGGTAGTCGCGGCATTGTCTAAATAAATCAACATATTTTTTAATTTATTTTAATTCAATCGATTTAACGATCACTTCTTTTTTAGGATGATCTTTTGGTTGACTATAACTAGAACCGTCATAAGTTTCAACGTTTTCGATTTTAGCGACGATGTCCATACCGTTTACCACGTAACCGAAGTTAACATGTTTACCGTCAAGCCATGGAGTGCTTTCCGCGGTGACGATGAAGAATTGTGAGCCATTAGTATTTGGTCCGGAGTTGGCCATCGCCAAAGAACCCTTAACTAATTTATGGTTGTTAAATTCATCACCAAATTTATAACCCGGTCCACCCATACCATCATTAGTAATATCATCATCCTTACTGTTTGGGTCGCCACCCTGAATCATAAAATCCTTAATCACACGGTGAAATGTAGTGCCATCATAAATGCCTTTTTTAGCTAAATTCATGAAATTATTAACAGTTACCGGTGAATCAGCACAATACAGCGCTAATTCGATATCACCCATGCTAGTTTTTAAGATAGCGCGGCTATAAGTCGCACATAAATCTTCTTGTCCCGGCAAAGTTGCTTGGGATTTGTTAGTATTGTTTTCCATAGTTTTTTGATTAGTTACCTTATTATCTAAATTATTAGTAATCACATTTGTTTGTTCCGAACTACAAGCCGTCAAAAACAAGGCGAAAAACAATAATGCAGACAAAAGGACAATATTTTTCTTAAACATAAATTTTAATTTTTAAAATTATTATAATGCCAAATAATTATAGCACAAATAAGTGTAATTTTAAAGACCCCAAAAAAATTAAACTTTAAAGTCTTTTTTTAATGCTTGGTCATCAATAACTCGTTGTTCTTCAATTTTTTCCCGTGCTTTCTCTCGTAAAGCCGCTAAATCGAGTTTGTTTAATTCTAAACTTCTATCAGCTAAATAATCTTTATTGTTTAGTTCTGGGTCTTCAATCACTTCGCTGAGTAGCACATCTAAAATTACACCGATTTTTGGACCAGGTTCCATTTTTAAAGTCTCCATTAAATCCGTACCATTAATTTTTAACATTTTCACTGAAATCGGATCGTGTTGCACCTTTTCCAACATATATTCCAAGTGACGCAATTTGTATGGTTTTGGTTTTATATCACCCGAACCAAGTCGATCAGCCACGCGCAAATCAATTAAATCCTTTAAATTCTCTCGGCCAGTTTTAACAATTAGGCGACGCACAGAAGCTTCTGTCACTTCCCCTACATTATAATAAAACATATGGTTACGCACCAAGTTAACAATTCGGTCAATATCTTCATTGGAAAATTTCAAACGACGTAAAATCTTATCAGCCATTTTAGCGCCCACGTATTCATGGTTATAAAAAGTACCAACACCATTAACTAGCTTGAAAACTTTTGGTTTACCGACGTCATGCAATAGAGCTGCTAAGCGAACTTGGTAAGAATTATTTGGACAATGTTTTAAAGATAAAAGGTTGTGTTGAAAAACCGGATAAACATGATGATGAAATTGCTTAACATTAACACCATCTTCTAACTCAGGAATAATATATTGCAATAACTTGCTATGATGTAAGCCCATCACACCGTCATATGGCCGCGGTGAGGCAATAATTTTCACGAGCTCATCATGAATTCTTTCTTTGGCCACAAATTTTATATTGCCGGCCATTTTCATAATACCCCGTTCTGTCTTCGGCTCAATACTAAAATCAAGCTGACAAGAAAAACGAATCGCTCTGATCATACGCAAAGCATCTTCTTTAAAACGCTCAGTTGGCTCACCAACCGCTCGAATAATTTTCAAACGAATATCTTTATAGCCGCCAAACAGATCAACTAATTCATCCTTTAAATTAACAGCCATGGCATTAATCGTAAAGTCACGGCGATGTAAATCTTCTTCAATATCATCCTCAAAATTAATCTGATCTGGGTGGCGTCTGTCGGCGTAACCAGCTTCTGAGCGATAAGTGGTAATTTCTAAAACATTATTATCAGCATCGCCAAGTGGTAATAAAACCGTCCCGAAATCATTTTCGTATTTAGCCTTGGCAAAAACCGTTAACACCTGCTCTGGGCGCGCATTAGTGGTAATATCCCAATCCTTTGGCATTCGTTCCATCAACAAATCACGCACACAACCGCCCACGATATAAGCCTCGAAGCCGGATTCCTCCAGCTTCGATAAAGTTTCCAAAACAAATTGTGGCGCCTTATCTATTAAAGACATAAAATATTAGAAAAATTTAAGCCATTTTAAAAATGCCCAAGCAATTATACCGCCCATTAATGCTGTGGCGAATTGGGTCCAGCTCATCATTTGAACCACTACCTCAAGAAATTCCTTTCTTGTTAGTAGCTGGCCTATAAAATTAACACTAATATACAGAAAAGTAAACTTCAGGACCGCGCCAGCAGCCACACCTAACCAATAGCCTTTCTGGTTATTAACGGTATTTTTATAACAAAAGTCTATTAACAATATAAAGCCAACGTTCGAAATCATAATAAACGGGACAGTTGGTGCTAGTACGGCCGGCAATAAACCACCCGCCAAAGCCATCATACTCGGAATTAAAGCGGCCACCACCGCTGTTCTAATGCCACACAAAAATAAAATTACAATTAATAAAGCATTAATAAATGGCCCGCTAATAAACTGGGAATGAATAAAAAATGGTAAAACACTAATTGTTAACAATAAAGATAGTGCTTGGACCATTGACCAAACATTAGTTCCCTCCATTACCTCCTCTTGTACGTATGCCATAAATTTATTTTTTAGATTTTATTCTTTTAGTATAAGTAGTGTGCAAAACTTGATGAGACAATTTTTTTTCCTCCAACCATTTTAACACAGCTAGAACTTCCACATTATTTTGAGCTTTGCGAATTTTTTTATTTTTATCAGTCGCATAAAGCGATTCGGCTCGCGTTTTTCTAATTGCGGCCGTTGTTGGGATTGGTTGGCCACCACCGCCAATGCAACCGCCAGGACAAGCCATGACCTCAATATAATCATAATCTTTAATATGCGGTAAAATTTTATCAATCGCTCCGATACCATTGACCACGGCCACACGTAAATGTTTGCCGGCAATATCTAATTCCAATTCTTTAATTTCACTTGCGCCACGCACCTCTTTAAACTCTAAACGTGAATCACAAATTTTAGACTTACCATCGCCACAAAGAATATTATTAGCTGTTCGCAAAGCTGATTCCATTACACCACCAGATGAACCATAAATCACCGCCGCGCCACTACCAGCATTAAACTCTAAATTATTAGCTTCCGGTTTAACGTCAGCCAAATTAATGCGATTTTTCTTCAACACGAAAGCTAACTCCCGTGTCGTCAGAACTAAATCTACTGGACGCAAACCGGCAATTTTAAATTCATCACGCGCACTTTCAAATTTTTTCGCCGTACAAGGCATAATTGAAACTACATATATATTTCGCGGATCAATCTTTTTTTGTTTGGCCCAGTAAGTTTTTATCGCACCACCCAAATGTATTTGCGGTGAACGTGACGTAGTTAAATTTGGAATTAATTCGGGATGAAAAAACTCAACATATTTGACCCAAGCCGGACAGCAAGAAGTAATCATTGGTAATTTAGCTTTTTTATTATTCAATCTTTCAATTAATTCCCCGGCCTCAACCATTGTTGTTAAGTCCGCCCCAAAATTAACATCAAAAATATAAGCGAAACCCAATTGCTTTAAAGCTGTCGCTAAACGTAAAACTATATTCTCGTCATATTTCATGCCAAATTCCTCCCCAATTGTCGCCCGGACCGATGGAGCAAATTGCACCACCACAATTTTTTTATTAGCCGCTAAAACTTTTTCCAAATCAGTAAAATTTTCTTGTTCCGCCGCCGCATTTACTGGACAATGCAAAGCACATTGACCACAATAAATGCAATCGATATCTTTATCGGACACTGGGACAATTTCACGATTTATTCCCTGCCCTTTACACTCTAGAAAATTAATTTTTTGTATTTTAGAACAAGCCTCGACACAATTGCGACAATCAATGCATTGGCTACCATCAATTTCCACAGCATTAGCAAATTTATATGTCACCCGAGCCGTCTTTCTTTCTGGGAAGCGATTAATTTTTAATTTATACCGGCGCGCCAAGTCAAGCAAAGTACATTTAAAGCGATAGGAACAAGTCGGGCATTTTTCAATATGCTCCGCAAAAATCATTTCAATATTTAAATTCCGCGCCTTGACCACAAGTGGTGAATCGGTAAATATTTCCATACCAGCAGCAACCTTAGTTGAGCAAGCCGTCATTAATTTATCATGACCACTAACTTCAACCACACAAACACGACAATTAGCCTTAACATCGAGATCAGGATGAAAACAAAGACTTGGAATAAAAATATTATTTTCCCCAGCTACAGTCATAATTGTTTTGCCTGGCAAAACCTCAAGATTACGACCATCAATTTTTATTTTTATTTTTTTTATCGCATTTGCCATACAAACTTATTTTTTATCAGCTAAACTCTTGTAAATTAAATAGATATAAATCATTGAGAAAGTATAGCCAACATAGAACACTAGTGATGATAATAGTTTATGAATCATTAATAAGATGCCGTAATCTGGAAAGAAAGAAAATAAGATTCTAACAACAAAATAAACCACAAAGAAACCAACCGCCAATAAAATTAAGCGCCAAGCTATACCGAAGAAATTTTTACTAGCCAAAGATAAGCCGCGTTTAATCGCTGCTGCATAGCCAAGATCTTCAGAAACGGCCACGCAAAGAATTAAACTAGCAAAAACCGCCAAGACAAGCCCTGGTAAAATAAATAACAAACTACCAAGAAAAATTACAAACACCAAAGACACTAGCAATAAGGCATAAGACCAGAAATATTTACGACCAACCTTAAAAATATCCCAAAATTGACCAGATGTTTTTTTAAGCATTAATAATAATTGAACATCAAAACGAATCATTAAATAAACCGAGAAAATTATAGCCGCTAAATATAGCGCGCCAAACAATAATAAAAGTAAAATATTATCGATAGCAAAAACGCTAAAAACAAGAGCGTACAAAAAGGCTATAACAAAAATTGGCAAAAGCGCCACAATTCTGTAAATAGTATTCAAGCTAAAACCAATAACATTATTTTTAAAAATTTCGTAAGTGGATACAAATAGCTTAATCGGTCCGACAATTTTATTGGCAGTCGGCGTAGCGGTACTAACCGTTTTTTTAATTTCGCTTGGCATAATTTTGTTTTTTTAAATTATTATCTAAAATATTTTTAAAGTAAGAATAAATTGGCAATGGCACACTCGCACCAAGAGCACACAACGATGACGTTTCTAGATTAACTAGAATTTGGGAAAAAATTTCTAAATCAATCTTACCAGACTCCATCATTTCTTGCAGACGATAGGTTCCTTCGCGACACGGCGTACAACGACCACAGGAACTTTTTCGAAAAAACTCAAACCAATATCGCAGCAATGTCTCAGAGTTATGTTTATCTAAATCATAAATTCGAATTGACCCAGCACCACCCACAACTCTATCCAATTGACTATCGTTTAAAACCTCCCCGGAAGCATCACCACCAACTTGAACAAAAAATGGAAAATTAGGATAATTGCCACTTTCTTGTAAGACCATTTTTATTGTCCACTTAGCCGGAAAATTAAAAACACCAATATTTGAAGCGGCACCGCTTATCGTAAAAAAGCGAAAGTCATAAAAATCACCACGCTCTGCCAAGGCTACATTGTAAAATGTTTCAACATTATTAATCAGGGTTGGACAATTAAAAAGTCCACATTCCGCCGGATATGGTGGACGAAGACGAGGCTCAATAACACCACCTTCAATAATGTTTAATATTGCCGACTCTTCCCCACCGATATACAAATGCTCCTTTGGTTTCACAAACAATTTTAGCTTATGATCCAAAGCGAAGCCCTTGGCATTCTTTTTTATTTTAGCCTTATACTTATTAAAATAATTATGATTCAAATAAAAATAAATTGCTTCGGCGCGAATAAATTCATCGGCCACTTTAACACCCGACAAAACTTCGTCTAAATGATGCTCTAAGATATATTCATCTTTTTTAACTCCCGGCTCACCTTCTGAGGCATTAATGATAATATATTTTTTATCACCCACAGCTTTTTTAACTGTCGCCCATTTTGTAGCTACCGGAAAAGCGCCGCCACCGCGACCCACTAAAGCAGCCTCTTCAATTTTTTCCAAAATACGCATAGCTAATATTTAAAATAAAATAAATTATTTTTTAGCGAACATGTAAGCAAGATCAACTAAACGATTAGAATATCCCCATTCATTGTCATACCAGGCGATAACCTTTAATAAATCGCCATCAACCACTTTAGTCATAGATAAATCAACAATAGAGCTATGTGAATTTTTTACAATATCACTAGAAACAAGCGGCGCATAAGTCGCTTCAAGAATTCCTTTGTAGCGAGCGGTATTGGCCAATTTAACAAAAACTTCATTAACTTTTTCCACACTAACTTTCTTTTTAGTAACAAAAACAATGTCGCATAAAGAACCAACTGGCGTTGGAACACGCACCGCCAAACCATCAAATTTGTTTTTCAAACTTGGAATAGTTTCGGTGGTAGCAATCGCCGCACCAGTAGTTGTTGGTATCATATTAATAGCTGCGGCCCGCGCTCGACGTAAATCACTATGTGGGCCATCAACCAAATTTTGATCAGCTGTATAAGAGTGCACGGTTGTCATAATCGCTTTGGAAATACCAAAATGTTGGCGAATAATATCGGACACAGGCGCAAGACAATTAGTTGTACAAGAGGCACACGATAAAATTTTATCAGTTTTTAAAATCTTATCTTCATTAACACCAATAACCACTGTTTTAACTTTATCTTCCTTGCCTTTAGCTGGAGCTGACAAAATAACCTTTCTGGCACCAGCCTTAATATGAGCCATTAAACCATCCTTGTTAGTAAAACGACCAGTGCATTCCAACACAACATCAACCTTCAATTTAGCCCATGGTAATAAATTTGGATCTTTCTCGGCGAGTACCGGAATTTTAAATTTTCCAATAATAATATTTTTATCATCACAAGAGACGGCTTTATCATAAGGACCATAACAAGAATCATACTGTAATAAATAAGCCAATGTTTTTGTATTAGTTAGATCATTAACGGCCACAACTTTTATATCCGGGTGTTTCTCTAAAATAATTTTTAAGGCGGCGCGGCCAATACGGCCAAAACCATTAATCGCTAAATTAATCATAAAATTAATATTATTGTTTATAATGTCATAATTATAGCATAAAATAAAAAAATAAAAAACTCCGATTTGTAAAAAATCGGAGTTCAAACTAAATTTTAGCTTTTTAATCGACGCACGCCCAACAAGCAACGAGATGAGCCTGAACAAACAGAGCTCCAATCACGAAGCGATAAATTCTTCTTATCCATTCCAGCTAAAATCATTATAGATGGAGCAGTAATCGATTCATCGTCAAGATTGTTAAATTTACTACCAAGGGCGGTAAAAGCATATTTACTCGACTTACAAAATGTCGGATATTTAACAACTAATGTTAACATCTCATACAAAGTTATTGGTCGAAATCCCTGCTTATTCATAAGTTCAATAATTTCCTCTGGCACATTCTTATTCTTATAGCGAAAAGTTTTAACAGCTAATTCTACTTTAACTTTATCGCCAGAGAACTTTTGTGGAAAATTAATATCATTAAACTTGAATGGGTCGTAATGATCCAGATCGCAAGCTTCCAATAAATCATAAAGGGTTACACTGCTATCGATTATAATTCTCGGCAGTTTCTTCTCTTGCTTCTCCGTATAACTCTTAATTTTTATTTTGATCTGTCTTTTAAGTTTATTAATAAACTTTTTCATCACCTACATTTTTAAAGTTAAGGAACCAAATTATTTAATAAAAGTATACAAAAAATAACACAAAATGTCAACTAGATAAAATAAATGAAAAAGACCGAATTAACGGTCTTTGTCAAAATCATCAGCCCAGTCATCAGCCTCTTCCTGACTTAATCCACTAGCCAACATTTGAGTAATTATATCTTCGCGTGACAAACCTTTTAGTGTTGTTTGGTATTGCTCGTTAGATATCGGTAAAGCCACATCCTCCGCGCCCTGCCCGGTAGTTTTTTTATCCTCACTATTAATATTTAAATTATTTTCGTTGAACATATTTTTATTGTTTATTACTTATTATCTAATTTTTTACGTGCCGCAATCATCTCCGACATAATCGGTCTGATAAAAAAATTACGCACCCGAGGCATCGCTGCATAAACACAAAAATCACGCGGACTTTTACCGTCAACTTCACGCATATAAGCTTTATATTTTTGACCAGTCGCACTCAAATTTTTTATTTCATCATCAATTTTTTCCAAAAGACTAACACGCAACTCTTCGTTGCTACCATCATAGTTATCAATTTCATTTTTTAGAGTTTGATGTGCAGCACTCATACTTTCCATGTCCATTCGCGTTTCGTTGGTCATAATATCAACTGCTGCTTCCGTTTTTAAAATATGTTCCTCTTCTAAATTGCCCGACTTAATTTCTAGGCCATTTTTTTCCACCAAATGATCAACTAAACCAGCGCCGTCGAAATGTTTCGCAGCTTTAAATTCTACCCAGAGTTCACTTAATACTACTTGGGCCTGGCGAGCCGCTTCGGTCGGTGGTTTTAGTTTTCCAATATTCGTAATAATATCATCAATAGAACTTTCAAAATTTTCATGATCCAAATTAATCACATTAAAAATTCGTTGCAAGGCCTTAGCATTTAGACAACCTTTATTCTCCCAACCATTTAAATTATATAATGGAAATTCATTCATAATATTTTTTAAATACAACTCCTCGGCCATATCTTCATTACCAATATTAACCTTCACGCCATTGCAATCAACTACTTCTAAGCCTTGTTTATCAATGCCTAAATTAATAAGACCATTGGTATTTTGCCCCTCATCAATTTCACTTTGCATATGTTGCGCAAAAGCCTCCATTTCCACAGATTCACCAGACGCAGTTTTTATTTTAGCTTTAATTTTAAAACAACCATTTTTTTCTTTACCAAAACGAGTCATTTCTTTAACTTCAACAATTTCCACATTATCCATAGCCGCTAAACGACCATAAACACTATTACTATCAAATTTTGTTACTTGACCATTAGCATCAACGTCCTCTGGTTTAAAGCCGAGATCTTGGACACCAAAAATAACATCCAAATCATCAGGAATTTTCTGGGAATATTTAGTATGCGGTATATAACAATTAGATCCGATTAGAGCGTAAGGTGATTTGCATTGATTAAAAACGCCGCCGACAGTTGACATAGCATCTTTCATGCGTGGAGAAATTTGTTCATTAAATCTTTTTTGCACCTCAATCGGGGCCTGATTTATCTCCACTAGCGCCGCTTCCTTTGACAGCGCATCATAATTCGGTAAGTGTTCAGTAGTTTTAATTTTTTCTACTTCGCTATCTATTTTTTCGCTAGTCAATTTAGCCTCTTCCCGTAATCTAGTTAGTGGTTCTAAAAATTCTTTATGATCTTTTGTAGCCTCATTCAACAAAGCTTCAGTTGTAACATTAACTGATTTAAGGTTTTTCACAATCTCAGCTTTAATATCAGCAGCTGATTTCTCTAATTCTTCCGGAGTGCTCGCTTGAGAAATTTCCTCAAACACACCGCCCTCGTTTTTTGGCGTTTCAAGATTAACTACCCCTAAATCTTCATTTGAGTTTTTATTATTTAAATTTTCCAATTGTTCTTCGGACATAAAATTTATTATTTTTTTATAAGATTTCTAATTTCGGCTAATCGCGCCTCATCCTCTTTTTGATAAGCTTCTTTTATTAAATCCATTTGTCGTTTCTCGAGCTCTTTAGAACTAAGTAAATAATCAGAAAAAATCTTCTTAATATTATTAGCTGCGAGTTTTATACTTGTTAAATTCATATAAATTATACCAAAAAATTAGGTTTTTGTCAATTTCTACTCTTTGCGCAAAGCCTCGACTGGGTCAAGTGCTGCCGCTTTCCTAGCTGGATAAACTCCAAAAAACATACCACAAAATAGAGAAAATAATAAAGAGACTATAAAGGCTTGCAACGGAATGACAAAAGTCCATTCTAAGCCAGCTGCATTAGCCCCGACATAAATCAGCCAAGAAATAATTACTCCAAAAACAACACCTGCTAAAGCACCGAGGAGTGAAATCACAGCCGCCTCAATTAAAAACTGCATCATAATATTATTATAGGTCGCGCCAACGGCTTTACGCAAACCAATTTCCGAAGTTCGCTCTGAGACCACCACGTACATAATATTTAAAATACCAACGCCACCAACCAAAAGTGAAATAATGATAATTGCCAATAATAACCAAGTTAAAGCACTCATCACCGTATTAAGAGTATTCATCAAATCATCCATCGTTGAAACACGAAAATCATCTCGCTCTGGATTACTAATGCCATGATTTTGACGAAGGAGAGCTCGAACTTGTTCGGCCGTATCAGCGCTCCGTTTATTGTCGATCAATTTAACCGTAAAATAAGATACATGATCAATGCCCATGACCTTTTTCTGTAAGGTCTGAAGTGGAACATAAACAAAGCTGTCAAAATCAAGTGACATCACCGCCCCTTTCTTGGCCATCACACCAATAACTTTAAATTTCTGACCATGAAAAGAAATATATTTACCAATTGCATCTGAATCGGCAAAAAGCTGGTCTTTTATTTTACTACCTAAAATTACCACTGTCGCTAAAGATTTATCATCATCATCGCTAAAGAAATTTCCGGTCGCAATTTTACTACTATCCACATCTAGATATTCCGCGCTCACCCCCATAACAAAGACTTTATGAACCTCCGATCCATAACTAACTTTATCTTGAGTCATAATTGCACCATAACCCTTGCCAATATTACTCAACTTTTTAACATCGGCCAAATCTTTCAACTTTAGACTTGTTACTTGGACACCAGAAGCCAGAGCCATTGAGCTCTGCGCGTTACCGGCACCACCTTTTTTGGTCGTTGGCACCTTAATTTCGATTTGCACAATATTAGTACCAAATGATTCCATTTGCGCCAACAATAAAGATCGAATGCCTTCGCCAGCCGAATACACAATAATAATACCAGCAATGCCAATCATAATACCAAGCACCGTCAAAAATGTTCGGAGCCGATTAGAAAGCATGGAGCGCAAGGCAATTTTTATATTATCAAATATCATATTATTCGTAACTTAATGCTTCCACCGGATCTAAACGTGAAGCATGACGCGCTGGATAAACTCCAAAAACTAAACCAATAATAATTGAAACAGTTACCGCAGAAACTACCGAGGACCAGGTAACAATAAAACTGTAATTATAACCAAGACTTTGTACGACGCGTGATATTATCCACGACAAGGACACGCCAAAACAAATTCCAATTAATCCACCAATCAAAGTTATCACCACTGCTTCCATGATAAATTGAAAAGTAATATGACCATTAGTAGCACCAACTGCCTTACGTAAACCAATTTCCCGTGTGCGTTCGTTAACGCTCACGAGCATGATATTCATAATGCCAATGCCGCCCACCACCAAAGAAATGGCCGCCATAGCTGTTAAGAAATAACGCAAAGCATTAGTAATAGTGGAGAGCACATCAAGCGCTTGAGCTAAACTACGAGCAGAAAAATCATCATCAGCACCACTAGTATTGGAAATGTTATGACGTAAACGCAGCAAAGCACTAGAGTCAGCTACAACTTGATCAACATTTTTTTCATTATTAACTTTGAGTCTGATATAACTCAAATAATTAACCCCATTAATTAACTTTTGGGCGGTCTTTACGGGTATAAAAATTTGATCATCATAATCTTGAAAAGCCACTTTGCCACGTGGTTCCATTACACCAATCACGTCAAAAATTTGTTTTTTAATTTTTATTTGTCGACCAACAGCATCTGAATCACCAAACAATTCATTCTTGGCCACACTGCCTAAAACCGCCACATGGGCCACGCCAGAATCTTCATCATTAGTTAAAAAACGACCCAGAGCAACGCCACCACCTTCAACACTTAAATAATCAGATGAAACACCATTAATATTAGTTTCATAGCTAGTATCAGAAAACGTGACAGTTTCCAGGCTGCGCGAATAACTAACCACACCAGTAACATTAGGAACTTGGCTAGCAATCGCTTTGCCGTCATCAGCGGTAAGTGTCGTAATAACAATACCCATTACCGTCGCCGGCGGACCGTTAGTATCTGACTTTCCTGGTAGAATACCAACCAAATTACCGCCTAAACCTTTGATCTGATCTAAAATTAAGGCTTGAGCACCAGCCCCAAGAGACATAATTAAAACCACCGCTCCCACACCAATAATAATTCCTAGCATCGTCAAAAAACTCCTGACCTTATTGGCCAGAAGTGCATGAAAAGAAATTAAAAATGTTTGGCGCAAAGCATGAAACATAAAAATTATTTTAACAATTCCGTATTATCTTTGGCAAATAAACGATTTTTAACGAGTTCATCACTAATAATAAAACCATCTTTCAAACGAATAATACGCTTGGCATGTTCAGCGGTATGAGTTTCATGTGTCACCAAAATAATCGTATTACCTTCATCATTTAATTTTTGTAAAATTTCCATAATCTGCGCACCGTGTTTAGAATCAAGATTACCGGTCGGTTCATCTGCAAAAATAATTGACGGGTTATTAACTAAGGCCCGAGCAATAGCCACGCGTTGTTTTTCACCGCCGGAAATTTGGTTGGTATAATAATCTAAACGATGTGACAATCCGACACTGTCCAAAACTTTTTTAGCCCGTTCGTCGAAATCAATATTTTTGCCAGTATAAATAAGCGGCAATTTAACATTTTCCAAAACGGTGGTACGAGGCAAAAGATTAAAAGCCTGAAAAACAAAACCAATTTTTTCATTACGTAATTTAGCTAATTGATTATCATCCAAATCAGTCACATCACCGTCATCTAAATAATACTTACCAGTAGTCGCCCGATCCAATAGACCTAAAATATGCATCAAGGTTGATTTACCCGATCCTGATGGTCCCATGATTGAAACAAAATCACCGCGCTCTATAGTAAAATTCAAACCATGCAAAACTGGAGTAACGAGATCACCCGTTTGATAATTCTTATGTAAATTTTCAATCTTTATTAACATAATTTATTTAGACAAATCTTTAACATAAGTTACCACCAAGTCGCCTTCCTTGATGTCACCCGATAAAAGCTCAACTAAACCATCATTACCATTTAAACCGATAGTAACCGGGATTTCAGAAATAGTATTATTTTTAACATCAGTTAAAATTCTAACAAAACGACCTTGGCCAGCTTTATCAACAATGGCCCGATTAGGAATTATCATAATTCCCTGGCGAGAGTTTGTGGTAATAACAACATTAGCGGTCATTCCAGCTTTAATATCCGCCAATGACTCAGAGTCATTAAACATAACCTTAACATTGTAATAAATAACATTTTGAATGGAAGTAGCAGCTGGATCAATAAAGACAACGGAAGCAGCAAACTTTCGATTCTCACCAAAAGCATCAAAAGTCATAGAAACAGCATCACCAACTTTAACCTTAGAAATATCTGACTCAGGAATATCAACGTCAACTTCAAAGTTTTTTTCCGTTAACATAGTAATCGCCGGTTTAGCGGCTGATACCTGTTCCCCGATTTCATAATTTATTTGGGAAATCTGACCATCCATCGGAGCAATAATTTGATTATCAGTAACTTGTTTTTTAATTAAATCAAAATTAGCGCGAGCACTATCAAGTTGTCCGCGGGCCAAAGAAATATCTTCACTGCGCGCTGGAGTTTTAATTTTATCCAATTGTTTTTGAGCCACATCAAGCGCTTGACGAGTAGCGTCAACTTGCGATTGAGACGTAGCTAGTTGCTGAGCACCATTAACATTGGCCGACGACAAAGCATTGGCCGCATTTTTTTGAGCCTGATCCAAATTTATTTTAGCATTATTAGAAGCTGCGTAAGCGGCTTGCACAGCCGCAATACCAGCACTAACCGTTGTTAAATTGGTATTGGCCGTATTCTTAAAAGTATCCAATTGAGTTTGAGTTAGAGCTACACCAACAACGCTATTTTCTAAAGCGCCAAAAGTTGAATTAAGCGCCTTAAAGGTTAAATTCAAATAATTTAAAGAAGCTGTTACTGAATTTGAAAAATCGATTGGACCCAAATTGCTGTGCGCTAAAAGCAAGGCAGTATCGGCTGGAGCCTTAAGAGCCGTGGCTTGATAATAATATTTTTTAGCATCAGCTAAATAAGTTAAATTTTCCGCACTCAAAACCTTTTCAATATCTTTATTACTTAAAATATAATCTACAAAATCTAGAGCATTATTGGCGGTAGAGTTTTTAGCGTCAAGACTAGTGCTTAGATTATCTTGAGCATTAGACCAGGCAGCATAATAAATATTACCTTGGGAGTTTAAATCATCAACATTACTTTGTAGTTGACGCACACTCTCGTTAATAGAGTTTTGCGTTTTACTAAAATTAGAAGTCGCCGCTGCATAAGCCGCTTTCGCTTGATTAACTTGTGACGTTACCACCGCGATATCACTCGGAGTCGCTCCAGATAACAATTTATTTAAAGTCGCTTGGGCAATATCAACATTTGATTGAGCCTCACGTTCTCTAATTAATAATGAAGAATAATCCAACTCAGCTAGTAATTGATCCTTTTTCACAACATCGCCATTTTTAACTAAAATTCTAGCCAAACTTCCCATTTGATTAAAATTTAAATTTAATTCCTTGGAAGCTTTAACACTTCCCACTTCGCTCACACTTTGAATTAAATCACCCCGTTTGGCCGCCACGGTGGTATATTCAAAACCTGGTTTCTTATTGAAAAAAACAAAATAACTTGATCCGGCCAAAATTAATACTCCTAAAATTATAAATATTTTTTTCTTTTTCATATTGATTATATATTATTCTAAAACTAAATCTTCACCACCTTCATCATCTTCCATTTCAGCTACTTCCTCAATTTGTTCGCCACTAATTATACCTTCAACCTTATCAGCGAATTCATTAATATCTAAATCGCTCTTTAAAAAATAATAATTAACACCAAGGCCAACGCTACGAGAACGACTATCTTCATTGCTCAAATCAGTGAATACTAAAACTTGAACATCAGCTAATTCGTCATCGCCTTTAACCCGTTTTACGATTTCTAAACCATCATGCTTTGGTAAAATTAAATCCAAAACTAAATAAGCTGGTTTAAATTCTCTGATGCGCGCTAAAATCGTATCAAGCTCCTCTTCTGCATTACTAATATCAACATCGTAACCATCGGAAGTGAAACGATCTTGTAAACCGTATAAAATGTTTTCATCGTCTTCGATAAGAAAAATCTTTTTAGCCATACTTTTATTTTTAAAAATTAATTAATATGATAAGGTGATTCGCCGTTTTCTTCCCAGCGAATTTCATCAATATCCTCTTTCTTAGAAATACCACGATACAACTTGTCTGGTAAATTAATACTTAGAGCTGCCACATCAGAAACACATTTGTAACCGTGCACTACTCCCGGTGGAACAACTACCAATTTTGGACTTCCCTCTCCCACCTCAACTTTTATATATTCGCCCAAGGTGCTAGAATTCGGTCGGCGATCCCAAAGATGAAGATCAAATTTACCAGGTCCCACAAAAACAAAAACATCACTTTGATAAACATGCTCGTGTGGTCCGCGAATCACACCCGGCTTAGTTAAACTCACATAAGCCATAGCTGGATTAACATCCAATTCATCGTGACGATAAATTTCACTTAACCATCCTCTTTCATCAGTATACTGAGGTAAATCTTTTATTATTACACCGTTGATCATAATTTTATTATTTTAAATCTTTCTTTTTAAGTAAACCATTTTGAGCACCCAAGACAGTCATAACGGCTGCCGCTTGGCGGGAAGCTAATTTCAAAGCACTTGAAATATTGCCTTTGCATTTTTCTAAACCGAATAAAAAAGTGGAACAAAAAGCGTCACCCACACCAGTTTTATCAGCAATTTTCTTAGATTTTACCGGAGCGACATGATAATATTTCAAACCATTATAAACGTCAGCTCCTAGCGACCCAGAAGTAATCAACACCATTTGCGGTCCAAAAGAATTAATAATTTTTAATAAATTCTTAACATCATTAAGATAACTGATAGTTTTATGTTTATATTCCTCAACACTTAAAACTAATTCAATTGCCTCCTCCTTATTTAAACACAAGACATCGGTTTGTTTTAAAAATTTCGCTAACTTATCATAGCCGGCAATTAACTGTTCATGCCCCGGATTCCAAATTATCTTTGGTCCGCAAACAGCAAAGATCTTTTTCAAATCGGCTTGCCAATTATCATTAGCCAAAGAAGCGATGTAAACCCAACGACAATTTTTAATCGCTTTAAGATTTTCTTCTTTTAACTGCAATTTTTTATTAGCACCACGATCCGTAAAAATTAAACGCTCCCCGGTTTTATTAATAATAATGAAAGACACGGCGCTCTCCGAATTAAAATCAATATTTACGAGTTTAGTAGCTACATCATGCTTTTTAAAATTATTAAATATCCGACGGCCACGTTCATCAGCACCAATATTAATTAGGATGGCTGTTTTATAACCGAGTCCAGCCAAATTCACAGCGACGTTAGCCGCACCACCACCAAAATTAGAATAGGCCTTATCAACCACAACTTTTGATCCATACTCAAAAGCTAAAAGCTTTTGGCGTAAAGCGTCATGATTACTTTTCAACAAAACACCATCACTGGAGTAAAGTGAAACATCTTCTGTGGCACCACCGATTGTAATTACGTCGTATTTCATAAGTATTTATGCTCAAATTATAACACAAACTTATTTTTTATCCAAGAATACCAACTTTAAACGATTAGAGGTTAAATTCATGATGACAAAAAATCCAAAAATTATAATTAGGTTCCAAAACAATTCACTTAAAAGTCCTAACCAAAAGTTTCCTGACCACAGAAAAAATGATCCGCCATGCAAAAATCCGGTTAAATATATTAAAAGATAAAGAGTAAAGTTATAAAAAATTATAGTAAAAAAAGTCAACGCTAAAAACGAATAAGCACTACGATGTGTAAGCCAATTATCTAATAAAAAGCCGGCAAAAAGTAAACTTAAAAAAATACTCAAAGTATTAACACCAAAAAAATTAAAAGAAAAAATATCTAGTAGAACGCCTAAAATTACCCCAAAAATTATAGTTTTATTTAATTGAAATAAAAACAAACAAAGTAAAAGTGATAATAAAACTAAATTGATTCGATTATACGGCGATGGCCAAGCATCCATTAAGCCACGCTGCAAAATAAAAACAGCCGCCGCCGAAAATGTTAAAAAAATCCAAGAAAAATATTTTTCCATATTATTTTACTTTGGCAAAACTACTGAAACAATTCCTAAATCATCAAAATTAGCCAAAGGTTCAACACTAATATTTTGCCAAACATCATTTTGATTATTTTTAATTTGGTTGACGCGACCAATCGTTAAACCGGCCGGCACATCAGTTTCAAGTCCCGAGCTGACAACAATATCATTAATAGTCACCTTCTCTGTTTGATCCACATAATCAATTTTAACCGTTAAACCCAAATCACCTTCAGAAATTCCAATGGTGTGTCCCTGATTTAAAACGGCCACGGCTAATTTACAAATATTATTGGTTAGTAAACAAGCGCGTGCAGTTTTATCGTCAATCGCGATTATTTTTCCAACCACAACCATGTCAGAATTAACTAAGGCTAACCCTGGGCGTAAACCATCTTTTTTACCTTTATCGATCACAATATTTTGACCGGTCTTCTCAGCATCCAAAAAATTTTCTTGTGAAATCACATTCGCTAAAACATAAGACCGATTATCTTGTTTGGGGAAATTTAAAAACTGACGCAATTTTTTATTTTCTGCTTCCGATTGTAATAAGCCAGCATTAGCCACCGTCAACGAACTGACTTGTGATTTTAGGTCAGCGATTTGAGCACTATAATCGATTCGGGCGTCAACCATTTTTTTATTATCACGCCAAGCCGAGGACCACGCATAAAATCTACCTAAAATTGGTTGAAAAACTCCTGTAGCCAAATTTTCCACCGGTTTTAAAGCACCAATAAAGTGTAAAAAAATAAGTAGTCCGATAACTACTATTATTTTTAGGTTATTTTTGAATTTAAAATTTATCATAAACTAGATGAGGTTTGGCAATACCATAACTTTGCTCAATAAGTATTCATCGGAAAATAACAAACCAGTGCCCCGTGCCATAGCCGTCAAAGGATCATCAGCTACGATTACCGGAATTTTAGCCGCTTGTGAAATTAATTTATCCAAACCATAAAGCATAGCGCCACCGCCAGTTAAGACGATGCCACGTTCATAAATATCAGAAACTAATTCTGGTGGTGTGGCCTCTAAAGTTAATTTAATATTTTCAACAATTTTAGCGATAGTGCGAGAAATCGCTTCGCGTACCTGTTGATCGGTAATGATTACCGCTTTTGGCAAACCACTAATTAAATCGCGGCCACGAATTTCCATAGTTCGTTGTTCTTCAAACGGAATAACTGAACCAATACTTACTTTTATTTTTTCCGCTAACTGTTCACCAATTAATAAGTTGAATTCTTCACGCACATATTCCGAAATATTATTATCTAATTCATTACCAGCAAAACGCAAAGATTTGTAAGCCACGACACCACCCAAAGAGATCACGGCGATATCTGTTGTACCGCCACCAATATCCACCACCATGTTAGCCGTCGCATCAAGGACCGGCAAACGCGCACCGATAGCCGAAGCCATGACTTCTTCCACCAAATAAACTTTACGAGCACCAGCGGAACGAGCCGCATCTTCTACGGCTTTCTTTTCCACTTCGGTAATATTCAAAGGAATACCGATGATAATTCGCGGACGAGGTAAAATTGCAAAGTTTTCACTATGCACTTTTTTGATAAAATATTTTAACATTTTTTCCGTCACTTCAAAATCAGAAATAACGCCATCAACCAATGGTTTAATAGTTTGGATATGGCCAGGAGTTTTTCCCACCATTTTCTTAGCTTCATGCCCAATTTCCAAAATTTCCGTAGTTCGAGTGTTAATCGCCACGACACTTGGCTCGTTAATAATAATTCCCCGTTTATCAACGTAAACTAAGGTATTCTTCGTACCTAAATCAACTCCCAAATCGTGACCGAAGCGCCCGAATTTATCTAAAAAGTTATCGAATATTTTAAGCATTTATTTGAAGTAATTAATTATATTTTAGAAAACCTTATACAAATCATCTTAAAGCAAAACTAAAAGCTTGTAAAGCGCTTATTTTCCAATCATTTTTAACGCAGCGCGTACTTTTTCACTGCTATCTTTTAAGCTTGGATCAATTTGAGCTAAAGCTTCTCGAGCTTGTTGCAAAGAATAACCCAAGGTCATTAAAGCATCAATCTCATCGCTACTTGGCAATGTTTTAGCGCCGGACAATTTATCATAAAAAGCCAATTGACCAACTTTATCACGCAACTCGAGCACAATTCTTTCGGCCGTCTTTTTACCAATCCCCGAAACTTTAGTGAGCAAGCCGGAATCACCCCGGGCAATCGCTTCTTTAATATCACCAGCACTGGCCAACGAAAAAACACCCAAACCAGTTTTCGGACCGACGCCGGAAATGGAAATTAATAATTCGAACAATTCTAAATCTTCCAAGTTTTTAAAACCAAATAATTCTACCGCATCTTCACGGACATGTTGATGAGTGTAAACTTCAATTTCATCATCAACCATGGTCTCGCCCAAAAAAGCAGCATTAAGCGCCACCATGTAGCCAATATTATTGACCACAATTACAGCGCTAGTATTATTTTTATGTAAAACTTTTCCTTTTAAGTAGGCGATCATAAATTATAATTTTCGACGTAAAACCGTCAGTGGTAAAATGTCTTTTTTACTATTAACTTCCAATAAAATTGTTTGACCACCGCCACCGCCATGGGCTTCAGCTAAAACTTCACCGGTCTTCGCATCAATCATTTCTTTTAATTTCAAGCTTATTATATCATAATTCGGCAAAATAATCTCCACTTCATCACCAACTTTCATCGTATTATGTACACCCACCAATAAACTGTATTTACCGGGAGCAATTTTTTCCACAGCACTCACCTGCCCGCAAAATTCCCATGGAGCAGTATTGCTGGCATTATCAATATTTTGCGCGGCTTTATCACCCAACAAAAATCCAGTGGTATAACCCCGATGGACTAATTTAGATTCTAATTCGGAAAACAAAAAATCAACTTTCTTCGGGTTATTAATAGCTTCTTTATAGATACCAGCCAAATTCGCAATATAATAAACACTCTTGGCGCGGCCTTCAATCTTAAAACTGCCCACGCCAGCCTTCATTAAAGCTTGAATATGCTTTATAAGGCACAAGTCTTTGGAATTAAGTAAATAGGTACCATGTGGTTCTTCCACGAGCTCAAAAGCCTCATCATGCCCCTTAGCTTTGATACTAACATCGTATTCCCAGCGACAAGGTTGGGAACAATCACCCAAATTAGCACTGCGACCTAAAATTTCTTTCGACAAAAAACAACGGCCAGAATAAGCCATGCACATCGCACCATGAATAAAATATTCCAATTCCATTTTTGGACAAGCTTTATGCATTTCCTTAATTTCCGCGAGGGTCACTTCCCGACCCAACACAATCCGTTTCACGCCTTGTTTTTGCCAAAAAGCTACCGCCGCCGCATTTGTACAATTAGCTTGAGTGGAAAGATGAATCGCAATTTTAGGGCAATATTTTTTCGCCAAAGAGATAATACCGGGATCAGAAATAATTAAAGCGTCAGCTTTAAAAGTCGCAATTTGCTTTAAATATTTTGGTAATAATTTAATGTGACGGTTATGCGCAAAAATATTAACAGTCACATAAACTTTTTTCTTTATTTTATGGGCATATTCAATACCAGCCTTAATACCTTTTAAGTCAAAATCGTTAATTCGGACGCGCAACGAAAAATCCGGAATCCCAAGGTAAACCGCGTCGGCGCCATAAAAAAGCGCTGTTTTCATTTTTAACATGTTCCCCGCCGGAGCGAGTAATTCAATTTTTGGTGTATTTTTCATAAATTTTATTATATTTCATTATATTACCACAGCTTACTTTATATGGCAAAACGCAAAAAGCCCTCACCAAGCCTACCGTATCCGAAGCTGGGCGAAACTTTTAAAAAAGTTCGAACGTTAGTGAGATCTTTTTTCAAAAGTTTTGCCAGATTCGCCCCAGAAGATAAAAGCGTTGAAGAAAGCGAAGTCGAAAGACGAAGCGAAATTATATAGATTAGCTTATTCAAGCCGAGATACCGAAGACTGAGAAGACGGTTATTTATTAATATAAAAAGAAAATGGTGCTTTTAATAATCTTCGGTAGAATGCCGTTAACCGTGTGGGGTGAAGCGTGCAAATC